>JAJPHR010000041.1 GCA_021325145.1 Verrucomicrobiota bacterium | reverse complement strand
GCGTCGGAGTTGACCCAATATGCCACGTCCTGGGTCGCTCGCGGAACGCCGCGGTGAAGCGTTGGGCTTGGAACGCAGTCACAACACATCCCGCTCCTTGGAAACCCCCAGCGCCCGACCCGCATCGCAGCGACCGTGGCTACGTTTACATTCCCACGCCAGGGTTGCACAACAACTTTGCGAGCCTGGACCGCTTTACGGTCCATTTACAGGCCCTTAAAACCCCGCCTTAAACAATAATATGACTTGGACAACCCAATGCTCAAAGCTGCCACAATAAATTAAACATCGAAAATGCTTTTAATTCTTAAAATTGGCTGTAAAACTCTGGGAGTCACGTAATCATGGGTAAAAACTCGTCAATTGAATGGACTCATCATACCTTTAACCCTTGGTGGGGATGCACAAAGGTCTCACCTGGCTGTGAGCATTGTTATGCCGAGACGTGGGCAAAACGGGTAGGGGCAAAAGTATGGGGGGCGACAAAAAAGCGGCGTTTTTTCACTGAAAACCACTGGGGAGAACCCTTGAAATGGAACGCTGGAGCGGCTGAAGACGGACAACGAAAGCGGGTTTTCTGCGCCTCCATGGCTGACGTATTTGAAGCTCGCGCCGATCTTGATCCGTGGCGCAAAAAGCTGTGGGCCTTAATCGCGACTACCCCCTGGCTCGACTGGCTCTTATTGACAAAACGACCTCAGAATATTGCTGAAAGAATCCCATGGACGCGGGAATGGCCCAACAATGTCTGGCTTGGAACCACTGTCGAAGACCAGCAGCGTGCCATGGAAAGACTGCCTGTTCTCCTCAAGTTCCCCGCCAAGTATAGATTCCTTTCATGTGAACCGCTATTAGGGCCGATTGACCTCGACCCCTGGACCGTTAGAAGGCCAGAATCGTTGCATCAAATCGACTGGGTTATTGCCGGCGGTGAGAGCGGGACGAACGCCAGGGCGATGTTGCCGGGCTGGGCTAGAAAGTTGCGGGATCAATGTCAAGATTCGGGAATTCCTTTTCACTTCAAACAATGGGGACATTGGGCACCAGTTCCGGCTCCAAAAACCGAGCGAGCCCCGATCCGAGGTTTTTGGGACGAGGTGACAGATGCACAAATTTTTATGGAACCAAAGGGCAAAAAGGTCGCGGGACGCCAGCTTGATGGGGCGACGTGGGACCAGGTTCCGGTGACTTCATGAACGAGGAAGCGTGGTTAATAGAAGTTCCGCCTGCGGATATAAAAATCGCAGAGAAAAAATTCAAAGAACGCAACCCGATCTGGACGGGGTGCAAGGCAAAGTTGATTGAGCGCTACCTTTTTTATTTCGTTCAAATCACTTATCACGGAACATACCTTGATGCGTTTGCAGGGCCGCAGGAGTCGGACAAGCACGAAATGTGGTCGGCGAAATTGGTAATCGAATCATCACCAAGATGGCTGAAAAACTTCTTTCTGTTTGAACAGGATAAATCCCAGGTCGAATTAATCAAGCAGATGTGTGCTGATCAGCCTCCGCCCAACAAGGCAAAGAGTGAGCCGAAACGAAAGATCGTAATATACCCGGGCGACTTCAACCAGAACATCCTTACGATGTTGGCTCAAAACCCGATCAGAGACAAGGAGGCGACATTCTGCCTCCTCGATCAGAGAACTTTTGAATGCGATTGGGCCTCGGTCAAGGCCATAGCCGACCACAAAAAAGGGGGCAACAAAATCGAGCTGTTTTATTTTTTTCCTGAAGGCTGGATCGACAGAAGCATGTCCGCACTCAAACTTAACAAGGATATCAAACTCCAAAAGTGGTGGGGAAACGCGGAATGGGACAAATTAACCAAAATTCGGGGTGCCCTCCGGGCGACATACGTTTGTGACCGTTTCGGCTCAGAACTCGGTTATAAATGGGTCTATCCATTTCCGATTTACGAAAAGAAGAGCGGTGCCGGCAGGGTGATGTATTACATGATTCATGCCTCGGACCATGAAGAAGCTCCAATGTTGATGAATCGTGCCTATGGGAAGGCCCTCGATATTAAGGAAAGCGACGAACAGCTTGAATTAATAAAACAGTTTGTGACCTCGACCATCCGAAAACCCCATTCAAGCTAAAACACCGCCTTTACAGCCCCGCCCGGCCTTAAACTTCTCAAACCTCTGTCAAAAGTGCGCAAGGGCCATGGCACCTTACGTTACTGGCCTTGGGACGGGTGAGGCGAGTCCAGAGGGCATAAGCATTAACCTATTGTTTAATGTTTTCGCCGCATTTCCTAGGAAAAACACAAGATCCAAGAACCCCTTTGCGGTCTGGCACTAGTCAAAAACCCCCGTAAATACGGCCCAAAAAGGCTTGGGTTAATGCTTATGGGGTCCAGAGGGCGGTATATAACAAACAACACCACGAGGCCGCAAAAACACCCGGGGAATCCCCGGGGCGCGGTTTAGCTTTGCTCCGGGACAACAACCGTGCCCTGCCCCGATGGTGAATGATGGGAGGCACGCCTAAGCTGCACATGTTGAGAAACATGATTATGTTTTCTGTGGGAATCCGGAATATGAAAAGCGCAAAGCGAAGCGGGCGAAGCAGTCTTCTCGCGGGATGGGTTCTGGCCCTGGTTCTTGGTTGTATGGCAGGCACTGCCGTGGCGGATGATCTGGAAGGACAATCCGCTGGAAACCCGAACTGGTGCAGGAGCGACGTCCAGGGCTGGAAAGAACTGGACTATATCCCGGGCCGCGTCGTGTTATCGGGTGGCCCGGCGACTGGCCGGACGGTGACCATCACTTTCAATCACAGCACGAGGTCTTCGACCCCGGAAATTCAATTCCTGACGGGATTTTCACCGTCGCCGAACGTGGTGATTACGGCGGGGCCGGCGCTCTCCGCGCCGCCGGGGGCAAGTATGTGGAGTTATACGTTCACGGTGAACCTGCTCGACAATAATCCAGGCCAGATTTCATTTTATTCGCGCTTGTCGGCGGGCGCGCACTTGAGCGGCTCGGGGTTGATTCAATATTCCTCCCGGGCGCTTCAGATACCGCAGCCCGGCCCGGCGGCCGGAAGCCCGGATTTGGCCATTGTGAAAAGCGGCCCGGCCACGGTCTCACCCGGAAGCCTCATCACCTGCACTTTGAACTACACGAACAAACTGGGCTACAACGCCGCCACGGGCGTGCAAGTCACTGAAATTTTACCCGGCCAATTGGCATACGTTCCGGGCAGCGCGTCGGGAGACGCGGTGCTGGTGGGTAATACGCTGACCTGGGACATCGGCAACCTGCCGTCCGGCGCAGGCGGATCGGTGAGTTACCAGGCGGTGGTCAGCACGAATGCGCCCGCCGGCCAGAGCCTGAACGATACGGCGATGATTCTAAGCGCCGAAAATGACGCCAACCGCGCCGACAATACTTTAAACAGCGCCATCACCCTGACGGTGACGCAGAATTGCCAGGCCCCAACCATCGTGTCGAGCCCTGCTTGCGCGACCAGTTGCGCCGGCCAGGCGGCGGCGTTTTCAGTTAACGCGACCGGCCCCGGACCCCTGGGTTTTCAATGGCGCAAAAATGGGAACGCCATTCCCGGCGCAACCCAAAGCTCCTTCTCGGTGGCTGCGCCATGCACCAACGACGTGGCGTTTTATGACGTGGTGGTTACGAATGGCTGCGGGGCAGCAACTTCAACGGCAGCGGCCCTGGGCATCGGCCAGCCGATCAACGGCGCGCGCATGCTTGCGAATGGAACGTTCCAGCTCGACGTGGTCTCGCTGGCTAATCGGCAGTATGCGGTGCAATTCAGCGCGGATCTGATCCATTGGACGAACGCGCAGACGGGATTTACGGGCGGCGGCGGGTTGACGCAGTGGGTTGATTCCGCTCCCACAGCGGCCGCCCAACGATTTTATCGCGTTGTTTTGCTGCCGTAGGATCACACGCGGCGCGGCAGCCAAAGAAGCGCGCCGACAAGGCCGCCGCTCGGCAGGCCGGCTTGCCATTACCGACGGAGCGTGCAAAGATTCGCCATGGACAATGCCAGCAACCCACCAGAGCAGGTTTCACCCATGGACTGGTATAAGTTGTTTCGCAGCCGCATCGAGCACGAAGACAGCTTTATCATCCAACGGCTCTCCTGGCTGGTGGCCTCCCAGGCGTTTTTGTTCACGGCTTATGCGATCACGACCAACGGATTGAACAGCGCGGTTCCGGCAAAAGAAACTCTGTTTCTAAGGCAGGCCATGCTGTTGTTCCGATTGATACCCCTGGTGGCCCTTTCCATGGACTTGCTGATTTACATCAGCATTCTCGCTGCTTTGAGGGCGATCCGCGAGTTGCGGCAGGCCTACCGCGCCAGGGTAGGTCCGGATCAACTCGTTCCAATTCAGACGAGTGCGACAACGCGCAGTCTGGGATTGACCGCTCCCGTGGTCCTGCCGCTGGTGTTAATAATCGTTTGGTTGGTGCTCATGGTCTACGGTCTGGGCTGAGAGGCAAGGGCGGAACCATCCCGGCCCACGCTCGGCGGACGGTTCTGCGAAACAATGACACACGCGTAATACCATGCGAAAAGACGGCAAACTGGGGGTCTATGCGGGGAGTTTCGATCCGCTCACCATCGGGCATACGTGGATGATCGAGCAGGGCGTTCGATTGTTCGACCGGCTGGTCGTGGCGATTGGGACCAATCCGGACAAACGGTGCGCGTTCAGCCTGGAGGATCGGTTGGAGATGCTGCGGGCTTCTACGTGGCGGCATCGGATGATCAAGGTCGAGACGTTCAGCAACCAGTTTCTGATCACGTACGCCAAATCGATTGGAGCGTCGCATATCTTGCGCGGCGTCCGTTCCCAGAGCGATTACGAATACGAACGGGTCATGCGGAACATCAACGGAGATTTGAGCCGGGAGATCACCACGGTTTTTCTGATCCCGCCGCGCGGGATCGCCGATATCAGTTCGAGCATGGTCAAGGGCCTGATCGGCCCGGCGGGATGGGAAACGATTGTCCGCGACTACGTTCCAAAGCCTGTTTTTCAAAAGTTGATCAAAGCTTATCGTGCCCGATCCGCTTCAAAATAGGTGGGCTGCCTTTTGGGAAAAGCTGGGCGCGCAAGGCGACGCGGCGCAGGTTTACGCTCCGCTGGTCGCACACTACGGTGAGCCGCATCGCGCGTACCATAACCTGGCGCACATTCACCATTGTCTGGAGGAGTTTGACGGGGCGCGCCACTTGGCCAGCGATGAGAACAGTGTTGAAATGGCCATCTGGTTCCATGACGCAATTTATGATTCGCGCGCGAAAGATAATGAAGAGCGCAGCGCGGAGGCGGCAATCCGGGTGGTAAACGAGGCGGGGTTGTCCGCCGCATTTGCGCAGCGGGTTGACAATTTGATCCTGGCGACGAAGCACATCGCGCCGCCGAACGATCCGGATGCCGCATTGCTGGTGGACGTGGATTTGAGCATTCTGGGGCAACCTCGGAAAAGATTTGCGGGATATGAGCGGCAGGTTCGGCGCGAATACGATTGGGTGGAGGAGCAGGCATTTGCCGCAGGCCGTGGCGCAATATTGAAATCGTTTCTGGAACGGGAGCGGATTTTTTCGACGGAATACTTTCGCGAAAGATACGAAACGCGGGCGCGGGAGAATTTGAAGTGGTCGATTGGAAGGCTGCGCGGAACGGCTTCCTGACGGGTGGCGGAACCGAACCGAGGACGGAACGCCTGGGCCTATCTCTTATTGCATTTAGCCCGCAATCCGCGTATGGCATAAGGGCAATTCTTGAATGTATGCTGCGGCTCATTGAAGGCGTTCACAAATTTCGCCAGGAAGAGTTTGGTCGTCGGCAGGAACTGTTCAAACGGCTCTCGCGTGAAGGCCAGAATCCTCACACCTTGTTCATTACCTGTGCGGATTCACGGGTGCTGGCCGAACTGATCACCCAAAGCGAGCCCGGCGATCTGTTCGTGGTCAAAAATATCGGGGGGATGATCCCCTCATTTGACGCCAAAGGCAGCACCAACTCCACTGCCGCGGCCATCGAGTTCGCCGTTGAAATCCTGAAAGTCGACGACATCGTGGTTTGCGGCCATTCGCAATGCGGCGCGGTGGCCGCGCTGATGCGGGGCCTGCGGGATGAATCCATGCCCCATCTTTCCGAGTGGCTCAATCTTGCGGCTCCGGTCCTGTCAGTCCTGGAAAAGGAATATCGCCACCTTACGCGGGAGGAGGATCGAATCCGGGCCGCGGAAGAGGAGAACGTCTTGTTCGCGCTCGAAAACCTCCAGACCTATCCTGGAGTCAAATCCCGTCTGGAAAAGGGCACGCTGCACCTTCACGCGTGGTTCTTCAAGATCGCCACCGCCGAGCTGTTTGTCTATGACGTGGCTCAGCGCCAATTTGTGCCGTTGACCGAGTCCGAGAAGAAGGGCTAAATCTGGTGTCCGGCGGTTAGGTGCATCTCAACACTGTTAAACGCGATGTCCCTACCTCCCGAGTAAGAGCAGTGTTGAATGCGCCCTGGAGCGGTTATTTGCCCAAAATTTCGCTAGCGGGGACGCGCCAATGGGCTATTGTGGCTAATCCTTTTTCCATTTTATGAAACATAAACTTTTGATTTTCGGGCGGCTGGCGGCGGCGGTGGTATTGGCGGCGACCATGACGTGGACGGCCGCGGGCCAAACGAATCGGTACACGGGGGACACCTGGGCGTTCGTGGATGCCAGGAAAGTCATGGCCGCAGCCTCGGAAATTACCCTGAACAAATATCCCGATTGCGACGACGCCACCGTGGAGAGGAAGAGCGTGCGGGTGTACCGCGCCGACGGCACGGGGGAATGCCAGGACGAGAGCTTCACGCTGGTGCTGACGGAAAAGGGCAAGCGAGAGAATCGGACGCTGTCCCTGAGTTTCATGTTGCCGTATTCGACCGTGGATGTTGTCAAATTGGAGGTGCTGAAACCCGGCGGCGAGGTGGTCCCGGTGGACGTGGCGGCGAATTCAAAGGAGACGATCGACGACAGCCAGATGTCGATGAACATTTACGACCCGAACAGCAAGGTGTTGCGCGTGAACATTCCCAAGCTTGAAATCGGCGACGTGGTCCATTCCATTACCCGGCAGAACATCGAGCGGCCAATTATTCCCGGCGAATACGCGGAGGAGAACGTCTTTGAAGGCTCAGGTTACATCCGCCATATTTCGTATGACGTGCATGCGCCGAAAGATCGGCCCTTGAAACGCATTGCCTTGCGCGCCGAAATTCCGGGAAAAGTCAAATACACGAAGGAAGCCGACTCAAACGGCGGGTTGGTGCACCACTGGGAGGTCAATGACGTCCCACGCATGTTCGACGAACCGGGCATGCCGCCTTACGAAATGGTTCTGCAGCGGCTTTATGTCAGCACGACGCCGGATTGGAAGGCGGTATCGAAATGGTACTGGGAATTGAGCAACCCGCATCTCGAGGCCACGACGCCGGAGTTGAAGAAAACGGTGCAGGAACTGACGGCGAACGCGAAGACTGACATGGAAAAAGTCAAAGCGGTTTTTTATCACGTGTCGAAAAAAATCCGCTACATGGGTCTGACGCCGGAGAAGGACCGGCCCGGTTTCGAGCCGCATGACGTCAAGATCACGTTCGACAAGAAGTACGGCGTCTGCCGCGACAAAGCCGCGTTGCTCGTCTCGATGTTGCGCACGGCGGGATTAAAGGCTTACCCGGTGCTCATCAGCGTGGGGGTGAAACGGGACGGCGAGGTTCCCGATCCGGATTTTAATCATGCGATCGTGAGCGCCGAGTTGAAGAAAGGGGAATACGTGCTCATGGATCCCACCGACGAGAATACGCGGGACCTCCTGCCTTCGTATGATTCTGATCAAAGTTACCTGGTGTGCCGGCCGGAAGGCGAGGATCTCAAGGTCAGCCCGGTGGCGCCCCCCGAGGAGCACATGATGCGGGTGAAGACCACCGGCGTGTTGACCGCCGCGGGCGCGCTCGAAGCGAAATCCGTGCTGTCGTTCGAAGGGGTCAATGACGACGCTTACCGCCAGATGTTCGCGCACATGAAGCCGGATGATGAACGCCGGTTTTTCGAACGCAATCTCAAGGAATCGATGCCGGGCGCGCGGTTGAAATCGCTGAAATTGCTGCCGGAGGACATGATGGACATGTCCTCGGAGGTGCGGGCTGAGTTGGAATTTTCCGTGGAAGGGTTGACGGCGACCGGGAGCGGAAAATCGGTGGTGAGCCTGCCGTGGATTGGAAAAAACCTGGGCGTGGTCAATTTCATTCTTAGCGGCGCGGGCCTGGAGCAAAGGAAATACCCGATGCGCACGGAAGTAGCGTGCGGGCTTGAAGAAGACCTTTCGATCAAGCTGGCCGATGGCTTCACCGGGCCGGTGTCGATGCCTGCGTGTCCGCCGATTGAAGACCAGAGCGTTGGCTGCCGGGAAAGTTGCGATTACAAAGACGGCGCGCTGGATTGTTCGCGGGCCTTGAAGCTGAAAATCGTGGAGTTTTCACCCGAAGAATATCTGAAGCTCAAACAAACGCTGAAAGCCCTGGAGTACAACGAACGCAAAGCCCCGGTCATGGCGGTATCGGAGCAGGCGGTGGCCAAGGCCGCAAAGGTGGATGACGGCGCGGACACGCCGGTGGATTCGAACGCGAAGATTTTGGAAAGCAACAAGGAATTGGATGTCATCGACCCGCACACGGCGGTTTATAAGGTGCGTTACTCGAAGCGCATTCTGAATTATGCGGGCAAGATCCGGGAAGCCGAAGTGAAGATCGATTACAATCCCGCCTGCCAGGAGGCGAAACTCGTGCGGGGCGTGGTGATTTCCAAAACGGGCCAGCGCCAGGAAATCGCCACCAACGAAATGAACGTGATGGATGCCGGTTGGAACGCGTCGGCCAAGCGTTACACGGGCGGCAAGATACTCGTCGCCAACCTGCCAGGAGTGGACGTCGGTTCCACGATCGAGGTGGAGTATGAAATCACGAGCAAGGACAAGCCGTTCCTGGCCGGGTTTGAATCGTTCCAATTGCCCGATGAGATGGACCATAAATCATTTCAAGTGACCGCGCCGCCAAACGTTAAAATCCATCAGATGGTCAATGGGGGAGACCTGATCAAACAGGAGAGCAAAGTGGATGACAGCCAGCAAAAGCTCCAATGGCAGGCGGACCATGTGAAGGCGCTGCCGGCGGAGACGCAGCTTCCGCCGGAATGGGCGTATGGCGCGGGCGTGAGTTACTTCGTCGGCGACATGAAGGCGTATCTGACCGAACTGAATGACAAGCTGCAAGCGCAGTCGCAAAAGCGCGCCAAGACCGAGGGACTGGTCAAGGAACTGACCAGCCAGACAAAGGACAAGCTGGAGAAGGTGAAGGCGATTCGCGATTTCGTTGCCAAGTCCATTCGGCAGGCTGGACCTTCATTTGCCGAACTGCCGCTGAGCGAACTTTCGCCCGCCGACACCACGCTGGCGGAAGGTTATGGCCACTCGGCGGATCGGGCGATCCTGTTGCACGCGATGTTGAGTGCCGCCGGGTTCCAGCCTGAGTTCGTGCTGGCGTCCGGGTTGCCGCCCATCGATGGGATTACGAATGTGGCGATGTCGTTTCCGCTGCCCAGCACATTCCAAGTGCCGCTGGTTCGCCTGACTGTCGATGGCGAAACGTATTATTTAAACGATACGGATCAATATTCCAAACTGGGCTCCACGAGCTTCGACGGCCGATTGGGGCTGATGCTCGCCGGCCAGTCGTGCGAAGTAATCAAGGCCGCCAAGGATTGCGGGGACAAGATGGAAACGGTTTACACGCTCGCGGCCACCGACAGCGGCAAGACACGGGTGAGCGTGGAACGGCGTTATTACGGCGCGCATTACAATGGGAAGAACCGGTATTTCTCGGAGCTTCCCCCGGAGGAACGGCGGCGTTATTTCCAGGAAATCGTTTCGGGCATGGCCCAGGGCGCGCGGCCCGTCGGTGATTTGGTCACCCGGTTCGACACGTATCCGGGAGTGGAGCAATTCACCGTGGACGTGGATAATTACAGCGTGGTGGATGGAAAGTATTTTTATTTCGATCTGCCGTTTACGCCGTCGATGTTCCCGGTGGGAGCGGACCGGCGCACGCTGCCCTTGTTTATCGCGCACCACGGTGATAATTCGGTGCGCACCGAGATCGAATTGCCCGCGGGTTTCCACCATGTGGTCATCTCGCCCAGGAGCGAAACTCTGGACGCGCCGGATGGCAGTGGAACGGCCCATGTTACGGTGACTGAATCGGGTGGCAAATGCATCATCACCCATGACTTCGAAACGACCCCGGCAATCGTCAATCCCAAGGACTATCCGGCCATGCTCAAGGTCGAGTCCACGTTGCGGAACAAATCCTCGAAGCTGTTTCTGCTGGAAAAGGATTGAGTACAAGGCGGGATACGGTCAGACCGTATCCACGGTTGTGTTTTTCAGGACGTCGCCCAGGCGTGCGATGCCGGCGGCGATTTGTTCGGGCGTGGCGTTTGAGAAATTCAAGCGCAAAGTGTTCCTGCCTTCGCCGTTGAGGTGAAATTCCTCCCCGGGCACGTAAGCCACCTTTCGTTCGAGCGCGGCAGGCAAAAGTTCGGTCGCGTTCAAGTGCTTCGGCAGCGTGACCAGCAGGAACATCCCGCCGTCCGGACGGGTCCAGGACGCGCCTTGCGGGAAGTGCTGCGCCAGGGCCGTAAGCATGCAATCGCGACGTTCGCCGTAGGCTCGTCGAAGCAGCGGCACAAACTCTGCCAGGCAGCCGTTGGTCGCCAATTCGAACGCGATGTGCTGGTTGAGTGTGCTGGTGTGCAAATCCGCCGCTTGCTTCGCCTGCACTAATTTGTCGATCACCTCCTGCGCCGCCACAACCCAACCAACGCGCAAGCCGGGCATCAACACTTTCGAAAAACTTCCGGTATGGATGACCACGTTGCCGTCGATTTCGAAAAGATGTGGCAGGGATGCGCCGCTGTAACGCAGTTCGCCATAAGGATTGTCTTCCACCACGGCCATTCCGTGTTTCCGCGCCAGTTCGATTAATCGCTCCCGGCGCGCGAGCGTCAGGGTTGTGCCCTGGGGATTCTGGAAGTTGGGCGTCAGATAAATGCACTTGGGCTGGCGTGGCCACAGCGGCTCCAGGCCGTCCACCCGCATACCGTCCGTATCCGATGGCGCCGGCAGAAACTCGACGCCCAGCGGCCGCCAAGCGGAGAGCAAAGCCAGGTAAGTGGGGTTCTCCACGATGACGCGGTCGCCCTCGTTCAGGAGAACACGGCCGATCAAATCCAGCGCTTGCTGCGCTCCGCTGGTGATCAGCACATTCTCGCGTTGAACGCGGAATTGACGGGCGATCCAATCGCGGAGTCCGCCCACGCCTTCTGTTTGGCCGTATTGCAGGGCCTGCGGACCCACTGTGTCGAGCACCTGTTTTACCGCCTCCCTCACACGCTGCATGGGAAAAAGTTCCGCCGCCGGCAGGCCGCCTGCGAATGAGATGACTTCAGGCTGCAAGGTCACTTTCAGCAATTCCCGCATGGCATTGCGGCGCATCCAACGGGTTCGTTTGGCAAAGATAGTATTCCAGTTCATGACGGGGACAGGCTCGGCGATTTTTTATCGCACGGCCAATACTTCTTTGTTCCCGCCGTGATGCCGCTGCGGCATAGTGCGGGCATGGAACTTCGCCACTTGCGCTACTTTGTCGGCGTGGCCAGCGAACTGAATTTCACGCGGGCCGCCCGGAACCTGCGGGTCGCGCAACCGGCGCTGAGCCGTCAGATTCGCCAACTGGAGGACGAACTGGGAGTGGAACTGCTCGAACGCAGCCAGCACCGAGTCCGGCTTACCGAAGCGGGCAAGGCGTTCCTTGCGGAGGCTTGCGCGCTGCTCAAGCAAAGCGAACAGGCCGTGCGGGTCGCGCGACAAACCGGCAGGACCGGCGGCCACTTGAATGTCGGTTATGTTTGGGGCCTGTTTCATTCGCTGGTTCCCCGGGTGCTGGAAAGATTTCGGCAGCGCTCGCCGGAAACCGCTGTTCACTTGTTCGATCTGCCGCCGCTTGAGCAAGCCCAGGCGCTGATCGAAGGGCGATTGGACGCGGGCTTTATTGGGTTCGCCCATGAAGCGGATTCCGCCGGACTCAATAAACGCAAGGTTGGCGCGTGCAGCTTCGTGGCCGCGCTGCCGAAAGATCACCCGGCGGCGCGAAAAGCCGTCGTTTCCCTCGCCAGCCTCGCCGACGACTTTTTCCTGGGCATCTCGGACCAAACGTATCCGGGCGCGTCCCGGCAAGTCCTGAAGGCCTGTGAACAAGCGGGCTTCCGTCCGAAAATCCTGCAGATGGTCGAGCGCGGTTACACAATCCTTGGGCTCGTCGCGGGAAAATGTGGTGTGGCGCTTTTGCCGGAATCGTTGAAAGGTTTGCCGCACCCTGGAATAATTTTTCGGCCCTTGGCAAAGCCGCCAGTGGCTGATCTTTTTGTTTGTTGGCGCGCGGGTGCGCCTCAGCCACCGCTTGCGGATTTGTTGGCTGTACTTGAGTAGAAGTGCCCCGTCGGAACGGAGCGCGGAGCTGGAACTCTGCGCTCCGCCTGAGGCATCACTTTCTTAATAAATTCCGGCGTTGACGGGAACAGGCTCGTCGGCGAACAGTCTTAGCTAATCGCGCCTGCCACCAAGTAACACAGTGTCGGGCGTATTGGCTGAATGAAAGTCGCTATGAAAAAATTTGTCCTCCTCGTAATCCTATGTTTGGTGGCCGGCACGGGCTGGTCTCAGGAAAACAAGCCGCCGGTTCCTTTCGCCATCATTGGCCTGACCCACGACCATGCCGGGGGCTTCATTCCACTGACCCGCAATCGAAAGGATGTTCAACTCGTCGGGATCGTTGAGCCAAGGCAGGACCTGGTGGACCGATATGCCCGCCGCTTTAACCTGGCGACCAACCTTTTCTACGCCAGCTTGGAGGATTTGCTCGCCCGGACCAACATCCAGGCAGTGGCCACGTTCACCAGCACCTTCCAGCACCGGCGCGTGGTGGAGATGTGCGCCCCCCGCGGCATTCACGTCATGATGGAAAAGCCCATGGCCGTGAACCTGGAACATGCCCGGGCCATTGAAGCAGCGGCAAAAAAAGGCGGCATTCAAATCATCGTCAATTATGAAACCACGTGGTATCCCGGCAATCAGGCCGCTTATTCCATGGTCCACGACCAGCACGCCATTGGCGACTTGCGCAAGATTGTTGTCCATGACGGTCATCGCGGGCCGAAAGAGATTGGCTGCTCCCCCGCCTTCCTGGAATGGTTGACTGATCCCGTGCTCAACGGTGGCGGGGCGCTCATGGACTTCGGCTGCTACGGCGCCGACCTCATCACGTGGCTGATGGACGGCCAGCGGCCCACATCCGTTTTTGCGGTGACGCAGCACATCAAGCCCGAGGTCTATCCCAAAGTGGAGGATGAGGCGACCATCATAGTCACTTACCCGAAGACGCAGGGAATCATTCAGGCATCCTGGAACTGGCCGTTTGACCGCAAGGACATGGAGATTTATGGCAAGACCGGTTACGTGCTGGTGCCGCGCCACGATGTGTTGAAAGTCCGCACTGGCGGGAAGGAATCCGAGGAGTCCGCCCCACCCGTGACCGGGTCGATGACCGATCAACTTTCGTATCTTGCCGCCGTCGTTCGCGGCGAGATTAAACCTTCCGGCCTGTCCTCGCTCGAAGGGAACCTGGTTGTAAACGAGATACTTGAAGCGGCAAGAGAGTCTGCGCAGACGGGGAGGCGGATTGATTTGCCTGCGGATTCGCGGTGAAGTTTAAAGGCGTTCGTGAACACAACCATCCACTGAACCTCAGACGCACCCACCCGGCTAAACGAACACTGCGCCGGCTGAAGCCGGGACTCCATGCCTTCAAGGCGCGAGCCGCTCAATTTTCCACGTCCCGTCCGGCTGGCGCACATACAAAAATCGGTCGTGCAATCGGCTGGCGCGTCCCTGCCAAAATTCGATCTCCGTCGGCGCGACCCGGTAGCCGCCCCACCACGAGGGTAAAGGGACTTCACCGTGGGCGAACTTCTGCTTCATCTCCTCCCATTTCGCTTCCAGCAGCTTGCGGGTGGTGATGACAGAGCTTTGCTGGGAAATCCACGCTCCCAACTGGCTGCCTCTGGGACGAGTCACAAAGTAGGCCAGCGTTTCCGCGGTCGAAACGCGCTCCGCGGTTCCAGTGACGATCACCTGGCGCTCCAGCGCGAGCCAGGGAAAGAGCAACGAGACATTCGGGTTTTCGCCGATTTGGCGGGCTTTGCGGCTTTCCAAGTTGGTGAAGAAGACAAACCCGCGCTCATCGTAGCTCTTTAACAACACGGTGCGCACCAGCGGGTGTCCGTCGCTCCAGGCCGTGGCGAGGCTCATCGCATTCGGTTCGACAATGCCGCCGTTGCGCGCTTCCTCGAACCACAACGCGAATTGCTCGAACGGACTCGCCTTCAAGTCACGGCGATGCAGTTCGCCGCGTGTGTATTCGGAGCGCTGATCGATCTTCATTCCATTTCCAGTATTCATGAAATTGTCCGCAGTCTCCACTCATTTCGCGAGTCGCGGGCAGGATTCGTTTAACGATCGTGGCAGCCGACGTGAGGAGGCTCTGATCTCTTCGGAAAGTTAGAGCCTCCTTACGTCGGCTGCCATGGGCTCCGGGATTTCTAAAACCTCCGGCCAATAATCATTTTAATGATTAGATGATCGGTGCTGTGGGTGAGGCCCACGCCGACACCGAAATTGAATTCCCATTTGGGCGAAAAATTCAAGTCGAGCGCCGGCACGATCAAGTGTTGCTGGTCTCCCACCGCATCAAAATGCGTGGCCGGGCCGAGTGAGCCATAATATTCCACACCCAAGGTCACGACTTTGGTGACGTCATAACTCACTTTGGCATTGGGCGCGAATTCGTAGCCCCGAGTGGCATTGGCGCCCTTCAACGATTTCTCGATTGCGGGATTGAACGAGCCATACCAGCGGCCCCATTGCTTGTCGATAATTGGGCGGAGTTCCAGTGACCAGGTGTCTTCGGAAAACTTGCGCTGCTGGTAGCCCGCTTCCACGGAAAGGCTCAGCCCGACTGGCCAGTGCCACTCCTCCGGCACGCGAATCCGCGGCCGGATGTGGTCGCCCACCCATTGCCACCCGTCGCCGGACCTGGCGCTGGTGAAGACATAAAAGCCGGTTTCAAACCAGGGCGTGAAACCGCGCGTGATTTCCAGCGTTTCGTGAAAGGCATGGTCTGTCGGCAATACACCGTTCTCCTCGGTTTTGCGTCCTTCCGCCGTAAAGTTGCTGTGCAACTCCACCATCGTCGCCCCGGCCGGAACTGTCTCCGAACCATAAACCTGGATTTCGTAGTTGTCCTGCGCCCGAGCCGTCCAGTAGGCGGCGAGGAGGCAGCCGCATAGAACAGGCAACATAACATTCCGCCTGAAGCAATATCGAAGGCCATTCCCTGTATTTGGCTTCGGTCGTCCGAGTCTGGCTCCGGCGTGCTCTGTCATGACGTTCGGCGGAGACGCTAATCTGGTTCCGCTTTAGGAGGCAAACCGAAAAGAGCCAGGACAGCGAGTGCAGAGACGAGGTTGGAGCGCGGTTCTGCGAGTCGCAGCAAGGTGGAGCACAGGACCAGCGTGGTAAATCCCAGGGGTCGTTGGGCGAGCAAGCCTGCTGCGGGTCACAGACCCGCGCTCCGTCGGACTCGGCGGCAGGGCTGCTGTCCTGAAGTGATGCACGGACGAACGGAGGACAAGATTGTCAGGCGAGCGTGTTTTCGTTAGCCTGCCAGTCGATGAATAAGCACCTTCGTTGCCTGACCGTCGCTATTATCCTTTCCATTCTGCCGGCATTGTCAAACTTCGCCGCCGTGATCAATGTCACCCCATCGGATTCCTACGCCAAAATCGAAGCGGCGCAGGCAGGGGACGAGGTGGTGATAGCGCCCGGGACGTATCGTTTTCGCGTGCACCTGACTGCACAAGGCGCGTCGAACAACCCGATCACGATTCGCGCCCAGGATCCGGCGAACAAGCCGGTATGGGATTTCAGCGCCAGCCTCGTGGAGAACGCCCCGGGCAGTTACACAGCGGGCGACCGTGGACGCGGGGGTTGGCAGGTGGATGGCGGCGCGAATTATCATATTTCAGGCATCGTGTTTACCGGTTGCCACACTGCTTCGCGCAACTCAGCCGGGATCCGTTACTATAACGGCGCGACCGGCCTTCGCCTGAAGGACTGCGTCTTTCGCGGCAACGATAATGGGCTCACGGGCGGCAGTCAGGAAAGCGATGTCATCGTCGAATTTTGCGAGTTCGACAGCAACGGCGATCCGCTCGCTTCCTCGCCGACGCACAACATGTACATCTATGGCGGCACGTTCACGCTTCGCTATTGTTACGTGCATGACAGCGTTCAGGCGGAGAATTTTCACGTCCGCGCCCGCAACTCGACGCTGGAATACAATTGGTTCGCCCGCGCCAAAAACTATGAAGGCGACCTGATGACCGATGATGATTTCTCCGGCCTCGGCCCGTTCAGCCAGAGCATGCTGGTGCGCGGCAATGTGTTTCTGCAAAGCACGAACCCGGGCAATCACGGGCAGGTGCTGGTGATTTTCAACGACACCGGGTTGACCAACGAAAACATGTCAATGCAGGCGATGTATAATACCTACGTCGGCAATGGAATTTCAGGCAATGGCGGCGGCGCGGCGTTCGTGCATCTCGCGAATCAAAACGGCACGGCGATGAGCGCCCAGGTTTCCAATAACATTATTTTCGGAACCACGCAGCCCACGCTCATGGATACCAACACTGGCGTCATTACCGGGGGAAACAATTGGCTGGCGAGTGGCGTCAATCCCGGCCCGTTGAGCGGCTCGGTTTTCTCGGCGTCGCCCGGGTTCAAGAATGCCGCCGCCGGGGATTTCACATTGGCCGCTGGCAGTGCCGCCATTGGCGCTGCCAACGCATCCATGCCGGGGTGGGTGATCAAGGAGTACTTTCAAAACGAAACCATCGCGCGAAAGTATCGCTTGCGCGCCACGGCTCATGACATCGGCGCATTCGAAAGTACAACCAGCGGAACCGGCATCGGTCCTTACGACACGCCGCCCGCGCCCAATCTGAAGGCTGCCCGCTCGGGAAATGCGCTCATCCTTTCGTGGCCGTTGACGGCTGCGGATTTCGTGCTGGATCAAACGGCCACGCTCGGTATTTCCAACTCGTGGGCCCAGGTTTCACCGCCTTACGTTACCAACCCGGCTGATGTCAGCTTGACCGTTCCCGCAACTTTCTCCAGTCACTTTTATCGTCTCCGAGAGCCGTGAGGCGGAGACGTGTTTCTGTGCTCCCTGCCCGCGCGCCGCAGGGCGATTCGTGCCCATGCCCCGGTTGCTGATCCGGATCATTCTGTCGTTCCAATCCGCCCTTGAATCTCGTTGCCAACGCCAAAGCACTTCGGCCAAGATGCGCGCACTGTGAACTTTCGCGAGAAGATCATTGCCTGGGACGATGTGGCCGCCTGGCGGGCCACTTTGCGCGCCCGGAAACAAAAGCTGGTCGTGACGAACGGGTGCTTTGACGTGTTGCATCTCGGCCACGTGACCTACCTCGAAACCGCGCGCAATCTCGGGGACGCACTGCTCGTGGGCTTGAACGGCGATGCCGCTGTCCGCGAACTCAAAGGCCCGGATCGCCCCGTCAACGCCGAGGCCGACCGCGCCGCGGTGCTGGCGGCGCTCGAAAGTGTCGATGGCGTGTGCATCTTTACGGAACGCACGGCCACACGGTTTCTGGCGCTCGTCGAGCCGGACATCTACGGCAAGGGCGGCGATTACACGCTGGAAACCATCAACCAGGAAGAACGCCGCGCGGTGGAGAAGGCGGGTGGCAGGGTCGCCATTCTCCCGTTGGTGCCGGGCCAATCCACAACCGCCCTGCTGCAAAAAATCACCCGTCTCTAGGCAAGGTTTCCGATGCGGCCATTCTGGTCTTTGCTCCAACCGAAACGTCACCAACCGCGGCTCTTAAGCGATTAACTGCATGCGCTTTTTGATGTTAAGCTGGCGTGATCCGAACAACCCCATGGGGGGCGGCGCGGAACGGGTTTCCAAAGCCTATTTAGCGGAACTCGTTCGGCGCGGTCACGAAGCTTTCTGGTTCGCCAACGATTTCCCCGGCGCCAAACCGCAGGAAACGATTGAAGGAATCAAGATTGTTCGCGGAGGCGGCCACGGCACCTCCGTTCTTAAGGCGATCTCCTGGTATAGGAAACAGCCACGGTTTGATCTCGTCATTGACCAGCATCATGGGATTCCCTGGTACGCTCCCTGGTGGTGCAAAACCGCCTCCGTGGCCTACATCCATGAGGTCTTGGGGCCGATCTGGAAGTCATTCCATTACTGGCCCGTGAGTGCCGTTGGGCAAGCCCAGGAGCGATGGACGCATTGGTTCTATCGCAAAATCCCATTCTGGACCCCGTCCGAATCCACCAAAAAATGCCTGTTGGCGGAAGGAGTGCGCGAGGTCGTCGTGTTCCCCAACGGGACCGATGCGACCCCGCTGGTGGAATTGGAAGAGAAGCGGTTGACTCGGCCGCTCAGGCTCGTAACCGTCTGCCGGCTCGCTCCAAACAAACGGGTGGACCACGCCATTAACGCGGTGAAATTGCTCAATGCGCAGGGCGTCGACGCCCGCTTGACGATCGTTGGCACTGGAGAAGTTGAAACGCAATTGAAACAGCTCGTCCAGGAATTGGGCCTCACAGACAAGGTCACGTTCACCGGCCCGCTGAAAGAAGCCCAGAAGGACGCAGCCTTGCGGCAGGCTCATTTTCTCATCCACACTTCCGTCCGTGAAGGCTGGGGCTTGAACATCATCGAGGCGAACGCGATGGGCACACCGGCAATTGTCTATCCCGTGGGCGGGTTGGTGGATTCAACCGTCAATGACGTGACCGGAATTGTCCTGCCAGCCGAACAACCGGAGGCGGTTGCCGCCAGTCTGGCTGCCATTGTCGGAACACCCGCACGTTACGACAGCTATCGCACCCAGGCGTGGGAACGATCCAAAACCTTCGCCTGGAATCAAGTCCTGCCCCCGGCCTGCGATTGGCTCGAAGCTCAGGCGCGCTCAAAAGTCCGATGAGCAGCTCTCATTGGTAGGAATGGTGCGTTGCGCCGTCCACGCCGCGTTCAGCGGCGCAATCGAGTGATCGGAAAACGCTGGAGCAATCGTTTCGCTCAATGAACTCTCACGTGCCAGTCGGCTACGGCTGTGCCGCCTGGCGGACCGACGTGACAATGTTCTTGATGTTCGCGTCCTTGGCGGCATCCATCACTTTCACCACGCGGCCCCACGGGCCTTTGTTATCGATGGTTAGCGTCAGCTTGAGTTGGGGATTCTTGGCCACCTCTGCCATCAATTCCTTTTTCACCTGGTCCAGCGTGACTGGCCGGGCATCGGGTCCGACGCGGTAATTCCCATCTCCCTCGATGCTGATGACCAAAGGCGGAGCCTCACTGGTGCCGGCTTTGATCGCCTGGGTGGATTCGGGCAAAGTCAGCTTGAGGATGAATTGCGGTTGCTTGAAGCTGGTCGTGACCATGAGGAAAATCATCACGACGATCAGCACGTCGATCAACGCGACAATGATCACCGCGGGCGGCTGCCGTTTTTTCCGGAGGTAGAATCGCATGAGTAATTATCCCCGGACGCGCTCAGCCTTGCCGGTCGTTACTGGTTCTTCTGGTTGTTCGCAATACTGGCGGCGGAGGAATTCATCACAAACCGATTCCATCTCAACGGCGAGCATTTCCACTTTCTTGCTGAAGTAACTCCAGGCGATCAGCGACGGGATGGCAATGAGCAGGCCCATCATCGTGAACCGCAGGATCAACGAGATTCCGTGGGCAAGCACCCGGTTGTCACTCAAGCCGCTTTCCCCGAGGCCGCCAAACAGGCTCATCATCCCGTAAATCGTGCCGACCAGCCCGAGCAGGGGCGCTATGCCGACGATGATTTCCAGGACAACCAGGCCGCGTTCGAGCCGCACGACTTCCTGGCGGGCGCGGGTTTGAAGCGCGTTTTCGTTTTCCTCCTTCGGCATGTCGAGGTATTGCTCGGCGGTGAGCAGCAACCGGCTCAGCGGTGAAGGGGTCTGTTCGCATACGCGCCGCAATACCGCGCGATCGCCGGCCGCGCGGCAAGCCTCCGCGGCGTCCTCAACGCTGCGCGGAACCACCCGGCTCCAGCGCAAAGCCAGGCCGCGTTCGACGATAAAGGTCAAGCCGACCACCGAGGTCAGCATCATGATGATGAAAAAGAATGTATCCATTATGAATTCAAATACGGCATCGGTTTCCAACGTTGCTTATGCTCGCTGCCCGCCAGTTAGTCATAGCTGTAAAAAAACGTAAAGATGACATCCCGAAAATCGGCTTCCATCACCCGCCGCATTTCCATCGGCCAGGGTTTGTAAGGCGAGGGATCGCTGATGGCCCGCTGGCACTGATACGTCATCAATTCATTCACCGTAGTTTTGATGACTTTCATATCGGTGACGCGACCGTCATAGTGCAAGCGAAATTGCAGCATCACCTCGCCCGGGTGGTCCAGCGCGAGGTCCTGGTCCGTAAGCAACGCGTCCCACCGGGCCTGGATGATGTCGATGAGTTCGCGGTCATACTCTCCAAACGGCGTCCCAATGGCATCCAGGGTGGAAACGCTATTTCTACTTTTGACTCCGCCCTCCTGCTTCATCATTTCGCCCGGAATCATTTGCCGCGCCTTGGCCTCGGCCAGCGTGCGCGGTCGTTTGTGAGTTTCGACCGCGGCAGCGGCGTCTTTGTCTCCTTCTTTGGGGTTGTCCGCCGGTTTCGGAACCGGCTTGGCCATGGCCAGATCACCGACCTTCTGGCCACCCTGAGGCTTGGATTCAGCTTGTTCCTCTTTCGGCGCGGGTTGCAACGGCATCGCTTTGGAACGCGGCGTGCTTTCAGTTTTCTGAACGTGGGTCTGCGTACCCGCGATTTTTGGAACATCCATGTCCAGGCGCGCGTCCGGGTTCGCCGCTTTAGTGTTTTGGGAGGAGTAATGCGTCGCGTGCGCTGGCGCATCGGGGGTCACCGTTGATGGATCCACCTCCACGAATAGCAGCGGGATTTGTTGCTGTGCCGCGGTGATGGCCGGCTTCGGTTGTTTGCGCTCCATCATCAAAACTTGCGTGGCCTTCCTCAACCAGGCCGGCAACAGATCTTTCTCCCACCAGTGCAGTCTGCGTCCCAGCTCGTAGCCGCCGTAGGCAATCAGATGCGCGCAAATGGAAATGGCGAACGCCCAGACCAGGGGTTCCATGGTCGGGCGCGACGAACGACGTAGCGATCCGGCTGCTGCCATCATTAATTACCTGCCAACAATGCAGCAGGAAACGCACCGGAGCAACTGCGGAAAAACCTCAGCGTTTGTGCGGGTGGCGCTTTCGGAAAGGCCAAAGCGACAACGCGATTCTTTCACAACTTGGCATCCTCAACGTTGATCCTGACCTCTGCGCCGTTGCAGCGGATTTCGGGCACATACATCGCATGGCCGACGACCGGCAACGCGTGAAACTGGCCCGGCACTTCGGCGCGGAGATCGTATTTCATTTCCCAAACACCCTGCGGCAGCTTGTCCAGAAACAGCGCCACTTTGCGGTCGCGCAACTCCTGATAAACCCAGCGCGAGCGGCCGGTGTGGTCTTCGTCCACAACCGGACTCGGACGTGGAATCAGTCTTCTGCCGGCATCGCTCAGGACACGACCCCGTCCAGGCGATGGACCGCCTCGGGGTGGCTGGAACGGGACCGCGGGTTTCGGCTGGCTTACTTTGTTGGTGCCGTATTTTTGATCCACGGCGCCGGACTTTAGCTCGTACGCGTAGAGGGCTTCGCCGCTGCGAATTTCCACCGCTTCCAATCCGGCGGGTTTCAGGTCCTCGAAGAGTAAATACTCATAATTGTTCTTGGCCTCAATGGTGAGCACGGTTTCAACCCGCTCGCCGCTCTTAATGGATTCCCCGTCGTTGAGCGGCTCGCGGTCATAGACGTATCCTTTCAGCAAGGTCGGATGGCCCGCCAATTTGTAATACTGACGGCGGACAAAAATCTCGTTGCCGGCGGGCGTGATTGGCTCTTCGAGACTGAAATATTTGGCGTTGGCCGCGAAATAGATCGACCCCTTGCCGCCTTTGCGCACGATGCGAATGTCATTCTCGCCGTCGCGGAT
>JAJPHR010000080.1 GCA_021325145.1 Verrucomicrobiota bacterium | reverse complement strand
GCCGTGCCGCTCGTGCGCTGTTCCAACAACGGCCTGACCTGCTGGGTGGGTTCGCACGGCCAGATTCGCGAGATGTTCGTGAGCAAAGAGCACGGCATCTATGGCCCGGGCTATTTAATTGTGCGCATTCCCACGCTTTTTCCCGGCGAAAAGCGCGTGCCAACATTTTACCATCAGCACGGTGACTGGTTCGGGTGGGGGTGCGTGGCGTTTACCGTGCTTCAAGCAGGGCGAGGGTGGATTTCGCGGCGCAAATCGCGCCACCTTGCCGTGGGGCGCAGGCCCGCGCTCCATTCTGAAAAGTGACAGCATGCCCTCGCATGGCCACGAAAAGGCGCGGCAATTTCCTCACGCCGGCTTGATCTCCTCGAATGCCGGATGGGCGACGATCAATCGCAATGCCTGCTGCAACAAAGTTTTTCCCGGCTCCATTCGATGCCAGGGCGAAGCCCCCGACGGATGCGGAAGCGGGATCAGATCAAAACTGTGCCGCGCGTAAGTCACGTGCAGTTGCTGCCCGATCAGGGCATCGAGCTTTTGCAGCGGGACGAATTGACCAATCGCCAGCTTGCCGACCGGGATGACGAGCGCGGGTTTGAGGATCTCGATCTCGCGCTGAAGCCAGGCCGAGCAATTTTGCACTTCCTCCGGCGCGGGAACGCGGTCGCCGCCCGTTGCTTTTTTGCCGGGAAAGCAGCGGCAAACGGCCGCCATGTAGATTGACGAGCGAAAAGCAGCTTCGGTCATTCCGGCCGTCTCGTTGAACCAGCGGAACAGAGTCTTCCCCGCAGTCCAGGCAAAGGGCCGGCCAAGAACCGGCTCCTTGTCACCGGGCGCCTGTCCAACGAGCATGACCCGGCTGACGACGGCGCCGCCGCTGACCACAGGTTTGTGCATGTTCGGACAGCGCCGGCACGCGAGCAGTGCGTCCACGTGTTCGGCCAGCAGCCGTTCCGTTTGCTTTGAAGTCATGCTTGCGGTCACACTTCAATAAAGACCCGGGCCGCCTTTTTGCAAAGGACGAAGTATTGCGGGCTCAAGATACATCTGTCCTTTTTGTCTCTCCCTCATGCTCTTAATTCAGTCTATAGTTTCCGCATGGACAAAGAACTTGCTGAAAGGTTGGAGAAGATCGAATCGCACGTGGCACATTTGGAGCACCTCTACGAGCAACTGAACCAGGTCGTGTTGGAACAAGGGCGGGAACTCACCCGGATGCAAGCGCAGCAGCAACGAATCTCGCGCACGGTTGAAACGATGGAGTTGGAGCGCATCAAATCCACCAATCAAAAGCCGCCGCATTATCAGTGATGTCGTGTCGACCGGGACGTACGGGTGCGCGTGACGGACCGGCAGCGTGCACGGGACTGCCCGCCCTGCCAAGGCAGGCAAGGTGCGTCACTCCGAGCGCGCCGTGTCGCAGGAACTGTATGGAGACAGGGCGGGAATAACTGCCGTGGGCTTACGCCAGCGAGGGTTGCAGGTTCAATTTGGCGGTCAGGCACGTGCCTTTACCGGGAACGCTCGTGATCACAAAAGATCCGCCCAGACTTTCAATTCGTTTGCGCATGTTCTCCAATCCGTTGCCCGCGTGGCGGGCGGTGGCCATCGGCGGATCAAAGCCCACGCCGTTGTCTTCGATGACAATCTCCAGGCCGGAAGTGGTTTCAGCCACGCGCACGCGCACCTCGGTGGCATGGGAATGTTTGAGGACGTTGTTCAGCGCCTCTTTCACTACCAGGAACAGGTTGTGACGCGATTCCGCCGGCAGCGTGGCCGGAGAAAGCTCGACCGGCATTTCCAATCGGCAATGCACGTTGGCGCTCTCGAAGAACTGGTCGGCATAATGGCTGATGAAGCCCACCAACCCGTCCAGCGTGTCGTTCTCCGGGTTGACGGCCCAGACAATTTCCTCGAGGGACTGGACCGTGCCGCGGGCGGAGGCGACGATTTTACGCAGGTGGCCGCCGACCTCCTCGCGTTTGGCGAGGTCTTCCTCGGCGCGTTCGCCGAGCATGGTGATGCGGGTGAGGCTGGAGCCGAGTTCGTCGTGGATGTCCCGGGCGATGCGGCCGCGTTCCTCGAGAATTGCTTCCCGATGCAGCTTTTGGCGGATGAGCGCGGTCTGGGCGCGGACCCGGCGGCCAAGCACGAAAACCCAAATCAACGCGAGCAAAAATACCGCAGTCATGATGGCCAGCACCCACAGGATTCGGGCGAGCGTCCACCAGGGTGGCTGGCTGAGCACCACTACATCGCCCGGGTTACGGAGCAGGATCCGGAAAGCGAGCCGGTATTTGCCGGGCCCTCCCACCTGAACCTGGCAAATGCCGGTGAGACGAAGCAGGCTGCCTTTGGGCAGCGCGGAAAGCGGGTTGTGCCTTGGCGGACTGGGGAGGATCGCATTGAAAAGCAGTTCGCCGGATTGGAGCAGGAGGACTTCCCCTTCACGGCGCGGAACATAATCGACCAGCGTGGCATTCACCTGAACCAATTCACTGTCAAGATCTCCTTCGAGAGCTTCGCGGGGCGTGACCACCGCGGGAAGCGGCGGCGTGACGGCGCCTACTTTTCGAATCGTTGCGTCTTCGAGCAAAGGTGTCCATTCGCCAACCGCCGGGAAGCCGATGACTTCCACTTCGTCACCGACTTGCAACCGCGGCGCGGCGTCAGAGCGGATTTCGATTCCCTGGGTGGCGTCGCGAATAAACACCGAGCGCGGCGACTGGCTGAAGGTGACCGCGCCCCGAAGTTTCACACGATGGCCGTACGAGGTGCGAGGGGTGTATTGCAGCACGGATTTGACAGGCCGCACCGGCACGTCAAACGGCGCGGAAGGCGGCGGCTCATCGATGACGACCTGCTCGGGTGTGGGGACGAACAGCTTGGAGGCGACGAGCTGCCGCTTTTGGTTGAAAATGCCGCCGACGGCGCCCCGCAGGCGCACTTTGGCATCGACGAAGCGGTCGAAGTTGGTGGTGGCTTCGAGGCCGGCGATTTGCACGCGCAGTTGGCGTCCGCCGGTGGCAACGCGGAATTCGGCGAAGCCGGTTTCCGAACTGATGCCGGCGGCCCGGACGATGCCGCGGATCTCAACCCATTCGCAGTCTTCGCCGCCGCTGGCGAGATCATCGAGCGAAACGACATGTGGCGGCGGCAGCGGGGCGAAGCCTCCGGGTGTGATGGACGTTGCGTGAACGATCGGCGCGAAATCGCCGGCCCCGGTCGTGCCCGTGATCTTTACCGCCATCCCGAATTGCAACCCGCTCAGATTGGGCGGCGGAAGCACGTAGATTCCACCGGTGTCATCGGAGACGAAGAAGGTTCCCAGGCGGTCGCAATAGGTCACCACGCCCGAAAGACTGACGGGGTGGCCCTCGCGGGCCTGGGCGGCGGAGAGGGCGTGCACTTGTCCGGCCGTCGTCAGGGTTGCGAAATCTGGCGGCGCGGATGTCTGGGCGGAAGCCGGCCTTAAAAAAGCGAGCAGCAACCCGGCGCAGAGCGCACATTTGACCAATGCCGAGGTCATGGGATTTCTTATATCCACAATTTGGGACGATGTCACCCGGCAACCCGGTTTCCAGATCCCCTAAGTCGTGGATTGAGGCATGACGACTATGGGGAGAATCACTGAGGGTTGCCTGCTGGAGGTATGATATATTTCCGTATGAAGACCTTCCGGTGGCTTCATTCAGCAAGGTTCGGGAGAACTCGCATTCAATCCCGTCACGTCGCCGCCCCTTCGACGGGCGTGTCTGGCGAACGTGCCGCCGCACCGCCCAAGCGTCACCGGGGATGGCGGAGATTCGTCACCGTTCTGTTGGTTATCCTCGTGGTCGCCGGCATTGGGCGGGCGGTGCTTCCCTGGAGTGTGAGGAAGTATGTTAATCGTGCGTTGGAACGCAATCAGCTCTACTCGGGAACCATCGGCCAGGTGCAGGTTCACCTGTGGCATGGCGCTTATTCCATCCAGAACATCCAGCTTAGCAAAGTCACCGGCAACGTCCCGGTCCCGTTCTTCTCGGCGAAGCGCGTGGAACTCGCCATGCAATGGGATGCCTTGTTTCATGGCCGGTTGGTAGGCCAGATTGTCATGGACCAGCCCGAAATCAATTTCGTGGATGCCTCGGATAAGGGCGAATCGCAGACGGGGGCCGACGCGCCCTGGTTGCAGATGATCCAGGGCTTGTTTCCGTTCACGATTAACCGCGCCGTCGTGCAGGACGGTTCCGTTCATTTCAGGTTCTTCGAGTCGCAGAAGCCCGTGGACGTTTACATTTCCCAGGTCCAGGGTGCGATCGATAATCTCAGCAACATCAAGCGTGAACTTAATCCGCTCGTGGCGACCGTCCAGGCCACGGGACTCGTGATGGACCAGGCCAAAATTCAGTTCAAAATGACCCTGGATCCATTCTCCTATCGGCCAACGTTCCATCTGGCGCTGCGCCTGATCGGCCTTGACGTTACCAAGCTCAACGATGTTGCGCTCACGTATGGAAAGTTCGACTTCAAGCGCGGGTGGTTCGACCTGGTGGTGGAAGCGGATGCCAAGGAAGGTTTGATCAGCGGGTATGTGAAACCGCTTTTTCGGAACTTGAAAACGTTCAGCCTGACCCAGGACATCAAGGAAGATAACGCGCTGCAATTTTTCTGGCAGGCTTTGGTGGGCGCGGTCACGACGGTTTTCAAGAATCAGCCGCGCGACCAGTTCGGAACGCTCGTGCCATTTAGCGGCGATCTTTCCAGCAGCACGACAACCGACATTTTCGCGACCGTGGCCAACGTCCTGCGCAACGCCTTTGTCCGGGCCTATCTGCCGCGCCTGCAGGGCGGCCAGGAGGAAGTGGGAGGACTTGAGTTTGCGCCCCCGGACCTTGGCAGTGCCCTCTCCTCCACCGATGTGACCAGCCAATGAATTCAAGCTCAATTCAGTTTCGACGGTTTGCCGCGGCAGTGGCGGTGTTGCTGCTTTTGTCGAGCGCCATGCTCATCCTCCCGGGCTGCCGCGGCGCCGCCAAAAAGCAGCAGAATAACGAGTTCTTCACCTCCGGCAGCACGGCAGCGGACCAGCGAGCCAGCCAGCGAATGGCCAAGTCTGAACAACTCGCCGGGAACGGGGAAGGCGCCGGAGAGAAAGGAACCAAATCGACCACGGGCACCGGCGCCAGTGGCACGAACGGGCCGGTCAAGGTCGAGCAGAAAAAGGCGCTTTTCGACCGCCTGGGCGGCGAGGCGGGGCTGACCGCGATTGTGGACGATTTCACGCCGCGCGTGTTGCAGGATCCGCGCGTCAATTGGGAGCGCAACGGCGTGACGCGCGGCGGTTTCTCGTTTCACCGGGGTCAATCCGTTGCCTGGAAAGCCACCCCGGATAACGTGGCGAAACTGAAGCAGCACCTCGTGCAGTTCCTGGCGCTGGCGACCGGCGGACCGGCCCATTATGAGGGCGGCGAGATAAAAAGTGTTCACGCTGACATGCATATTTCGAATCCTGAGTTCGACGCGACCGTGGGCGACCTGAAGGCCTCGCTCGACAGGCTTCAAATCGCCAATCAGGAGCAAAAGGAATTGCTGGCCATCGTTGAAAGCACGCGGCCGGAAATTGTGACGGAGCGATAGCGGCGGGGGAGCAGAGCTTCGGCTCTGCATGGCGATACTTCTCGTGTTCACGCAAGCGGGAGCTCCACGCGCCGTCTCGAAAGGGAGCATCTCCACATTCGTTTCCTTTGGGTTGCGATTTACCCCGCCCCGGGTTTACCATGGCTTATGACCGAAACGGAACAAGCGATCTTGCAGGCATTAACGGAACTGGACCGGCAGGTGAAGGCGATGGCCACGGCGAATCCGAAACCGAACCTGGTGCCGCTGTTCACGCGGCTGGACGAATTGTCGCGCCAGTTGCCGCCGAACACGTCGCCGGATCTGCGGCATTATCTTCAAAAGAAGAGTTATGAGAAGGCGCGCCTGTTTCTGGAAGGGCGCGATGCGGAGAACGCGGCGGGGAATTGCGGGCATCGGTGAGAAACTGCCCGTCAGCGCGGCGTTCACGGAGTGGCGCGCCCTGCCTCGCCACTGCGGACTTCGATTGATCCATGTTTGACGATACGATTGCTGCGATTGCGACGCCGCTGGGGGAAGGCGGCTTGGCGGTGATTCGCATTTCGGGGCCGGCGGCGGTGGAGGTTGCGGATCGGTGCTTTGTTTCGGCCGGCAAGGCGGCGGTGAAATTGTCAGCGGCGCCGACGCATACGATTCACTATGGGTGGCTGGTGCGGGACGGGGAAACGGTGGACGAAGTAATGGCGGCGGTGATGCGCGCGCCGCGGACGCTGACGCGCGAGGATGTGGTGGAGATTACGTGCCACGGCGGCCTGCTCGCGGCGAAGCTGGCGCTAGATGCGGTGCTGGCGAGCGGCGCGCGGATGGCCGAGCCGGGAGAGTTCACGCGGCGGGCTTTTCTAAACGGGCGAATCGACCTGGCGCAGGCGGAAGCGGTGGCGGACCTGATTCATGCCCGCACAGAATTGGCGCTGGCGGCGGCCAACGAGCAACTCGCGGGCAAGTTGTCGCAGCGGATCAATCAACTGCGGGACGAGATGGTTCGAACGCTGGCGCATGTGGAGGCGCACATTGATTTTCCGGATGAGGACATTGCGCCGAACACCCGGCAGCAATTGATCGAGCGATTGGAGCGGGGGATGGCGTTCATGGATGAGTTGTTGCGCACGTCGCGGGAGGGGCAGATTTTGCGGCGTGGCATCCGGGTGGCCATTGTGGGGCGTCCGAACGCGGGGAAGTCGAGCTTGCTCAACCAATTGCTCGGGCATGACCGGGCGATTGTGTCGGAGATTCCAGGGACGACGCGGGATACCATCGAAGAAACAGCGAATATTCGCGGGTTGCCGGTGGTGTTCGTGGATACGGCCGGGTTGCGCGACGCGGGGGATGTTTTGGAGGTGGAAGGGATGCGCCGCAGCCGCGAGGCGCTGGGTCGGGCGGAGGTTATTCTGCATGTGCTGGATGCGTCGGAGCCGCTGACGAAGGGTGATGCGGCGTTCCTGGAGGAGTTTGCCGGGAAGACGCGGATTTTGGTTCGCAACAAGATTGATCTGCCGATGCGGCTGGTGCTGCCTGCCAAGGCAGGGGTGGACGGAGGAAGTCCGCCGGAGCGCGGATTTCCAGCGCTGCCCGGTGATGCTTCTCAGGTTCGCGCAGGGCAGGAGCTCTGTGCTTCGCGCGTAATCGATGTTTCATGTCTGACCGGGCAGGGGATTGAGGTGTTGAAGGACGCGATCAAGGAAACGGTTTGGAAGGGGGAAATCCGGGCGGAGATGTTGCAGGTAATGATCAACTCGCGACATCAGGAGGCGCTGAGCCGGGCGCGCCTCGCAACCGAACGGACGGTCGCGCTCTTGAAGGCCGACGCGATGCTGGAGCTGGCGGCGTTGGAGTTGCGCATCGCCGTGAATGCGGTGGGGGAAATCGTGGGCAAGACCACGACGGAGGATTTGTTGGACGCGATTTTCAGCCAGTTTTGCATCGGGAAGTGAGGAGGAAGGAAGATTCGGGCAACAGACGCCAAGGAGGTGGGGCTGAGGAAGCCCGCTGAAGAAACGTGCCGCTACCCGAATCAAATCTTTTTGGCGCACCTAATGTGATGCGCGTCCAAACTGATTATGCACAGAACGGGAAAGATGGCAAGCCTTTTGGCGGGGCTTATGGGCCTTCTCAACAAATGATCCGGATCGCACGGTTTCGGCAGCACGTTCCGCCCGCTGGAACGCGGGCGGGCGTGAGCGGACGCCGGACAGCGTCATGCATAGTTACATTCAGGAAGCAGAAAGATGAATACAGGCATCATAACTGAATATATCTGTTGACAATGTAATTGGAATAGGCGATCAACAGGGATTGAAAGACTCGAATCGAATGCGAGTGGTGAGCATGGCCGGCCCAGCCCGGGCGTGCGAAGAGGATTTGGCGGGTTTCCCGTTTAAACCGACGTTGAAATGCCGGGCTGGGGGCAATTGCGCCAGGCGGATTTCCCGCCGGAATGGGCTGAATCCAGCCGAATTAAACCGAATTAAGGTAAAAAATTAAACCGAAATTAAACCAAATCCGGGTTGGTCCGGGCTAGTCCGGGTTAGTCCGGCCTCAAAAAAATAAAATAACCAAGGTATGTCGCGCAGAGGCAAAATCGCCCGGTTACCGAACGAGGTGAGGGAGGAATTGAATCGCCGGCTTCTGGACGGCGCCAGTGGCAAGTCGGTTGTGGAATGGCTGAATTCGCTGCCGGCGGCCCAGGCGGTCCTGATGGCGGAATTTGGGGGGAAACCGATTCGCAAACAGAACCTTTCTGAGTGGACGCACGGCGGTTATCGGGATTGGCTGAAGACAGAGGTGGCCATGGCCGAGGTGCGGCGGTTGGTGGAGCGGGGACAGGCTTTGAAGGAATCGGGCAGGGGAGCGTTGAGCGATTATTTGGCCACCTGGGTGGCGGCCCAGTACGCCGCGACGACGAGCCAGTTACAATCTGAAAGCAAGGGCGGCCCGCTGGAGTTGAAGGACTTGCGGGAATTGTGCCGGGACGTGTCGGGGTTGCGGCGAGGGGACCACGAGGCGGCACGGTTGAGGTTGGAAAAGGAACGGCAAAAACAGAAAGGTGATTCGGGTGCGAAGGCGGGCGGATGAAAGTGAAGAACCACGAATTTTGACATCTCACATTCGCGGTCGTCGACACTGATGATGTAAACGATGTCCCTGCAACAGCGGGGCCAAAATGCGCCTGGATTGTGGACGTTGCAAGATGCCCGGTTGACATTACCTTAATTTTACGCCAGTTTCCACACGCTTGGAAAACAGCCGGTTGCACTAAAGGTGCGGCTGGCTTATATGGCAAGCAGTAGAAATAATGGGCAAAGCATTGATAATTGCGGAAAAGCCGTCCGTCGCCAGCGACATCGCGAAGGCGCTGGGCGGGTTCTCGAAGCACGAAGATTACTTCGAAAGCGACAGCTATGTACTGTCGTCGGCAGTCGGCCATCTGCTGGAATTGATCGTTCCCGAGCAGTTCGAAGTGAAGCGGGGCAAGTGGACTTTTGCCCAGTTGCCGGTGATTCCGCCGCATTTTGCCCTCCGACCGATCGAGAAGAACGAGCCTCGGCTCCGGTTGCTCACGAAGCTGATCAAGCGCAAGGATGTTACTTCGCTGATTAATGCCTGCGACGCCGGTCGGGAAGGGGAGTTGATTTTTCGGTATATTGTCCAGCATGCCAAGTCGGACAAACCGATTGCGCGGCTTTGGCTGCAATCGATGACACCGACGGCCATCCGGGAAGGGTTTGCGGCGTTGCGGACGGATCGCGAGATGCTACCGCTGGCGGACGCGGCGGTGTGCCGGTCGGAATCAGACTGGCTGGTGGGAATCAACGGGACGCGGGCGATGACGGCGTTCAATTCCAAGACCGGCGGGTTTCATTTGACGACGGTCGGGCGGGTGCAGACGCCGACGCTGGCGATTTTGGTCGAGCGCGAGGAGAAGATCAAAAAATTCGTTCCGAAGGATTATTGGGAAATTCACGGCACCTTCGGCGCGAAAGCGGGCGAATATGCCGGGCGCTGGTTCGACGAGAAATTCTCGCGCGAAAAGAAAGACGCCGAGAACGAACATTTCAAGGCGGAGCGGGTTTGGGACTTGAAAGCGGCGGAGGCAATCCGCGACAAATGCCTGGGGAAACCGGGCATCGTTACCGAGGAAAGCAAGCCGACGACGCAGCTTTCGCCGTTGCTGTATGATCTGACGAGTTTGCAGCGGGAAGCGAACGGGCGGTTCGGATTTTCCGCGCGGAACACGCTCGCCCTGGCGCAGGCGCTCTACGAGCGGCATAAAGTGCTGACCTATCCGCGAACCGATGCGCGGGCGCTGCCGGAAGATTACATTCCCACGGTGAAGAAGACCCTGGGCGTGCTGACGGGGATGACCGGCTACAGCAGCTTCGCGGACCAAATTTTGAAGCAGGACTGGGTCAAGCCGAACAAGCGAATTTTCAACAACGCGAAAATATCGGACCACTTCGCCATCATTCCCACAGCGCTCGCGCCCAAGCATCTGAGCGAGCCGGAGCAGAAATTGTACGACCTGGTCACGAAACGGTTCCTGGCGATTTTCTATCCGGCGGCGGAGTTCCTGGTGACGACGCGCATTACGCGGGTCGAAAACGAGCCGTTCAAGACCGAGGGAAAAGTCATGGTCAGCCCGGGTTGGCTGGCGGTCTATGGCCGGGACCTGCAATCCGAGGACACGCCGACGCTCGCGCCGGTGCAGGCGAACGAAACGGTGAAGACCGAGAATGTGGAGGTCATCGCCAGCCAGACCAAGCCGCCGGCGCGCTTCACGGAAGCGACGCTGCTGAGCGCAATGGAAGGCGCGGGCAAATTGGTGGAGGACGAGGAACTGCGCGAGGCGATGAGCGAGAAGGGCCTGGGCACGCCGGCAACGCGCGCGGCGATCATCGAAGGTTTGATTTACGAGAAGTACGTGGTGCGCAATGCGCGCGAGCTGCAGCCCACCGCCAAGGCGTTTTCGCTGATCACATTGTTGCGCGGGCTGGAAATTCCGGAACTGTCGTCACCGGAGTTGACGGGCGTTTGGGAGTTCAAGCTGCACCAGATGTCGCGCGGGCAGTTGCAGCGGGTGGATTTCATGCGCGAGATCGAGCGCATGACCCGGGACATCGTGGAAAAAGCCAAGCGCCACGAGAGCGACACGGTGCCGGGGGATTTCGGCACGCTGAAAGTCCCCTGCCCGAAATGCGGCGGGGAGATGAAGGAGAATTACAAAAAATTCCAGTGCCAGAAATGCGACTTCTCATTGTGGAAGATTGTGGCGGGGCGGCAGTTCGAAATCCAGGAGGCGGAGGAGTTGATCACGAAACGGGTCGTCGGCCCGTTGCAAGGTTTTCGCAGCAAGCTGGGCCGACCATTTGCGGCGGTCATCAAGTTGACGCCCGAACTTGAGCCCAAGTTCGATTTTGGGCAGGAACAGGGAGTGGAGGCGGATTTCACAGGCCAGGAGCCGCTGGGCAAATGTCCGAAATGCGGCGGCCGGGTGTTCGAAAACGCGATGAGTTATATTTGCGAAAATGCGGCGGGGGAAAAGGCGAGCTGTACTTTCCGCTCCGGCAAAATCATTTTGCAACGGGAGATCGACCGCGCGCAAATGGTGAAGCTGCTGACGACGGGCAGGACGGATTTGCTGCCCAAATTTATCTCGAAGAAAGGGCGGCCATTCTCGGCGTTTCTCGTGGTGGGCGAGGGTGGAAAGGTGGGTTTTGAATTTGCGCCGCGCGCGCCGAAGGAACCCAAGGGAAGCCCAAAGTCCAAAGTCCCGCCTTCGAACGGCAACTCCGGCACGGGGACCCAAAGTCCAAAGCCGGAAGAGGGGGAGAAGGAATCGGACAAGCCCAAGGGAAGTCCAAAGTCCAAAGCCCCGCCTTTGAACGGAAACTCCGGCGCAGGGACCCAAAGTCCAAAGTCGGAGGAGGGGGAGAAGGAATCGGACAAGCAGGAGTAAGACGTGATGAATTCCGTCCGAAGCGAAACGGCCGGGGAGTCTTCGAAATCGGATGCGAGTGAGCAGCGGGGACCGGATCCCGCATTGGCAGACAAATGGATTAAGAGTTTCCTGCAACATTTGTCGGCGGACCGTGGAGCGTCCATTTACACACAACGCAATTACCAGCAGGCGCTGGTTGAGTTTCATCGCTGGCATCGCGGGGAGAGAGGGCAACCGCCGGATTGGAAGGGGTTGCAGCGCGACGATTTTCGGGCTTATGTCCGTTTTCTGGGCCGGGGCAAGTTGAGCCGCGCGGCGATTCAGCTTCGATTTTCCGCGCTGCGGTCGTTTTACAAACATCTCGTTCGGCACGGCCTGGTGACGGCGTCGCCGATTCGGAACCTGGCGCTGCCGAAATTGGAAAAGCGATTGCCGAAGTTTCTGACAGTGGAACAGATGCTCGACCTGCTCAAAGCCCCGTTGAAACCATTGGAGACTCCACGCAAACCGGGCGCGAGCGGGCGGCCGATCACGGCGAGCGTTTGTTACCGGGACGTGGCGATACTGGAAACGATTTATTCGTGCGGGTTGCGCATCAGCGAATTGTGCGGGTTGGCGGCGGAGGACATTGATTGGGGCGAGCGACTGGTGCGCGTGCGCGGGAAGGGAAGGAAGGAGCGCCTGGTGCCGATTGGTGAGCATGCGTTGGCGGCCATACGGAATTATTGGAGCACATTGGAACGGGCATCCATGGGCAATGCGCCGGTATTTTTGTCCCACAACGGACACGCAGGGCCAGTCAAGCCGCGGATCTTGCAGCAACGGCTGAAGAGGCACCTGGCGGCGGTGGGCTTGGACCCGCAGTTGACGCCGCACAAGTTGCGGCACAGTTACGCGACGCATCTGTTGGATGCGGGGGCGGACCTAAGGAGCGTGCAGGAATTGCTGGGGCACGCGCACCTGGTCACCACGCAGGTCTATACGCATCTGACGACGGATCGGTTGAAACGGGCGTATGATGAGGCGCATCCGAGGGCGTAAACAGAAGTTCGTTTGGTGGGCCGCTTTGCTTCCGGTCTCGGGACACACTGTTCTACAAAAGGACAAAGAAAAACGGCGGCATCCATTGCCCGCAGCCCGGATGTGATCATCAGTCAAAAGCGCTGGAAAACGTGACATTCCATTGTTGCGCGTTTGCTATCAATGGCTTACAGAGTTTGCCGGCCGATGGGCTGATAGTTTTTGATTGATTTGCGCGTCGAGAATGGCAAGTATGTCCGTACTGATGCGGATATTGGCAGCATTTAAGCGTTCACCCAGCGACAAGTCACTCCACGCAAAGTGAAATTGGCGCCAATGAACAAAAGGAAAAAGAAGATTAGACTATTGTTGGTGGACGACCACCCGGTAGTCAGGCGGGGCATTCGCTCTTGCCTGAACAACCTTGAGCACCTTGAGGTTGTAGGGGAAGCCGTCGATGGCGAAGAAGCCTTGACGCAAGCGCGGCAATTGCAACCGGACGTCGTGCTCATGGACATCGACATGCCGAAGATGAGCGGCCTGGATGCGACGCGCCAGATACGGAAGGAATTGCCGCAAGTCAGGGTGTTGATCCTCTCGGTTCACAGCAACAAGCATTACGTGCTGCAGATCATTCAATCGGGAGCGCATGGTTATGTATTGAAGGATGCTTCGCTGGCGGATCTCGTCCGGGCGATTGAGTCGATCAGCGGCGGCGAGGCTTTTTTCAGTCCGGATGTCAGCCAGATTGTGTTGAACCAGTATTTGGCGGAAGCCGGGGCGACCGATGAAGACGGTGCTCCGGGACGGTTGACGAGCCGCGAGCGAGAGGTTTTGGCGATGATCGCCGAAGGCCAGAGTAACAAGGAAATGGCCACCAAGCTGGGCGTAGGCGTCCGCACTATTGAAACCCATCGCGAACGCGTAATGGACAAGCTGAATATTCACACGGTGGCGGGGTTGACGAAGTACGCGATTGCCAATGGAATCGCACGGCTGGAATAGCGGTGCGAAGCGCCGCAAGCTCCAAACTTCAAGCACCAAGTTCCAGAGAAGCTCCAATCCGGATAAATCTCAATTGCGCCGCGAACTCATTAAGTGTCCTCGCGTTCATGGCTTGATGCTTGAAGCTTGGGTTTTCTCTGGTGCTTGACGGTTGGAGCTTTTCATTTGGTCTGGAACTTCCGTTCATGTCCCGTGGCTGGAATGCTGAACGTGTAACTTCTGCCATCCGAGGCGACTGAGAGTTTGATGTAATTCCCGTCACACTTCGCCGCTTGATTCGCGATGTATTCGTCCGAAGTATTGTTTTCGGAATCGGCGCGGAGGTTGCGGTGGATTTGGTAGCGCGCCTGTATCGAAGGCACGGCGGTTAACGTGGCAAAAGTTTCAGGCTGACAGCCTTTGGAAGTTCCGTTGCTCATCACGGTTACGGTTGGTGAGAGGGCGCGAACGAGCAGGGGATTGTTGCTCAAGTCCAAGCCGTGGTGCCCGACTTGGTAAACATCCACCGGCCCGACAAGGTTCACCGGGCAGACCAACTGGGACTCGACATTCCAGGTGAGGTCGCCACCGTCAAAGAATCGAAATGGGCCGAATTCCAGGAGGGTTACCACGCTGTTGGCGTTGTCGCTGGTGTCCTTGCTTTTCATCTTGGCGCCATCGCAGGAGGAATTGGTTGAAGCGCCGGGCGGCGCGTGGGAGGTGAAAGATTGTCGTGCGCCCAGGCAGCGAAGCGAGAGTTTCGCCACGCCGGGTTTTTCAGACTGGCGAAGAGGAATCAAATCATCAACCTGGATGACCTCCCGCTTTTCCACTTTCATTTCGCGGTATGGCTTGATCAGGAGAGGGAAGCGCGTGTCGTTGCGATTATTGTCCGGGTCGTGGTCCGGAATGCCGTTGTCATACACCGTCCCGATCGGCATCAAGTCCGCGACTTCGGCAGCGCCGCCGAAGTGGTCGGTATGGAAATGCGTCAGGATGAAATAATCGATTCGCTTCAAGCCGGCGGCTTCGGCCGCTTTCTGGATGCGTCCCGGGTCACGGCCACCGGCGGAACCGGCGTCGATCAAGATTGATTCCTTCTCGGGAGTGACGATCAAGGTGGCTGCGCCGCCTTCCACATCCACCCAGTAGATGTCGAGGGTTGGTTGCGCTCCACGCGATTGGAAGGCTGGAGCAATGGCAAAGCAAAGGAGCACGAAGAGAAGTTTCCTGATTTTCATATTGGGCATGGCTGATCTCCATAGGACAATGTCCCGCGGCGCAACTCAATCCTAATCTCTTCTGGAATTCGGTTGGGCTTGGAAGTAAAAGAAGGCGGAGGAGGCGACTCCTGCCGCAAATGGATCCAGCAAAAGAATACCAGTCACGACTCGCCATCTGGCAGCAGAAAGCGGGTCATCACGAACGATGGCACATCACGTTGGGCAATTTGCGGCTGGCGTTTGTTTTCGTGCTGCTGGTTGCCGCTGCTTTGCTTTTCCAATCCCAGGTCTCCGTTGGATTCGTCTTTGCGATGTTGGTCGGCGGAATCTTCCTGAGCGGAATGGTTCACGACCGTGTACTGAACGCGCGCGATTTGGCCCGCCGCGTCAGCCATTTTTATCAGTCGGGTTTGGATCGTTTGAATGATAAATGGGCGGGCAAGGGAACATCTGGAACCGAATTTCTTGACTCGCATCATCCTTACGCGGCTGACCTGGACTTGTTTGGGGCAGGCTCAGTGTTCGAGTTAATCAATGCCGCCCAAACGCAAGGCGGGCGCGCGACGCTGGCCGGTTGGTTGCTTCATCCGGCTGTGGCCGGGGAAATTCACGCGCGGCATGCGGTGGTGGACGAATTGCGGCTGAAGCTCGATTTGCGGGAACAGTTGGGCATGCTGGCGGAGGAAACGCAGGCGCAAATTCATACGGATTCTTTGCTGGCATGGGCGGAGCATACACTAATCCTGGAATCCGGCCCGATTCGAATCCTCGCGTTTTGCCTCCCGCCCATAAATCTGGGTCTGTTTATTTACGGCGCTTCGACGGGGAATACCTGGCCCTTCGGAGTGACCCTCGCAATCCAACTTTTGCTGGCGTGGGTTTATCAGCAGCGGGTTCGGAAGGTGCTTCGTCTCATCAATTCACCGGCGAGGGACTTGAAACGGCTGGCCGGGTTGCTGGCTTGCCTGGAGCGGCAGCAGTTTCAGTCGGCGCGTTTGCAACAATTGCAGGCCGAGTGCCGATCCCTTGGAGTGTCCGCTTCTGATTCGATTCGCCGTCTGGCACGGCTGTGCGACTGGCTTGAGTCGCGGAACAATTATGTCGCCGCGCCTTTTTGCGCTTTCGCTTTGTGGGGAACGCAGTTTGCCTTTGCCATCGAGGCCTGGCGCGCGAACTTCGGACCGATGATCAAAGTGTGGCTCCGTTGTCTGGGTGAACTGGAGGCGCTTTCCTCACTGGCCGGGTATGCGTTCGAACATCCGGCTGACCCGTTTCCAACGTTGATCGTGGACTTGCCTTCCATGGCGATCGAGGCGGAAGGTTTGGGCCACCCGTTGATTGCGGAAGGCCGTTGCGTGCGAAACGATGTGCGCCTGGATTCGAATTGTCGTTTGCTGGTGATCAGCGGTTCGAACATGTCGGGCAAGAGCACCTACCTCCGCGCGCTCGGCGTGAACGTGGTCCTGGCCATGGCTGGCGCGCCGGTGCGCGCTCGCGGACTGCGGATGACGCCATTGCAAGTTGGGGTGTCCATGCGGACAGTTGATTCTCTCCAGGAAGGCGTCTCCCGTTTTTACGCCGAAATCTCGCGATTGGGGCAAATTATGAAGCTCACGAGCCATGCTCCGCCGTTGTTATTTCTGCTGGACGAACTTCTGAGCGGCACCAATTCGCACGACCGCCGCGTTGGCGCTGCTTCCATCGTGTGCTCCCTGGTCCAGCGCGGAGCGATGGGGCTGATCACCACGCACGATTTGGCATTGACACAAATCGTTGAACAGGTGCAACCGCATGGCGCCAACTTTCATTTTGAAGACTACCTCGAAAACGGCCGGCTGAGTTTCGACTATCGTTTGCGCCCCGGCATCGTTGAAAAAAGCAATGCCTTGGAATTGATGCGCTCAGTGGGGATTGAAGTGTAGGCGTGCAGGCAAGCTTCTAAACCCCGCCAGGCCGAAAGACTCTTAGCATTTTGTTGCCGCCGCGTTGAAACTCGAAATTCACGGGCACCACTTCGCTGCTCCATCCACGCAGTCGCACGGCCGACTGCACCGCTGCGAGATGTGGAGAAGGTTCACGGGCAAGTGTCAACAGAGGAAACAAGCGAACCTCGCGGGCCACCCGGCATAACTCAAGGATTGAGCGGACGTGAAAATCCTCGGAGAGCAGATCAGAATAAAGGAAAAGCAGATGGGAGCAGACTGCGAGCCCGAAAGAATCTGACTTGAATGGCAGCGAAGGCAATTCGCCCACGATATAACGATGCTCGCGCAAGCCATTCTCGTAGTCCGCCAAAAATCCTTCGATGGCGGCGCGCCGGTTGGCGTAAAGATCATCGGGATCGCGATGGTAGCTCCATACCCAATCTCCCGGTGTGGCGCGAACCTGCGAAATCATGGACTCCACGACTGCTTCAAAGCGCGCGTGAATCTCCGAGCCGGAGAAGGCATAGATCGGGTCCACCGAAACCGCCCGCACACCTGATGCCGTCAGTTCCGCGGTGAAGCTGGCCGGGCCGCCGCCACAGTCGAGCACTCCGCCGGATAAATCCTCCGCATCCAGGCTGAACATCAGCTCGTATTCCTGGCGGGAACGTCCCCACGGAACGATTTGGTCGAAGGAAACAGCCATGCGCGATTATGTTTTCGCCAGTTAACTGTGTCCAGCGGCAAGCAATGAATTCCTGGTCGTTCATTTGCTCATACGTCGGCGGTTTACAACGGACAAGAAGACGTGTATGATCTTCTCCGATGATTTCGCTGCCTCTTACGCAGATGTCACGAGCGGAAAAGCTTATGGCTTTGGAAGCTCTATGGGAAGACCTCACCCGAAACGGAGAGGAATTTGAATCTCCCGGCTGGCACCGCGAGGAACTCTCGGCTGCTGAGCAGCGGGTCAAATCGGGCCAGGAACAATTTGTGAATTGGGAAGCAGCAAAGGACCAACTGCGAAAGCGGCATGAATGAAGATTCGAATCCTATCTTCAGGCGTGGCGGACCTGGAGAGGGGCAGGGATTTTTACGAGGAGCAGGGGGAAGGGCTTGGGCAATACTTCATGGATTCGCTTTTCTCCGACATTGACTCTCTGGCTTTGTATGGCGGCACTCACTCGACTCATTGGGGCTATTATCGGTTACTTTCAAAGCGATTTCCTTATGCGGTTTACTATCGGATGAACCAAGACGTTGTGGAGGTCTGGCGTGTGTTGGGTTGCAGACAGCACCCAGGAAAGATCAAGAAAGCCTTGAAATGAGGACCGACCTCGCCCCCAGTTCCAACTTATCAGGCCTACTCGCCCATAAGACACAGCCAAAGAAAACCGGTGACTCGCTTCCCGCTTGAGTGGCGCGCGGCTAATACCTATTATCGTCAGCGGTTGATTTGGCATGACGATTACGTTGTTCATTCCGTGTTTCGTGGATTTGATGTATCCCAAGGTGGGGATCAGCATGGTGCATATCCTGGAACGACTCGGGCACAAGGTCCGGTGCCCGGAAGAAATCGTTTGCTGCGGCCAGCCCGCTTTCAATGCGGGATATTGGGATGAATCGCGGGCGGTCGCGGGCAAGGTGCTGGATCGGCTCAAGGACGCGGAGGCTGTGGTGATTGCGTCGGGCTCGTGCGGGGCCATGCTGAGAGTTTTCTATCCCGATTTGTTTTCAGGCACAGTGCACTCGCGGGAGGCCAAAATGCTGGCGGGAAAATGCCATGAATTTTCGGATTTCCTGGTGAACCGGCTGGGGGTCACGGACGTAGGGGCGCGCTTTCCGGCCAGGGTAACCTTCCACGATGGCTGCCACGGGCTGCGCGAATTGGGCAACAAGAAGCCGGCGCGCGCATTACTGGCGAAGGTGCGGGATTTGGAATTTGTGGAGATGAAGGATGCGGAAACCTGCTGTGGGTTCGGCGGAACTTTCGCGGCCAAGTTTCCCATGATTTCAACGGCGATGGGCGAGGTAAAATGCGCCTCCGCTTTCGCCACGGGCGCGCAGTATATCGTGAGCAACGACTCAAGTTGCCTGATGCAGGTGCAGGGATTGCTGGATCGGCAGAAAAGTTCCGTAAAGACGATTCATCTGGCGGAGATTTTGGCGCAATCGTGATGAATGCCGCCGTCCGTCAATTCAAGGAGCAGTCGCGTCAGGTGTCGGGGGATTTGCGGCATCGGAAGTTGATCCAAACGGCGCTGGGTAAATACGAGGTCAAGCGGGACGAGAAAAAAGCGGCTTTTCAAAATTGGCAGGCGGCGCGGCAGGCGGCGGCGGAAACGAAGTGGGAAGCCATCAACCACCTTGACCAGCACCTGGTCGATCTCGTCCGGCGCTTGGAAGCGCGCGGCACGATTGTGCATTGGGCCAGCACCGGCGAGAAAGCGTGCGAAATCATTCTGGGCATCGTCCGCGACCGCAAAGCGCGGTCGATCATCAAATCCAAGGCAATGACGGCCGAGGAAATTCACCTAAATGAGGCGTTGGAACATGCCGGGTTTGAAGTGGTGGAATCGGACCTGGGGGAGTACATCGTTCAACTCCGCAAAGAGGCACCGTACCACATTGTGTTTCCGGCGATGCATCTTACGCGGGGAGAGATTAGCGAGTTGTTCGCGCGCGAACTGGGAAGCGCGCCGACGGACAATCCCGAGGAACTGACCATGATTGCGCGCCGGGCACTGCGGCAAAAATACATCACGGCGGACATCGGCATCACGGGCGCGAATTTTGCCATCGCGGAGACGGGGATGATTTCGATCACTGAAAACGAAGGCAACGCGCGGCTAACGGCGGCGCTGCCGAAGGTGATGATCACGTTGCTGGGCATTGAAAAAGTGTTGCCGCGCCTGGAAGACCTTGCGCTATTCCTGCCGATGCTGGCGACGGCGGGCGCGGGGCAGGCGTTGACTTGTTACAATTCGCTTTACGGTGGTCCGCGTCAGCCGGGCGAAGCGGACGGCCCGGAGCAATATCATGTGGTGCTGATGGACAATCGGCGGACGGAGTTGCTGGCCGATGCGGAGCAGCGCGATGCGCTCCATTGCATCCGGTGCGGCGCTTGTCTCAATGTTTGCCCCATTTATCGGAACGTCGGGGGCCATACGTACGGAACCACGTATTCCGGGCCAATTGGATCGGTCATCACGCCGCACCTGCGCGGTTTGCAGGATTGGAAGCACCTGTCTTATGCCTCTTCGCTTTGCGGCGCGTGCACCGAAACATGCCCGGTGAAAATCGATTTGCATCATCACTTGCTGCAAAATCGCCGCAACAGCGCCCGGCAGAAGCCATCGACGGCTGAGAAAATGGCTTTCAAAATCGCCGGCGTGGTCATGAATCATCCGTGGCTTTACGCGACAGTGAAGAAAGCGGTCAGAGTTTTCCAACCTTTGCACAAACTGGTGAAGGGCACGCGACTGGACCCGGCGTATTCGTGGACGCAAACGCGCGATCTGCCATCGGCGCCGCCGCAAAGCTTTAAGGAATGGTGGAAGGATAGGGCGACGTGAAAATATCAAGCACCAAGCACCAAGCTTCAGAAAAGCTCCAAGCACCAAACCTCCAGCGGCTCTGCTGGAGCTTGATGTTTGGTGCTTGGTGTTTCTTTTTATCATGACCGATCGCGAAGCTATTTTAGCGCGGGTGCGGGAGGCGTTGACGGTGACGGCGCCGAAGCCTGGAAACCATGGTGGAGGCAGTCACCACGACCCGGTGGTTTCGCCTGGGCCGGGTGCGGCGCGAAAATGGCTGCCGGCGGTCGGCGATACATTCGAAGAAATGGTGGCGCTGTTTCGGGCCAATTCGGCCGAGTTGAAGACGGATTTTCACCTGCTCAACAATGTGGACGAGCTGACGCAAACCCTGACCAGGTTGCGCGAAGCTGAAGGCTGGCGGCGGATTGCCAGTCACAACGGGGAGTTGGCCCGGGCGGCATGCGAGACGCTGGGATTGCCGGTGTGCGGCACGGACGCCGGTTACGACGTGAACGAAATGGAGAAATGTGACGCAGGCGTGACCGAGTGCGATGCCTTGATCGCGCAAACAGGCAGCGTGTTGGTAACGAGCCGCAGCGCGGGCGGACGGGCGTTGTCGGTGCTGCCGCCGCATCATGTGGTGCTGGCGTGCCGCGAACAATTGCTGGCCGATCTGCCGGCGGCATTCGAGTTGATCAAGAGCAAGTACGCGCCGAATTACCCAAGTTTTATTTCGCTGATAACCGGGCCAAGCCGCACCGGGGACATCGAACGCATCCTGGTGCTGGGAGCACATGGGCCAAAAAAACTCACAGTGTTATGCCTGTAAACGGAAGCTTAATCTCGTTGCTACGGGATTGTTACCAACAGGTTCGGCGCGGAGTGATTCTCAACGCAGAACACTTAATAATTTATGGCTGAACAAGTTTATCTGGGCGTTGATGTGGGCGCGGAGAGCGGTCGCGTGATCGCGGGTTGCTGGGATGGCCGCCGGATGCGTCTGGAGGAGTTGCACCGCTTTCCGAACGGGCCGGTGGCGATTGCAGGCACATTGCGCTGGGACATTCTGCGCTTGTGGAGCGAAATCCAGAACGGACTGAGCCTGGCCGCGCGCCGGTTCGGCAAGGCGGTGGTCTCTGTGGGCGTGGATACCTGGGGCGTTGATTTTACTTTGCTGTCGAAGAGCGGCGAACTGCTGGGGCAGCCCTTCAACTATCGGGATGCGCGCACCCAGGGCATGCTCGAAAAAGCGTTCAAACGCATGCCGCGCGCCGAGATTTTTGCGGCCACCGGGTTGCAGTTCATGGAACTGAACACGCTGTACCAGTTGCTGGCCTTGCAGCGGCAGAGCCCGGAAGTGCTGGCGGCTGCGGAAACCTTGCTGACCACACCTGATTTTCTGAACTGGTGCCTGTCGGGCGCGCGGGTGAGCGAGTTTAGCATCGCCACGACGACACAATGTTTCAATCCGGTGCGGCGTGAGTGGGCGCTCGATTTGTTGCGGAAGTTCGATTTGCCGACGAACATTTTTCCGGAGATCGTCGCGCCGGGAACCCGCATCGGTTCCTTGCGTCCATCTGTGGCGGAGCGGACCGGCCTGGGAACAATCGAGGTGATCGCGCCAGCCGAACATGACACGGGCTCAGCCGTGGCAGCGGTGCCGACAGCGCACACGGGCCGGGCAAACTGGGGTTATCTCAGTTCGGGGACCTGGTCGTTGCTCGGAGTGGAGATTGCCGAGGCGCAACTCTCCCCGCGCACGCTCGAGCTTAACATGACCAACGAAGGCGGCGTGGACTTCACGTACCGGCTGCTCAAGAACATCATGGGTCTGTGGCTCGTGCAGCAATGCAAACGCTCATTCGAGGCGCGGGGGCGCGCCTGGGATTACGCCGAGTTGGTGCGCGTCGCTTCGGAAGCGCCGGCGTTGCGCTCGTTGGTGGATCCGAATGACGAGCGGTTTTTGAATCCGCCGGACATGCCGAAGGCAATGCAAGATTACTGCCGGGAAACCACTCAGCCCGTGCCGGAAACGGAGGGAGCGCTGGTGCGTTGCGCGCTTGAAAGCTTGGCGCTCAAGTATCGCGCCACGGTTGGCTCGTTGGAAGAATTGACGGGCGAGAAAATCGAAGTCATTCACGTGGTGGGCGGCGGCTCGCAAAACAACCTCTTGAACCAATTCACCGCGGACGCCTGCAACCGGCCGGTGCTGGCGGGTCCGATCGAGGCGACGGTCCTGGGCAATGTGCTCGTGCAGGCGCGGGCGGCGGGAGAGATCAAGGATCTGAAGGAACTGCGGGAGATCGTGCGCGCATCGTCGGATTTGCGTGAGTTTGTGCCGGATGCGCGGGCGACCGCGGCATGGCAGGAAACAAAAGGGTGGGAGAAGCGAGCAGCGTGAATGGCGCTTCTGAGCAGCCATGACTGACGAACAGTTTGTTCAGGTCAAGCGATTGGGGGAAGTGGTTTTCAGACGCACGAAATTCAAAGAGAGTGCCTAATGGCCTATTGGTCGGCGGCGTGTGAAGGGGTGGATTGTTACAAGATTAACATGACAGCTTTCCGGAACGTTGGAGGCTTCTTCAATTAGAGCCGTAGTGGGGCAGTGGCCGGTGAAAGCATGTGAACACCCCACTGCCGGATGGGAGGGCATTCCGATAGGTTCGAGAGGATGGAAGCGACGCCTCGCCGAAGCAAAGAAGGCGGAAGGGTTTTGTGTGGCAATCAACGGGGTCGGCATTTGGGCTTCATCGCCTGTTCGATCCATGGGTTTAGTTGTAACAGGACGCCAAGGTTGGGGAAGCCGTTCCAGGTTGATGCACATCGGCCTGGGCGGCTGCCACATAGTTCACCGATGGCCGCCGCTCGCGTCTGAACTCAAGCGGAGCGAGCTGTCGAATGACCACGTTCTATCTCATCCGTCACGCCGCCAACGAGTTCCTCGGTAAAGCCATCGCCGGCCGGCTTCCCGGAGTGAGCCTGAACCGTGCAGGGCAGCGCCAGGCGGAGAAACTCGCGGTGCGGCTGGCGCGGGAGCCGATTCAAGGCATTTTTAGCAGTCCGCTCGAACGGGCAATTGAAACCGCCGTTCCACTGGCCAAGCGTTTGGCGCTCGACATTCAGATCGCCGACGGACTCAACGAAATCGATTTCGGAGACTGGACGCGCCAAACCTTCAAACAACTGGAGACACTGCCGCACTGGCAACAGTGGAATTCGTTTCGCAGCGGCACACGTGTTCCCAACGGCGAGTTGATGGTCGAAGCCCAGGCACGCATGGTGGCGGAAATAAACCGCTTATGGAGGGAGTATCCGGATCAAACGCTGGCATTGTTCTCGCATGGCGACCCGATCCGCGCCGCGCTGGCATTTTACCTTGGCACACCTTTGGATTTGTTCCAGCGGATCGAAGTTGACCCGGCTTCCATAAGCGTCGTCACCCTCAGCGATTACGGCCCCAGGATCGTCTGTGTCAACCGTGAGGCCGCGCCGGATTCTTTGCTGAGGTAAACACCCCATTTCTCGAAGTGCAAATCTTGTTACAGTTTTGGAAGTTCTAATAGATACGTACACGTTTCAGAGGCAGGCCGCTCAAGTAAGTCCACGTACCCGGTAATGAAATGCCCGCCTAAAAGTGGTTGGCAGAACGAAGATGAAGTTGTGGGAGTATGTGGAGCTTAACCTGGTGATGAAGGACCGGCCCCTCTGCCCGAGCTTAAGACTAAACTGGAAAAGGTGCGTTTATGAAACGGTCAGCCGTGTGTCAGATTGCGGAAGCCCTGCTGTATGACGGCTATTCCCTTTATCCTCATCGAGCCGCTGCGAATAAGAAGAACCGGCCGGGTGCCACATTGGGCCTGGTTTACCCGCAAAGCTATAGCGAAGCGCGGAATGGCGCGGAGCCGTTCGTCATGCAGACCGAATGTCTTGCGCAGAGCCATGGGAAGCCGTTGGTAATCGAGGTGAGCGTGCGATTCCTTCATCTTATCTCCCGCGAGGTCCATGCGCTCTTGCCGCCGTCGCCGGAATTGGCAGGACGTGAAGGCCGAAGCTTTGAACTGGTTTCTGAGCTGCCGGTGGAAGGGAGATCGTATGAGACCGCACAGGAAGCGGTTGAGCGGAAAGTCATGCCGCCCCCGCTCCTGTTGGAAGCGGGCCAGCGGCATCGCGAAGACCTTCGCTTTTGCTTTTCTGCCGGGCACACCTTCGAGCCAATCCGCGAGCATGATGAACCGGTGGGCGCGATCAACCGCCGACACGAGGCGCTCCAGGGTGTGGTGGAGGTTGGAGCTGAGCCGGTTGGGGAAAAACTCTTCAAAATTACAGTTCGCATCGTGAATCTAACACCTGCACCCAGATCGGAAGTCAACGAGCAGGGAGCGGTGTTGATGCGGACCTTCGCCTCCACCCACACAGTGCTCGAGGTGCGCAACGGCGAATTTGTTTCGATGGCCAACCCGCCTGAAGCCTGCCGGGCCGCGATTGCGAGTTGCAAAAATTACGGAATCTGGCCGGTGCTGGTTGGAGACAAGGAAAAGGCTGAGCGCACCACGATGCTGTCGGCGCCGATCACGCTGGCCGATTACCCGCAAATCGCGGTGGGGCGGGCTGATCCGGATTCTCTGGCCAAGGAAGTCGAAAGCGGCAGGATGGTTTCGCTGCAGGAGGACACATGAGCAAACGAATTCTCGTAGCTGGCATCGGCAACATTTTCCTGGGCGACGACGCGTTCGGAGTGGAGGCGGTGCGTGAGTTGGCGCAACGCACGTTGCCCGAAGGGGTGGAAGTGGTGGATTTTGGCATCCGCAGCCATGATTTGGCCTTTGCCCTCATGGACGAGCACGACGCGGTGATCCTGATCGATGCGACGCCTCGAGGCTATGCCCCAGGCACCTTGTATTTGATCGAACCGGATTTCTCGGCGCTAATTGAAGCCGAAGGGAGTGTTCCAAATGGCCACGGCATGGATGTGGTCCGCGCCCTGCAAATGGCTAAATGGCTGGGTGGCCGGCCCGGGCGGTTGTATCTCGTCGGTTGCGAGCCGGCGGCGCTGGAATCGGAGGACGGGCAAATAGGGTTGAGCGACGCCGTACGCGCAGCAGTTCCACGGGCGTTGGCAATGGTCGAATCAGTTCTTCTGGAAGTGCTGGCCGATACTCATCGTGAAGCAGTGCTCGTGCCGGTCTGACGCTCAGTAGAATCGGAACGGTTTTGGGTGCTCCATAGCTTGTAGAATCATGATGGCCTTGTTCTCGTTCCTTTTGCTCGGGTTCTTCCTCGGCATGCGGCATGCCACCGATGCGGATCATGTCGTCGCGGTTACCACCATCGTCAGCCGTGAACTAAAGGTGCGCAATGCCGCAGTCATCGGCGTTATGTGGGGGATCGGGCACACGCTTACACTGCTGCTGGTTGGCGGCGCAATCATTCTGTTTGGCCTGGTCATTCCGCCGAGGCTCGGCATGTCACTGGAATTTTCCGTGGCGTTGATGCTGATTGTTCTGGGGCTTTGGAATTTTCGGAGTTTTACGCTTTGGATCCGGCAGAACGCAGCCGCCTCCCTGAACCGTTTTGATCGACTTTCCCCCAGGCACGATCTTGAAACGCACGATCACCAGAGCGAAGGGATTTCAACCGCGTGGCTCGATGCGAAGTTTGGCCGATTGGGATTTTACCAGATGGCGCGTCCGCTGGTGGTCGGCGTGGTGCACGGGCTGGCTGGCTCAGCTGCGGTGGCATTGCTGGTGTTGCCGATGATCCAGAACTCGATGTGGGCCATCGCCTACCTGTTGATTTTTGGCCTTGGAACCATCGGCGGCATGATGGTCATCACCGCCGGCATCGCGCTGCCGTTCACGTGCACGGCGACGCGTTCAGTGAAATTCCACCGGTATTTAGGGATCGCTTCCGGCTGCCTGAGCGTGGGCTTTGGCCTGTTCCTCGTGTACCAAATCGGCTTTGTGGACGGGCTGCTGACCAGATAACCCCCAAGCCGGCTCAAACTCTTCTGCGGTTTTGCGGCTAACCCGGCCATCTTTCACACGTTCTTCCAACTCCGGACGTTCGCCGTGCCCGGTTTTCCGAGTCGCCGGCTTTCTGCGAAAGTCACAAGAGTTTCATTGCGACACCGGCACTCTCTGCTTATATTGCCCGGCTCAATGACCACTGTGACGAATGTAGTGAGTGAGGATGTGCAAAAGGCTTCGGCCTGGATCAGTACTTTGCGCAAGGAAATTGGCCAGGTGATTGTTGGCCAGGAATATCTGGTGGACCGGTTGCTGGTGGGTCTGCTGGCCAACGGGCACGTCTTGCTCGAGGGCGTGCCGGGGCTCGCGAAGACGCTGTCCGTGCGCACGCTGGCGGCGGCCATCCACGCGCGGTTTCATCGGATTCAATTTACACCCGACTTGCTGCCTGCGGACATCATCGGGACACTGATCTACAATCCCCAGGATGGCAAATATCATGCGACCAAAGGCCCGGTCTTCGCCAACCTCGTGCTCGCGGACGAAATCAACCGCGCGCCAGCGAAGGTCCAATCCGCGTTGCTCGAAGCCATGCAGGAGCGGCAGGTAACCCTGGGAGGCGAGACGATGCCGCTGCCGTCGCCGTTTTTGGTGCTGGCGACGGAAAATCCAATCGACCAGGAGGGAACGTATCCACTGCCGGAAGCGCAAGTGGACCGGTTCATGTTCAAAGTCGTAATCGGGTATCCGTCATTCGATGAGGAGCGAAAGATCCTTGATAAAATGGCGTTCACGGTGCCTGAACACGCCGTCACACAAGTCATTACGCTGGAGGAAATTCTGCGCACACGCAAGCTGGTGGACCAGGTGCACGTGGATGACAAGATTCGTGATTATATTGTTCATGTGGTCTTCGCGACGCGCAAGCCGGACCAGTATAAACTGGATTTGAAACATTTAATCCAGTTTGGCGCTTCGCCGCGGGCAACGATTTATCTGACGCTGGCGGCCAAGGCCTGGGCCTTGTTGCAAGGCCGGGCGTACGTCACGCCCGAAGACATCAAGAACATCGGTCCGGACGTGCTGCGGCATAGGATCATTCTGACTTACGAAGCGGAGGCGCAGGGCGTGACGACGGATGACATAATCAAGAAAATTTTCAATACCATCCCGGTGCCGTGAAGATTTGGGGTTTAGTCCGATGGGCAAAACGGGAGTGCCGGCGCAGTTCCAGGTCATGACGCTCCAGGAAATATTCGAAGCAGTTCGGCGCGTGGAGATCCGCACAAATCGGCTGGTGAACGACATGATGGTGGGCGCCTACCTGAGCCATTTCAAGGGGCGGGGGATGGATTTCGAGGAACTGCGGGATTACATGCCGGGCGATGATGTGCGTAACATCGATTGGAATGTTACTTTCCGGATGGGTCGCCCATTCGTGAAACGGTTTCGTGAGGAGCGCGAATTGGGGGTTATCCTGGCAATGGATGTTTCGGCTTCAGGGTCATTTGGATCGGGCAAACGCAGCAAGCGGGAGTTTGCAACGGAAATTGCGGCAACGTTGGCGCATTCGGCCGCGCGCAGCAGCGACAAGGTCGGTCTGCTCCTGTTCACCGACCAGACCGAATTGTTTTTGCCGCCGCGCAAGGGACGCAGCCAAATCCTCCGCGCAATTCGCGAGATGCTTTTTTTTAAACCAAAACATCAGGGGACAGACATTCCGGCGGCGCTGACTTTTCTAAATCACGTGGTACAACGCCGCTCGATTATTTTTTTGCTGACGGATTTTCTTCACAGTTTCGGCACCGGGGCGCGCAGCCTTCAAGCAGGTCGCGACACGGTCCGTGAGATTGGCATGACGAACGCGCGGCACGATTTGATCTGCGTGCATCTGCATGATCCACGGGAAGGCGAGTTGCCCAACGCGGGTCTGTTGACGATCGAGGACGCGGAAACCGGCGAAATGCTCGAAGTGGATTCGGTCCGGACAACTGTGCGGCAGACTTATGCGCAAACGAACAGCGAACGATTGGCGGAACTTGATCGCACGCTGCGGCGCGCGGGTGTGGACACATTGCGCTTCAGCACGGGAGAACCGTACGCGCCGGCGCTGCAACGGTTTTTCGAGACCCGGCGGGGAAGGAGAAGGGGATGAGGAAAACACCAGGCGCCAAACACCAGGTTCCAGGAAAGCTCCAAGCCCGAAGGTCCAAGAACTGCTACGGGTTGCATTGGTTTTCAAAACCGCTTTGGCTTGGTTGCGCAGGATTGGGGCTGGTGTTGGTGGCCAACGTCATGTTGGGAGCCGAGGACGAACGGATTCCTCCGCTGCGACCGGCTCGGGAGGAACTTCAGGCCTCGTTTTGGGAGCAGCATGGGTGGTGGGTTGTGCTGGGCGGTCTTGTGGCGCTGGGATTGCTGGTTTTTTTGATCAACTGGTTGCGTCGGCCAAGACTTCAGCCAGTTACGCCGCCGCAACTCGCGGCTCGCCGGGCGCTGGAAGCGTTGCGCGGGCGCACCGAGGATTCGGCGCTGGTTGGGGAAGTATCGCAGGTTCTTCGGCGTTATTTGTATTTTGCCCTCGACCTTCCGCCAGAGGAGTTGACGACTACCGAATTAGGCGGGATGCTGCAATCCTCCCGATTAAACAACCCGGACCTGGGCAGATCCGCGGCTGATTTTCTGCGTTGGTGTGACGAGAGAAAGTTCGCTCCAGCCCCCAACCTGGCCGCGAAAGCGGCGGAGGACAGTCGTAGCTCTTCCCCCCAACCTCCGAGACTCGGTGCGGTAGTGGTGGCGTGTGAGTTGATCGACCGGATCGAAGTCCATCGCCAACAGCGGTTGGAAGCCGCGAGGCGCGAACAGGGAATGACCACTTCGCCAGCCGGCGCATGAACTCGCACTTTCAGTTTCAATACCCGTGGCTGCTGGCGTTGCTGGCGTTGCTTCCAGTTTATGCCTTCCTGCATGGGCGGATGGGAAAATCTTCCGCATTGCGGTTCGCGAGCGCGGACATCGCCCGGGCCGTGGGCGGCGTGGCGCGTTCAGCGGCGGGGCGGTTGCTCGTTTTCATGCGCCTCCTTGTGGTCGCGCTGTGCGTGGTCGCGCTGGCGGGGCCGCGCATCGTCAACGATCATACCGAAACCGAGGCCAGCGGCGTCGATATCATGCTGGTGCTGGATTTGTCGTGGTCGATGATGTCCCTGGACATGGGCGGGCAGAACGAGGAGAGCTCGCGCTTTGGCATTGCCAGCTCAGTGCTCGAGGATTTCATTCATCGGCGGCCCAACGACCGCATGGGATTGATCGCTTTTTCAGGCGTGCCGTATCTGGCCAGTCCGCTAACGCTCAATCATGATTGGCTGGTGGAAAATCTGCACCGATTGCACATCGGCATCATTCGGGAGTTGGGCACAGCCATTGGCGATGCGACCGCCGCCGCCGCCAAACGGCTCAGGATGCTCAAGGACAGCAAGAGTCGCATCATCATTTTGCTGACCGACGGCGACAACAACCAGGGGGAGATCGAGCCGGTGCCGGCGGCGCAAATCGCCGCGGCGATCGGCTCAAAAATTTACACCATCGGGATCGGAATCGAGGAACCGTGCCGGCTGCCGGCGTTCGACACGAGCACGGGCAAACTCAAGCATGGCCCGAACGGTGAAATCATCCCCACCATCACGCTGCAACCCGCCAATTATACCGTGCTGGGCGACATGGCGCGGTTGTCGCACGGCAAGTTTTATCGCGCGACGAATCGCCGGGAATTGCAAAATATTTACAACGAGATCGATCGGCTGGAGAAGACCGAGGTGAAACTGCGGCGCTACACGACGTTCACGCCGCTGTTTCAATGGCCGTTGCTGGCGGCGTTTTCGCTGCTGCTGATCGAATTGGTGTTCGCCAATACCCGTTATCGCCGGGTGCCGTAAGCATGGATTTCACTCATCCACATTTTGCCGAACCCCACTGGCTGTGGCTGGCGGTGCTGGCCCCCATTGGCGTGGTGGCGCTGCATCGCTACGCGGCGTGGGCGCGGAAAAAGCAGTTGTCCTTGTTCGCCGCGCCCGAACTGATCGGGGACTTGCTTCGTTCACACAGTCCCGCGCGGCGCGCTGTGAAAAGCGTGCTGCTGGTCCTGGCCATTGCGGGCATCGGACTGGCGTTGGCGCGCCCACAATGGGGTGAGACCACGGAAGTCTCGCAGGCACTGGGCGAGGACATTCTCTTTTTGGTGGATTGTTCGCGCAGCATGCTCGCGGCGGACGTCAATCCCAACCGCCTGGGCCGGGCCAAATTCGCCATCCTCGATTTCGTGCAACGGCATGGCCGCGGGCGGGTGGGCCTGGTGGCGTTCTCGGGCCAGGCGTTTCTGCAATGCCCGCTGACGTTCGACTATGATGCGTTCCGCGAAGCCCTGCTGGCGGTGGATGAAAAAACGATCCCCGTTCCGGGCACCGACATCGGACGCGCGCTGGATGAAGCGTCGCGGGCCATGGAAAAAACCGAGCGCCGCAAAGTCCTGGTCCTTGTGACCGATGGCGAGGACCTGGAGAAGACGGGCATTAAAACGGCGCAGGCTTTGGCGGAAAAAGGAATTGTCGTGTTTGCGGTTGGCGTTGGCACCGCGGCGGGAAGCGCCATCCAGGTGCCGAACGACACCGGCGGGATGGATTACGTGCGCGACGCCGATGGACAGGTGGTCCAGAGCCGGCTGGATGAAACCACCTTGACCGAGATTGCCCAAGCCACCCACGGGACCTACCAACCGCTGGGGCCGTTGGGCGAGGGACTTGACGTGGTCCGGCGTCGCGTGGAAGACACGAGCGACTCCGCCCACCTGGCCAAGCTGCGGAAGCTGGGTGTGGATCGATTTCACGTGCCCGTCACATTGGTAACGGCATTGCTGGTGCTCGAATCTTTGGTTGGCACCCGGCGGAGATTGCCCAAATCCCAGGCTTGAGTTGTTGCTTGCAGAAATTGACAGAGCAAAACCTCCAGGCTCTGCCCGTTCAAATCTGTTTAAACCTGAGCCTCCTCGCAACAAGTGCCGCCGCCCTAGTCGTGTTCATCAGACATATTCTGATCCGCGTTGTCTGGCCTCGACGAGCAGGAAATTGACATGTGCCGCCCGCGTCTGCCATCTTATCAGGGCATGGCAAACATCCAACAGCGGTTGCGGCGACGGAGAGGGGTATCTCCAGGCGCCAGGCGCCAGGCGCCAGATAAACCGCAAGCACCAAACGCCAATGGCGTGGCGGCTGCCTTGAGATTTGGTTTTTGGAGTTTCTCTGGCGCTTGGTGTTTGGCACTTGGCGCTTCTCTCACCGCCTTCACTTCATTCGCCTCATCACCGCAAACCAACGCTCCCGTTTCACCGCGTGATTTCTACAACGACGGCACGCAGAAGTTTCGGCAGGGAAAGTTGCCGGAGGCAGAAACGGCGTTGCAGACCGCAGTGGCGAGTCAGAACGAGAAGATCCAGGGGCCGGCGCTTTATAATCTGGGCGAGGTGCGTTTTCAAGAAGGCGTGAAGCAATTGAAGGACGGGCCGAATGCGAAGGGCACCCAGTCCACGGCACAACGCGCCTCGGAGAATGTGACGGGCGCCATTCAGGACGTGGACCAGGCGCTGGCGGGAACCGATTTGCAGGCAATGGTGGCGGCGTACCTGCACGGCCGGGGCTCGCGCAAGGAATTGAAAGGAGCCATGGAAGCGGTGAAGCGCGCGATGGAGTCGAACGGCGCGGTTTTGAACAAATGGCAGCGTGCTTCCGGAGATTTCAAAAGCGCCAATGAGCTGCGCCCCAAGGATGAGGATGCGCGGGCCAATGCCGAGGTGGTGGACCGTTACATTGCCAAGTTGGTGGACCTGCAGCAGATGATGATGCAAATGATGGCCGGCATGGGCAAGCAACGCCAGGAGTTGGGCGCGAAGATGAAAAAGTTAAAGGAGAAGATGCCGGGTGACCCGGGCAAGATGTTCAAGGGCGGCGAAGAGGATGATGACGACGAGGACGACAAGCCGAAGCCGCCCCCAGAGCCAAAGGAGGGCCAGGAGGAAGGGCCGAACAGGAACGGCAAGGAACGCCAGTTGTCGCCCGAAGAAGCGGAAGCTTTGCTCGGCATGCTGCGGCTGGACGCGAATCGCCAGTTGCCGTTGGGAGCCACGGATACCGGGACGCCCAAGGATCGCAAACATCGCGATTGGTGAGTTGGGAGAATGACCAATGCCCAATAGCCGATCTCCAAAGAAAGCGCGGATTCCCAATCTGTTGAACATTGAAAATTGGATTTTCTTTGGCCATCGGTCATTTGGCATCGGTCATTTGACGCGCACCGGCGCGGTGTTGGCTTTGGCATTTCGACTGACGAGCGCATTCGCTCAGACTCCACCCACAAATTCTCCACCTCCTCCGCCGCCTTCGACGCTTATCATGCCGGGGCCATCGGGGCCGGTGCGCATCACGTCCAGTGGCGCGATGCAAATAAGCTCGCAGCCGGCCAACAGCACACCGGATTTGTTTAACAGCCTGATTGGTTCGGCGGCGTCGGTGGATATGGAATCGGTGGTGACAGCACGCGTGGAGTTTGATCCTCCGGTGGTGGCGGCGGGCGGGCGGGCAACGTATCGCATTGTCGTGAATGCCCTCGATGAATCGTTGAAGCTGCCCGATCAGTTGCCCGCGCCCAATGGGCTGGAGGTGACGACCGGCGGCCGGGCGCAATCCTATCAACCTTCCGCCGCCGGGAGGTTGCAACCGCAGACGACCATTAATTATCGGGCCGTGGCCACCAATACGGGCGCATTCAAGATACCGTCATTTACCGCCACGGCGTACGGCAAGCCGGTGACGGTGCCGGAGGCGCATCTGGTGGTGGTGGAACCGGGAACGCCGGGTGTGCGCGAGGCGCAACATTTGGTTTTGCAGTTGCCGGAAGGTGATATTTATGTCGGGCAAACGCTGCGGATTCCGGTGATGTTGATCGATCCCGGCGATGGGAGCGTGGTGGCCTTACAACAGGCTCGCGTGAATGGGGATGCCATCTTTTCCGAACCAAACTCGTATGGCTTGCGCCATGATATCGTGCACCAGAACGGCCAGGCGTACGCGGCCTTTATCCAGGAAGTAATCATTACCCCAATGCGCGAAGGGCGGCAGACGCTGGTGGCGCAGGCCAATTGCATTTCCGGCCGTCCGGTCATGGTGCAGCCGGGCGTGTTTCAGGGCGGCAGCACCTTGGTTGACTCGGACCCGGTGCCAATGATGGTCAAAGCCTTGCCCGAAGATCGACTGCCGGGGTTTAGCGGGGCGATCGGCAGTTTTAGCATTGAACCGCCGAAACTTTCCACGAACCAGGTGCGGGCGGGTGATCCGGTCACCTTGCGGGTGACGGTGCGCGGTGAAGGAAACCTGGGCCGGTTGACCATGCCGTCGGCGCCCCGGCTGCGCGATTGGCAAAGTTTTCCGCCGCAGGGTGATCCCGCGCCGCCGTTCGTCATCCAACAGCGCGGTTATACGGTATTCAGTTATACACTGATTCCGCTGACGGAGAAGTCGAAGGCGACCCCGGCGATTCCGTTCTGCAGTTTCGATCCGGCGAAGGGCGCTTATGTGGATTTGACCATCCCGCCGGTGCCCCTGGCGGTCACGCCGGCTCCGGCGGGCGCGGAAACCAAACTGCAGGCGGCGCAATCCGACACGCGGGATGGGGAAATCGACGACGGAACGACGCGCGAACGGGCGTTGGCGATGACGGGATTGGCGGAAACGCCTGGCTGGAGCGGGAGCGGCCTGGGCGCGCTGCAACAACGCTGGTGGTTCCTGGCGCTCCAACTTTTGCCGGCGGGCGGGATTGCCGGGTTGTTGTTCTGGGACAAGCGGCGGCGTTTCCTGGAACAGTATCCGGAAGTGGAGCGGAAGCGGAAGGCGCGGCGCGGGTTGCGGAAGCAGCTTGCCGCGGCGCGGCGCGCGGCGGCGGCGCAGGATGCGCGGGCTTTCGTGACCGGGGCCATCAATGCGTTGCGCGAAGCGTGCGCTCCTCATGGGGCGGCCAATCCGGAGGCCCTGGTGTGCGCGGATGTCCTGCGCGAATTGCCCGCGACCGAGCGCGAGAGCCGGGGCGGCGACATCGTGCGCCGCCTTTTTACGGCTGACGATGCCATCCGTTTCGGCGGCCCGGTGAGGGACGGTTCGGAGTTGCTGGCGCTCCGGCCGGAGTTGGAACGGGTGCTGGAAGAATTGAAGGCAAGGCTGTGAAGGTTTTTCTGAAACACCAAATGCCAAACGCCAAACACCAAGCAAACAGTTTGTTGTATATGGTTTGCGGTAGGGACATCGCGCTGCGATGTCCCCGCCCGTGTTCCAGCGGGCGGAACACGCTGGCCAAAACGCGCGTTTCGTATGATTCGTTCCGTCGCCTGGCGGTGCGCTGTTGCTTTTTCGTCTGCTTTTGGTTGTCGGTAATTTGCTTTGCTCCGAGCTTTGCCATGGCTGCAACAGCGGGTTCCGCTGCTTTCCAACAAGGGGCGCAAGCTTATGCAGATGGCAAATTTGAGCAGTCGGCGTCGCTATTTGGGGAAGCGGCTAGGGCAATGCCTTCTCCGGGGACGTTGCACAACCTGGGGGATGCCGAATGGCAGTGTGGCCACGTGGGGCCGGCGGTTCTTGCCTGGGAGCGCGCCCATTGGCTGAATCCCCTCGACCGCAACACGCGCACGAATCTCCGTTTTGGACGCAAGGCGGCGCAACTCGATGCGCCCGACCTCGCGTGGTACGAGGTTTGTTCCGCCTGGTTGCCGGCCGGTTGGTGGGACTGGATTGCCTGCCTGAGCTTCTGGCTGGCGCTGGGGTTGGTCACGTTGCCAGGCGCGCTCCGTTGGCGCAAGGCGGACTGGCATCAGGCGGTCGCGGCGGCTGGTTTCGCCATCTTTCTGCTGACCCTGCCCGCATTGGTCGGTGTGGAGACGCGTTCAAAGCTCGGAATTGTGCTCCAGAAGGACACGCCTCTGCGGCTGACGCCCACCAACGACGCCCAGGTCATCGCCAAGCTGCCCGCCGGTGAAACGGCTCGTTTCGAAAGGAAACGCGGCCACTACCTTTTCATTCGCACCGTGATGACCGCCGGGTGGGTGGAGCAGGGCGAGCTGGGACTGATTGCGGGACCTTTGCAGGAATGATCGGTGAGATCGGTTGCGCTGGTGACTCTTTAGCCTGCCGGCATTTATTTCTCCTCCATCGAACGAACGTTCAATGCCGTGAGCCCGCGGCTTCACGTAGATTTCGCTTCATGATGCCGGCTCAGTTGTTAGACGATAACGCGCGTGGAAACCAGTTTCAATTCCCGGCGCCCGTAAGAGTAGAGCAAACCTGAAGTGAAAACATTGATCAGAATATGCGCCGTTTTGCTGGCGGCGACGGCGGTTCGGGCGGCTCAATCGCAATGGGTGCACTTTGGCCCCGGCGGCACGCTCGTCTATACCAATGATGATTTGGGGAACCAGCTCATCGACTATTCCTATGCCGGATACCAGAGCGGCGGTGTGGCGCTGCCGACGAACGTGCCGGTTCGGCAGACCCTCAGCGTCATCAGCGGCGACAACACTGCCAATATTCAAAACGCGATCAACGCCGTTGGCAACTTGGCCGCCGACACCAACGGGATTCGTGGAGTGGTGTTATTGAACCCAGGCACGTATGAAATGGATGGCACGTTGAGCCTGGGCAAGAGCGGCGTCATCCTGAGCGGCTTTGGGACGAACACAGTCCTGAATTTCACCAGCACCTCGAATTCCGGCACGGCCATCACGATTTCCGGCTCGAGCGGAACCAAACAAGTCTCGGGTTCTTCGACCTACACCCTTGCGGACACGTACGTGCCGCTGGGCGCAACGAATTTTCATTTAAACACCACCGCCGGGTTGTCAGTGGGCACGGACATCGTGGTGCGGCGGCCGTGGACCACCAATTGGATCAACGCCATCGGCATGAGCAACCTTTGGAGCGCAAGCGGTCATCAGAATGACGCCGAGCGCAAAATCACGGCCATCAACGGGAATGCGGTGACGGTGGATATGGCCCTGCCGACGCCCATCGAGCAGCAATGGTGCACCGGCACCGTATTTCCCTATACCGACTCGGGACGGGTGCAGCAATGTGGCGTGGAAAATCTGCGCCTGGTCTCGGCTTGGGGGCTGGGCACCACGGGCACCACCAACGGTTTCGGCTGGACCGGAACTCATTTTGGGAACGCGAAGAATTGCTGGGTGTGCAACCTGGCTTTCGATGGTTTTGGCATTGGCGCCAATGCGGCCACCGCAAACCAGACGAAGTGGTGTACGGTGCAGGATTGCACCTTCAGCCACGGGGTGAACAACGGCAGCGCCCGCCCGCCCGCTTTCGAAATCGACGGGCAAATGTGCCTGTTCCAGCGGTTGACCGGGATCAGCGGATTTCAGCACCTCTGTCAAACGGGCGATGAGGCAACGGGCCCCAACGTCTATTTGTATTGCAACGCCACCGGCTCGGATTTCGACGGCGGACCGCATCGATACTGGGCGGTGAGTTTGTTGACGGACAATGAATACGGCACCGTTGGAAACGTGCATATTGTCATCATCACCGGTGGAGGCAATGGCTGGGGCGCGGGCTACAGCGTTTTCTACAATTGCCACGTCGGGAATTTCACCATCCAGTGCCCGGCACTGGCGCATCATTATAACTGGTGGATCGGCGGCTCCGGCAGCAACAACAATCCCAGCACCGATCCCGGGATATACGATGCTGCGGGCACGACCGTTTCGCCGACCAGCTTGTATCTTGAGCAATTGAAGGAACGGTTGGGTGGCGCGGCAGTGGAGAACATCGGCTACCAATTGTTCAATCTTTCGGCTGCGCCAGCGTCGCAGTCGATTTCGGCCGGTTCCAACACCACTTATACGGTGAGCGTGGGTGACCCCGTGAGCATGGGCAATTCGGTGGCTTTGAGCGCGAGCGGACTGCCCGCCGGCGCGAGCGCAAGCTTCAGCACGAATACCGTGTCCGGCGCGGGCAATTCCACACTGACGATTTCCACTTCGAATTCAGTTGCGCCAGGCAGCTATGCTTTGAGCATCATCGGCGTCAGTGCCGGTGTGTCGCGCACCGCGGCGGTGAGTGTCGTCATCGTGCCGAAACCATCTCCGGTGTTTGGCAGCCTGCTGTTAAATGGAAACCAACTGATAATGAGCGGAACCGGCGGCAGCACGAGCGGAGCTTATTATGTGCTCAGTTCAACGAACGTGGCGCGGCCGTTGAGTCAATGGACGCGCCTGGCCACCAACGTGTTCAGCGGCAGCGGAAACTTTCAGTTCACCAATCCCATGAACGCTGGCGCGGCTCAGCAGTATTACCGGTTGCAGATGCCATAGGGGAGTCATTCACCCCATTTGCCTCGGGCTGGACAAAACAGCAGCATAGCGCGCTCGCTGCCACAGCTCACCGCCTTCAATGACCTTCATTCTATTCGGGTCGCGAGCCGCTGATTTATGTGGAAAAATGGCCAAGGTGGTCGAAATTGGGCAAGGGGAAAGACTGCCTCGCGGAGAAAGAGGCGAAGGGGCTTTTTTAATCATTGCAGTTGGTGGACATTTCGGTAAAAACTAAGAGAATTAATTTCGTTGTGGCGCAACGGCACACTTAATGATGCAATCAGAAATTCAGAAGCTAGAAAACCGGCACTTGAATACGAACGGGCTGCCGCCCAAACAGGGCTTGTACGACCCGCAGTTCGAACACGACGCCTGCGGCGTGGGATTTGTCGTCAACGTCAAGGGCAGGAAATCGCACGCAATCATTCAACAAGCGATCCAAGTCTTGTTGAACCTCGACCATCGCGGCGCGTGCGGCTGCGAAGTCAACACGGGTGACGGCGCGGGCATTCTTTTGCAAACGCCGCATGCGTTCCTGAAAAAGGCATGCGCGGCGGCGAACATCGATCTGCCCGGCGAAGGCCATTACGGCGCGGGGTTGGTGTATTTGCCGCCGGACGCCGCTGAACGCCGCGAGTGCGAGCAGCTTTTCGGCAAGATCGTTTCCGAGGAAGGCCAGCGGATTATCGGCTGGCGCGATGTGCCGACCGATAACTCATCGCTGGGCGCGACCGCCAGGGCTTCGGAGCCGTTCATGCGCCAGGTCTTCATCAAGCGCAACCCCAAGCTGACCGATGACATGGCGTTCGAGCGGAAGCTTTATGTAATTCGCAAGCGCTCGACCAACGAGATTCGCGCGGCGGGTTTTCCCGGCAGCCGTTATTGGTACATCGCGAGCCTTTCCTACAAGACGCTCATCTATAAAGGGATGCTCAACACCGAGCAGGTGGCGAAGTATTTTCTGGATTTGGCCGATCCCGCGATGGAAACCGCGCTGGCGTTGGTGCATTCGCGTTTCAGCACGAACACATTTCCCAGTTGGGAACGCGGGCATCCATACCGTTACATCGCGCACAACGGCGAGATCAACACGTTGCGCGGGAACATCAACTGGATGCATGCGCGCCAGGCGATGTTCGAGTCGAACCTCTTCGGCGACGACATCAAGAAAATTTTGCCGATCATCAACACCGATGGCAGCGACTCGGCGATGTTCGACAACTGCCTCGAATTGCTTGTGATGGCCGGGCGGTCGTTGCCGCACGCCGTCATGATGATGATCCCGGAGCCGTGGGCGAATCACGAGAGCATGAGCGACGAGAAGAAGGCGTTCTATGAATATCATAGCTGCCTGATGGAGCCGTGGGACGGGCCGGCGTCGATTGCATTCACGGACGGCAAACGCATTGGGGCGGTGCTGGACCGAAATGGCTTGCGGCCCTCGCGCTATTGGGTGACGAAAGATGACCTCGTGGTGATGGCTTCGGAAGTCGGCGTGCTGGATATTCCGCCGGATCGAATTCTTTCCAAAGGCCGCCTTCAACCGGGGCGCATGTTCCTGATCGATACCGAGGAAGGTCGAATCGTTGCGGATGAGGAAATCAAGCAGAAGATCGCCAACGAGCATCCCTACCGTCAATGGCTGGACAAATACATGCTGGAATTGGCAAACGTGCCAGCCTCGGGCCAATTGCCGGAGCCGAGTCACGATACCGTTCTTCGACGACAGCAGGCCTTCGGTTACACCTTCGAGGATTTGCGCATCCTGATGGCGCCCATGGCCCGGGATGGCGTCGAGGCAGTGGGATCGATGGGCACCGACACGCCGCTGGCGGTGCTGTCGGACAAGCCGCAGTCCCTGTATAATTATTTCAAGCAACTCTTCGCGCAGGTTACAAACCCGCCGATCGATTGCATTCGCGAGGAGATTATTACTTCGGCCGAGACGACCATCGGTTCGGAGCGGAACCTGCTCAAGCCGGAGCCGGAGAGCTGCCATTTGATCGAACTCAAATCGCCGATTCTGACCAACGAGGAATTTGCGAAGCTCAAGCACATAAATCAGGCCGGTTTCAAATCCGTTACGCTGCCCATTCTTTTCAGAGTGGCCGAGGGCGAGCAGGGGCTGGAACAGGCAATGAATGAGTTGTGCTCGAAAGCCAGCCGGGCGATTGAGGACGGAGTAAATATCCTGATTTTGTCAGATCGCGGCATTGACCGTGAAAATGCGCCGATACCCGCATTGCTGGCGGTGTCCGGTCTGCATCATCACCTCATTCGTGAAGGGACCCGCACGCGGGCTGGGTTGGTGATCGAAACCGGCGAACCGCGCGAGGTGCATCACTTCTCATTGTTGATCGGTTACGGTGCGGGCGCCATCAATCCTTATCTGGCGTTTGAGACGCTTGATGACATGATTCGCCAGGGTCTGCTCAAGGACATCAAGCACAAGGACGCGTGCAAGAATTTTGTCAAGGCGGCGGTGAAAGGCGTGGTGAAGGTGATTTCGAAGATGGGCATCTCGACCATCCAGAGCTATCGCGGCGCGCAGATTTTTGAAGCGGTGGGGTTGAAGCAATCCGTCATTGACAAATACTTCACCTGGACGCCGTCACGCATCGAGGGAGTCGGTCTGGACGTGATCGCGCGCGAGGTGCAAGTCCGCCATCAACACGCGTTTCCGGATCGCCAGGTAAACGGTCATACGCTCGACGTGGGTGGACAATACCAATGGCGGGCGGACGGCGAAGTGCATCTGTTCAGCCCACAGACAGTGCATAAGCTGCAACAGGCCTGTCGCAGCGCGGATTACAAGGTGTTCAAGGAGTATTCGACGCTGGTCAACGATCAGTCCCGGAAGCACTGCACGTTGCGCGGGTTGCTCGATCTGAAATTGGCCAGTTCGCCAATTCCGATTGAGGAAGTTGAATCGGTCGAGGCGATTCTCAAAAGGTTCAAGACCGGCGCGATGTCCTACGGCTCGATCAGCAAGGAAGCGCACGAGAGCCTGGCGATTGCCATGAACCGCATCGGCGGCAAGAGCAACACGGGCGAAGGCGGGGAAGACCCGGCGCGTTACGTGTTGGATGCGAACGGTGATTCGCGCAACAGCGCCATCAAGCAAGTGGCTTCGGGCCGGTTCGGTGTGACCAGTTTATATCTGGTCAAGGCGCAAGAGTTGCAGATCAAGATGGCCCAGGGGGCCAAGCCGGGCGAAGGCGGCCAGTTGCCGGGCGGTAAGGTGTATCCGTGGATTGCCAAAGTGCGCCACGCAACGCCGGGCGTCGGACTGGTTTCGCCGCCGCCGCATCACGACATTTATTCCATCGAAGATCTGGCCGAGCTGATTCACGATTTGAAAAACGCCAATCATCACGCGCGCATCAGCGTCAAGCTGGTGGCGGAGGTGGGCGTGGGCACGGTGGCAGCCGGCGTCGCCAAGGCGCACGCCGATGTCGTGTTGATCAGCGGCTATGATGGCGGGACCGGCGCGTCGCCGCAAACGAGCATCAAGCACGCGGGCATCCCCTGGGAACTTGGGCTGGCGGAAACGCACCAAACCCTCGTGCTGAATAATCTGCGCAGCCGCATCGCGGTCGAGACCGACGGGCAATTGAAAACCGGACGGGACGTGGTCGTCGCGGCTTTGCTGGGCGCGGAGGAATTTGGCTTTGCCACCGCGCCGCTGGTGACGCTGGGCTGCATCATGATGCGCGTGTGCCATCTGGACACCTGCCCCGTGGGCGTGGCGACTCAAAAACCGGAATTGCGCAAGAACTTCACAGGTGATCCAGCCTACGCGGTTAATTTCATGCGGTTCATCGCGCAGGAAGTGCGCGAGATCATGGCGCAACTGGGCTTCCGCAAAATCACCGACATGGTGGGCCGCACGGACCGGTTGGAAGCGAAGAAAGCCGTCGAACATTGGAAGGCGCGCGGCTTGGATTTCTCCAAAATGCTGTATCAGCCCAAGGTCGCGGACGACGTGGGCCGCTATCAGCAAATTCCGCAGGACCACGGCTTGGACAAGGCGCTCGACAACACCAAGCTGTTGAAACTTTGCGCACCCGCAATCGAGCGCCGCGAGAAAGTCATCGCTGAATTGCCGATTCGCAATGTGAACCGGGTGGTTGGCACCATCCTGGGCAGCGAAATCACGCGCCGGCATGGAGCGGATGGGCTGCCGGACAACACCATTCAACTCAAGTTCAACGGTTCCGCCGGCCAGAGTTTCGGGGCGTTCGTGCCCAAGGGCGTCACGCTCACGCTCGAAGGAGACGCCAACGATTATGTCGGCAAAGGGCTTTCCGGCGGCCGGATCATCGTGTATCCGCCCAAGGGTTCCACCTTTGTGCCGGAAGAGAATATCATTATTGGCAACGTGGCGCTTTATGGCGCGACCGCCGGAGAAGTCTATATCGGCGGCATGGCGGGCGAGCGGTTCGGCGTGCGCAATAGCGGAGTTCATACCGTGGTTGAGGCCGTGGGCGATCATGGCTGCGAATACATGACCGGCGGACGCGTGGTGGTGATCGGCTCGACGGGCCGCAACTTCGCCGCCGGAATGTCCGGTGGAATCGCTTATGTCCTGGACGAGGCGGGTGATTTTGACCGGCGCTGCAATCAGCAGGGCGTCGGGTTGGAGAAACTCGAGAACGCCACTGAGATCGAAGAGGTGCGCCAGATGATTCAGCGCCATGCGGAGTACACGCACAGCCCGCGAGCCACCAAAGTCCTCAAACATTGGCAGGACATGGTGCCCAAGTTCGTCAAAGTGATGCCCAAAGATTACAAGCGCATGCTGCAAGCCATCGATCGCGCCACTGCCGCGGGTTTGAGCGGGGAAGAAGCATTGATGAGCGCGTTCAATGAGAACGCCAAGGATATCGCGCGAGTGGGAGGCGGATGAGGATGCAAAACACTGAAAAACAAGCGCCAAACACCAAAAGCGGGACAAAGTCCTGGACGATTGGAAGAGCGCTGGAACTTTGCCATGACGAGCCGATGTTCGCTCGTGGCAAATTTGAGAATCAAACGAAATAGCCGCCATTCAAAGAAGAAATAACCAAGACCAACTAACCGCCCCGACTAACTGATAAATGGGAAAACCGACTGGCTTCATTGAGTATCTGAGGGAATTGCCGCTCGACCGTCCAGCTTTGGAACGGATCCGGGACTGGAATGAATTTCATCTGCATTTGGACGAGAAAAAGTTGCGCGAACAGGGCGCGCGCTGCATGGATTGCGGCATCCCGTTCTGCCATACCGGCACGCTGCTGAGCGGGATGGCATCCGGGTGTCCGATCAACAATTTGATTCCGGAATGGAACGACCTCGTTTACCGGGGCTTGTGGCGCGAAGCCCTGGACCGGTTGCACAAGACCAACAATTTCCCCGATTTCACCGGCCGTGTTTGCCCCGCGCCCTGCGAAGGTTCGTGCGTGTTGGGCATCAACGCGCCGCCCGTCACCATCAAGAACATCGAGTGCGCGATCATTGACAAGGGCTGGGACGAAGGCTGGGTGGTGGCCGAACCGCCCGCCTTGCGCACCGGAAAAAAGGTGGCGGTGATCGGGTCCGGTCCGGCGGGATTGTGTGCCGCGGCGCAACTGAACCGCGCCGGCCATTGGGTGACCGTGTTCGAGCGCGCGGATCGCGTCGGCGGCTTGTTGATGTACGGCATCCCAAACATGAAGCTCGACAAGGAGCTCGTGCAGCGCCGCGTCGATCTCATGTCCAAGGAAGGCGTGACTTTCACGACGGGCACGGAGGTGGGGAAGAATTATCCCGCCGACAAGTTGCTCAAGGAATTTGACGCGGTGGTGTTATGCACCGGCGCGACCAAGCCGCGCGACCTGCCCATTGAAGGGCGGCAGTTGAAGGGCATCCATTTCGCGATGGAATTTCTGCACGCCAACACCAAGAGCTTGCTCGACAAGCATCAGAACGGCAGCTTTATTTCCGCCAAGGGCAAGGACGTGGTGGTAATCGGCGGCGGCGACACGGGGACGGATTGCGTGGGCACATCGATGCGGCACGGATGCGCGAGCCTGGCGCAGTTGGAAATTCTGCCGCGCCCGCCACAGGACCGCGCCAAGGACAATCCCTGGCCGGAATGGCCCAAGGTTTACAAGCTGGACTACGGGCAGGAGGAAGCGGCGGCGAAATTTGGCGGCGACCCGCGCATTTATCTGACCACGGCCAAGGAATTCATTGGGGACGGTAATGGAAACGTGAAAGCCGTCCACACCGTGCAGATCGAGTGGCAAAAGAATGAGAAGGGCCAGTTCGTGCCCAAGGAAGTTCCGGGCACGGCACAAATGCGCCCGGCGCAACTGGTGTTGCTGGCGATGGGTTTTCTGGGGCCGGAACAGCCGCTGCTCGAACAACTCGGCGTCGAGCGCGATGGCCGCACCAACGTCAAGGCGGACTACAACAAATATTCCACGAACCTCAAGGGCGTTTTCGCCGCGGGCGACGCCCGGCGCGGCCAAAGCCTGGTGGTGTGGGCCTTCAACGAAGGCCGCGGCGCGGCGCGCGAATGTGATCGCTATCTGATGGGGCGGACGAATCTGCCCTGAAGCGCAGTGGGGCGGATTACAATGGCAGTTCAGTCGTAATCCACGCGCGTTCGCGTGGGCGCGTTCCGCAGGGTTCTGGCAGGGCAGGCAGCCGTCGGCGCACGGAGCGGCGCGCCCTGCCGAGACAGGCTTTAAATTGTCATCACGATTTCCCTGGACGGAGGCAATGGAGGACTTCCACCGGATTTACCGCTTTGTGAGATACCACATGTACATGTAATACAGAATTGGTATTCGCTGTGCTTTTATAGTTTCATTCTGATTGAGCGCAAGTGCACCCATGCAGGCACACCAGCGCGGCCACATATGAAATATTCGCGAAAAACCATTGACAACAGGGCGAAAACCCCTTGTTTCGCAGCGGAGACACTCCCGGAATCAGCGCGCGCAGCGTGGAATTTATGGCGGCGCAGCCTGTGTGATTTTGCCCGTTCCGCGCAGATTTCTCCATTCGCGGCGGGCGCGGCTGCGCCCAGTTTTTTATTGCTTTGCCGGTCAAGAATGACTAAGACATCCAAGTAACTTTGTTAATGCTTCGCAGCCACATGCGTGTTCGACGTTTGATTTTAGGTCCTGAAAGACTCAATTCTCAGTTGCAACCCCGCGGTCCAACCATACATACCCTCATGAAAATACTAGCTAAATTCGGTTCCTCACTGTGCAGCCTGGCCGTCGCCTTCGCTGTGCTGTCATTGGCGTCAGTGGCCAGGGCGCATCCATACGCTTCCGGCATCACCAACAACGCCGGCACCAGCATCAGCTATTACCTCAACGAAGCTGCGACGGACGTCACCATAGTCCTGACGAATAACGGAACCGGGCAAGGCACCAACATCGATTTGGGTGCCACGACCGCGGGCCTCCACACGCAGACCTTGATTGTGAACGCGATTACCTTCACCAATTACTCCATCCAGGTGCTTAACATCGGTTCGGGAGCAATCGCTCAAACCAGTTCTGACGCCAGTCCGTTGAACAACATGCTCAGTCCGCGAGGGGTCACGATCAATAAGAATCCAGGAACAAAGAATTTTGGGCGGGTTTATGTATCAGATGCCAACTCCGGGGCCAACCAGAGAGGGCTTTTCGTCAGGAATGCTGACCTTTCGGATGCATTGGGACAGGGAGCTACTCCGAGCGTGGCTACGAACGCTCGCTCCGCCGGTCTCCCTTTCGTGGGATCCAGTTTCTCGCCATATAAACTGTACATCGGGCCGGATGGCCACGTTTATATTGCCAGCACGTCTACGCTAACAGGTGGCGGATTCTACGCAACGACCGATCCGGATGTGACATCTGGAAGCCTGCTTCTGGCTACTGCCTTGTCAAGCTATACCCCGCCCGCCAACCATGGTGTGCCCAATAGCACTCCGGTGGTGACGGGAACAACAAATACCGGAGATCTGTCGTTGTACGCCTTGGACATTGACTATACCGGGGGCACGACGCAGGGGCCAAGTTCTCCCGGGCAAAGCATTCTTAACTGGTTTATTGGTTCTGGACCAGTGCCTGGAACTAATATTCCCACTTTTATCGCCAATTCGACCGAAGGCCCAACCTTTAATACGGGTTGCGACATGGGTTTTTATGTGACCGGCGGCACGACAAACTATTACATTCTCCTGAGCCGCAGCAGTTATACGACTCCCGGATTTGACAGTTTACAGGTATTCGACGGTGATGGAAACAAGATCTGGGGTTCCTTCGGCAACACTCTTTTTCCGGGTGTTGATAAGTTTGCATCGCTGCATGGCATGGCTATCTCGCCCGACGGACAATACCTGGTTGGCCAGAGATTGGAGACTGGTGGGAATGTGATTGTCAAATTGACCAATGGCATCCCCGACGAAACTACTCTGATAACAAATATAGCCGGCGCGACGACTGCTTCCGCCTCGTTTGGAGCGGTTCAGTGGGATGCGGCGGAAAATTTTTATAGCGTCAGTTCGGGCACAAGCAAGCTGCGCTCGTTCACTCTGGGATTAACAACACTTTGCATCACCAGCGGGGATACGACCGGAACCAACGGCGACAATCACGGGAGCTTCGAATTGATATTCCCCAATCCCACGGTCAGTGTTTCAGCGACAACGCCCGGCGCTTCACAGAATCACGGCAGTCCCATCCCTGGTGTATTCACCCTCAGCCGCAGCACCAATGGCATCTCAACAGCACCGCTTACGATTTATTTTGTGTTGGGAGGTACGGCACCGAATGGAACGTATACCGCGACTGCGGGAACTACGAATTTTGTTTTCGGAGCGACGAACAGTGTCACGCTTCCCGGCGGGGTGCTTTCCACGAACATCATTATTACTCCCGATACTGTCAATGTCCCGAGACCGACGGAGACGGTCACCCTCACGATTGTCATCAATCCGCTGTACTCGGTAGCGGTGGGCGCGCCTGCGGCGGTTGCGATCGCCAACACCGGTCCGCAAGCACTTTTTGTCAGCGGCGTGGGAGCACCCAGCATGTATAAGGGCCTGACGAACGACTATGCCTCGGTGATGGTAACTCGCTGGGGGGACACCAACGCCAGCAGTTATACGCCCACTAACTTCAGCTACTCGGGAACACCGGTTGTTGGTGTTGACTTTACTCCTGCGTCGCTGACGTTTAGTCCTGGCGACGTGAGCAAACCGGCGGTCATTCGGCCGCTGCAAACGAATACCAATTATGTTGGCAATCAAACCATTACGATTGGAGTACTGGCTGATGCAGGCGTGGGTTACTCGACCATCGGATCGAGCAATGCAACGGTAACTTACATCGACAACGCTCATTCAGCCTCGCCTCTGCTCTTTGCGGACCCGCTCACCGATCCAGCCGGGGCGACGAATTGGATTCTTACGTTTGCCAACACGAATAATGTTCCCGATTACGACGTGGAATTTGGCTATACCTTGGCGAACGACTCGGTCGGACCCGCTCCCAACGGTTCAACCACCGCTCTGAAGGTGACCGTCAACAAAAACGGCAATACGGCAGCGGCTGGAGTTAATCTCTATCCGACAAACCAGAATTTCACTGGTAATTTTGCCTGCCGATTCAGCATGAATCTGGTCGAGGGAACGGATTTGCTTCAGGGCAATGACCAAAGACTGGCAACCGAATACGCCATATTTGGCATTGACCATACGGGAACGGCGACCAATTGGTTTGCCGGCGATTTTACCAGCGGGACCCAGCCACAGGGAATTGATGGAGTTTGGTATGGCATTAATTCGCAGATCTTTAGCACCACCATCGGTGATTACACGGAATTTACCGGTGAGGGAACCAATTCTCAATATGGCTATGTTCCGCTGGCCGTGGGAACCGCTGGTTCCGGCGTTCCTCAAAACCTCGGAGGCGAGTCATACACGAATTTCGTCAACGCCTTCAAAAACAGCTTTGATATTCCGTCCGGGCCATTCAGTGCGGCTCAGAATATTCCTGGCACCGTGTACCTGGCTGCAGGGAGTTTTGCCAATTGTCAGATCGGGGGTGGACGGCTTAATTCCTGGGTCGATGTAGAAATCAAGCAGATTAACAACGTGATAACGATGGCGATCGATAAAACGCCAGTTTTCGTATATACAAACACCATTCTTTACACGAACGGAACCGGCAGTTTCACCATCAGTACAAATGGCACAGTCATGCTCGGTTATGATGACCCGTATGGAGATGTGGGTTCTGGCGGGGCCGCCTACTTTTCCAACATCCGGGTCGTGAGCATTGCGCCCCCCACGATCACCAGCATTTCTGTTACCGGGGGAAATGTCGTACTCGGCTTTACCTCGACTCTTGGTGATGATACGCCAGCGTCATTTACGGTTCTCGGATCGGGTACTACTGGCAACGCGCGTAACGTGGATACAGTTGTAGCGGCGACAATTACTCAACAGTCAGCCAATACGTTCAAGGCGGTGTTTCCGCTTCCAAGCACGTCGGCGGCATTTTATCGCATCAAGTACAATTAAGGCCGGAATCACCGCATGAACAAATCCGAATGCAGAGCAGCCGTGAGGAATACTCGCGGCTTCACCCTCATAGAGTTGCTGGTAGTCATTGCGATCATCGCCATACTTGCGAGCCTGCTGCTGCCGGCGCTGAGCAAGGCCAAAGAGAAGGCCTGCAACACGACCTGCATCAATAACCTAAAGCAGTTGATGACGGGTTGGGTCATGTATGCGAACGATAACAACGATACCATGATTCCCAACGCGCCGTTGGGCGCGCCTGCCAATCATTCCTGGTGCAGTGGGGTGGGTGAGAGTTGGACCTACGCGGACGGAAATACGAACCCGGTTTACTATCTGACGTCGCTCATGTCCCCGTATATGAGCGGCCAGCTCGGGGTATACCGTTGTTGCGCCGACAGGGTGCTTTCCGCAAATGGTGTTCGCCTCAGAACCTATTCAATGAATAGCCAAATGGGCAACATTTACGGAATTCCCAACTTCAATACTGGCTGGCGGCAATACAGCAAAATGGGCGACTTAAGCTGCCCCACCATTGCCGATTCGTTCATTTTTGCGGACGAACGTCCGGTTCCTGATGACGGCTATATGCAGGTCCAGTGCGGGTCTCCTGGTTTTCCAAACCCTCCCGCTGGATGGCATTCCCGCGGTTGCGGTTTTGGGTATGCCGATGGCCATGCTGGAATCCACCGATGGATGACGAGCTCACTGACTGCTCCGGTAGTCGAGGGCGCCCCAAATCAATTTCCTCCTGTGCCTGGCGGCATTAACAATGTTGATTGGCTTTGGTTCGTGCAACACAGCGCCTGTCAGTTGCCGTAAAAGCTTCTTTCCAGAGGGGCACGCAATTGCGATTAGTCGAGGTCGGCCGGTTTTCTGCCGTAACGCCGGCGCGCGGTTTCCAATTGGCGAAGCTGTGATGCTGCGGCTCAAGTTTTTTCATTCCCATCCTCCTTGGATACAACGAGTTGCGGCATGGACGAATGTAACCTGAAAGTTTTTTGAAAGATTGGGCAGTTCTCTTACGTATTAATACTGAGAGAACGCCTATGGCTCGAATTGCTGTCGTTATCAGGTTGGAAGAAGTGCGAAGGCTGGCGTCAATCTCCGGGTATCGTGCGAAGGGAGTGGCGCGGCAAATGGGGTTGTCGCTCGGCCAGTTCGAACGCCGCTTCAAGGCCGAACACAAGGTCGCGCCGCAGCGATTTCTGGATACCCTGAGGCTTGAGCTTGCCGCTGCCATGCTCGAGAAAGAGCGCATGGTCAAGGCTGTGGCCATCGAGATGAAGTACAGCCGGCCTCATTTTTCCCGCGCATTCACCACTCATTTTGGCCTTTCCCCGACGGCGTACCTCGCCCGGCTTGATCGGCGCAAGGCGTGCCTCAGGGACGGTTGCGTTCAAGGACCGGCGTAAGCGATTACCAAGGACACTTTGCCGCGACTTCCAGTTCGCCTTTATCGTCCTCGGCCCCACTCCACAAGAAAGAACGAGGACGAGGACGAGCACGATTTGAGCGGCTTTACAGGCTGCGATGATACCCGTATGTTCTGGCCGAGTGACAGGTCAGAACAAGACACGGGTCGTCGTTGGCATGAGCGGAGGAGTGGATTCCTCGGCGGCGGCGGCGTTGTTGCTGGAGCAGGGGTATGAGGTGGTGGGGATCACGTTGAAGCTTTGGCCGCAGGATTGTGTCAGCCGGGCGGAGGACAAGTGTTGCGGGCCGCAGGCGGTGATGGATGCGCGGGGCGTGTCGCACAAGCTGGGGATTCCTTATTATTTGGTGGATGAGGCGGAGGATTTCCAGAAGCAGGTGATCAATTATTTCGCGGAGGAATACAAGGCCGGGCGGACGCCGAATCCGTGCGTGATGTGCAACGAGAAGCTGAAGTTCGGCACGCTGATCAATCGCGCTCGGCAGTTGGGCGCGGAATATATCGCCACCGGTCATTTTGCGAGGGTGGAGAAGCGGGATAATGGCCGGGTGCTGCTCAAGCGGGGACGGGACAGCCGCAAGGACCAGAGTTATTTCCTGTTTTCATTGCGCCAGGAGCAATTGGCGCGGTCGCTGTTTCCGCTGGGGGAACTGACGAAGACGGACACGCGGAGTGTGGCGCGGCAGAATGAGCTCAAGACGGCCGACAAGGAGGAGAGCATGGAAATCTGCTTCGTGCCGGACAAGGATTACGGGCGGTTCCTGCAGCAGGCCAGGCTGGTGGAAAAGCATCGCGGTGAGATCGTCAATCTCCAGGGCCAGGTGTTGGGGCAGCATGAGGGGATTGAGTTTTACACGATTGGCCAGCGCAAGGGGTTGGGAATTTCGTCGCCGAAGCCGCTGTATGTGATCGAGTTGGACGCGGCGCGGAACCGGGTGGTGGTGGGCGACGAGTCGGCGCTGGAGCGGGACGAGTTTAGCGTGGAGCGGTGCAACTGGATTCCTTACGACGCGCCACCGGAGTCGATCGAAGTGACGGCGAAGATCCGGTATAATCATCCGGGGACGCCGGCCACGGTCCGGCCTCAAGCGGGCGGGGGGGCGGTGGTGAAATTGCACGTGCCTCAACGCGCCATCACGCCGGGGCAGGCATGTGTTTTTTATCAGGAGGATTTGGTTGTGGGTGGCGGATGGATCAGGTGAACGGGAGTGGGGTGCAGAGTGCGGAATGGCAGATTTGGGACTGCAGGACGCTTGGCGTAATTACGGATGGTTATGGACGTTGTCGGAGCGCAACCCTGGCTTTACATGGCTGTATGTTTCTGTTGACTATTCGACGCCAAGGCGCCAGGATAGTGGCACTGGCCTTGCGAGCCAGCCTTTGGCTGGCTCGCAAGGGTACCGAAGCGGTTCTTTGACACCTGAAATTAAAGCGAATTAAGCCAGCGCAGGCAGAAAATTAAACCAAATTAAAGTGAATCCGAGTTGGTCCGACTTAATCCGGCTTAGTCCGCTCTAAAAAATATGCCGCAGGGGGGTATTTTTGTCCGCACATCGGCTGTGTGTCTGGCGTGGGGTAAGACGTTCCTGCTCCCCTAGTGGTTGCCCCAAAATGCGCGCTGGCTGGCATCGGCGCGACGATTGCGCTTGCGCCGGTTGGGGCGGTTGGTAAAGTCTCCCAACCTTCGGCAACCTACGGCGTCGGGGGGCTTTTTGTTTTAACGCAGCGCGATTTATATTGAATTGTGAAGATTTTCAGCGGCACCTCTAATGAACCTCTGGCGCGGGCCATTTGTGAATACAATGGCATGGAGCTGGGCAAATGCGTGGTGAGCTCGTTTCCCGATGGCGAGACGTTCGTCAAGATCGAGGAAAATGTGCGCGGGGAGGACGTTTTCGTGGTGCAATCCACTTCGCCGCCGACCAACCATCATTTGATGGAGATGTTCATCATGATGGATGCAGTGCGGCGGGCGAGCGCGTCGCGGATCACGGCGGTGATGCCGTTTTATGGTTACGCCCGGCAAGACCGCAAAGACCAGCCGCGGGTGCCGATTACGGCCAAGTTGGTGGCGAACCTGCTGGTGGCGGCGGGCGCGCACCGGATTTTGACCATGGACTTGCACGCCCAGCAGATACAGGGTTTTTTCGACATTCCGGTGGACCATCTTTATGCGGCCCCGGTGATGTATGAGTATATAAAAAAGAAGAAGATGCAGGACATGGTGGTGGTCAGCCCGGATGTGGGCGGGTTGAAAATGGCCCATGCCTATTCGCAGGTGCTCGAAGCGGGCCTGGCCATCGTGGCCAAGCGCCGGAAGAACGCCTTGGAAGTGGAGTCGATGACGGTGATCGGCGATATCCGGGGCAAAAACGTGCTGATGGTGGATGACTTGACGGAAACCGCGGGAACGCTGACTTCGGCGGCCACTTTGCTCAAAAAGAAGGGGGCGAAGAAGATTTTGGCCTGTGTTTCCCATGCGATTTTGAACGATATTGGGATCGAAAGATTGCGAAAATCGAGTATTGACGAATTAATAACAACTGATACTGTCCTTCGCCCTGCGATTGACGGGTTAAAAATTGTCACGCTGTCGGTCGCGGGTTTGTTGGGCGAAGCCATCAAACGAATTCATAGTAATTCGTCGGTAACATCGCTTTTTGAATTTAAAGGCGGGCGCACGAGTTGAACGTGAGCTGGCCATTGCAAACGATTTAGAACATGAAATCTGTATCATTGAATGCTTTTCCGCGCGTGCAGGCACGACGCAGCGGGGTCAAGAAATTACGTAATAACGGGCGCATCCCGGCGGTCATTTATGGCCGCCAGCAGGAGCCCCAGAATCTCGAGATTGACGCCAAGGACATGGAAAACCTGGTGCATCACTCGGTTTCTGAAAACGTGCTGGTGGATTTGGCCGTTCAGGATGACAAACGCCCCAAGCGCTTGGCCCTGGTGCAGCAAGTCCAGCATCACGCCCTGAGCGGCGAGATGTTACATGTTGATTTCCATGAGGTTGCGGAAAACGAAAAGGTCAAGATCATGGTTCCCGTGGAAACGACCGGCGAGGCCACCGGCGTGAAAAATGGCGGGGGAGTCCTCGAACACGTGCTCTTCAAGGTGCAGGTCCGTGCGTTGCCCAAGGATCTTCCCGAAGTCCTCACGTTGGACGTCACCCACCTGGAAATTGGCCAGGCGATTCACATCGGCGACATCAAGCCGCCCGCCGGGGTAGAGATTTTGGGCGACAAGCATATTTCGGTCATCGCGGTTGCCGCGCCGATTAGCGAAGCCCAGGAAGCGGCTGAAGCTGCCGCCGCCGAAGGCGCCACCGCCGAGGTGGAGATGATCAAGGAAAAGAAGGAAGAGGGCGCGGAAGCTCCCGCTGCCGGCGCCAAAGGTGCGGAGAAGACTCCGGCTGCAAAGGCAGGCGAAAAGCCTGCCGCCGCCGAAAAGGGCGCGGAGAAGAAGGCCGAGAAGAAAAAGTAATGACGGTCCGGGATTCGCAACCGGGCCGGATCATCAGCCCCGACCATGGAGAATTTGCGTCTCATCGTGGGTTTGGGCAATCCCGGAGCCAAGTACGCCCGGACCCGGCACAATGTCGGTTTTCAGCTGGTCGAACGGCTGGCCGAACAGTGGCGGGCGGCCTGGGCGGTCGAAAAGAAGTTTCAGTCCGCAATGGCGCGGTTGGAACGAAGCGGCTCAGTGATACTTTTGTGCCGGCCACAGACGTTCATGAACGCCAGTGGCGAGGCCGTCAGCGCGGTGGCCGGTTTTTACCGGGTGCCGGCTGGCCGGATGCTGGTGGCAGTGGACGATGCGGATTTGCCGCTGGGCGAAATTCGCCTGCGCGAGCGGGGCAGCAGCGGCGGCCATCACGGGCTCGACTCGATCGAGCAACATTTGGGCACGCGGGATTTTGCCCGGCTGCGGATCGGCATTGGCCGGACCGCCGACGGGCGGCGCGAAATAACGGATTACGTGCTGACGCCATTCAGCGCGGCGGAAACGCCACTGGTGGACCGGGTGTTGGGCAGAGCGGCGGCGCAGATCGAATGCTGGCTGGAAGCCGGGATCGGCAAAGCCATGAGTCAATTCAACGGAGTGGTCAAAGACTCCGCGTAACAAAGGAAAACTGAGTGAAAAGATACGAAGGTTTGTTCATATTGAACACGGCGGGCAAGGAAGAGAACGTCAAGGAGACGATTGACAAGGTCTCCAGCGAGATCTCGTCCGTTGGCGGCAAGGTCGAGACGGTGCAAAAGATGGACAAGCGCGCGTTTGCGCGCGTGGCGGATAAGCGGCATTCGTCCGGATTTTATGTGAACGTCATTTTCGAGAGCCAGCCCGCGGCGGTGGCGCAGTTACAGAGCCGGTTCGCCTTGAACGCGGACGTGTTTCGCGTGATGTTCTCCGAGGCGCCGGCCCCGAAAGCCGCCGCCAAGTAAGCGAGCTTATGGCCAATTTCAACAAAGTCATCCTGGCCGGGAATCTCACGCGAGATCCCGAGTTGCGGTACACCTCGAAGGGAACCGCCATCGCCAAGATTGGCCTCGCGATCAACCGTACCTGGAAAAATGAGGCGGGTGAGACGAAGGAGGAAGTGACGTTTGTTGATGTGGATGCGTTCGGCCGCACGGCGGAAGTCATCGGCCAGTATCTCAAAAAGGGCCGTCCGATTCTGGTGGAGGGCCGTTTGAAACTCGACCAGTGGGACGACAAACAATCCGGCCAAAAGCGCAGCCGGCTCGGGGTGGTGATGGAGAGCTTTCAATTCATGGATTCCGGGCGCGGTGACGGCGGTTCTGGCGGCGGCGCGCCACGACCTTCACCTTCGGCGCCTTCCGCGCCCAAGTCCGAGCCGCCGGACAGTGACGTTCCGCCTCCGCCCGAAGAAGATGATGTGCCTTTTTGACCCGGGCAGAAGCCTGAGGTTGGTTGCCAGTTTGATGTCCAATTCTTAACAAATTCAATTTATGCCCAAAACCGAAGTTATTCTTATCCAGAACATTGTGGGCCTCGGCGGCGAGTCCGACCAGGTCAAGGTGGCGGCCGGTTATGCCCGCAATTATTTGATTCCGCAGGGTTTCGCCATTCCGCTCACTGGCGCCAACAAGCGCCGGCTTGAAGCGCTCAAGCAGCGCCGTGCCCAGCGCGAGGCGGACGAGTTGAACCACATGACCGAACTCTCTCGCAGTCTGGCCAAACTGATCGCCGTGATTACCGTGAAGACCGGCGAGGATGGCAAGATGTTCGGCTCCGTGACCGCCGGCGCGATTGCCGACCAGCTCAAGACTCAATTTGAGGTCGCACTCGACAAAAAGAAGATTCATCTGGACCAGCCCATTCGCAACTTGGGCGAGCACGAAGTCGAACTCCGTCTGCATCACGACGTCGTGACGAAACTCAAGGTCCGCGTGGAAAGCAGCACGCCGCTGGCAGCGCCGGTGGAAACTCCCGCGGAGCACAAAAAAGAAGACAGAGGGGAACGAGGCGAGCGAACCGAAAAGCGCGGCAAGCGTCCTGAACGCGCCGAGCGCACTGGCAGTCCGGAGAAGTCAGAGAGCGACAAGCCTGAAAAGGGAGAGAAGACGGACAAAAAGCCTCGTGCGGCGAAGGCAGAGAAATAGCAATCCGGGTTCGTTCATCCACCAAATTTCCAAGAGATCGTAGCCGCCGTCTGGGTTCTGGCCGCTCACACCGTCATGATTTCCTTCTCCTTGTGAGAAAGGTGAGTGTCGATCTTGGCGATATATTCGTCGGTTAGTTTCTGGACTTCCTTTTCGGCAACTTCGACCTGGTCTTCGGTCACGCCGCCGGCTTTGGCGTCCTTCTTGAGCGCTTCCATGGCATCGCGTCGCACGTGGCGAATGGCGACGCGTCCGTCCTCCGCCATTTTTTTTACGACTTTGATGAACTCCTGGCGCCGTTCCTGGCTCAATTCAGGCAGGACGATGCGGATGAACTTTTTGTCCACAGTGGGATTGAGTCCGAGATTGCTTTTCTGAATGGCCTTCTCGATGGGATGGACCGTGCCGGCGTCCCACGGTTGAATCAGCAACATGCGCGGCTCGGGCGTCGTGATGCCGCCCAGTTCGCGGATGCGCATCTGTGAACCATACGCCTCCACCAGGATGTTTTCCACCAGCGATGGGGAAGCCTTGCCCGTGCGCACGCCGCTGAATTCGTGCTGCACCACCTCTTCGGTTTTGATCATTTTTTCTTCCGTCTCCAGCAGAATGTCGTCCAGTGCCATAAGTCAAATAAGTTTACCAAATCACGCTGCACCTGTATAGGGCCAAACCGGCGGGTTGATGACCAATGCCCAATGCCTAATGTCCAAAGAAGGTGGCACTGGTTATTTTCAATGCCTTCGGGTTTCCAACCCCGTGCGATTTGTCTGGCTGATAAACCGATTCAACTCCTCATTGAACTCGCGCGCCTGGAGCAACGATTCCAGCGTCAAATGCATGCGGTATTGCCAGTAATTGCGCGGGTTTGCCGGGACGTTGATGCGTTCGTCGGCAGGGTTTTTGCGCCTTAGTTTTTCATCCATGCCCAGCAGGTCCTGCAGTGGGAAGATACTCCACATGGCCGGGGAATCCAGGTGCTGTAGAATAATGGCTTTGTTGATCCAGGCTTCGCAGGTGAGGGGGGCATCGCCGGGTTGAGCGAGTTCCGTGTTGTAAAATTTCTGCGTGCGGCTTCGATCCTCCTCCCACCAACCGCGGATCGTGCTCATGTCATGCGTGCCCGGCGTGACAACGCTCAGGTAAGGCGCACGGTCAAGCTGCCCGAATTCGAGGGCGGAATCCTTGGGCATGCGCTGGACTTCGAGGGTCAGCAAGCCAAGTTGCTTCATCACCTCGGGAACGCACGCTGGAACCAAGCCCAGGTCTTCACCGCAAACCAACATATTGGTCGAGCGCTTGAGCGCCGGAAGCTTCTCCATGGCTTCCTTTGCCCAAAAATTGTCCTGGCGGCGGAAGAAGAAGTCTATGTAAAGGACCTTTAGCTGCGCTTGCGTGTTTGCATCGAGATGCCTGAAGGAAGCTGTCTTGTCCATCGTGAACCGGAAGTGGAATTGCCGTCCTTCCGACCCTTGGACCTCGATCAGAATGACATTGCTGATCAAATCGTACAAGCCGATTTTGATTCTCTCATTGCACTCATTTGCTTCCAGACCGGCAAAGTGCGCTTCCACCTGACGCTGGGTGGCAAACTCATGTTTCAGCGCATATTGGCTTGAACCATTTATTCCTCTCTCTCCCTGGGCAGGCGGAGGTTGAGCGCTCACCAGAAACTCTTTCTTCACGCGTTCGCTATTCTGGCCAAACACCTCGCGCAATATTTCATCCGTAATATACGGCTTCACGTAACGATCATAATCGAACCAGATGCCGCAGTTCTGAAATTCCTCGAGCTGGACTGGAATTGCCGGCATAAAATGTCCCAAAATGCCTTCGACCGCATCCAGCGGAATGCTCCAAATCCGGAAAAACCCCAGAATATGATCGATTCGGAAGGCATCGAAGTAATGGCTCATCTGCTCGAAGCGCTGCTTCCACCAGGCAAAGCTGTCGTCTTCCTTCATTCGTTCCCAATGGTAAGTGGGAAAACTCCAGTTTTGGCCTTTGATTCCGAAATCGTCCGGCGGCGCGCCCGCCTGCAGTTCCATATGATACAATTCCGGCTGTTGCCACGCATCGACTCCGGTGCGGGAGATGCCGATGGGAATGTCCCCTTTGAGGATGATGCCCTGGCGGTGCGCATAGTCCGTTGCTTCACGCAGTTGAAGGTGCAGGTGGTACTGGATGAAACAATAGAAGCCAATGGCATCGGCGGCTTCGGAACGCGGTGCGTTCAGCGCAGCCGCTGCTTCGGCATGGTATCGACGATGTGCAGGCCAACGCTGGAAGTCGGAGGTTCCGTACTGGTCGCGCAAATGGCAGAACACCGCATACGGAAGCAGCCAATGTTTATTCTGCTCGTAAAACTCCCGGTAACCCTTGCTTTTCAAGGTGGCGGATTTTTGCGAGGGATAGATTCGTTTGAGGAATTGAAATTTCAATTTGAGGACGGCCTCATAATCGATCGCTTCCAGCGCGTTCAACCGTTTGCGCTCGTCCTCCAAATCCTTCAACAATGCCTTGTTCTTGTCGGTGGCCATGCGGGCCAAATTCAGGTAAACCGGGTTTAGTGCAAACGCGGAAATCGCGGCATAGGGATAGGAATCTGTCCGCGTAAAGGTCGAGGTCGTGTCGTTGATCGGTAGAATCTGGATGAGTTTCAAACCGGCCGCCCGGCTCCAATCCACCAGCAATTTCAAGTCGGCAAACTCGCCGATGCCAAAACTGCTTTCGCTTCGCAACGAAAAAACAGGAATTGCCACGCCCGCGCCTTTCCAGGTCGTCGAGGGAAGGACCGCGAAGCCGTCGTTCACGATGGTGTGTTTGCGCGGACCGGTGGTATCGTTCAGTTTCCTGACGGTTACGTCTTCATAAGTGATGAATTTGCGGCGGTCGGCATCATAAACGCCATATTTGTATTGAAGGGGAAAAGTTGCCTGACTTAGGTCAAGCCCGGTGGTGAAGAACTCATTGCTGACATCGCGGCGGAGAAGGATTGGCGCAGTCGTATTCCACGAATGGAGCGCGGGGATGTTTCCGAGCAGGCAGAGGGTCTGCCCTTTTTGAAGAAGCGGCGCTTTGACCTTGAAGGTGTGGGTCGCTTCGGGCAGAGATGGCCGAGGTTCAGTCGTTCCGCGCTTGAGCAGCACCTCCTTGAACGGTTCAGTGTAAAAAGCATTTTCAAAAAAGCCGGCGTGGTTCCAGGCATCGAGGAACAACAATTCCTCTTGCTGGAAGGCGGCGGGGTTCACCGTTTTGTCCGAGCCCCAATCGTAGATCAGCGAGCCATCCGGATTTTGGAGAATGTAATTGTAAGTGATTTTGGCATCGGGGACAGCGTCGGGGGGGAAATCGAGAGTGACCGACCAAAAATCTTCATTCAAATAGTGCAAGGGAATGGCCTTGACGAAATCTCCATTCCCCAACATCGGATGGTTCCCCGTGAGAAAGAGCGACTGGCCGGGCTCGGTATGGAAACGCAACTGAAAAGTCAGCTTCATGCACGGCCCCGCAAGTATCTGCGTTCACACATGGATATAATAAACACCATCGAACCGATTTGTCATCTCCTGCATATACCTGGGCGCAGCTCGACCGGAAAGGTAGGGACATCGCGCTGCGATGTCCCCGCCCGCGTTCCAGCGGGCGGAACATGTGAGCCAAGATAGGCGATTTGGAACATTCGTTCCGTCGCCTGACGCTGCGCTCGGCGACGGGGACGGCGCAGCGCGCCATCCCTACCAGAGACATTGAGATGCACCCATATATGTGCGTTGGCAGGAAGTGCCGCTTGAACCTTGCCCCTGTAAGGAGCGCGACCGTCCTCGGCGCAGCAAGCCGCATTTATTCGAATATCCTGAACAAAACCCGAGCGGTTGCATCTCAAACGTTGCTGCGCCCGGGGACGGGCGCACTCCAAAGAAGCGTCCGTCATGCCATGGATCGGGGCAGTATCAAGTTCGCCCGCATGCGGGGGTGGAAAACCTGGAATTTTCCAAGGAACGAATTTGCTTTCGGATGGTCAAAAGCTTCATGCTCGCGCAGAATCGCTGCGGCCATATATGAAGTTCCTAACCACGAAATGGATCCTGCCGGTTCTGTTGAGTCTTGTCACTATTCCACGGCTGCACGCCCAGAATTTGTCAACGAATGCGCCGGACCAACGCGACGCAGTGCCAGCCACCATTCATCCGCTCAAAGCTACGGGGATAGAAAATTTCTATCAACTCAGCGGGAAAATCTTCTCCGGTTCGTCGCCGGAGGGCGACGCTGCGTTCGCCGACCTCCAGGCGCGCGGCATCAAAACCATTATTACCGTTGATGGCGCAAAGCCCGATGTCGAGGCGGCCCGACGCCACGGAATACGTTACGTGCATCTGCCGTTTGGCTATGACGGTGTCCCGACGAACCAGGCCATCCGCCTGGTTAAGGCCGCGGAAACCCTGCCGGGTCCCATTTTCGTTCATTGCCATCATGGTTTGCACCGCGGACCCGCCGGTGCGGCGGTGATCTGCATGGGCATGGAAGGGTGGACGCCGGAAGAGGCAGTATCCTGGTTGCGACTTGCCGGGACAGCTACGAATTATCCCGGCCTCTACAAAACAGTCGGAGCATTTCATCCGCCGTCGGCGGAAGCTCTGAAAGCGGTTCCCGAGGATTTCCCCGAAACGTCCCCGGTTCCGCCGCTGGCCGACATCATGGTTCAGATCGACGAACGGTTTGATCATCTAAAATTGATCAAGAAGGCCGGCTATCACCCGCCCGCATCCAATCCCGACCTTGACCCGGCTCATGAGGCGTTGCTGTTGGACGAATTGTTCAAGGAACTTGCGCGGTCTCCCATCGCCGAAAAGCGCGGCGCGGATTTTCAGGGAAAGTTGGCTCGCGCCGAACAAGAAGCCAGCGAACTGCACGCCTCTCTAATGCTCGTTCCCACAGCGGACTTGAAAGCTGACGCGTCTTTTCAGCGGCTCAACGATACGTGCGCCGCCTGCCACAAGGCGCATCGAAATTGAAATGGGGTGGCGCGCAACTGGTGCCTTGGAGTGCGCAATGATAGTTCCGCTTTGAGCAAGGCATTCGCAGTTCGGACAGGTGTGGGCTGTTCGAAAGCGCCGCCATGGCGCCGCACTCCAAGCCCTGGCGGAATTCGCAAGGCGCTGCGATTGGATGCCGGTCGCTTGCTTATTTTGCGGTCTGGATGCCCTGGCAGAATTGAATGCCCGCCGGCAATAGTCTCAAGTGCCAGCCGCCCATTCGCCGGTCTGGTCCGGTGGTGAGACCCTTGCCTTTGAGCGCCAGCCCAATGCGTTGAATGTTACTGAGCAAGATGGGCGGATTGAACATTGCCGGGGTTAGAATCGCTTCGTGACCGGGTTGGGAGTAGAGTTGATGGATGATTGCCGTCTCCCATTTGCTCTCTTTGCTTTCCTTTTTTATTAGTTCCATAAGCTCAAGGTGTATTTCAGAACTCAATATGGATACCGCTCAACCTTCTGCTACGATGGTAGTTAATCAAGGGCAACGGTTCGTTGCAACATAAAAGGGGATGGCGGTGCGGTTGTATCTCGACACTTAATATCAAGCCTGATGGGTGCCTCTTCGAAGTGCGCCACACGGGGTTTCCCACTCTGATACCGGCCTGATGTTCAGGGTTTTCGTAGGCGAGTCCAAATGAACACGATGCTTCTCATGTTCACGCAGAACTGGAATTCTGCGCTGCGCACTGCGCCGAGAGCGCCCTCACGTCTTCACCAACCTCTTCACCAGCACTTTGGAGTTGCGCCCGCTTTGGTCGTACTTCTCGCGCCGGACGGGAGGCAGATCATCCGGGGTGCCTTCGGAGAAGCCGCCCTTGGATTGGAAATAGGTGAACGCCTGGGTGGAAAGAGCCAGCAACTCGTTTAGGCCGCTTTCGCGGGCCTTGTTTTCGGCGAACTGCAACAGCTTTTGGCCAATGCCTTGGTTTTCGTGTGAAGGGCTGACGTAAAGGCAGGCGAGTTCGCCTTTCTTGAACTCGGGATAGATATGCAGCGCCACGCAGGCCACCGGGTTGCGATCGATTTCAAAGATGTAATAATCGTTCAACTGTTTTTCGATCGTCGTCCGCGTGCGTTTGAGCAACTCGGCGCTCTCGACTGAATTCTTTGTCAGCATCTGGATGCTGCGGATGTCTTTTTTCTTGGCGGGCCGCACCTGCTGATATTCGTTGGCGTAAATCAACGTTCCAATCCCTTCATTGGAAAACACTTCCGCCAACAGCCCTTCATCAACGCGTCCGTTAATGATGTGGACGCGCTGGACCCCGGCGTTGCAGGCGGCGGCGGCGTGGCGCGCCTTGGAAACCATTTCCGGCGCGAAACCGGGCTTTTGCAGCATGGCATTCAGGTCGGCGACCAGCAACTGGCGGATCAGTTCGCCTTGATGGATCAAACCGTCGTACGAGGTGATGTAAATCAGCTTGATGGCCTTGAGCGCGTCGGCGACCGCCACCGCAACGCTGTCAGAGTTGACGCGGTAAGTCTTGCCGTCGCCGTCGAACCCGAGCGGAGGGATGACGGGAACGATGCCTTGGCTGAGCAGCGTTTGGAGCAGATCGACATCGATGCGTTCGACCTTGCCGGTGAAGAGATGATCCACGCCCTGGATGATGCCCAGGGGATGCGCAGTGACCGCGTTGCTGCTGGCGGCGCGAAGGTCATTGGCGGAAAGTCCTTCAAGAATTTCGTGGGTCAGGCGGTTGGCGGCGGTCAGCGCGAGCTTCAAGGTTTCGGCGTCCGTCACGCCGCTGCCGTCGAGGTCCGAGGCTTTGACGTGCTGTTCATCAGCGAGGGCCTTCACCTGGGCTGCCGCGCCGTGCGCCAGCACCACGCGAATATTCAGTGAACGCAAGACCGCGACGTCCAGCAGGATGTTGGCGAAGTTTTCATCAGTGACGATCGCGCCGTCGATGCTAATGATGAAGGTTTTCTCGCGGAAGCGCGGGATGTATTGCAGGATGCCCCGCAGGTCAGTAGGTTTCACTTTTAGTTCTGATCAATTTGCTTGCTTGATAAGTAATCGCTTTCCAGCGGGATTCAACCTTATTTATTCAGCGCCTTTTTCAAAGCCTGGAGGCAGCGTTCGTTTTCCTGTGGCGTCCCGATGGAAATCCGAATCCATTCCGGCAGTTGATAGCCGCCGAGCGGGCGCACGATGATGCCGAGCTTTTGGAGTTCGTTGAACACGCGCTGGCCATCGCCGACGCGCGCGAGAATAAAATTTGCCGAGGAAGGAATAATCTCAAGGTCCATTTGTGCGAGCGCCTGCTCAAAGAATTTCAGGCCTTGCGCGTTATTGGCCTGGGTGCGGCGGATGTGTTCGGCATCATCGAGCGCGGCGAGCGCGGCGGCTTGTGCGATGGCATTGATGTTGAAGGGCTGCCGGACTTTTTCCAGGGCGGCGATCAAGTCGGGGTGCCCGATTCCGTAACCGAGCCGCAAGCCGGCCAGGCCAAAAATTTTCGAAAACGTCCGCATGATCAGGAGATTTCGTTTCTGGCCGCTGCGAATGAGTGGCAGCAGATCGACCGGGTCGTTCAGAAACTCGATGTAGGCTTCGTCCATCGCTAGCAGGACGTGGTCGGGAACTTCTTTGACCAGCCGGACGACGTGCTCGCGCGGCGCGAGGGTGCCGGTGGGGTTATTGGGATTGGCCACAAACATCACGCGCGTTTGTGGCGTGATGGCGGCGAGCATCGCCGGGAGATCGTGGCCGAAGTTGCGGGCAGGGACGGTGACAAGATTCGCGCCGAACAGATGGGCGACGATGGGATAAACAGCGAAGCAGTATTGCGAGACGATGACATCAGTGCCTGGCCCCATCATGGCATGACCGGCGAATTCGATGATCTCGTTGGAGCCGTTGCCGAGAATGAGATGGCGGGGTTCGAGGTTCAGTTTCTGCGCGAGCCTTTGTTTGAGATAGAACGCGTTGCCATCGGGGTAAAGGTGAAGGTGGGTTAGAACTTGCTGCATGGCCGCGAGCGCCGCGGGCGAAGGGCCGAACGGGTTCTCGTTCGATGCCAGCTTGATGATGTCGGATGCGGGCAGGCCAAGTTCGCGGGCGACTTCCTCAATGGGCCGGCCTGGTTGGTAAACCGGAACGTTTTTTAATGCTGGATTGAAGGGCAGGGGAGCGGTCATAGCGACGCCAGAATTTTCTTCACGTCCACGTTTTGCGCGATCAAGTCGCGGATGAGTGTGATTTTTTGCGCATCGCCGGGGCGCGTTTTCACGGTCAGATCGTGGACCTTCGAAGCGACTTCGTAACTGTCCTCGGGGGAAAGGAGGACGGGGATCGGCATGGCGCGGATTACCTTGAGCACGCTCGAGCTGGGGCGCAGGTTTCCGGTCAGCACGATGCCGGACATGGTCTCCGAGCTTTGGCCGTCCAAACTGGTGCAGGCGGCCAGAATGATGTCTTCGCGATCACCTGGCGTGATCAATAGAACGCCACGCTTGAAGAAACCCATGGCATTGTGAGCGCCCATGGCTCCGACGGCGACGCCTTCCACCAAATTGCCGAGCCCCTCGGCCTGATTGAGCGATTCCGCGCCCAGTTCCTCACGGATTAGGCCAATAGTCGGGCTGGAGAGCACCGCCTGGTGCGGAATCACGCCGAGCAATTCCAAACCCTTGCGCCGAAACCCGCGCCGCGCGAAATCGGTGATGTATTCGATCTTTGACCCGAGCACCTTGTTGACAATGACGCCGATGATTTCGACGCCTTCCTTTTCGAACAAAGCCTGGTTCAACGACACTTCATCGATGGGCCTGCCGATTCCGCCCTGGGTGACAATGATGACTTTGGCGCCGACAATCTTCGCAACTTGTGCGTTCGACAGATCAAAAACGGAACCGACGCCCGCGTGACCGGAACCTTCGCAAAGCACGAAGTCCTTTTCCCAAGCCACGCGATCGAACGCCTTCTGGATTTTCCTGACCAGGGCATCGTTGTTCGCGGACTCGAGATATTTGCGCGTGAAATCTGGCTCCACGGCGATGGGGCTCATGTCCACGAGCGGACAGTTCAGGCGGAATACGCTGTCCATGAGCACAGTATCTTCGTCAATTTTTTGCTCTTCGATTTCGACGAAGCGCTGGCCCACCGGCTTGATGTAGCCGATGCGCGGATAATACTTTTGGAGAGCCGCAATTAACCCGAGGGAAGTGGTAGTCTTGCCGTCATTCTGGCGAGTGGCGGCAATAAAGACTCGGGGGGTGGTGGTGTTCATGCGCATGTCAGGAAATAGCGGGCGAATCTCATAGCTCGTTTGCCATACGTGAAGCAAGTGACTATAAAAATCGTCACAAACGCCTGGATGCGAGGTTCCATCCGCCGTTATTCACCGGGCAGCTTGCCGCCGGCTTCGGGATAGAGCTTGGAGTATTCAATGGCTTGCAGACCCACGATGGCGGAGACGCCGAGGATGTCGTGCGCGTTTGAGCCGCGTGACACGTCCGCCGCTGGACGGTCCATGCCGAGGAGGATCTGGCCGTAGGCGTTTGCGCGGGCAACATGCTGGATGAGCTTGCTGGCAATGTTGCCTGAATTAAGATCGGGAAAAATCAAAACGGTGGCGCGACCGGCGACCTTGCTTTCCGGCAACTTGCGCGCGGCAATTTCCGGGACCAGGGCGGCATCCACCTGCAATTCGCCGTCGAAATCGGCCTCGAGCATTTGTTCGTGGGCTTTCTTGGCGGCCAAGGCCGTGGCGGCCTGGACCTTGCCGATGGACGGGTGCATCGCGCTGCCTTTGGTCGAGAACGAGAGCAAGGCGACGCGTGGCCGGGTGCCGACGATTTGGCGCGCGAGCCGGGCGGTGGAAACCGCAATGTCCGAAAGTTGATCCACGGTGGGTTCAGGAATGACGCCGCAATCAGCCATGAACAACAGGCCGCTTTCGCCGAAGCGGGTGTCCTCGACTTCCATGACCATGCAACTGGAGGCGGTGGTGGTGGAGGGAGCCACTTTGATGATCTGAAAGAGCGGGCGCAACACACTGCCGGTGATATGGCTGGTGCCGGAAACGAGACCATCGGCCTGGTGCATCGCCACCATCATGGCCCCGTAATAGTTGGGGTTGAGCATGGCGTCGCGGGCTTCCTGGGTTTTGAGCCCCTTCGAGCGGCGCAACAATTCGAAGCGGTGCACGAAGCTATCCAAATCTTCGCTCTCAGCGGGATTGATGATGCGAACGCCTTCCAGGGAGACATTCAGGCTCATGGCGGCTTCCTTGATCTTGGGGCGATCCCCAAGCAGGATGGGGACGCCGAGCCGCAAGGAATAGAATTGGCGCGCCGCCTGCAGCACCCGCGGTTCGGTTCCCTCGGGGAACACGATCCGTTTGGGATGCCGTTGGAGCTTTTCGATTACGTTCCCGATAAATCGCATGGAACCTAAGTAACCGAGCAAGTGGCAAACTGCAAATGCAAATACGACCAGATGCGAAACGCCAAGCATCAAATACCAGGCTCCAAACAGGATGATGCCTCGGCGCAGCCTGGCAAAATAATAACTTGGCCCGCCACAGTCTCGGCGACGGCGGCGCTCCGTCTTCCACCCGGCTAAACCGGTTGCCAAACATGGCGCTTTCTTCCTTCCGCCGGATTCTGAGATGTGTTAACGTATCCTTCCATGAAACTCTCGCGTTGCTTTGGCATTTTGGTTGCAGTGTTGCTTGGCTGCTCGGCGTTCGGTGAGAATTGGGCGCAGTGGCGCGGGCCGAATTTCAACGGTTCGTCCAATGAGAAGAATCTGCCGTCCGAGTGGTCGAAGGACAGCGCGGTTTGGAGCACGCCGATGCCGGGACCGAGCGCGGCCACACCGATTGTCTGGGGCGAGCAGGTTTTTATTTCCACACCCGAGCCGGATTCGGGGACGTTGCACGCGCTTTGCCTGGATCGGAAGACGGGGAAGATTCTTTGGAATAACAACGTCGCCGAAGGATTGCAAAAGGACGAAAAGAGCAACTTTGCCTCGCCGTCGCCGGTGGCGGACGCGGATCGCGTGTTCTTTTTTTATGGCAACGGCGCGCTGGCGGCGTTCGATCACAGCGGCAAGGAACTTTGGAAGCGGGACATCACGAAGGATTATGGCCAATTCGCGTTTCAGTGGACGTTTTCGGCGAGCCCGATGCTCTATGGCGGCAAGCTTTACGTGCAGGTTTTGCAGCGAGACGTTCCCGTCAACGGACACGGGCGCACGGATGGTCCGATCGAATCGTTCTTGCTGGCATTGGATCCGGCGCGCGGGAAAACACTTTGGCGCAAGGTTCGGCCCAGCGAAGCGGTTGGTGAATCGCACGAGGCGTACACGACGCCAGTTCCTTTCGAATATCAGGGGCGCAAAGAAATCCTGATCGCGGGCGGGGATTGCCTGACGGGGCACGATCCGGAGAGCGGAGAGGAACTCTGGCGCTGGGCGACCTGGAATCCGCGCAAGATCAGCCATTGGCGGTTAGTGCCATCGCCGGTGGCGGGCGCGGGCGTGGTGCTGGCTTGCGCGCCCAAGGGCGAAGCGGTGTATGCGATCAAGGCGGGTGGCAAAGGCAAGCTGGACGATTCGGCGGTGGCTTGGAAGAGCGATCAGCGGCAGGGGATTGCCTCGGACGTGCCCACGCCGCTTTTTTACGACGGCGATTTTTTCATTTTGTGCGAAGGGCGGAAGTGCATCTCGCGGGTGGACCCCGCCACGGGGAAAGCGAAGTGGACGCTGACGTTTCCGGGGACGCGCAAGTTCGAGGCCTCCCCGACGGGAGGCGATGGGAAGATTTACGTGATGAATTTTGGCGGGGACGTTTTGGTGGTGGATGCCGCGAAGGGAAGCGTTCTGAACACGATTCCGATGGGCGACGCGGACGATGACATGACGCGGTCCGCGATTTCAGTTTCGGATGGACAGCTTTTTATACGGACCAATCACAAGGTTTATTGCGTGGGGAGAAAGTGATGTTGGCAAATACAGACCAAACGCTCACCTCACTCCCAGAGAGGGGAAATCCCGATCACACTCAAAAATTGTGATGTTGCCGTTGCCATTGCCGCGCCTTTGGCCTGTTTCTCGAATGATTCGGTGGACATTGTTTTATGAAGAACGATGGTCGTGATTGTATAATTCACCGGTTGGTTTGTAATTGCGCGTCAGTTTGCCTTGGACGATGTTGGCGGTGACAACTGAAAACATGGACAGCTATGAAACCAATCAATAAAGACGAAATCTACGAACATTTAAACTCGTTCCTGAAGAGCAGGGGAATTGAATTGAAGGACGGCAGTTACGCCCGGGGAATTCAGCAGACATGCGATTTCCTGGCGGATTCAATCAACCTGGGCCAGGAGGGCATGCAGCGCGCAAAAGCGGAGTTCGACAAGAACATGGACCGCATGCGGCAGGTCATCCACGAGCGCACCGCGCCCAACCGCCCGGCAGCTGAGGCTCCCCCGCGCAAGGCCAAAACTGCCAGCGCAGCGAACTCCACCAGCAGCAAGCCAAGGCATTCGAGGAAAGCGAAGCCGCGAAAAACTCAAAAGTGAGTTTCGTTTGGGAGACTATTCCCCGTTCTCTTTCAGAATCTCAAAACGGGGCGTACCCTGGCTGATCAAGCTCACCACTACGCCGTGTTTGACGTCAACGTTTTTCACGGCTTCGCGGAACTGTTTGGAGTTGGTGACGGGCTGATGGTCGATGGAGGTGATGATGTCGCCTTTCTTGATGCCGTTGCGTTCGGCCAGGCCATCCTTGTCAACGTTGCTGACGATCACGCCCTCGGTGAGTTCCACCCCGAATTGTTCCGCCGTGTCGCGCGTGAGCGGCTTGATGTTCAGCCCGAGCCCGCCGTTGTTGTCGGCTTCCGCGGAGCTTCCGGGCTGGGCATTGGCGGCGAAGCTTTTCTCTTCGTATTCGCCCGGCTTCACCTTGATCTTCATTTCTTTGAAGATTTGTTTGCCCTGCCGGTCTTTGCCGGTGAATCGATAAACATCCAGGCTGACTTCCTGGCCGACCTTTTTGGTGCGGATGGCATCCTTCAATTCCTGCGAGGTAACGACAGGCTTGCCATCCACAGCCGTTATCACGTCCTCGGGACGGAGGTCGTACTTGGCGGCGGGGCCATTGGGCACGAGCGCGTAAACCGCGACCCCGTCCTTGACGCCTGGCATGAGCTCGCGCAAATCCGGCCATTCCCGCAACGAGCGAATGTTAATCCCCAACCATGCCCGCGTGAACTTGCCTTCGCTGATCAACTTATCGGCGACTTCGCGCGCGAGGTTGATCGGGATGGCGAAGCCGATTCCGGTGCGCAGGCCGCGAATGAGCGTGTTGATGCCGATCACCTCGCCGTCGATATTGACGAGCGGCCCGCCGCTGTTGCCGGGATTGATGTTCGCATCCGTTTGGATGAATTCCTCGTCGGAGAGCTTGAGCGTCTGGCCGTCGAGCGGAATGATGCCGGAGCGGTCCTTGGCGCTCACGTGGCCGAAGGTGACGGTGTAATCCAGGGCAAACGGCGCGCCGATGGCAATCGCGAACTCGCCCACCCGGGTCAATGATGAATCGGCCAGTTTCGCTTCGGGCAGGTCTTGAGCGTCGATTTTAATCACCGCGACATCCGAAGGCGCGTCCACGCCGCGGACTTGCGCTTTGAAAGTCCGGCCATCTTTGAGGCGCACTTCGATTTTTTCCGCGTCTTCAACCACGTGGCGGTTGGTGAGAATATAGCCGTCCTTGCGAATGATGATGCCTGATCCCTGGCCGCGAGTCGGTTCGGGAGTTTCCTCGGGTCGCTGGCGAAAGAATTTTTTGAACTGGTTCAACGGATCTTCCTCGTCGCTTTGTCCGTCATTTTGTTCGGGGAACAGGTGCGGAACGGGCGCGGCCTTTTGGGTCACGGTAATGACCACAACGACCGGAGATACTTCCTCCGCCACCTGGACAAAGGCCTGGTTGAGCTGGCGGGCCAACTCGAGATTGGCGTTTGGCTTGGCGGAGACCACTTCCCGGGCGGCGGCAGGAACGGCGTCAACGGCCAATGCGGCCGCTGCAACGAGGCCCACCCAGCAACAATAAGCAATTTTCATAATGTGCGAGGACGATGCTTGCAGCCCCGTGCCGTATCGGACTGGTTCGCACGAGGGCGTTCACGATTGATTCTCGCCGAGAAGCTGGACTGCTGCAAGGGGGATTAACCTTGGGGTTGGGACAAATGAGGAGAACAGCGCCATCCCTGCCAAAGACATGGTAACGATGCTGGGACGCACCCATTGGCGAGCAACCATAACTTCTTGCGTCCCAAGTTGGAAAAGGCCATCCTGTGGCTGCCTCTTCGGATTTAGGGTTGCGTCTTCAGGCGCTTGGCCGAAGCACCACGAAGCTGACGCATTGACGGTGAGCCGAAGCGTCGATAAGATAATAAGCATAAGAGAAAATTTTAAGTAAATGCTGGAAGCCATCGAAAAATTGCTGATTTTGCAGGATCGAGACCGGAACATCCATCGGCTGAAAACCGAATTGGCCCACGTGGAACCCGAGCGCCAGATGCTCACCGCCAAGGCGGCGGGAACGCAAGCCAGCCTGGAAGCCGCCAAGAACCGCGGCAAACAGATCGAATCTGACCGCAAGAAGCTGGAGTTGGAGGTGGAAAGCCAGAAGCAGCAAATCGAAAGGTATTCGCTGCAACAATTTCAGACAAAAAAGAACGAGGAATATCGCGCGCTGGCGCACGAGATCGAAACGTGCAAGGCGAATATCTTCCGACTGGAGGACCAGCAGATCGAGTTGATGGAAAAGGCGGAAACCGCGCAAAAGGACGTGGCCGCGGCCAACCATGCCGCCACCGAAGCCCGGAAGCTGGTGGATGGGCAGATCGCCGATCTGGGCGTTCGGGAAAAGAATTTAAAGAAGGAACTCGCCGAGTTGGAAGCGAATCGCGATCAACTCCTCAGTGCCGTCGATGAAAGTGCGCGCTACCGTTACGAACGTCTGCTCAAGAGCAAGGGCGGCAACGTGGTGGTGGGTGTGCAGCATGGCGTCTGTGGTGGTTGTCATATGAAACTTCCCACCGCTGTGATCGTGGCTTGCCAGGCCCAGTCCGAACTCGTCACCTGCATCAATTGCGGACGCATCCTTTACTACACACGCGACATGGACCTCGCAACAGTGGAGTGAGGAAAGGACTAGGCGGGAGTCCTCGCCTTTAGGGGCCAGGTGTACGTAAAGCAGCCAACTGGAGAATTTTCCAATGCCCGGCATGATGCGACCCGAGCCGGCTAAAGCCGGAACTCCACACTTGATTACGGTAACACCACGACTCGATAGAACCGCTGTGAGCCTGATCCACTCGAATCCGTTTTTGCCGCTGGGGTGCTGTTAGTTGTGACATCGCCGGGGAGATTGTTCCATGCCGCGTAAAGGTTGGTCTTGTATTGGACGCGGTAGGACTGCCCGGAAATTGCGCTCCATGACAAGGTAAATTGGCTGCCTGATAGTGAAGCGGAGGAAATCTTCGGTCGTGAAATCACGGTCACTGTGAAAGTAGCCGTGGTGCTTAAGGGTGGCAGCCCGTTGTCGCTGACTCGAACGGTAATGGGATTCGTGGTGCCTATCTGGGAATCGTCCGGCGTCCAGTTAAAAATACCACTGCCAGGATCGATGCTGGCTGTCGCCGGCGCTCCTGGATCCAATGTGTAAGTCAAGATGTCCATATCGGGGTCGGAGGCTTGAGCGGTGAATGTCACCGTGTATTGCGCATGAACGGTGCGATTCGAAATGGCAGTCAGGACGGGCGCGGAATTGTCACCATTCACGATGTTGCAAGCAACTGGCGTGGCGCCGATAAGCAGGTTCACCGGGTTGGCGAGGGCAAGGAAAAATGTTTCGCCCGGCGCGCCGTTGGTGTTGCCAGTGACCAGGATGGAAATCGTTTGGTTGGTTTCGCCGGGGTTGAATACGACCGTCCCATTCGTAGCCACGTAGTCCTGGAAGGCGATCGCGCTTCCGTCCAGCGTGGTAAAATCAACCGCAACGGGCTGGCTGCTGGGGACGTCCAATTGAAAATTGAAGACAGCGTTAGTCGGGCCGGCATAACCAGCCACAACCGTGAGGTTTGAAAGCGACAGAGTTGACAGCGAGCTGAACTGCCAGACCGGCCCGGGGGTTTGGTTTGTCCGGCGGGCGATTATCTGCCAGTAGTAGGTGACAAGTGGAGTCTCCGGCGGCAGAGGCCAAAAAGTATTCGTGGTGCTCCCCAGGAACTGCGATGGCCCCGGGGTGGAGTTGGTGCCGTAATAAACGTCGTATGTGACCGGCGGGAGGTTGGCAACGCGAACACTCACGTCATCCAGGTGAATATCGAGAAAGTCGAGCGCGGCATTCACGAGAAAAGCGAGCCGGACGGTCTGGCCCCGCCATGGCGTCAGGTCCGCCCGCCGCGTGGTCCAGTCCGTCAGCAATGGATCAGACGGCTGGCTGGAATACAGGACCGCGAGCGTGGCATTGTTCGTGTCGCGAAGTTCCACGCTGAATTGCTGGTTCGTCGCGAAGGCCGTGTTGAAATTCCGAATGCGATCAACCCAACTCAAGGTGATCGTGCCGGCATTCGTTGGAAGCGTCACATCACGATACATGAGCGAGCTGCCAGGAGAAGGACTGGCAAGCGCGCTGAAGTTGCCCGCGAACGGCGGGGTGGGATTGTCACCGCTGGGAGGATGGATGGAGCCATCGTCGATAACGAAGCCGGAGTTGGTTCCGACAGAAACGATCCAGTTGGTCAGGCTGCCGGACTCGAAGTCTCCGTTGGCAAGCTGTTCGACGCCCTCACCCAAACCGGCGCTCCAGGACAGTTGGACCGTGACGGAATTGTTGCTCGAAAGATTCGTGGGGAATGGATTGAACGGTGGCGGCGGACTCTGGTCATCGCTCACATTGACTGTTCCCTGGGCGGCCATAAAGCCTGCGGCGCTGGCGTTGATCGAAACTGGGATGATTCCGAACGCCCCGGTGTCCAGGACGCTGACGTTGAAGACAGCGGAGGTTTGGCCCGCCAGAATCACGACCCCGGCCGGAACGGCGAGATGGTTGGTATCGCCTGAAGAAAGGGCCACGGGCAGGTTCGTCGTCAGTGTGCCGGAGATTTGGACCTGCCCGCCATTGGTGCGAGTGCCGTTGCTGGCCCAGACCTGGGAAGGCAGGTTCAAGGCCAGGTTCGTGGTTTCGTTGTCGTGGATCAAAATCATACCTACGCCATCGGTCCAATTTTGAACATGGGCCGTGACGGTTATCGTTCGGTCGCCGTTGATCTTGTTATCATCCACAATGGTGGCATTGAAAACCGCGGACGTTTGTCCGGCGGGCAATAAAACGGTTGCTGGTACCTGGAGGCTGTTTGGATCGCTGGCCAGGAGCATCACCGTGATGTCATTCGCTGGTGGCGCGCTGGAAGTAATCAATCCCTGCACTGGGAGATCGCCTTCTGTGGCGCTGCTGGGCAGTGTGAGCGTGAGCGTGGCTGCTTCGTTGTCAAAGATGGCCATGGAATTGCTGCCACTCGCATAGACATTGGCTGAAGCCGATACGGACACCCGCTCGGTGCCGTCCAGTAACATGTTGTCGATCACGGTCAGATCGAAGCTGGCATTGGTATGCCCGGCGAGGATGGTGACCGAACCGGGCACCGTCAGTTTTGAGGTGTCGCTGGAAACCAACGTGAGGGTGACATTCGTAGTGGCAGCATGGGGAATGAAGACAGTCCCCTGGTTGTGCAATGTCCCATCTCCCTCGGTAGCTGATGGTGGCAATCCCACCTGGATCCTGCCCAAACCGAGAAAGGCGATGTCGTCGATGTTCCATCCAGAATAGGGGAATGCTCCGGTCGCGATTTGGTAGCCCCAACGAACATAAACCGTGGGCTGGGCGTCCGCGATGGCCGAGAGGTCATATTGACAGTTCGTCCACGTCGAATCGGCTATGATGCTGTTGCCATTGGCAAACACGGACGTCCAATTGGTGCCGTCGTTTGAAACATCGACAGTGGCCGAGGCGTAGGACTGGACGTCGGAGTTGAGCCAGCGTTCGAATTGCAGCGTGATGTCGCCGAAGGCGCTGAAGTTTAACGGCCCAGCCGTCAAATAGTAGGGTCCGCCCGCGGTTGTGGAATAGTCCCCGTTCAAGTTGACACCGAAAACGTTGTTGCCGGTTGCGCCGCAAGCCGGATCAGGAAATCCGTGAAACGTGCCGCCACTGCCGGTGGGATGGCCAAAAGCCCACGCACCCTGGCGCGACCACCCTGGATCGGTGTCGAGCGCGAAGCTAAAAATGGCCGGTGCTTCCAGGGTCAGCGTAAACAGGCGCGATTGCACCACGCCCGTGAGCAGGTTGGTAAAGGTAAGCGTTGCGGAATACACGCCGAGCGGAAGCATGTAGGCGGTGGCGTTGAGCGAAACCAGGATATTGGTCGAAGCTCCGTTTGGCCCGAGCGTTCCATTGGTGCGGGAGAGATCGAGCCAGGGGGCATTTTCGCCAGCAGCCCAGGCGAAGGAATTCGTGCCGGTATTCTTCAAGGTGCACATCTGCGTGACCGGCGTGAGAGCGCCCCCTTCAATGCCATTGGCCACGAGATTGGTTTCCGGCATCACCAACAGATCGTCAGGCAGCAGAAATGATTCAATCACGCCCGAAGTGGTGGAACTGGCCGGGGCGACCGCGCCATAACCGAGCCCACGTTTGGCGAAGGCTTGCCAGAGGGCATGGTAATTTGCGCCTCCGGTATCAACCAAGTCGGCTTGTATCAACGCATCCCGAGCTTGGACAAAGTTGGGGTTTGCCGGCGTCAAGTTCATGCCGTCCGTGACCAACTGAAGGATGAGCTGGTTGCCTGCCGAAAACCCGAGTTTGTTGATCAGGTTGGCGCGAGCATCCCATAGGGCATCACACCAGATTTCACCCTGGTTGTGCTTTTCGTCCACCGGGATGGTCGAAGGAATGGCGTTGGAAAGAGCGGGATTGCAGGGAATGCCCAAGTGCGCGCTGTACTGGCCGGGGTCGATGTCTTTGAACGTGCCTGGGGTCTTTGCCTTATCGGTGCTGTATGGATAACGTCGGATGCCGTAGTAATAATTCTGTTCCAGGCCATTGTAATCGTAAGCAACGTACGCGCCTTCCGGATAAACGCCGTTGACGTCATCGCCCGATTTGCTCAGCAGCGCCAAACTGTAAAAATCCGACCACCCTTCGCCGAGGCCAAGAGATTGTTTGGCGGTAAGGCCAGCCCCGCCGCCGACCCGCCGATTGCTTAACCCGTGGGTGTACTCATGCAGGATAACCTGTGTGTCGAAATCTCCATCGCGGTTTGGCGTCGGGCCATTGAAAATGTAAATCTGCATCAGGCCGGGCATGCCATCGGGCAGGGTGGTGAAGCTCGCGTTGTTGTCGCTCCCCGCACTTCCGCCGGTTTGGGCGCTGGCGTGGACGGGATCATTGCCCGCGCCGCCGCGGCTGAAATTGTTCGATTGGAAATTTCCGGATGCCTCCGTAAAACCCAGTTCATAGAGCTTGTCGTGCATCCAATTGTTCCAATAAAACAAGTTCACCACCGCCGCGTTCCCAAAATTATTTGGGTCCTGGGTCAGGTCATTCGTCGGCGCGAAAACCCGGAACGGCGAGCCTTGGGGGCGCGGCAAGTCGGGCTGTCCGTCACCGTTGCGATCCAGGTAGGCATCGACGTTGTTGCCGAGCGTCTGGTTGCCGCCATCATTGATCCAGCCGCCCGGGGAAGCGTTGGTGTCGAAGGCGTTCGTGACCATCAGGACGCGCGCGACCTCCGCCGGCTGGTTCGTGACCGGAGTCGAATAACCGGGAGACATCGGCGTGGGACTATCCGAGGTATAAACCAAATAGGAAGCGTTGCTGAGGTTTTCGGTCAGGCAGTGGCGCAAGAGCGCTTCTCCGGTTCGCGCATCGATCAATACCCGGAACATCCGGTCTTGCGCGCGGCTCATCAGCAGGACTTCCCAGCAAAGGCGCAAATTGGAGTGATCCATCGGCAGCCAAACCAAATGCGCAGTCGCTTCGCCTTTGAGCGCGGGGGCGTTGAACCGTTGATGCCGTTCCGGTTCCTGGGCGGGCTCATCCAAGGTCTGCACGGTATCCGGCGAGATTTGCTCGCCGAGGTTGTGCGCGGCGAAAGTAACGGCCTGCCGGCCCGAAATGGGCGGGCTGGCTCGCGTTGCCGCGTCAGTCCCGGCTTCGGCCGGCGCAGGCACAAAGTGACTTGAAATACTGAGCAATTCCCCCTTGACAGTGACATGGGAAACCAAAAGCGCCTGAAAAACCGGAATGCCATCCACCTCTTGTTGCCATACCGTCGTGTGCAAACCGTTGTGGGCCGTGAGGAATTGCCGTTTGACGAGAGCGTTGGTGAGGACTTCCGCGCCGTGGCCGAATAACTCGCGGTGCTCGGCCAGGAACGCCTTCGTGACACGATCAGGGTCGTTGGTGGGCAGGCTGGCGAGCGTTTGGGGAGAAACTCCCCGTCCCTGGCCGCCCGCTCCGGTTAGAAAGCCATGGGTCGAGACGATCCATTTGGGGGTTCCCAACAATTCGTCGAAATCGACCCGTGCGTCGGACACGCGGGAGGTGAGTTGGGTGATGGCCGTGAATTGATTGGCCGCGATGCTCCAACGCGGTGTTCGCGCATCGAAGTCAGGCAATTCCGCCGTCTTTGCTGCAACTGTTCCAAAGGCGACAGTCTCCAGCAATAACGCACCGATCATCCCCAAACCCCACAACAATTTTCTACTACATTTCATTTCTGCCCGCCACGCACTGCGCTGGGGTTGAAAACAGCGTCGCTTGTTTTGCTTCAGGACGCCGAATACCCATGCAAATTTGGAGCTCTACCCCCTCGACTGCGCGCAGCGAAGGCCGGATCAAGCCGCCGGTCAACTCACGCCCACACAACTGGTGGAGTCCATTCCGGCGCAACCATTTACCAAACAAAAACTCAATGGTTTGATTCTAATCGGCTTTAATTAAGAAGAGACTAAAAAAGGCCGAAAGTCAACCGATAACCACGGTTCATTCTGTCTCCGCCCCGGATCCGCCCCGAAATACCTCTCGTAATCACCATTTTGTTTTTAGTACTGACTTTACAGCGGCGCAAGCCACTGGCTGATATCGTCTTACAACGTTTTCAGAGCGGATGGAGAATTGAGGCAGGATGACAAGCCGTCCGTACAAATCGCGCCAACATTAACTTGACTACATGTTTCGTTTGGCCCATGTATTAGCGCGTTTTTGAGGCAAGATCTCATTAAGATTAGAAGAAAGCCGGAATGAATTTATACTTGGGAAATCATCCTGACCGATTTAGGCGCCAGTTGATCTGGAAAACCGCTGGTGGCCATATCAACGTGGGGCAGGCTTCCGGCAGCCTGGTCAACGGGAGTTTCTCCGGCGTCAGTTCAAACATCGTTATTCCGGGGAATGGCACAACGGTCAGCTATCTCGAACCCGGAGCTGCTACCAATGGCGCGGACAGCTACGCACCGCGTGCGCCTCGCGCCTTAGCCCGACAAAACAAGCTCGGGGAACGATTTGTCTGAACCAGTAATCATTAACTTACATGAAACCACTATGAACTCACGCTTGGAAAATCAGCCCAGTTGGTCCTGGTCCCTTGCCGCCGCGTTTTTAGCGCTGTTCCTGCTTGGCGCGTTCGCCACATCCGCCGCGACTTTCACCGTCACAACCAACGCCGATAACGGCGCGGGTTCGTTGCGCGCGGCCATTACTGCGGCCACCAACGGCGACACCATTGTATTCTCGTTGCCGTCGCCCTCGACGATTACTTTGACCAGCGGCAAGCTGGCAGTAAATCAGGGCTTGACGATCACCGGTCCCGGGCCTGCCAGTCTGGCGATTGACGGAAGCGCCACCAACGCGGTATTCGACCTTTCGGGCAACTCAGTCGCGATTTCCGGCCTAACCATCACCCATGGTCAAGGCGGTGTGTACTGCGAGGCGGGGTCTGCAATCATAAGCAACGTGGTTATAACCGGCAATACAGCCGGTCTGGGAGGTGGTGTTTACGCGCAGAATACGGATCTGCAAATTATCAATAGCAGTGTCACCAGCAATTCGGCTGTTGATGGCGGCGGGGTCTATTTCACCGGGCATTTCTTGGGCACCAATACATTCTCAATGGTCAATACGTCGGTGAACGGGAATTTGGCGACCAACGGCGGCGGCATCTATTTGTTGGACGGCTTGAGTCACGTTCTGGCGGGCATGTCCGGCGTCGTCATGACCGGCAATCAGGCGACCGCGGCCGGTGGGGGCATCTACAACGCCATAGCCAACCTAAACCTGAAGAATTCTGTTATCTCCAGCAATGTGGCCAGTGGCGGCCGCGGCACCGGCAGCGCCAGCGGCGGCGGCGGTATTTACGCCAGCCATGGAGCGATGACTTCGGCCAATCTCACCATGATTGGCAACATCGCATCCGATACCGGCGGAGCGGTTTACGATGACGGCGCTTCATCGGCACTCACCAACGCCACTTTGATCGGCAATTCCGCTGGCTTTGGCGGCGGCGCCATCGCCAATGAGGGCGGTGGATTTGGGCCAGGAGCGGCTACGACTTTGTTCAATTGCGTAGTCAGCAGCAATTCCGCGTCGTCGGGAGGGGCTATTTACAGCTTCGGAAACACATACGGGATAGGCGCACAGGTCTTTAACAGCACCTTCAGCTACAATCGGGCGACCAACGAGGGGGGCGCCATTTTCAGTTCAATCAGCGGAAGTAGTGGCATCGTGGAAGTCGTGGGCAGCACTTTCAATGGGAATGTGGCCGCTACTGGCGGCGCCATTTACAGCTCGGGAGGGCCGGGCAGTGGATATCCAGGCAACGCCTTGGTTGGGATTACCAACAGCACGTTCAGCAGCAACGCGGCGGTCACGGGAGGCGCCATTTACAATAGTTGTGCGGTAGCTCCACCTCCTCCAGGAGGCACGGCGAACGCCAACGTTCAGATCTTTAACAGCACTTTCACTGGCAATACCGCCACCAATGGTGGTCTTCTTTTCAACGCGAACTCCGGTATGGGCACCGCGCCCGTGCTGATCGGCAGCAGCATCCTGAACGCTGGCGCGTTTGGAGGGACAATCATGAACAGCGGGGGCACAATTGATTCGGCCGGTTACAATCTCAGCAGCGACAACGCCGGCGGCGCTTTGACCAACAGCACCGACCTGACCAATACCGATCCCATGCTCGGCCCGCTCCAGAACAACGGCGGCGCGGTCCTTACGCATGCCTTGCTTCCGGGCAGCCCTGCCATCAATACGGGCTACAACTTTTCGGGTTTTGCCAATGATGAGCGCGGTGCGGGTTTCGCCCGCAACTACGGTCCCACGGATATTGGCGCGTTTGAGCTGCAACTGAACATCAGTGCTTTCGCCAATTGGCAGCTACGGAACTTTGGCTGCACCAACTGCCCGCAAGCTGACCCCGGGGCGGATCCGGATGGCGATGGCGCGAACAACATGGCCGAATTTCTGGCTGGCACCAATCCAAACAGCACCGCGTCGGTCTTTCGCATCACGGGCGTCAAACGGCAGGGCAATGATTTACTGGTGACGTGGCAAACGGTCGGAGGTCGGACCAACGTGGTGCAAGCCTCCACCCGCTTGGCCAGTGGCAGCTTCTCCGACATCAGCTCAAACATTGTCATTCCCGGAACCGGTGACACGACGGCCAGTTATCTCGAGTCCGGAGCTGCCATCAATGGGACCAGCAGCTATCACCGCGTGCGGCTTGGTCCATAGTCAGCGTGAAGCATTCTGCGGAGCCGCGCCTGTTTTCAGGTATGCGATCAGGTCCGCCAAATCCTGTGGTAGCAGCGCCTGCTCCAGTCCCTCGGGCATCAGCGAAAGCCCGGTTGCCCTGATCTCCGAGATGTCGCTGCGCAAAATGCTTTCCTGGATGCCACCGGGCATTACCAGGGTCAGGGTGGTGGCGGTTTCGGCGCTGACGATGCCGCTCAACGAACGGTCGTCCCGTGTCTCGATGTTGTAGCTTACGAACCGCGGCTCGACTGCCGCGTTGGGATCGAGGATTGCCACGAGAAAATCCCCCGGTGATTTGTCCGACAACGCTGCGAGGTTCGGGCCGACGCTGTGCCCCACGCCGTTCAGGAGATGACAGGTGGAACAGTTCTTCTCGAACTGCATTCGGCCTTTTGCGGGGTCGCCTTTCAGCGTCGTCGCGCCCTGATACTTTGCCAGCACGTCCGCGCGGCTCGAAGCGCCGGCATTCAGCAAGGCAGCGGCCCGTTTCTGAATTTCGGCATTCTGATGCTTGAGCAAACGCTGACGGCTGGCCGGCGAAATTTCGTTTACTTGAATCGTCCCGGCTTCGACCGCCGCCAGCAGGCGGTTAATGAACTCGTCGCGACTGAGAAGAATTTCCAGCACGGGCGCGCGAATGGAAGGTGGCTGCCGCTTCCAGTTGGCGAGCAGCAGTTCCGGCACCTTGCCGCTTCGGGAGTGTTTTAAAGCCTCCAGCGCCGCTTTTTGGATTCCCGCGGAATTCTCCGGTTTCAACAGCGTGCCCACCAATTGAAGATTTTCGTCGGCGTTGTCCGCGCCCCGACCGAGCAGACCGATGGCGGTTTGGCGGCTGGCTTCAGGGGCGGAGTTATCGGCGGCAAGTTTGCGCGCGGCATCGAACATCGCGTTGATACGCTGCGTGAGCGCGGCGCTGCCTCCTTCTGCGGTTTCAAAATTCGCCACCAGGAGGTGACGCCGATCCAGTGCCTCCAACAAAGTCTTCAGCACGGCGAACTGCCAGTCTTCGATGTGGCTGGTCTCAGTCGGCATCACGGCTGCAATTACTTCCCTCATTTCAGCGGGGTCATTCCGTCCAACTGCGGTGGAAATGAGTTGATCGATCATGACCGTGCGGCCGTTGACTGAGGGCTGGGCCGTCAGCACGGCTCTGAGAATTTCGGCGGGGCGGTGGCTGGCGGAACTGATGATCGCCGCGCGCATCCAGGCGTCACTCATAGCCTTCAGCGCCAGTCGGCCAAGGGCCTGTCCCGCGCGCGAGTCATCCCATTCCCCGAGACTCAGCGCCAGTTGGTAGGCGACGGCCGAATCATCGGCCAATCTCAGGAAGGCCTCCGCGACGGCCGGCGAACGGGACAACCACGATTCACTCAACCGGATTGCCTGATTGCGAACATGAAAATCCTCATCTGCCAGCGCGGCTTGGAGCCATTCCGGCTTGAGCGCGCCCAACCCGTCGAGCGTGCAGAGTGCCTGGACGCGCACCGCCGGCAAGCGGCCGATTTGCGCCAGTTCCGCAAGAGGTTTAATGGCGCTCTGATCATTGCGCTGGACCAGTTCGATTTGAATGAGGTCACGCTCGGTTCCATTGGGCGTTCCCAGGGCGGCAACCAGCTTCGGAGTGGAAAGTTTTCGGAGATTGGAAACGGCGCGGAGTTTGCCGCCGGCGGGAATGACCCGATAGATACGGCCCTTGTCCGCCCCGGCGCGCACGTCCAGTTTGGCCAGCCGCTCAGGTGGAATCCAGCGCGGATGCTCGATGACGAAGCGGTACATGTCCACGACGTAGATGGCGCCGTCCGGTCCGGTCCGGACCTGGACCGGTCTGAACCAATTGTCACGCGAGGCCAGAAATTCCGAGTTCTGCTCGTCATCGGCGCGCACCGCGTTGAAGGTCGCGCCGTTTGCTTCCAGCCGCATGCGATGGACGAGATTGTGGACCGGTTCGCACACAAACGCGTTCCCGTAAAACTCCTGGCCGAGCACCTCATCGCGGTCGATTCCCAATCCGCAGCCGGATGTGACGCGATTGGCGGACTCGGGATTATTGAAGCGCTCCAACAATCGGCTGATGGGGTGGACGAGATCGGGCTCGGGGCCGGTGGCCGCATAAACGCGCGGCGAAGGGGCGGTTACAAAGGGATTTCTTCGCACATAATGATCGGGCAGGGGATAGTGCCAGATGGGATTGCTGTTATCGCATCCAAACCAGTCGCCCCAATCGTTCCGTACACGACCTTGCTGTGTCAGGCCGGCAACCGGTTCGAACACCCCCGTATCCGGATTCATGCGAAAATCCCGGCCGCGAATATCCACTTCCCTGCCGTTGGACATGCCGCGAATCACTCCACCCAGCAAACCGTTCGCGCCGTAGATCCAATTATCCAGGCCGTAACTCAAGCCATTCACCCGCGCCTGATAATTGTCAGTGAAGAAGCCCGTCAGTAACTTCTTCGCGGATGCGGGGCTGCCGTTCCGCACGGTGCTCTCCACAAAAAGAATATCCGGTGCGGCGCACACGAAGGCTCCGTTCCGCCAGGCCATGACACCGGTGGGGAAGGGTATGTTATCCAAGACCACCGTTGCCTTGTCGTACTTGCCATCGCCTCGAGTGCTTTCGAGATACTTGATGCGACCGCCGGGTTTCCAATTGCCATCCATGCCCATCGGGTAATCGCGCATTTCCACGACCCAGAGCTTTCCGTCCGGACCCCAGTCGATCGCCACCGGATCGACGATCAACGGTTCGGAGGCGACCAGTTCGATTTGGAGGCCGTGCCTGGTTTTCATGGCTGCAAGGGATTCCTGCGGCGATTTGGGTGGAGGAAATTCCGCCTTCTGTGCGTCAAAGACAAAGTCTGCGGGCATCAACTCACGCACTGTCGCGACGATGCGCTCCTCAAGGCCCGGGGCGAATCGCGTCGGATGATCATAATAGATCATCGCGCCGCCGCCCTCGTACCCGCCCTCTTTCAGGATGCGTTCGGAAGGGATGTAGCCGGGCACATCGTTGGCGTAGGCATTGACCCAAAGCCGGGTCGCGTCGAATTCCTTCTTCAGTCGCAGAGAGTAATCCACCACGACTTCGCCCGACAGGAAAACCATGGCAAGATCATTTCCGAAATTCCAAGTCTGGACCAGGTAGGGAATTTTCGTCTCAAGTTGTTCGCCGCGGTCGAGTCGCGCGAGATTCTTGCGGGCGTGGTAGCCGATGGCATTGGTCTGCTTCGCGAGCGATTCCCATTGCTCCCGCGTGGGGAGTTTGTCGAAGGCCAGTTCAATTTCCTTTGTTCGGCACTCCAATTTTCCGGACAGCGGAGTCCGGGTGAAATTCAAGGCTTGATTAACCGCCTCGGCGATTTCGCGGCCATGTTTCTGCGCGAATTCCAGGCCGGTGCGCGGGCTGGGATTCGCATCGGCGGCGCAACCGATTGCCATCATGGCAATTGCGCCCGGGTGATCGTGCTCCAAATATTCCTGCGCATAACCCGCCCAGTCGCCGCAGATTTGAGTGAAGTTGCCGCCTAGCGTGGTGCAATGACAGGCATAGTTGGCAAGGACGGCGCGCAAATTGCCTTTGGGATCGGTGACGATGAGAAATGGCAAATCATGGTCCACCGGCCCGCCCGGTGTCCGACGGTTGGCGGCGAAATTGGCCCTGTTTTGACCCCAGGCGAGTTGGGCCGGTCGGCGGTCCTTTAGTGCCGCAAGGCAAACCTTCTCCAAGTTGTCGATCAGTTCGCTCGTGTAGCGGTCGATGTGTGCCTGGTCGAGGGCGGGAATCGGCATCCCAAAGAGGTTGGGCGCCGCGCCGGTGAGGCAAGGCCCCGTATGCGTGTGGGAGGCGCAGAGCGTGATCCGCTCAGGCGCAATGCGGGCTTTCGTCTGGAGCCGCTGGACAAGCTGTTCCCGCACCATACTTGGAAGGATGCAGTTATCGATCGTGATCAACAGCGCCGGCTGATCTTTGTCACTGCCAATGGCCAGTACCTTGGCAAAAAGATGCTGGACGGCGTTGGTGGCTTCGACGTTTCGGCCCAGGTAGCCATTGAGCCGGATGGGATAGTTCGGCGTGATGTCGATCTTCGCCACGCCGACGAGCCGCAAGGATTCTTTCGTCTCTGCTTGCGCACTGAGCAACGCCAGCCAGCAGGCGGCAAAGACGCAAAGTCGGCAGCATAGCGCCAAAGGAGTTATCATAGCTTTTCGGACGCAGCCCAAGTTTCGGAAATTCATGGAGGCCGTCAAGGGCAACACCTGCGTACTAACTGCGTACGCCAGAATGCGCGGGTCCGGAAGGCGCTGTTTCCTCTTGCTTGCGGCCCTGCCAATCGCTTAAGCATGAAAACCATGATTAAAAATCTCGCACTCAGCTTGCTCGCCAGCATGACCGCTCTTGTTCTGGCGGCTCACGTGCGCGCGTATGACGCGACGGACAAATACGAGACGCGGACCCTGGACGGCTGGACGGTGCGCATTAACCAGCAACTACTGAAGGACCATCCGGCGCTGGCGAGCGACACACTGCGGCTGCTTGACTTCCAACTTTATCAGATCACGCGGGTGGTTCCCCCGCGGTCGCTCGAAGCGTTGCAGGTGGTGCCCATCTGGATCGAATTCGCCCACCCATTGAACCCCTGCATGTGCTATCACCCCTCCGCCGATTGGCTTCGCGAGCATGACATGAACCCGGCGAAAGCCCGTTGCGTCGAGATCTCCAATGTCACCAACTTCCTCGCCTGGACCAAAGAGCAGCCCTGGATGGTCCTGCACGAACTCGCGCATTCTTTTCACGACCGGGTGCTGGGATTTCACAACTCGGAAGTCAAAGCCGCCTATGATCGCGCGGTCGCTTCCAAGTCCTATGACAACGTCCTCCGAATCAACGGCGCTACGGGACGGCATTACGCGATGACGAACGACCAGGAGTATTTCGCCGAGTGCTCCGAGGCATTTTTTGGCACGAACGACTTTTTTCCGTTCACCCGCGCCGAACTGAAACAACACGACCCGGACATGTACAAGCTGCTGACGTTGCTCTGGGGTGTTGAATCTCCAACGCAGGCAACCCGCGCAAGCCCCGTTGCGCAATGAGCGGTGGCCAGGGTTTGCAGTGCGCGTGAATAATCAAAACTGGTCTTCCTTTTCCTTGAACAAAATATTGAAGGTGGTGAGCGAACCGTAGCTGCGGGTGATGTATTGCTGCATCTCGATCTTCTCGGCGTCGGAGAGTTTTTCGTGCGCGTTGATCTTTTGCTCCAGCACACGGAGGTTGTTGCGGACCATGACGATTTTGTGGAAGAACGTTTCCAACGGCACATCTTTCGGCTGCAGCGCGGGATCGGCGGGGTGCATTACCAGGCGGCCTTTGTGCCAGCGCGCGCCCAGTTGAGAGACATTGACGTCCGCTTTTTCCACGCCCAACTGGTCAACCACGGATTCGATGATGCCTTCGACAAACTGCTTCAACGGGATTTCAGCTTCGCCGACTTTTATGGTGGGTTCGGGAACCGTGATTTCCGCCAATCGCGGGTCGATCGTCCTGAGAATATTGCCGAAACGAATATCGGCCGAGCCTCCGGAAACCTTTTCAACAATGCCCTCTCCGTGATGCGGATGGGTGATTTTCATGCCTGCGGTCAAAATCGGTGTGTTCATATTTTAAGAATCGGGATGGAAGGTATCAGGACTTAAGTTTGGGGAAAAGCCTCTTCAGCAAATGGAAATTTGTTCTTTTCTGTTGCCTCGTTTTCCGCGCCGTATAGGTTTTCAACAGAGACGCATGGCGATTGGCACGCGGCATTGGAATCGATTGGGGTTTGAACGGGAGCTTTGGCAGCAGGGCACGACCCTGGTGGCTGGAGTGGATGAGGCGGGGTGTGGGCCGCTGGCCGGACCGGTGGTGGCGGCGGCGGTGATCTTCCCATGCAGTTGGCTGGAGACGGGCCTTTATTCCAAATTGCGCGGGCTGAACGATTCAAAGCAACTCACCGAGGAAGAGCGCGAGAAGTATTATAGTGTGATCACTTCGCACGCGGAGATTCGCCATGGTGTGGCGGTTGTGGATGTGGAGATGATTGACCGGATTAACATTCTTCAGGCGGCCCATCGCGCCATGAACCAGGCGCTTGAACAGCTTCATCCCGCGCCGCAACATGTGCTTGTCGATGGCCGGCGGGTGAAGTCGCTGCGCTTTCCGCACACGCCGCTCGTAAAGGGGGATTGCCGCAGCTATTCCATCGCCGCGGCCAGTGTGCTGGCGAAGGTGACGCGCGACCGAATGATGGTCGAGTTCGACAGGCAATATCCCGGCTATGGGTTTGCCGAGCACAAAGGCTATGCCACACCGCAACACTATGCGGCCATCGGCGCGAATGGCCCGTGTCCGATTCATCGGCGTAGTTTTTCGCCGTTCCGGCCTGTGGCGGAGCCGTTGGAACTTTTTTCTGACGCGGTTCTCAAGGATGCCGCGCCGCCAGAGAATCCGGAAGTTCCTCCCCAATCCACGTCCGCACCGGCCTCCTGACCGCGATGAAACTCTGGGAACGCATCCAGGCGTGGAAGAGAGGGGAGCAACAACCGATTTCTGCGCGTCACGGAGAAACAGGCGAATCTGCCGCCCGGAAACATTTGCGCAAACTTGGGCTCAAATTCCTCACCGCTAATTTCAGGTCCAAACGCGGCGAAATCGATTTGATCTTTCGCGACATGGATTGCCTGGTGTTTGTGGAGGTTAAGACGCGTTCGTCAGAAGACTGGGTGCGACCGGCGGCATACGTCGATGCGCGTAAGCGAAAACTGCTATCACAAACCGCGCTGGATTACTTAAGGCTGATCAAGAATCCCGAGGTCAAGATCCGCTTTGATATTGTCGAGGTTCTGCTGGTGGATAGCAAAGTAAGTGAAGTGCGGCATCTGCCGAATACGTTTGTGATGGCGAAGCCGTATCGGTACGGGTGATGTCCTAAAATTTCTCCATTTCAAAAACTATGAGATTGGTCGAAGGGGCATGATCCTTGACCTGAAAACTCACCGGTTTGGATCGCAGTTGGGCGGCTGGGAGAGTTAAATTGTAAGTGATGGTGGCATCCGCCTGGTAAAAATAGTACCACTTCAGCTCCGGCTGGCTGCCGGATGTTTTGCCGGTTCCGTTCCCATTGGAGGATTGGGTCGTGTCCTCCAACGTGTAACTGCCATCGTAGTGATCCAGGATGTTTCCATCCGGCATCTTGATTCGGGCCTGCAGCGCAGGAATTCCATTTTTCTCATTGACCCTGCGTTTCGCCAGGAGTTCTTTTTGCGTTTGCAGGAAGGCTGGCCATCCCTGTCCCGTGATATAGTTATGACTTCCATCCAGAAGGAGAACTTCGTGACCACCTCTCTTAAGGCGTTGACCGTTGTGCCCGAGCCCAACCTTGTCCCAAACGATGGCGATGTCAGGGTTATCTGCGAGAGTCAGACCTTCGACGTAGTGCCAGCCGCAGGACTCAGGGCCGAGCACGCCGTCCTTCGCCAACGTGTTGCTTGCCACCTCAAGTGGCACGGTTTTGCCGCGTAAGATGTAAGCGTTAATACCATAATCTGCCTTTGCCAACAGACTGAGCGATGCCTCGGGTGTGGCCTGGCCGGAAGGGAATCGGCCATTGTGCTCCTCCGCGTATGACCGTAAAGCCGAGCCGAGCACCAATATACAGCAATGGCTTTCTCCATAGGGGAAAGTGTAACGGTAGGAGCCCCACGCAGCCAGAAGAAGAATCAAAAGCAAGGGGATTGATAGTCGCAGTAGCTTAACCCATATCCGCCGAGCTCTTTTCTTTTCCAAGGCCATCTTGTTTACTGCGCTTCAAACGTAAACTAAATGGGCGACCAATGCGAATAATTTAAAGATGTTCACCAGCCATGATATCCGTTTCCTTCAATTGCAGCGAAAATGGTTCGAGCGACATCGCTCGGTCGTGATCCAGAAATTGTTCGCAAACGCGGAAAAAATCTGCCTTGGTTATAACCCGACGGATGTGATGAAGAAATTGGCCGCTCGCATCGACGCCGACGCCGAGGTAGTTCATGTATTTCTTCATTTTCTGGACTTGAGCGGATTCGCGCACTTCGGGCGAACAAACGGCGTCGTAAAGCGTTCGCACGTAGGCCAGCACGTCCACGCCCTTGGGCGCGAAGATCGTTTCACCTCGGCGATGCTGACGGATTTGATGGAACAGCCAGGGATTGCGGATGACGCCGCGCCCGATCATCAAGCCGCGCGCGCCGGTCAGTTGCAAAACTTCCCGCGCCTTCGCGGGGGAATAAACATTTCCATTGGCCAGAACAGGGCAGGGGAGTGATTGAACCGCGCGGGCAATGTAATCGTAATGCACTTCGGTTCGATACATCTCCTGCACGGTGCGACCATGAACGGTGAGCAAATCGAGCGAGTGTTTGGCGAAAATCGGCAACAGTTCGTCGAACACAGCCGGCGAATCGAAACCGATGCGGGTTTTCACGGTGAATTTGATCGAGATGGCGTCGCGCAAGGCGCCGAGAATGGCATCAACCCGCTGCGGTTCCCGGAGCAAGCCGCCGCCGGCGCACTTGCGGTAAACAATGGGCGCCGGGCAGCCAAGGTTCAGATCCACCGCCGCCACGGGATACTGTTGCAACTCGCGGGCGCTCCGCACCAGCGCTGGAATGTCGTTGCCGATCATTTGCGCAATGGCTGGCTTGCCGGTGGGATTTTGGGTGATGGATTCGAGAATCCATTTTTCCAGGTGCGACGTGGCATGGACGCGGAAGTATTCGGTGTAATAGACATCCGCGCCGCCGTAAGCTGCCATGACCTTCCAGAAAGGCAGATCGGTCACGTCTTGCATTGGGGCGAGCGCCAAAATGGGTTCCAATCCGGCGAGCATTGCTTCGAATTGTTTGCTGGAACTCATGGAGATCATCTTCGCTGCAAGCTTTCAAAATCGCGCAGGAATGCCATTTGCAGGGGTGTTTCCACGGCCGATGGTTCTTTCGTTCGAGCATGCGCAACCGCTTCGCTCGCACTCATGCCCGTATGGATCAAATAACTGGCAATCATGGTACCCGTCCTGCCGATGCCGCCAATGCAGAATACGGCTACCGGCAGGTTCCTCGAGCGGCAGGAATCCACATACTCGATGAATTCGCCGGCCTGACTGAGGGACGGCGGATGGCCGTCCTGAATCGGCAAGCATTTGAACTCAAATCCAGCGGCCTGAAAGAGCGGGAGATCGCCCGGATGGTTGAGGAGCGACACGACGGCGCGGATGCCGGCTTGATGGATCAGAGACAGATCATCGTCGTAAGTCACCGATGTGCCGCCCAAAGATTGCCGCCGCTCAGGCGAGATGTTTGGCACGCGCATCCCGGCGAGCACGCCGTCGATTGCCCACCACAATTTTGTGCGGTGATGGTTGAAAAACATGTTCATTTGAATTGCGGGTGCTGTTGCAACCTGTCCCAAGTTTCGGGCGTTAGCGGCGCCTGGCGGTAGATCGGTTCCCAAAGCGGCTCCGCGCTGGTGGAGTTGCGGGCGCGTTGAAGCCATTTTTTGCCGAGCGGCTCGGAAATCAGGTCCATCGTATTGGCAGCGATAGTGGTTTCTTCCTTTTCACCGGTGGCGTGGCCCGCGCCGACATAAAACCCGGCCAGGAGCAAGGAAACACGCAGCATCGTGCTCCGCGAGTAGGTGGGCAGGGCGCACGGGTGCGAAGCGTCGAGGAACTTGAAAAGATTGGCGAAGAGGAGTTGGGTCCACATCGCTGGATTCCTGGCGGGTGAGAAAGCATCAAAGAGGATGGCGTGAGGCGGAGGGAGAATCGTGGGAGCGTGGGAGCGCAGGAATTCGGGGAAATCGCCCAGGTGAAGCTCCCAGACCACTTCACGGTTTCCATCTGTGGAATTCACCCGATGGTCTTTGAGTAATTGGGTGATCGTGGATTCATAGCCGGTGAAGTAGCCGAGTTCGGCGGCATGGTCGAGGGCGAATTCGAGTGGGGCGAGGGTGTGGTCGAAGCTGATAATGCGGAGCGGGCACGAGGTGCCGTGAGTGGCACGCAGGACGGTCAGGACATTTGCAGCCGCTCCCAGGCCAACATCCCAAATCACGAACTCGCCAGTGTGACCGGCCATTCGCTCCGGCAACCGCAGTTGGTTCACATACAGAGCCTCGGCTTCAGCGACGGGACCGATCACGGGATGGAAGGTCTCGCGATGTGCCAGCGAATGGACGCTATGCATGCCATTGGCCAGTTTCACAATTCGATAAGCTTCGCGCGTTGAATGCACCTGACACAGCATAACAGATGCACAAACACCAAAGCAAAGAAACACCAAGCACCAGAGAAACACCAAACTCCAAGATCTGATGCGGAGACGAATGATGGTTGGAGTCTTGGCGTTCGAGAGGGAAGTTGCAACCCGTTGGGGTTGATAATATGTGCACATTCTCCCAAGGTGGCCTCCAGTTCATTTTTGACCTGCTCACGGACCATGAACGGTTCTATTATACACGCGCCATTAATGAATGCGCCTGGGGCCTGCGACGGCGCGCACAGGAGCGCGCGCCCTACCGGCACACGGTGGTAGGGCGGGCACTCCTGTGCACGCCGTCCCGAAACGATATAGGGCGTTCCGAATAGGTATGGTTGATGTTCAATGAGCTACAAAACAGTTCATGGAAAGCTCGTTCCTCCCGTCTTCGCTCCGTTACGACGCAGCACGCGCAACCCTGAACTAAAGGACGCAATCCCTTTGGGATTGAGATGAAGGCTATGCCGCGAGGTGTTTCATGGCGTTGTCGAGGGCGGCGTAGAGCTGGTTCATGGTAGACTCGGTTTCATCGCCCATGTTCGAGATGCGGAAGGTGGTGCCTTTAATTTTGCCGTAGCCGCCATCGATGAGGAAGCCCTGGTCTTTCACAAGCTTTTGGAGCTTGGCGACGTCCACGATGCGGCCGCCGGGCTTGGCGCCGTTGTTGATGCAGGTGAGGGTGACGGACTCGAAACCGTTCTCCGGGAAGAGCGTGAAGCCGTGGCGAGCCGCCCAATCGCGTGTCATTTGGGCCAGTTTGGTGTGGCGAGCGTAACGGGCTTCCAGACCTTCGGTGAAAATGTCATCCAGTTTCGAGGCGAGGGCATAGACGTGGCCGATGCTGGGCGTGCTCGGCGTCATGTTGCCTTCGGCGTTCTTTTGGAACTCGACGAAATCGAAGTAATAACCGCGGTCTTTGGCGCTGGCGGCTTTGGCGAGGGCGGCGGGAGAGCAAGTGAACACCGCCAAACCGGGCGGGAGGGCAAATGCCTTTTGCGTTCCGGCGAGCAGGACGTCCAGGCCCAGCGCGTCGAACTCGATTTTGACCGCGCTCATGGAACTCACCGAATCCACAATGAACATCACGTCGGGATATTTTCGCTTGAGCGCGGCGATTTCTGCCAGCGGGCTCATTGTGCCGGTCGAAGTTTCGTTGTGAATGAGCGTGAGGGCGTCGAACTGGCCGGTGGCGAGTTTGGCGTCGATTTGCGTGGCGCGAATCGGCGAACCCCAGTCGACCTTGAGGCCCTCGGCCTGCTTGCCGCAACGTTGCGACACGTCGAGCCATTTGTCTGAGAAAGCGCCGCACATGCAGTTGAGGACTTTTTTGGCCACGAGATTACGGATGGCGCCTTCCATGACGCCCCAGGCCGAGGAAGTGCTCAGGTAGACGAGCTGCCTGGTGGAGAGCAGCGACTGCAATTGCGGTTGGATTTTGGCGTAGAGATCTTTGAAGCCCTGGCCGCGATGGCCAATCATCGGCGAGCAGAACGCGCGGAAGGTTTTCTCGCTGACTTCGACCGGCCCCGGAATGTGCAGTTTGACATGTGCCATAAAAAGGTTGTGAAATGTTTCACAAGGAGAGCGGGAAGGCAAGTGGGGAGTTGGAGGCGGGAAACCTACGGCTCCATCTTTAAGACCAAAAGGTTCATCGTGCCCTGTCGAACCCGATAAAGCACAATGCTTTTGTCCACACCCACTCCATAGAAAATCAGCCGCCGGGGAAAACCCGAGACACGCCAGGAACGAATGCCGGCTGGCGAAAGATCCTTTCGTTCACGTCCAACGAAGGGATGCTTTTCTAATTGGCGGATGGTATTCTTCAAGGCTTCATACCACGCCATGGCCACATCCGCTCCGGCCTTTTCGTTCAGCCAGGTCAATTCCTCGGCTAAATCGAGCAGAAATCGGGGGCGCTTATGAACACGTCTCACTTGGATTTGGGCTTCAGCACTCGATCGCGAATTGCATCCATTTCCTTTTCCGTCAATGGGGTCGCCAGCCCGCTTGCCAATGCTTCCTCAATCCACTTTTGGTCCCGCTTGGTATTCAGCGCCGCGTCAATTTCAAATGTCCGCTCCACCCGCGCCAATACCTCCTGATTCAGGCTGCGAAAGTTAGCCTCGGCTTCGCGTTTCAATTGCCCATGAAGCTCTTCCGGAATGTCTTTGATGGTAATACTTGCCATAGAAAAACCATATCGCAACCAAATTGGATGTCAAATGGAAATCTCTGATATTCGTTCAGTTCACGCAGGCAGATTGACGCAGAGAAGTAAAGCGTGTCTGACGAACTGCGCCTGGTTTCCGACATTGGATTGTGATACAATCCTTTAATCGCCAAATTGAAAAGTCCCGTCATGGAAGACGTAGGACTTCTGAATAGCGCCCCGATTTTCGAAAACGACATTCGTGCCGTCACCGGTCACCATGCCATTTTCGAAACAAAACAGAATCCGATAGTGGCCGTTGGTTTTGGACGGCTTGTCGATGGTGACTTGAAAGGCGCCGTCAGGAGCGATCCGGGCCGCGTGACTCGGGCGCCAATATTCGTCATTGGGCTTGCCCTGATCATCGATCACGACAACGGTGTGGGCTCGTTGGTCCGCGATGAGTTTGCCTGAGAGAGTGATGCGTTCGTCGGTGGGGCTGAACCGGGCCTGGTAGCCAGCCAGCTTTACGCTCGGTTGGAGGAAGCGGTTCGTTGCATTGCCGGAGAAGACGGGGTGCTTCCAGAGCATGGCTGCGGATGCCTCGGTGAGATAGACTTGATCCGCCTTGGGATACTTCCGCTCCGCGTAAACCGATTTATTCGGTCCCATCAACGAGTTGCCCAAGCCGAGCGAGAGGTCCGGGCCGATATGGGGCAGACCGAAGGCGTGACCCAATTCGTGAATGGTCCCTTTGAGGAAATATTGGGTGTTGAAACCTTCGTCCAGACCAATGTCGGGACGGATCTCGCCGGGAATCGTGTCGTAATTCACCATCGCCCAGCCGCCGTCCCGGGGATTTCCAGTCCCTCGCCAGTCATTGAATCGGATGGGGCGGTCGCCAACGTAAATGAATATCCACCAGATATGGCCTTCTCCAGCCACATGGTATTGCTGGGTCGCCTGCTGGATGACGTCCTGTGCGTAGTCCGGATTCCAATACCTGCCGCTTGAGACGGGGTGGTCTCCGCGGACAGTAAGCACCTCGACCTGGCCATCCGGTTCGCGCCGGAACAGGCTACTGGCGGTCGGGGAATAGCCCCAGCGTTTCATCCCTGCAAAAAGGAACTTTTCGGCGGAATCGGCGATTTTCGTCAGCCGTTGCGCGGCTCCGGCAGGAACCTTGAGATCGGACGGGGTGAACAAAACGATCCGGACCGTCGGCGGTGGAGGTTCGTAGCGAACGTACGCGAACTGGCGGCCATCGGGCGACCATGGGCGTGAGCCAATCGAGCCGTGGCCACCGATGAACCGGGCGACATCCTCCACCTTGGCCGGCTCAATCTTCGCGCCTGGCAGCGGTATCCGACGGAGAATAATGTCACGGTCCGGCGGGTGGCCCTGGGTTTTCCTGGGATACGACAGGTAGAACAGCCACTTACCATCCGGCGAAGGGCGGGGAGCGCAATCCTCGCGGTCGTCTCCGAGCACCCGCTCGGCTTTAACGCCATCGCCCGTCGAAGGGACGCGCCAGATTTCGGATGTTCCCGAGTCGTGCGAATAGAAATATATCCAGGCACCGTCGGGCGAGTAGCTGGGCGAGTCGGATGAGTTTCGGTCCGGCGCAAGCGGACGCTCCGCGCCCCCAGCGAGATCAATGGCAAAGATCTTGTAACCTCGTCCCCGGTTTGCCGTATAAACAAGCGTCTTGCCGTCGGGCGACCAGCCGTGAAAGTAACTGGGAGACAAGGGTGTTACCTGTCGGGGCGCACCGCCGCTGAGCGGTAGAACCGAGAGAACCAAGCCTGACGTTGCGGTGAACGCCACGGTCTTGCCATCGGGAGAGATCCCGTGGTTGACATCGATCCAACCCGCCGAACCGGTTGGAATCTGTTGAGGCTTCTGGCCGCCGTTCACCGGCACTTGCCACAGTTTACCGCCCGAGTTCAAAATCAGGTAAGAGCCGTCGGCTGACCAACTGGGCGCATCGAACCGCCGGTCGGATTCAAAAACGACCCGCGTCGAATTCGAACCGACGTTGAAGACCGTCACAAAACATCGCGTCGCGTCCCGGCCGGCCTCCTGGGCAAAAACTTGGGAAGCGGAGAAGGTGAGAAGCGCGAGCGAAAACGCCAATCTCAATTGAATCATATTTCAGGCCGAACTCTTTCAGATCGTAGGTGGAAAGCCAAGCTGCGAGTGTTGGGATATGCCGATTTTTGCCCTATTGTTCGGGCGTGTTCGCGTGAGGCGCAGATTGTTTTGTCCAGGCAGCCCGGTTTATCCGACTAACTAGGTAGAGAACTGACATGAGCGATCCAGCGGAAAAGCTTTGTGACTGGGCGAGGGCAGGGGATCTGTCGGCGGCATCCGAGTTGGTGGCGCTCTTCTACGAGCGGGTCTATGCGTTCTTTCGCCGGCTTTGCCGGGACAATGAGGATGCGGCGGACTTAACGCAGAAGACTTTTGCCAAGGTGTGGACATCGCTGGGGAGTTACAGTGGGCGCTCGTCCTTCTCCACCTGGATTCACGGGATCGGGTATCACGTTTATGTGGATTGGAGAAGAAAGAAGAACCCGGCGGAGGCCAGGTCGGACGAATGGTGGGAAGCCTGTGTGGCAGAGGGGCCAAGCCCGTTCGAGAACGCGGCCGAACGCGAACTGGCGGGGCAGCTTTTTGCGCTGGTGGAACAACTCGAGGAGGGCATGCGGGAGGTTGTCCATCTCCACTATTATCAGGGCCTGTCCATCCAGGAAACGGCGAACGTTTTGAACGTGGCAACCAGCACGGTGAAGTATCGGATGCGTGGAGCATTAAGCCGGCTCAAGGCGGGGGCAGTTGAACCAACAACTTGAATCGAGGTGCAATTATGAACGACGAGACGATCGAGAACCTACTAAGAAAAGCGCCGGCTTTGGCAGCGCCGGAAGAGTTGCGGAACCGGTTGCAAACACAAATCCGGCTGCCGCAGCCGGAGCCGCGGCGCGTCGAGGCGTTGGAGCCGCGGACCTGGCTGCGGAGGTTCATGCCGGCATTGTCGCTGGCGGCGTTTTTCGTGGCATGCGTGCTGGCCATTGGCATCCAGACGAGCGAACTCTCGCAACTGAAGCGTGAGAATGAAGCTCTGCGCGCCGCCACACAGAACCTGGATCAGCTTCGGGCCGGGAACCAGGAATTCAAACGGTTGCAAGCCCAGGCGCAGGAGTTGGAACAATTACGCAAGGGCAGTCTTGAAACTCAACGGTTGCGGTCGGAGGTTGAGCAACTGCGCGCTCAACTGGCCGGCGCGGAGCAAGTGAAAGCGGAAAACCAACGATTGCAAGCGGTGAGGCCGGTCAATTCCGGAAACCCGGGGACTAACGCGACCGATGATTTTTTCGCACAAGCGCAGGCGAGGGCCGAGCGAATCATGTGCGTAAACAACCTAAAGCAAATCGGGTTGGCCGCCCGGATTTGGGCGAACGATCATGGCGATGTTTCACCAATGGATTTTCTATCCATGTCGAACGAGTTGGTTTCGCCAATCGTCTTAAAATGTCCAAGCGACAAGTCTCGGAGTGTTACGAACTGGTCGGACGTGGCCGCCGGGAACGTAAGTTATCAAATGGATGCGCCAGGGATTGACGAAAAGGAACCCAACGTGGTGTTCGCGGAGTGCCCGATCCATCACAACATATTGATGGTCGATGGGAGCGTTCAGCAAATGAGCGACGAACGTATAAAGGCGGCGATCAAGATCATCGACGGCAAGAAAGTATTTATGCCATGAAGATGGTGCTTTCCATGGCGAGGCGCGGCGGAACGGTTTTGCGCCTGCTTTTATTGTTGGCGCTCGCTGGCGTCGTCGCTGCGGTGATTCTGAACCAGAGAGCCGTTGGCAGGCTGCGCCTCGAAAATCAGGAGTTGGAGGGAGCGAGGCAGGAGGCAGAGCGACTGGCCAGCGAGAACAGCGCGATTCCGCAGTTGCGTGAGGCGGGCCGGGAAGCCGAAAGGCTGCGACGTGAAGTTCAGAGCCTGCCTGGTCTGCGCAATGAGGCGCGGCAGTTGCGGCGGCAGGCGGAAGAAGTGGGGAAGTTGCGCTCAGAAAATGAACGCCTGGCAACGGAACAAAAGGCATCGGGAGCCGCGGCCGGCAGAGCCCCGATGCCTGCGGATTTTATCGCCAGAGCTGCGTTAGGAGATGCTGGCTTGGGAACACCTGAAGCCACGGCGCTGACGGTGACTTGGGCGATGTGCCAGGGCAACCTCGAACGCCTGGCACAATGTTCCCTTGATGGCTCCTCCGGCTTCAATGGAGATTTGGATGTGGAACGACAGCGAATGGTTGAGCAAATGCGAGATTTTCCCGGATTCCGAATTGCGGAGCGGAAGAACGTCTCCGATCACGAGGTTGTTCTCGGGCTGCAAGCTTCGCCGGGCGGAAGCATTGTGCCAATGAAGCTGGCACGAGTGGGTAATGAATGGAAAGTTTTAAGGTAAGCGGAGAGCGAAATGCGGCCATTCATCCATGCACATATCCATGCGCCCGAAACCATTCGACGGCATCGGAGAGCGCCTGTTTGGGCGGGGTTTGGGGGAGGCCGAGTTCGCGGATGGCTTTGGCGGGATTGAAGAACATGGTGTATGCCGCCATCCGCACTCCCGCGAGCGGAGCTCTGGGCGGCTTGCCGGTGAACCTGGAGATGGTCTCGTCCACACAGGCCGCCATCCATGCGATGCCGTAGGGAATTTGGAATTTCGGAGCGGGCACGCCGGTGACTTCCTGCAGCACCGCGAACGCTTCTTTCATCGTCCAGTTTCCTTCCGCATTGCCGAGAATGTAACGTTCGCCGACGCGGCCTTTTTCGGCTGCGAGGATGTGACCGATGGCGACATCCCGGACGTGGACCCAATTGAGTCCGGTATCGAGGTAGGCGGGCATCTTGCGGTTCAGGAAATCGACGATGACCTGGCCGGTGGGCGTTGGTTTGACATCGCGCGGGCCGACGGGGGCGCTCGGATTGACAATTACGATGGGCGCACCTTTGGCGGCGAGTTCGCGCGCGATCTTTTCGGCGCGCCACTTGGAGATTTTGTAGTGGTTCGAGAGCTGGCTTTGCTTGATGGGCGCGATTTCGTCGGTCGGCGGCGTCAGTTGGCCACGGATGTGTTGCGGCAGTCCGATGCAGCCCACGGTGCTCGTATAGACGATGCGCGCGCAACCGGCCTGCGCGGCGGTTTCGAGGACGTTGCGGGTGCCATCGACATTGGCGACGTACATCGGCGCGTAATCCTTGAGCCAAAGATGATAACTCGCGGCGACGTGAAAGCACCAATCGCACCCGCTCAAGCCGGCGGCGATCGAGGCGCGGTCGGTGATGTCGCCGTTGACGCGCTCAAAGTCCACGCCAGCGAGGCCGCGGACATCTGCGGAGGGACGCAGGAGGGCCTTGACGCGATGGCCCCGCGCGACCAATTCCTGGACGAGATTGGCGCCGATAAAGCCCGAAGCCCCGGTGACGAAACACTTCATAGTGCGCGGTCAGTAAAGCAGTTCTGCCACGATTCAACACGACTAAATTGTAAACTTGACTTGAGGGCGTGGGTTACCAATCATGCTTCCAGTCGTATGCCCTTAAAAAACTGTGCCCGTAAGAAATTAAGCCGCGAGGAAGCGAAGGACTTGGACGTGAAGATTGGTTTTATGGAGGGAGTAGTCCGGCGTGATCCCGCCTTTGTGGAAGCGTTGCAAATCCTGGGGGATGACTACACGCGGCGCGGCAAATTTGTCGCCGGTCTCAAAGTTGACGAGCAACTCTCCCAGCTTCGGCCTGACGATCCGTCGGTCCAATATAATCTCGCCTGCAGTTACTCGCTTACGGGAAATTTCAACCAGGCCATCGCCGCCCTGGAGCAGGCGCTCAACCTGGGGTTTGACGATTTCAAATGGCTGGCCCGCGATCCGGACCTGACCGGCTTGCGGCAACATCCCCTCTACAAGAACATCCGCGCCAAAGTGCGGAAAATGAAGGCCAGGAAAGCTTGAGCCGGTTTCACTCAAGCCGCGGCAGCGGACGCAAGGAGGCCGCATTGTCGCGGGCATAATTTCAGCGCATGAATGTTACCATTCGCGGCCGCACCCGGCATTTTCGCACTGTCGCTTTCGACTCAGGAAAAAATCACGTGCTCCTGATCGAACAGCGATTGCTCCCGCACGAATTCAAAATTGTTCCGACCCGCGATTTCCGCGAGACCGCCCGCGCCATCAAAGACATGGTCGTGCGCGGCGCGGGAGCCATTGGCGCTACGGCGGCGTACGGGCTGGCCCAGGGCGCGCGCGCCTTCCGTGGGAATGATTTGAAACGATTCCGCCGGCACGTCGAAACAGTCTATCAAACGTTGAAGTCAGCCCGTCCCACCGCCGTTGACCCAGTCAACGCGATGAATCAGGCGCGCGTGAGCATGAGCGCCGGCGAGACGGTTGCCGAGCAACAGGCGCTTGCGCTGGCCGCCGCGGAGGAATTCGCGAACCACGACGTGCAGCATTGCGAAGCGATCGGTCAACATGGCGCAAAACTGATCCGGCCCGGCATGAAAGTTTTGACCCATTGCAACGCCGGTTGGCTGGCCTTTGTCGATGTTGGCAGCGCCACCGCGCCGATGTACGCGGCGCAGGCGATGGGGCGGAAGTTTCACGTGTATTGCGATGAAACCCGACCGCGTTCCCAGGGAGCGACGCTGACGGCCTGGGAATTGGCGCAGCAAGAAATTTCTCATCAAGTGATCGCGGACAATGCCGCCGGGCACCTGATGCAACGCGGAGAGATCGACCTCGTGATCGTCGGCAGCGACCGCACGCTTGGCCGCACCGGCGAGGTGGCGAACAAAATCGGCACCTACACCAAGGCTGTGCTCGCGAAGCGGCATGGCATACCGTTCTATGTGGCGATTCCGCTGTCCACCATCGACTGGAAACTCAAATCCGGTTTCGACATTCCGATCGAGCAACGCGAGGAGAGCGAGGTTCTTGGCGCCTGGGGCATCACCCGGCGCGGGCAGCGCGAGTATGTGCGGGTTGCCAACGTGGGCAGCGGCGCGTACAACGCCGGATTCGATGTCACACCAGCGGAATTGATCACCGGCATCATCACTCCCGCCGGCATCTTTAAGCCGCCGGAACTGTGGGCGAAGCGAAATCGATTGGGCCAATCCGAAGTATAGGCTTGCGCGGAAGCCTGGCATGCTTAATCTTTACGAGCCTGACGGCGGGGTAGCCAAGTGGTAAGGCACGGCTCTGCAAAAGCTGCATTCGTCGGTTCGATTCCGACCCTCGCCTCCAGCCCTTTTGTTGGGAATTTGGAGGATTTCAATCCGAAGTGTCAGTAAAACTGTCAATACCATCGTGGCTTGCTCACGGTTTTAACTTACTGCCAGCGAACGGTATACTACGGGTTAACGAGACGGGATCGATTTGCGTCAACCTCATAACGTGAGAAATGACGTGAAGCAATAATTCCGATTGCTCCACCGCCAAGGCGGCGTTTATTACTACGAAGACCGGGAAACCCGCAAACAACTGAGCCTCGGGACCAAAGACAAGGCAGAGGCAATCCGCCTATTCCATGCCCATAACGAGGCTCACCAGAACTCCATTTTAAATGGTCAAACCAAATCGCTCGGGTGTATTTGAACGCCCGCGATCCGGAACTCGCGAAACGTACGTGGCGGTTCGTTCGACGAATTGGTCAAGACCAAGCAAGGCAACAACCGCCTTCGATGGGAGCGCGCCGTTGTGGACGAGGCGTTCGATTCCGATAAAACTTCGAGGCGAAGGGTGGTCGCCTCAAGCGGTTTCCGGTCTAAAATGCCAGAGTTGCTCTCACGGTATTGGTCCCCTGAGGCTTGCCCGGGACTTTCAAAAGCATCTCATGGAACGGCCGAGCGGTTGGCATTGTAGCGAATCACCGCTTCGGTTCGGCAGCGGACGTGCAATTTGTCGTAGATGGTTTTCAAGTAGCTGCGTACAGTTTCGACGCTCAAGCGCATCTGATCGGCAATTTCCTTGTTCGAGAGCCCCCCGGAGAGCAAGCTCAAGACTTCGATTTCCCGCGTGGACAAATGCGCTTCATTGCGCGGATTGGCCGGCGGACGCCGGAAGGAGCGCACTACCCGCCGGGCGATGGCGCTGCTCATCGGCGCGCCCCCGTTCAGCACGTCCAACAGCGCCGAACGTAACTCCGCTGGTTTGGAGCGCTTGAGCAAATACCCATCGGCGCCGGCTTGCAACGCGCGGAAAATTAGTTCGTCGTCGTCCAGCACGGTCAGAATGACAATAGGCGTCGTTGGCAACAATTCTTTCAGCCGCGACGTGCACTCAATGCCCGACATGCGGGGCAGACGGATGTCCATCAAAATGACGCCAGGCCGCGCCTCGGGAATCCTCCGCACCGCTTCCTCGGCCGACGGGCAAGTGCAGACGCACTCGAATCCGCCGAATGATTCGATAATCTGCACCCAGCTTCGGCACAAATCCTCCTGGTCCTCCACCAAGGCCACACTGACGGCGGCCGGGACCGTCGCCTTATCGGAGGTGTTCGTGAAAGGGACTTTCATGCACTACTGTGGTTTGGCAACGGGGCTCGTTTCTGGCGACTTAACCGGAGGATTCTCTGCTGTGTTCGTGGGCGAGCCTACACCCTCCGGCTGCAGCGGATCCCTTGCGGTCGTCTCCTCACGATTCCGCGCTTGAAACCAGGTTTTGAAAAGCGACGGCGGTTTCAACGGAACGTGAAAACTGATCTGGCAGCCTTCGCCTAGCCGGCTGGCCACCTGGCAGACGCCACCAATTTCCGCCAGCCGCAGCTTCATGTTGATCAAGCCGTTCCGCTCCTGGCTAACCTGGGCGGAATCGAAACCGTGGCCATTGTCGGCCAGGACGACGTTCAACTGGGAACCAATCAACTCAATGCGCAGCGTCAATTGGGTGGCTTGCGAATGTTTGGCGGCGTTATTGACCGCTTCCTTGATCGCCAGAAACAAATTGCGTCGCACGAGTTGGCTCAAATTTTTGGCCGGCAGTTCAGTCGCCACATCGAACCGGCAACGGATGGCCGTGAGCTGCAGAAAATGTTGCACGTACTTGCAGACGTAAATCGCAAAATCTTCCAGATTGTCCTGCTGTGAGTTGACGATCCAAACGACTTCGTCAATCGTCGCCAAAATGTTCCGCGCGCCGTCGCACATCTGCGACAGGGGCTCGCTGGCTGCGGGTGCCGATCCGATTTGTGCCACCTCCCCGGTTAGCAGCAATTGTGTGAGCTTGGAGCCAAGATCGTCATGAATGTCCCGCGCAATGCGGTCGCGTTCAGCTTGCACCAGGCGATGCGCTTTTGACTGGCTCACGAGTTGAACCAAAAGATGAAGGCAAATAATCACGAAAACCCCGCAGCCCGCGAACAAGCCGACTTGAAATTCGCGGCTCTGCCAGACGGCGATTGGTTTCGGCAGCGTCCCGCTGATATGGAGAACCGACGCCGGAATTTGCCACCATGGCACCCTGCCGAAATTGGCGGCGAACGAGGCGTTCGGCCAATTCTCGGTGGGACGCGCTGTCTCCCAGCCGCCTTCCGAATTTGGAACCACGCGCCACGAAGCCGGGTCGGAGCGGATTTCCACGATCTGGCCGTTTGCCGTTTCCAGGCGGAAGCCAAGAATGACGCCTGCCTGGTCATTGTCGTTAAAGCCTTCCACCGCCAGCACGTGCGCACCGGGATTTAACGTGCCCTCCAAATGATAGATGCTTAAGGTCCGCCAATCGCTGCCGCTGCCGAGTTCCTGGCCATCCAGCCAGACTTTGAAGGCGTTATCCGCTGCGATGCGCAATTCGGCGCGGACGATCGGATTAGTTTTCGGGACCTCAAAGCGATGCCACAGCCGCACGGTTTGTTTGTTAAACGTGACGCTGTCCCAGATCCAGCAGCCCAACCCGTTGGTCACTTCCGGACGGGGGGCCGTGACGTAAAAGATGGTGGGAGAATTACTGGCAGTTGCCGGCGCGCTTGCTCTGACGCGGACCGAGGCAAAGCACAAAGCGAGACAAAACAGTGAAAACGACATACACTGGAGGAATTTCCCGCAAACTCCGGAAAGCTTTAAAAGAGGCGAATCCACAGGCATGCAAATTTTGTCAGGTTTCAAGCTACTTTCGGGCACGGTTGGCGTCAACGCAATTGCGAGCGCTATCACTCCACGGGTCACTTGCCACGACTCGCAAAAACGCCTCTACCGAACCATCCGGCATTGGACTCGTGCGTTCAGTGGATTGGCGTAAGCGACAAATCAGCTTATTTACTTGTGCCGTCGCCAGCCGGGGCCGCCGCCGGAATCGCCGCGTTGGTGCGAAACGAGCTCGCAGCCCGGTTTGCGTAAAGCATGGCGGAGGACGGTGTGCTGTTCCTGTTCAACCAGATCGCATGCTGGCCGGCGCCGATGTTTTTGACAACGAGCCAGTTGTTCGAGAGTGCGCCCGGAAATATTTCGCCGTCCACCAGCGCGACTGGATTCGTGGCGCCAAATGCGGGCAGCATGACGGTGGCGGTGACGTTGCCGGAAATATTCAGCCGCAGTTGAAAACCTCCCGGCGCGTTGCTGGCACAAATGCCCACCGGCCCGCGAATGGTCGGTACCACGCCTTGCGCGTAAGTCAGACTGGTGCCGAGGTGCGGCTGAATGAGAACCTGTCCGAAGCCGGCGGTGATCGGCCGCAGCCCCAAAACGAAACGTGAAGTCAAATTGCCCGGCGCCGCTCCCCACGCATGGTTCCAATCCATGTTCGGCTTGTCGGTAAAATTCCAGGCTTCGGTCGTGAGTGTTGAACCGAGATTTATCATGTTGAGCCAACCGCGCGGGCCGTTGGTGGTCATCAGACCGAGCGCGGTGTCGGTGTCGTCGGCAGCGAACAGCGCCTCCAACAAATACTGCGCGCCATAAACGCTGCACGGCATCCCGCCATTCGCGGCAATTCGCGAGTGAAGAAAGGCGAGCACCTCGGCCTGGCGGTTCGGCGGCACCAAGCCGAACGCCAGCGGAAAAAAATTTGCGTGCGCGGACGCGTGATTAACCCCGACGCCATCCATGTAACATTGCGCGGCGCCGTCCCAAAAAGCAGCGTTGTAAGCGGCGTAAACCTGATTGGCCCGGGCCCCATAACTCGCGGCGTCATTCGCGCGGCCCAGAACGGCGGCAATATTGGCCATCAGTTGCAGACCGCGATAATAAAAGGCGTTGTTGGCGGAATTGGTCCAGTTCAAATTATGGCCGTTGCCGATCACGAAACCGTCGCGGTCGCCGTCGGGCCAGTCCACGACATCAGAATTTGTCGTTTGCGGAAATTTCGGAAAACCCCGCATCAAAGCGCCGCCCGTCACCGCCCCGGCAAATGAATCTGCTTGCAATCTGGCATAGTACTGGTTGAGCAGATTGGTATCGCCTGTTTGGAGATAATCCGCCCAAGCCATAAAAATGTTGTGGAATTTCCATTCGGTGGGCCACGTCGGATGTTGCAACAGATACTCGATGGTATGGCGCGGTAACATGAATTCGCGGTCCACTGCATACGAACTCATCTGGTGGATGTAAGCATCAGCCTCGTAGGGCTTGCGTTCACGGTCGCCGTCCACATAAATGCCGTCAAAGGTGAGCACCTGCATCGAGTTCCGGCACAGGTTCCAAATTTGGTCCAGGGCGGGACTCGAACTGCTGAAGCTCGCGGCGTTGGTGTTGAAATTAGAAAGCAATCGCAGTTGCGCGACATCGGTGATCGTCAACGTGCCTGGAAAATTGACAAGTTCAAGATACCGAAAAGGCATCACGACACCATACTGCTCTGGTGGATTGATGGCGCCGGACGGATATGAACGCGCCGGCGGTCGAATGGAGCAAGTGGAATTCCCGTTGCACAATTTGAACGTGGTTTCGGCATGGCGCACCATGCTGCGCGGCGGCGGATTCGTTTCGACGGCGAAGCCGTTGGTCATTTCTCCGAAGCGCGCCTGGACGATGGCTGGGCTGAATGTGCCGTTCGGACGCACGATGGCATAACCAAAAGCGTCCTGACCGAAATCGACAAACCATTGGCCTGGCGCGGTGTTCGTGAGCAATACCGGCCTGGCAGTTGCAAATTTCAGAGGATAGCGGCCGGGAAAAACGTTCGTCGCGGGGCCGGTGATGAAGTGCTGCACGGCGGAAAACGGGCTGGGCAGTCGGGCGCGGCCCGCCGTTTGCACGCGCCAAAAGAAATCCGCGCCGATGGCGAGCGGCGCACCGCCGCAAGGCACGTTGATCGAAATGGAATTGCTGATCCAGCCCGAATCCCAAACGTCACCTTTCCCCGCATTCGCCAGCGTGCGACTCGACGCGACGATGACGCGGTAGCCGGTTTGCGCATCATTGGGAACCAATGGGTTGTAAATCCAGCCGAAGCGCGGTGATGTGTTCGTGAGAACGGTTTCCTCCGGATGTTCCAGCAAATCGCACAAAAGCCCGCTCGGCGCATTGGTGGCCGGTGCCGCCATCGAGTTCGAGAAAACGAGCAGGCAAAGAATCAAAGCCAAGATCATCGCTCCAGTTTTCATCGTTTTCGGGGATTTTGGACATACCCGCAAACGGGTGATGCCAGAGCAACTGCCAAAATCCTCTGCTGACATACATACCCTCATTTGAGGGTATGGACGGACGACCGTGTACCGTTAAGAGTAGACCCTATCTATGAAAACCCACCGAAACTTGCTAGTGGCAGCCATCATGGCCGTGTTCTGCTGTTCCAATGCGAACGCGCAAGTCAACTATTCCAGCGCCTTATCCTTAAGTGGGGCGACGCTCATCTATTCCAACTCCTTCAATGGAGGGGCGGTAACCGTTAACGGAACGGCTCCCACGATGGCCAACAGCATCCTTGGTGGCACCAATACCGCAACTTGGAATGTCGTAAGTAACAATGCCAGTACTGGAGCGTACCTATATCAAGACGGCACCGTTGGCTTATTGGGAAACAGCTACCTCTTGCCATTTACGCCGCGGACCAATTATGTCTACGTCCTGACGGTTTCGGCGAACTTGCCAGCCATGACGTCTGGCAAATGGATCAACTGGGGGTTCGCGCAATTCGCAACCAATAAATCAACGGGCCCACGCTTCGCCGACTCAGCCGTAAATGGCTATGATTTTGCGATCGGTACCTGTGTCGCCGGAAGTGAGCAGTATTGGGCCGGGCCGCGCGCGACGGGAAATGGAGTCGCCGCCCAGTTGATGCCGACTGCGGGGAATCACGTGTTACAGATAATATTGGATACCACTCTCACCAATTTTCTTGGCACCACCAATTGGGTCGGCGCTTCATTTGTTGATGGCAAACAACTGGGGACAAACTGGGTCTTCACGGGCGCCGTGCCCATCGGAGCGGTTGGGTTGGGCCAAACCACCCTGAGTTCCAGCACCGGCATCCAGTATGTTTATGTTACACTTTCCGGCACCCCCATCGTCATCGGACAGCAACCGGTCTCGGCGGGTGTGAGTGTAGGCACTGCTTTCACCAACACGGTGGTGGTCGCGGCCAGCAAACCGTCCTATCAGTGGTTCCGCGATGGTGTTGCGATTAATCAAGCCACCAACGCTTCCTTGATACTCAATCCGGTGGGACCCGGTGACGCCAGCACCAATTACTATGTGGTCATCACAAACAGTCTCGGCTCCATCACCAGTACGGTGGCGAGCCTGACCGTTTATACCAACCCGGTGTTTGCGGCAGTGTATCCGACCCCTTATACAAATCCCATAACGTTATTTGGCGGATTCAATGATAGTGGAACGAATTATGTCGGTTCGAGTCCGAGATTCTCGGTTTCAGCGCTGGGCGGACAACCCATAACGTACAAGTGGCTGACCAACGGCGTGGCTGTGGCTGGCGCGGCTGGCGCGAGCTTCAGGCTTACGAACTGCCCGGTGAGCGGTCCGACCGGCATTGCCTGTATTGCGTCCAACAGCTATGGCATGGCGACCAATGCGTGGTCGGTGTCGTATGTCCAGGCGCCGGAGGCGTCTTACCCGCAAACCTTGCTGGGGTATCAACCGCTCGATTATTGGCGGTTGAATCAAGGACCAGATGACTCCGCCGGCGATAATGGCGTTCCGGCTCTCGACTTCGGGAGCGGCAACAACGGCATTTACACCAATGCTGTCTTCGGGACCCCTACCTACAGTCTCACAGAGTCAGGTATTACCTCGACGTACTTTTCTTCATTTGCCAACCCGGATAGCGACGCCTTCAATATTCAGGGAGTCGATTTCGGCACCCCAGCCGCCAACAACGCCGTTTTCAGCGTCAACGCCTGGGTTCTTGGTTTTGCGCCGCAGACCAGCGGCGCCGGAATCCTCGCCAAAGGCTATGGCGGTGCGGAACAGTTCGTTTTGGACGTCTTCGGAGGCAAGTATAGATTTGCGGTTCGAGATGCTGCCGGAAACCTTTACAGTGCCACGGCAACCGCCGGTCCGACGGGCAACTGGGATTATCTCGTCGGAGTGTGCGATGAAGTCCATAGCAACGTGACGCTTTATGTGAACGGCGTGCCTGCGGCCAGCGCTGCGATTGCGCCGGGAAGCGGATTGCTCGCCTCCAGCGTGCCGATGACGATTGGGGCCAGAAGTTCGTCGGCCACTATCGGGCATAATGACCTGCAGTTCAAGGGCTTCGTCGAGGACGTGTCGGTCTTCAACTCCGCGATCTCTGTTTTGCAGCAGGCAACCCTTTATGTAGCGGCCGGGTATTCGGTTCCGCTCACCTTTGTCCCACCGCCGGCTACTGTCGTATATCAGGCGAACAAGACATTCACGATTTCCGCGTCGGCTTTCGGTTCGACGAACCTCGGTTACTACTGGACCAACGTGACCACTGGCGGTCTGCTCGCATCGGGGTCCATCAACACCCTTGTAACTCTGGATGCAACCCTGACCATTCCGAACGCTTCCGCCAGCCTGAGCGGCGACCAGTTGGAACTGGTTGTCACCAACGCCACCACTTTCAACAGTTGGTTTGTCACTTTGTTCACCCCGCCGCCGCCGGTGGCATTGGATTATTCCGATCCCATTCTCTATTCCAATTATTTCAACGGAGGGACATGGTCAATTGGGGGAATGCCGTTGACGGCGGCCAACCTTTTGGTCGGCGGCACCAATACCACATGGACGGATGCGTTGGGAACCAACGACACTGGCAGCTTGCTGGCCAGCGGCGTTGATGCGACCACGTTGGGAGATAGCTGGATAGTGCCATTTACGCCGCGTTCCGGTTATGTTTACACTGCGACTGCTTCGCTGACGTTCAGTGGCAGTCCGGGCGGGGGCGGCTGGGTTGGTATGGGTTTTGCCCAGAATATCACGACTAATGCGACGGGTGGGCGGTACAACGACGGCGGGTCCAGCCCCAATGGTTATGATTTTGTGATCCTGACTGAAGCCAGCGGAAACGTGCAATATTTTTCCGGGCCGGGCGCAACCCCAGTAGCGGGAATTACCAATGCGAATAACTTTTTCAGCCCTGTCAACGGAACGCACACGGCGCAGGTCGTATTGGATACAACCGGCACTCAATGGGTTATGTATGGTTATGTTGATGGCAAGTCGACAGGGACAAATACCTATGCGGCAAACCCGCCCATCGGCGCCGTTGGACTTACCCAAACCAGCTTGGTCGCACCCGGCGTTGTCCAGTGGAATTACTTTACGCTGTCTCAAGTCGCGCCCGGCGGCGTTCCGCCCTATCTCTTTGCTCCCCTGCCGCCAACTCATGTAACGCTCCTGGCCGACACGTCATTGTCGATTCCGGTAAGTGCCTTCGGCTCGACGCCTCTCGGGTATTACTGGAGCAACACGAACACCGCCATTGTCCTCGGGTCGGGCACAACCAACAACGTGGCGCCGCTCCCCGCAAACCTCAGTATCGCCGATGTTCCCTTCAGTTGGAATGGCAACACGCTGGCATTGATCGTGACCAACGCCTACGGCACCAACATCTCGCTCGTCTCGTTGACCGTGACCAATGCCGTCAACCTCGTCCCAACCAACATCGCATTCTCTGTTGCGGGCGGTCAATTGACGCTGAGCTGGCCTTTGGACCATGCGGGCTGGACGCTGCAGGCTCAAACCAACAATCCAGGCGCGGGCCTGGGCACGAATTGGGTGGACGTGCCGGCCTCAGCTTCGACCAACGAAGTTGTAATTCCCATGGACCCGGCCAACGGCAGTGTCTTCTACCGCATGCGCCATAGTCAGCCCTGAACAAAGTCGTCACAGCAATTCGAAGCTGTGCAACAGTTGCCAAAAATGCAAGTAAAGCAATCAACGGCGTTATGTGAACCGCCTGTGGGCGGCGTGAAAGAAATTTCGCGCCGCTCCCTTCAAAGGCAATATTTGAAGGAACCGGCGGGCTTTACCCTCATCGAGCTGCTTGTGGTCATAGCCATCATCGCGATTCTGGCATCACTGCTCTTGCCGGCGCTCGCCAGAGCCAAGAAACGCGCCTACATGATCAATTGCACCAACAACTTGAGACAAATCGCCCTGGCGGTAAACTTGTTTGCCAGTGACCACGGGGATGTTCTGCCGCCCGGCCCAGCCGGGGATTTGCCTCCCGGCCCCAAGGGGCTGGGCGCGGGGCAGGGGGAAGTCTATTCCACCACACTGGCCAACGACGGGCCGCAGCAGTTGATTTACAGCCTCGCTACTTATCTGGGAGCACCCGCGCCGTCGTCCGACCCGCAGACTTGCAGGGTTTTTCAGTGTCCGGCGGCCGTTCCTGCGAATCTCAACATGAACAACATCACAAACGACGTTTTCTATGTTGTCATCACCGATGGCTCAAGCATGAACGACCACGCGCCCGCGCTGCCGTGGTGTCCGTTTGGTTACGTCGATGCGGAGACATCGGGAAAATATCCGCGCAGGCTCTCGGAAATTAATGGTTCCGTTTGGAGCGGCCGAATGCCCTGGATGTTGACGGACTTTGACCTGTGGGGCATTGATCGCGATCCATCGCTGGGTTCGCCGTGGGGGGCCGATACGCAAGTTTGCTTCACGCCGCCGCATGGGAAAGTGCGCGCATTTGTTTTTTTTGATGGCCACGTCGAGCAAAAGCTGGCCAGAAAGAGACCGTTGACCTATCGCCAGGACTTGTGGAGTTTTTCCGATCAATTTTGAAACCCGAGGCTGGAGGCGGATGGGCGTTTGCGGGCGTTGGGTCCGTAACCGAAGCATTCAAAAAGGACACCGCGGTAAAGGACGTGATTCGAACCCTAATTTTTGGAGATGGGATATGGCCGGATGCGTGACCTGAAACCAAAGCCCTATGCAACACTCACAACTTTCAAACGGGTCTTGAAGGGCGGCATCACCATGGTTTTCCCTGACGGACATGTGAAAAATGCGCCTTTGGAAAATATTTGGAGTCTTTACCGGCATCTTGATTGGACATTTCCAGCGAGGCCAAGTTGTAACTGAGGAATCTGACGCAGCATCCACCTGTGTGTAGCGCAGCAACACCCTTTTGCAGAAGAGCAATTGAATTCCCCGCGCACAACTTATTGTCAGAGGCAATGGGCGGGTTTATTCAAAAGAGCTCTCGCGGATCAAAAATAAAATTCTATTTCATATAATCATATAAGTATGCCGCTGTTTCAAACATGGTTGAACCCAGCCACTGCAATCCGCTTGTTACTGTTGTGCGTGGCGCTGTGGGTCACGCCGATTGCTGTTCACGGCAAGGAATCGGATTCATCCACGAACCAAGCCAAACCGATTGCTCCGGGTATCTGGCGGCTTCATTTCGGCAATCCAGAGCGATTCACGCCCACATTTTTTCGCAGCGCGGACATGGACAAGGTGGGTTTGAAGAAAATGGCCTCCGGCCAGACCATGCCGGTGGACGCCGCAAAAATCTCCTTTCAAGTTTCGGATCGCGGATGCTCATTGCAATTACCGATGACGTCCAGTGAAAGCATTTACGGATTCGGCCTGCACACGGAACTTTTTGACATGACGCGAAGCGAGCACGGCCAGACCGGACGCCGTGTGTCGCTAAAACCTTCCGATTCGCCGGAAAACGAATTGGGTGAGTCGCACGCGCCTGCACCGTTTTATGTCTCGTCAGAGGGCTACGGCATCTTCGTGGACACGGCGCGGTTTGCCTCATTCCATACCGGAAATGTTGCTCCCGTACGCAAGACAATGGAGACCACCAGCAGCGAGGCGCAAACCAGCACGGCCGAACTGTATCGCGCGCGGATCCAGCGAGCAAAGACCATGCTCGTGGATGTGCCAACAGCCAAGGGAGTGGACGTCTATGTCTTCGCCGGGCCGACGATGTTGGAGGCGGTCGAGCGATACATTCTTTTCTCTGGCGGGGGCACAGTGCCGCCGTTGTGGGGATTAGGCGTGCAGTATCGTGGTTACACCAAATATGGCGCGGCAGAAACACTGGCCCTGGCCGCGCGCATCCGTGCCGCGCGCATGCCTTGCGATGCCTGGGGCGTCGAACCCGGCTGGCAGTCCAAAGTCTATTCCTCTTCGTTTGTCTGGGACACAAACCGCTTTCCCGACCCCAACGGTTTTCTGCAAGAGATGCGGGCGATGCAGTACAAAATGAATTTCTGGGAACACGCTTTTACACATCCGACTTCACCGATTTATGATGAGCTGAAGCCCTGGTCGGGCGATTATCTCGTCTGGAACGGGCTGGTCCCTGACTTTTCAACGACACAGGCCCGGAGGATTTTTCTGAAACAAAACGACTCGGCGTTATTCAACCGGAAGGTGGAGAGCGTGAAACTGGATGAATGCGATTACCAACCCGAGTCGGCGACGCCCTGGTCGTTCCCGCTGGCGGCAAAATTTCCTTCCGGCATGGACGGCGAAGTGATGCACTCTTTGTTCGGCCTGCTTTATCAGCAGACCATGTGGGAGCCTTATCAGAAAAAAAATATGCGCACCTGGGGCCTCGTGCGCAACTCTCATGCCCTGGCCAGTCCGCTGCCTTACGTTCTTTACAGCGATTCCTACGACGCGCGCTGCTACACGCGCGGCCTGGCCAATGCCGGTTTCAGCGGTTTGCTGTGGGCCCCCGAAGTGCGGACGGCGGGTTCCATCGCTGACTTTTACCGCCGGCTCGAAACAGTAATTTTTTCACACGACGCGCTGATCAATGCCTGGTTCATTCCGAATCCTCCGTGGGATCAGGTGGATCGGAAGAAAAACGAGCACAGTGAATTCATGCCCGATCGCCAGGCCGTTGCCGACAACGTGCGCCAATTGTTACGACTGCGAATGAGTTTTATTCCCTATTTTTACACCGCCTTCAATGAATACCATTCCACCGGCAAACCACCAATTCGCGCGCTGATCCTGGACTGGCCTGCGGATGCAAAGACGCGCCAGATTGACGACGAATTCATGTTCGGCGATTCGCTGCTGGTGGCGCCCATGTTTGCCGGCGAAACCAATCGGGCGGTTTATCTACCGCCCGGCAGCTGGTATGATTTCTGGACTCACGCGAGGATCACCGGCGAGAACACCATCGAAGTCACCAACAGCGTCGAACAAATTCCGCTGTTCGTGAAAAACGGCGCGCTGCTGCCACTGGCCGAGCCCGTGGAATTCGTCAAACCGGACACCTGTTTTGACGTCACGGTCAACATGGTTGGCGAAAGGCCCGCGGATTTCACGCTGTACGAAGACGACGGCGTCAGCACTGCATTTGCCCGCGGAGAACAGAATCAAATCAAACTCCGCGCAAACGGGGACAAGCATTCTGCACAACGCAGCGGCAATTATCGTGGGCCAGAGCGCTACAAGATCAACGGTTGGAAAACGTTCTGATCAATCCGCAGCCTGCACGACGAATATCCTCCGTTTGAAAACAACTACAACGTGGCTGCTGGCAGGGATCCTGGGGATACTCTGCTGCTCCACTGGAAATGCGCAGATCATCTATTCCAATTTCTTCAGCGGGGGAGCCGTGACCATTTACCAAACCGCGCTGACAACGGCCAAAAGCCTGCTCGGCGGCTCCAGCAACGCGACCTGGATTTGCACGTACACCAACAACGTGCCCGGCTTGATGAACGGCACCGTTTTGGCCGACGGCACTCTTGCCACCAACGCGGGCTGCGCTCTTCTGCCGTTCACCCCGCAGTCAGGCGCCATTTACTACATGACCGCTTCGCTCACTGTGCCGTCGCCCATGGCCCAGTGGGTGGCGATGGGTTTCACGCAAACCGCCAGACAAACCAATAATCCGGCTTTCGCGCGGTTCACTGACAATCCTGGTCCTCAAGGCTATGGGTGGATCGACCCGAGAGAAGGT
>JAJPHR010000048.1 GCA_021325145.1 Verrucomicrobiota bacterium | reverse complement strand
TCTGGCCGGCCGATGTGCCGGTGCCGGCCCCTTTGCGCGTCAGCTATCCGTGGCTCTACCGCGGTCTGGGCCGCCGGCTTCGGCGGAGTTTGAAACGCACGGGCTTCGTACGCTGAGAACATTGCCCGTTCCAGACAAAATACCGGGTTCTCGGGATGTAGCTTCGCCGCAAATCCCGCTTGACACCTTTCAGGGCCTCCCGTGACAATTCAGGCTTGAAAATAACGCTGTTGTCAGTGCTTGTCGGCTATATTTCGGCGGAGCCCGCGAAAGGCGCTTTGATTAGCGGCTTCCGCCGGGAAGCATCGGCTGAATCGCGACGACCACAGGCCAAAACCCAAGCTTTGGATCGTGCCGCATGAAATTAGCCTTAAGGAAATTAACAAACGCCCTTACGCGGTTGATTCCCGCCCCGCTGGCCCGCTATTGGCTAAAATCCTATTGGTATCAGCCCGCGCTTCAGGACCGCCTTCGTTTTCACATCCAACCCTACCGCTATGACTCCGCAATACCAACGCGGTTTGATCTGGATTTGGACCTCCTGCGGAAGCCGCGGGATTTGCCCGGCTTCAAGGTGGATGTGAAACGTTCCCTCAAGCTGCTCCAGGAGTTGCTCCCGTATGCCGCCGAATTTACCGGCTATCCCTTGCAGGAGAATGGGCAGAGTGAATTCTGGTTTCGGAACTACAGCTACGAGGATCTGGACGCCGTCTTTCTGTATTGCATGGTGAGGCATTTCAAGCCGCGCCGTGTGATTGAGGCGGGTTGTGGATTCAGTTCAAGAGTCATCAGCATCGCCGCGCGCAAAAACATCGCCGAAGGCCACCAGACCGAGGGCCTGTTCATCGAACCCTACCCAACCGATCGGATCCTGCGGGAGCGGCTGGCCGGGTCGTTGCTTGAGCAAAAAATTCAAGACGTCCCGCTGGCTACGTTTGAGAAATTGGAGGCGGGAGATTTCCTGTTCATCGACACCAGCCACGTGATCAAGACCCAGAACGACTGCTGCTACGAGTACCTGCAGCTTATTCCCAAGCTGAAGCCGGGAGTCATCATTCATGTGCACGATATCTTCACGCCCTATGATTATCCTGAAGAATGGATATTGCATAATCTCTTTGCCTTTAACGAACAATACGCACTGGAATGTCTCATGAGCGGCAATCCGGCGCTTGAGGTTATTCTGCCTATTTTTTATCTATGGAAAGATTATTCGCAGGAGCTCGCGCCATTTTTCCCAACCCAGACCCATCGTCCGGGGGGCTTCTGGCTGAGAACGCGAGGTTGAAAACCTGATGCGGCTCGCGATAATTTCTCCGATGGGAATCGCCTGCTCAATATAATCTTGCGCAGGCGGCCTTCCTTTAGGGCAGCCTTGACCTTTGCTGGCAGAGCCAAGCTGAATCATGCTCAACCAAGCCCAGAATGCCGCTGCCCTCCGCGCTCTTTATGCGGACCGGAGCTTTCGGCCACGCACCGGCATCGATTTTGCAAACCACACCTTTCTCAACAACAGCCTGATTGAAAGGAGTATTTCCCTCCTCGCCCCGCAATTGAGCGGTGAATTTCTGGATGTCGGTTGCGGCGAGCAGCCCTACGCTTCTTATTTCAAGCATGTGGCGCGAAAACGCGCGTGCGACTTCAACGCCAAACGGGGCGAGGTCGATTTCGAGTGTCCCGCGGACCGAATTCCTCTGCCTGACAACTCGCTCGACTCCATCCTCTGCACTGAGGTGCTCGAACACGTGCCCGAGCCGCTGGCTGTCTGGCGCGAGTTTAACCGCTTATTGCGCGGCGGCGGCAAAGTCTTGCTCTCGACACCCATGTATTGGCCCACTCACGAAGAACCGTACGACTTTTATCGTTACCCGGAGTTTGGCCTGCGCCGATTGGCTCAGGCGTCCGGCTTCGAAGTGTTGGAACTTATCCCGCGCGGCGGGGCGTGGGCGTTTTTGGGCCAGGTACTCCTTCATACCATGCCGCAGTACCTCCGGTTCCGCTGGCAACGCCGGTTGTTGAATTATTTCTTTCTCAAAGTGGATGCCTGGCGCTGCCATCCTCGAGTCACGCTGGGTTGGACGATTCTCGCGAGTAAGCGCACTTAAAAAAACGGTCACTTGAAAATAGCATTGCCCAGCCGGATTCCTTCCAGGAAAGCAGGCTGCTTGGTTCAAAATCCGTTCCAAGGCCTGGCGCGGGAGCTTGAAGCAGATGCGCCGGGTGCGGTAAGCACATTGCGCCAGCACGATGTTCCGGTTTCCGGAGCAGTGTCCGAATGCGCTTTTCGTATTGGCGCTGCGCATGTACCTGAAGCGGATTGACTTTGATGCCAAAACTGGAAAATTGATGATTCACGTCTGTCGGTTACTCTTGTCATGCTGTATGGAAGACCAGATTAGAATCGCGGCCCGCAGGTATCTGCATCCTGGGCTGCGCAAGTTGCTCGGGCGCTGCCGTCGAGTAGCTGCTGAGTTGCGCGAGTGGGCGATCGGCGGCGGCGTCAAACATTGCCAGCAAATCCTGCGCGAGTGCGACCTGGAATTCGTTGGGTGCGTTGGCTGGACCGAGTCCCGGCTTAGGAAATAGGATATGTCCGTTCCCCGATTCGTCATTTCTTCCCCTGGGCACGCCACCATCTATGATTATGAAGCTTTGGCCTTGCATAAAAATCACCTGCTGCGGCTGGTGACGCGAGGCACGCGGCGCGGGGTGGCGGGCTTGCCACCCGAACTCGTCCGGCTCAATCCAGCCGTCGGCCTCGCTACATTCCTTTCGGCTACGGCCCTGCCGCAGTTTCATGCGGAATCGTTCCGATTCAGGCTCTACCCTTGGTTCGACCGCTGGGCGAGGAAGCTTTTGCGACCCGGCGACCATATCATCTCGAGCTATGCCTACGCCAACGAGAGCTTTAAGTGGGTGCGGGCCAACGGCGGGCTTACCTTTATGGATGCCGGCAATTCGCATCCCGAGAATTTCTGGACCACGCTGGTCGAGGAACATGAGCGCTGGGGTTCGCGTTTTCCGCCGGTCGCCCGCCACTATTATGAGCGATCGCTTGCGATGATGGAGCACGTTGATTATGTGCTGTCCGCGAGTTCGTTTGTGGCCAGGACCTTTCTGGAGCGCGGTTTCAAACCCGAGCGCATCCTGCCGCATCCCCGGCCAGTTGACCTCAGCGCCTTCAAGCCGCCGGAACGCGCGCGCCCGCCGAACCGGCCGCTGACCGTCATCGGCACGGGCGCTCTTTGTCTCCGAAAGGGCAGCCCGTATTTGTTCGAGGCTTTCCGCTTGATTCAAAAAAGCATTCCCACCGCAAGGTTCGTACTGCGGCGAATCATCGGCAGCGATGTCCAGCCGTTACTTTCCCGCTACCGGGACCTGCCCATCACCTGGCTGGAAAGAACCTCGCCTGCGGGGCTGGCGGAGCACCTCCGGCAAGCGGACATTTTTGTACTGCCGTCACTTGAAGACGGCCTGGCGCTTACCGTAGTGGAAGCGCTGGCCTGCGGCTTGCCGGTAATTACCACCCCGAACACTGGCGCAAGCGAACTTGTCACTCCCGGCGTGAACGGTGAAATCGTCCCTATCCGCGATCCCAAGGCCATTGCCGAGGGCGTGTTTGCGTGGGCGGAGAGAATCCTGGCACCGGACTGGCGTCCAAAGGTTCTGATTGATCCCTGCTTGCTGTCATTCGAGCACTTCGAGCGTGTGTTTCTCGGACAGCTTCGCGAACTCAAATTGGCCTGATGCGGGAGAGAAGCGGGTTTGGCAAGTCGCCTTTTGAAGAAACCCGCGCCGCGTTTTCCCGCTTCCGCTCACTTCCCCTGTGAGTTTGGCTGCGCTACTCGCCCGGTTTGGCGCAGGTCGCCCCGAAATTTCGGCCATGAGCTTTGCGCCAGTGCTTTGGTTCCTCGTATGGCGTGGAACTTCATCATGGAGCCGACATAAGTTGTGCCGTCCTGAGCAATCGTTGGCGAAGCCTTGATCGCGCCGTAAATTCTCGCAGACCAAGCCGGCCAGTTCCGGGTAATGCCGAATCCCATCAAGTTTCCGTAGTCCGTTCCGAAGATCATGAGCCCGTCCGTGGTAATGGCCGGCGAGGAGTCAATGTGCAGCGTATGTTGTTCGTCATCCACACCAAAGCCCCATTTCGGCCAGAGGGTCCCATCCGGATTGACGGCGGCAATGAAATTGTTAACGCCAAGGTAAATCACCCCCTTTTCATCCAGGGCGGGCGACGATGCGTGGATGCCGCCGGTGTGCAGTTGCCATTTCTTCGCGCCTTGCGGCGTAAGGGCATAGAAATTACCGTCCACAGAAGTAATGTAGAGTGTTCCGTCTGCCGCAATCGCGGGCGACGAAATAATCGGTCCGCCAGTTTCAAAGGCCCATTTTCTGCTTCCGTTGGGTTCAAGCGCATAAAACTTTCCGTCATGTGAGCCGAAATAAATCGTTCCATCCAAACCGATGGCCGGCGAGGAATCAATCGGGCCGCCCGTCTGGAACTCCCATAGTTTGACGCCCGCGGGGTTGAGAGCGTAAAACTTGTTGTCCCAACTACCAAAGTAAAGGGTTCCATCTGCGCCAATGGCCGGCGATGAATCCACCCATGCGCCGGTCTGGAATGACCACTTTTGCCGGCCTTGGGGCGTAACGGCGTAGAATTTACGGTCGCGGCTTCCGAAGTAAATCGTTCCATCATCCCCAATGGCTGGCGAGGATTTGTTATCCGAGGTCGTGGCGAAGGCCCATTTCCGGTGACCATTCGGTTCCAGTGCATCAAGGTGGGCGGTTGTGGTGACGTAGATTGTTCCATCGGAAGCGATGGCTGCACAACTATCAAAGGGGGAGATATTGTCCAGAGCTGTGCTCCACAAAATTGTTCCCGGCTCTTCACCGAATAAGTGCAGCGAGGAAGCGAGGAGCATCCCGGCGACAGCTATTCCGAACTTCCGCCCTAATCTGCTCCTCCAGTGGAAGAATGGACGAGCCATCATTGGGAAATTAAAAGAAAGGGCATTCACGCTTGCGGTTTTGGAGGTTCGTTGCCCGTCCGGTCAGGCTGGGCCTTTGCAATTCACCGCGGGGCATTGGCGAGTCGGAACCGATGGAAGACTTGCCTGGCGACCGGGGCGGGAGCCGGGACATGCACCGCCCCGTTCAGGCTGATACCCAATCCAATCAGGCCGGCAAAGCTGAGGATATCGGAATAAAGAGACCCGAAAATAAAGAAAAACATGAAGATTTTCGTAATGAAAGCCACGAGGAGGTAGGTATTGATTTTCTTAAGTTCAGGTGACCCGTTGGCGTAATAGTGGTAAAGTGTTTTGGTTGCGCCATACAGGAACCAAAGAAAAGCCAGGGTGCCACCGAGTCCAAACGTCAGAATCACAGACAAAGGACCGCTGTGATAATCTCCAGCCATGAATGCGCCTTCATACGGGTCCATCATGACCCGCATGTTTTGCAAATTGGCCATTTCCAACGCTGATGGGTCAATGGCATAACCTTTGCCCAGCAACAGATGGTTGGGCACTTCCGGCAAAGCGCGTTGCCACATCAAGAGCCGCCACTCGGTGGAGCCTTCGGCGTCCATGGCCGCGGTGGGATCGATGTCCACGGGCAGGAAACTGATGGCGCGTTGGACGGACAACGGCAACTTGTTCGTAAAAGGGAGAATCATGGCCGAGCCCAGTATCGCCATCAGGATGAAGGCCGGCAGGACACGACTCCGAAAGAGGCCCTCGAAGTAGAATTGCAGCAAGAGCGTTACCATGAAAGCGATCAATATCGAGCGAAAACCGCCGAGCAGGCTGGCCCCGGCGAAAAGCACGAACAAAATCAAGCGCCATGGGTGGCGAAGGTCCAGTATGCCGCTAAGGCCGTAGAACGCCAGCAGGCTGGCAACCACCGGTCCGCAGGCACTGGACAACCACCCCATTCGCAAGATTCCCCCGCCCAAATCACCTATCACGCTGGTTGAAGCTGCTTGAAAGCCCATGGGATCACCTGGAAACATGAGGAAGATCCAATAAAAACCGGAACCAACCACATTTGATAAACCAGCGATCATGCTGCTTAAACCCGATAGCAAGTAAAGCTTGACGTACAGAGGGGCCTGCGCAACCGGAACCCGTTTGGCGGTGAGCGCGAAATAACCGGCGACCGCAGCAGTTATGGAAAGATATCGCTTGCCGCCGTAGCTGGCGCTGCCGGTGACTTTGAGGCCTATCCCGCCGGTGAAATGCGCCGTAACAAGCGCCACCCCCACCAACGCCAGCAGCGGCCAGGTTACCGCTGGCACATTGGTGAATTTCAGATTGCGGTTCAGTGTGTATTGCAGGATGGAGATCGTGAAGCTGATCAAGCAGGCGGGCAAAAAAATCGCCGGGCGTCCAGGGAGGAAAAACATCACTGCTCCCATATTCCAGGCCAGTACGAGGAAGGGATGGTGCCAGCGCAGAAAGATCGGGATGGTCAGGGCAGTGGCAACCACGCCAATGGTAAATTCCGTGCCCATATCGTCTGGCGTGGCCAGCAGATAGCCAAGAAAAATAGCCAGCGGCAGGCAGATGCCGTAGACAGCTAACGCTCGAAATAAGGAGAACGCATTGGTCATTAATTAATCTCTGTTTCCTATCAAGAAATCACCAGGCACAGCAAACTTATTCATGGCAAAATCGTCGGTTGCTGGCGCTGAAGGCGCCAAGCAGTCGTGCCTTTCACAGGGATCTTCCTGAGAAATCGCGCACCGAGGTGCATATTCAAGCCCGGGTCTGTTAATCTGACACTCAAAGTGTCAATTACGTTCCGGAAAACTGGCCTGAAATCCGGTTTTAGGCGTCGTGTCGGGTAAAGTCCGGAAGCATAAAGCGTTCAATTTGGCCACGCGCCAGACATTTCGACTTGAAATGCATGAGATTTCGCGGGCTTGGATCATTTTCTGCGAAACACCTTGCGTCGAAGCGAACTTCAAAGCGGGATTTATGACAGCTTTTTCAGCACCCACAGCAACCCTTGCTTCACTGGCCGGCGGTGGGCCGAGGTGTTTTTTTCCGCAGTCAGCTTGTTGTAATTGCTGCAAAACCAATTGTAGTTTTCCCGAAACATCTCGTCGTTCGAGTATTTCGGTTTCCAACCCATCGCCTGAAGCTTGCCGATATCAAAGTAAAACTGCCGGTGATAGGTGAGATAGTGGAATGGCGCGAGCGGGCTGAGGTTCAACAAATCGAGAAATTGGAGCGACCGAATGGTCAGAGCGGCAGGCAGTGATTTCACTTGCGAAGGACTGTTGGCATGGGTGATGACGTGCTCCAATGCCTCGCGGACGGTGCCGAACTGGTCGGTGCCAACGTTGTAAAAACCCGGTTTGCCCAGATTCAGCGCGAGCATGTAAGCGTCCATGAGATCATGGGCGTGGACAAACTGGAACCGATTATGGCCGTTGCCCATGACATAAACGTTTCTGCCTTCGCGGATCCAATCGAAGAGAATTTGGAAGATCCCCAGACGTCCTTCGCCCAGAATCGTTCTTGGGCGAATGATAATCCAGGAAAGGCGAGCCTTGTCACAAAGCTCGCGCACCACTTGCTCCCCTGCCAGTTTGGCGCGGCCGTAGATCTCGATTGGGCGCAAGGGGGTGGCGTCAGTGATGGGCATGGAATCCACGCGGCCGAATACGGCGGAGGAACTCATGTGGATGAAGGCTTTGGTGCCTGCTTTGATCGCTTCTTCCACCGCCAGGCGGCTGCCGTTCACGTTGATGTCCCAGAATTTATTGCCGGCTTTGGTCAGCGGAACGAGCGCCACGTTATGGTGCACGATGTCCACTCCGCGCATCGCTTTGGCCACGCCTTCCCGGTCCCGAATGTCGCAATGGACGAACTCAATTTCCTTCGGCCGGGTTTTGTCCTCCCATATATCAAGAATCCGGACGCGGTCCCCGCGTTCCAAAAGTCTTCGGGCGATCAAATTTCCAAGGAAGCCGGAGCCTCCGGTTACGAGATGCAACATAGCCATTTAGTGTCGTCCAGTGGAAGTATGCGGCACCGGCTGCCGAAAGGAAGCTGCGTTTTCGGTTTTTAACCTTGACCGATCGTGGACAGCCCGCAGTATCAGTTTTCATAAAATGAACCGGTTTTTGCAGCAGGCTCTTGTGGCGGTGGCGATTGTCTTCATCGCCTTTGCCGCGCTGCTGGCCAGGTCGTTCCAGTTTCAGGGGGTTCCGCTTCTTCCGTCCAAAATGTTGTGGGGATCGCTTTTGTGCGCGGTGTTTTTCCTCGTGGCGGCGTTCAAATTGGCGAAGGAGTGGAAGTTCCGGATTTTCGTGGTCTTGTCCATGGCGGTCGTTCTGGAGTTGGCGCTGCAGGCGGCTGCGTGGCTGGGTGTGTTGCCGGGAGTCAACACCAAGATGAAATGTCCCTACGCGCGGGTTTACTGGACGTCGGAAGGACGGGGTAATTCCATCCGGAACCGGTTTGGCTGGCATTACCCGGAATTTGACCTGAAAGCGACCAAGCGCATTGCTGCCATCGGAGATAGTTTTGTCGAAGCCGTGGAGGTGCCGCGAAGCCGCAATCACGCGTACCTGCTGCAGGAACGGCTGAAGCAAATTTCGCCGGAGTGGGCGGTGCTCGGCTTGGGGACATTCGGCACTTCACCAGCGAACCATATCGATGTGCTGGAATATGCCCAACGCCATTTCAAGCCCAAGGAAGCAATCATTTACGTTTATCTTGGGAATGACATAAGCGAAAATATTCCGCACGTGAAGGACAGTGCCAGCAGCTCGCTCATCTATTATGACCTTGATGAACAAAACCGCCTTGTCCCGAATCCCGTGAGCATGGCACATCGCGACCACTTCAAAAGAGTCCTGGAACTCAGTCACCAGCCGTTTCTTTTCAGCCTGCCAATTCTGTTTTACAGCCACTGCATGATTCTTCAGTCCGGCTTGAGCCTGCGCGACACGCTCGCGCGGAGACGGCTAATCGCTGCCCGCATGGCGGCAAGCGCAGCGGACGCCAAAGCGCCCGGCGAGTTGGAATTTGTGAAGATCGGCATTGACCCTGAGCCTTTTGCCACCAACCAAAACCAGGCTGTCAAACAAGCCTTCCGCGTGGTGGAGGCCGAATTAGAGCAGTGCAGGCAGCTATGTGATGGCTATGGAATCCGCTTCCGGGTAGTCCTTATTCCTGCATTTCCGCGAATTTTCTATGAAACACAGAAAGGGCGTGACTGGACGATGAAGATCGGCAATTACGACTTCCTTGGGCCGGAACGGGAGTTGCGGGAGTTTCTCGAGGCGCAGCAGATTCCGCTGCTGGCTTTGGGGAGTTATTTTCAGTCCCGCAAACTGGATGTGGATGAAATTCGAAGCCTCTACCTCTCCGACGGGGTCGGGCACTTCTCGGAAAAGGGCCATCGTTTTTGCGCTGACGCAGTTTACGAGGCGTTTTACAAACCTGGTTTCAATGAGCGTTCAAAAGAACACTAAGAAAGGCGGGCAGATAATCTCAAAGCTTTATTCTCCGGCCCAGGCACCATTTCAGGGAACGCCGCATGCCTTCTTCCAGCGCAACGGTCGGGCGATAGTCTAATTCCGCTTCCGCGCGCGCCACGGAGCAGGCGATGGTTTTGTTCATTTCGGAGAGGACGTGGATTTTCTGATTGTACAAACCCAGGGCTTGCAATGACGCGTCGGCGACCAGCGCGATTTCGCTCGCGAAACCCGGCAGACGCATTCGCTTGTGGGCGCATTTTTGTCCGAACTCGGTTTCCAGGAGGCGCTCGATGGTATCAATGATTTCATTCATCGAATAGGGACGCTGATCCGCGATCCAATAAGTCTGCCCGCTAGCCCGCTCCACTAGGGCGGCCAGCAACAGGCCCTGGCAAAGGTTTTCAATGTAGCCCATGGAACGGAGATTTTCGCCATTGCCGACGATGGGCGCTTTGCCATCCCGGATCATTTGGAAAAAGAGCGTTTGGCGCGGCGGCTGGTTAGGTCCGTAAAACCACGGCGGACGGATGATGACGGTTTCGAGCCTGCCCTGGCGCTCCCGGACGGTCAGTTCCATCCGCATCTTCGAGCGCCCGTAATTCATGTACGGATGATAGGGCGATTGTTCGTCAAACAGGTGATCGGGATGCGGATTGCACCCGCAGGGTGAATTTGAGGAGACGATGACCGCGCGCCGAACTCCCGCTTTGATCGCGGCGTCGAGCAGATGGCAGGTGCCTTCGACATTGATTTGGTAGAATTCTGAAACCTTCGCGGGATGAATAATGCCGGCGGTGTGAAAGAGCACCGCGCCTTTGGCATCCCGGCAAAGCCTTTCGCAATCCGCGGGGCTGCGAACATCGCCGGTGAGCACTCCGATGCGGTCGGAGATTTTGCGCAGTGCCCCTGCATCCTGGCCGGGCAGAACCAGGCACCGAATGCGCAAGTCCGCCGACGGTTCTTGCAGAAGCTTGTGGTCCGGCAACCCCTTGACCAAAGCCTCGACGAGGCTGATGCCCAGCCACCCAAGGGCGCCGGTGATCAAAACTTGGTTCGATGGAAATTGCATTAAAGGGGCGATTATTGGCTGCGATGGCGGGAAATGTCCATATCGTGTTAGGGTTTTGGATATTGGATATTGGACGCTCCAAGGTTTGGGGTCCCGGCTTTAGCCAGCGGGGCATCCGTCAGGTCGAGCGGATCGGATACTTTCGTGCGAGTCGTGATTGCGAGCTTCTTGCCGACTGAAGGCGGGGCTCCATGCCTCTCCAGGCATGAGCACGAATTACGCCGCCGGTTCGCTTGCGGTCGGGCGTGCCTGGGCGCTTTCGAAATGGCTTTTGCGAGGGTCGGTGGCGGCGATGACGACGCTGACGGATTTTTGGTTGAAGCCCTTGAAACCGCCGTGACGTTGGAGGTTCTCAAGGTGGCTGCCAATGGCTCCTTCGGTCGTGAATTTCTCGAATTGCTGCGGGGTGATGAGCCTGGCGGCGAGCAGGCGTTCGGCGCGCGCGCGGTTCACCGGCCAGCGTTCGCCCTCAGTGAATGCCTGGCGCAGGAACTCGAAATTGGAAAACGGGTTCATGGTGTTGACGCCTTGTTCCTTCAGTTGTTCGCGCAGCAACTGGTAATCAAACCGCGCTTCGAGGTGGTGCATGCCTGCCTCAAGGAAACTTTCGCCGTGCAGGCCAACCCACAGCCCCACCGTCCCCAGCCGGGACGCGGGCGGCAGGCGATTGGCTGAAAAATCGATTTCCGTTTCATCCGGCATGAGATCCACGTCGGCGAATACCACGATGCCGGTAGTTGCCTGTTCCGAAATCTGGGCGCCCCAACCGGCTTCCGCGCCGGCGTAATAGCGCTCGCGTTTTTCGAACCCGAGCTTGAGGAGGATTTCGATCAAATCCACGAAGTGTTCACGCGAGCAGCGAAAAGTGTGGTGATCGTGATTGCCCCAGCCCAGGCCGAGTGAATCCTGCCGGAACTTCTGGATGCGGCCCGCGCGGTTTCGGGATTCCCAATAAGCGCGTTCCTCCTCGAAAAAGATTTGGCAGGTCAGGTCGCGGCCGATGAGCGGAATGCTTTGGTCGAGCAACCGGTTGGCGAATTCAAAGCCCTGGGCGTCCTGCGAAAACAGGCGCGGGCGCGTTTTCCAGAGGTCGTTCACCTTTAGAATCGCCTCCAGCTCGCCGGGTTTCAGCGGGGCGGGGGCATAGCCGCGGTAAGCGCGCCGCTCGACCGCTTCAAGACGAACGCCGTTCTCTTCGGAGACAACGAGGCGGCGATAGCGTGAGTACGGCGCTCCTTCAATGTCGGCGGTGAGATTATGCCGGGCCTTGAAATCCGCAACACGCTCGGGCCGCAAGGCGATGACCGGGGGAATCTCCTTTTGTCCCGGACGCAGGCGAACGCAGGGCAAGGTGGCGCGAGGATGGTGAAGGGCCGTCTCACCATTTGGGGCATCAATGGCTTCGTCACGCACGAAACCGGCGCGGCGCAAGGCCGGCTCGTCCTCGGTTGGGAGGATAAGATGGTCGATCCACTCAAAAAAATCGGTGCCGGTTTCACGACGCATGCGATCCGCAAGAGCGTGAGCGAAACGGTTGCGCTCCAGGAATGCGGAAATGCGCTGCGTGAGGAATTTTTCGGCGTCGTAGGCCAGCGGCCAATCAAACTGCTTTGGAGGGGAAGCGAACGGCTTCGTCGGCGTCTCAGCATTCTGCTGGGTGGTGCTCGTCATAAATGTCTCTGATGGCTATACGGAACATCATTAATCGTTCGGGGACGGCGTGCAGAGGACTGCCCGCCATACATCGTGCCGGTAGGGCGCGCCGCGCGTGTACCTAATGCGCATTTTTTTATAACCCAGCACATAATCTAGCCGAAGCTGATGCCTTGGGCGAGGGGCAAATCAGTGGAGTAATTGATGGTGACGGTTTGGCGGCGCATGTAGTTCTTCCAACTGTCGCTGCCGCTTTCGCGGCCGCCGCCGGTTTCCTTTTCGCCGCCGAAAGCGCCACCGATTTCCGCGCCGCTGGTGCCAATGTTGACGTTGGCGATGCCGCAGTCACTTCCCCCAGCCGACAGAAACTGCTCGGCCTCCCGCAGCTCGTTCGTGAAAATAGCGGAACTTAAACCCTGCGGCACGGCGTTGTGCCGCGCAATGGCTTCATCAAGCTGGCGGTACGGAATGAGATAGAGTATTGGCGCGAAAGTCTCTTCGTGGACAATTTTGAAATCGGCCTGGGCGATGGCGAGGCAGGGGCGGACATAGCCTCCGCCGGGATAGTTTGGCCCGCGCAACGGTTCGCCCCCGAAAAGCACCTTGCCGCCCTCGCGTTGAAGCTGCTTGAGGGCGGTTTGCATGGCCTCGACAGCGCGCGGAGTAATAAGCGGGCCCATGAGGGTTTCGGGCTTGGAGGGATCGCCGATGGGAATCTGCCGGTAGGCGGCGATAAGCCGTTCCGTAAGCTGGGGAAGAATGGATTCGTGGGCGAACACGCGCCGGGTGGAAGTGCAACGTTGGCCGGCGGTGCCGACCGCGCCGAAGACAATCGCGCGCACCGCAAGATCCATGTTCGCGCTGGGCGCAACGATGATGGCGTTGTTGCCGCCGAGTTCGAGCAGGCTGCGGCCCAACCGGCGGCTGACGGCTTCGCCAACCTGGCGGCCCATGCGGGTGGAACCGGTCGCGGAGATAAGCGGAACGCGCGGGTCGTTGACGAGCCGCTGGCCAGCCGTCTCGGCATCTCCGCTAACCAGGCTGAAGATGGCCGGATCAACTTTGTTCGCCCGGCAAACGCGCTCGGCGATTTTGGTGGTGGCGATAGCCGTGAGCGGTGTCTGTTCAGAGGGTTTCCAAACCACTGAATTGCCGCAAACGGAGGCAAGGGCACTGTTCCAAGCCCACACGGCCACGGGGAAATTAAACGAAGTGATCACACCCACGACTCCCAGCGGATGCCATTGTTCGAGCATCCGATGCTGCGGTCGCTCGGAGGCGATGGTCAGGCCGTAGAGTTGGCGCGAAAGGCCAACCGCAAAGTCGCAAATGTCGATCATTTCCTGGACTTCGCCTTCGCCCTCCGCGCGAATTTTGCCGGCTTCGAGGGTCACGAGGCGGCCAAGATCCTGCTTGGCAGCGCGTAGGGCATTGCCAAGCTGGCGAATGATTTCTCCGCGCCTGGGTGCCGGAACCGCTTGCCATTTTTGGAATGCAGCGAGGGCGTGCTGCATGACTTGTTCATATTCCGCGGGCGTGGCTTGCGTGACCGAGGCCAAAACGCGACCGTCAATGGGCGACAAACTCCGCGAGACCCGCCCGCTGCCGAGCCATTCGCCGCAAAAGACGCCTGGGTTGCGTTCGTGAAGGCCGAGCTTCTTGAACAAGGCGGCGGTGGAAGAAATGGGCTTTGGTTTTGGCATGGGAAAGAATTAAGCCGGATGCCTTTGGGGAATTCCCAACCATCGCCGCTTTACCCACCGATGAATCGGTGGGCTGTTTTCTTTCGCCCCATCGGGCTGATGCGGCTTCGGGAAATTCCCGAAAGCGTTTTTACCATTTGTGTCCATCAGTGGTTGGAGCCTTAGCGCGCCAGCCGCCGGCATTCGGCGTCCATGATGCGCAAAGCAACTTCGATGGCTTCGTCTTTGATGTCCAGCACGGGGCGCAGGCGGATGGAATGTTCGCCGGACCGGACGACGAGCAGGCCCAGTTCATACGCGCCTTTCCAGAAAGCATCGCGCAAACCCGCATTCGGGAGGTCGAAGGCCATCATTAAGCCGCGCCCGCGCACGGCGGACATCAACGGGTGCTTGTCGGACATGGCCTGGAGTTCGCGCAGGAAATAATCGCCCTTGCTGCGGGCGTTTTCGACGAGCTTTTCCTGCTCAATGATGCGGAGAAAATGGGTCGAACGAACGTAATCGGTGAAATTGCCGCCCCAGGTGGAACTGATCCGGCTTGGCAGACGAAACACATTGTCCTTCACTTCGTCCAGGCGCGGTCCAGCCATGATGCCGCAAACTTGTGACTTTTTGCCGAGCACCAGGAGGTCCGGCACGACGCCAAAGTGTTCGCAGCACCAGTTGCGGCCCGTCAGCCCCATGCCGCTCTGGACTTCGTCGAAGATCAACAGAATATCATTCTCGTCGCAGATCGTGCGAAGCATTTTCAGCCATTCGCCACGGAAATGGTTGTCGCCGCCTTCGCCTTGAACGGGCTCAATGATGAGCGCGGCAATATCATCGCGTTTTTGCGCGAGCAGGTCGCGGATTTGCCCGGCGACCTGTTTTTCCTTTTCAATGACGGTCGGCAAGCGTGCGCCTGCCGGTAGGGAAAAGTCGATGGTGGGAGCGGGGAAGCGGGGCCAGGGGAATTTCGCGTAATATTGCACCTTGCGCGGGTCCGTGTTGGTCAGGCTCATGGTGTAGCCGCTGCGCCCATGAAACGCGTGTTCGAAATGGATGATTTCCGTCCCGCGCTCACCCTTGCCCGCCGCGAGATTCTTGCGCACCTTCCAATCCATGGCGGCCTTGAGGGCGTTCTCAACGGCCAAGGCCCCGCCATCGATGAAGAAGTAACGTTCCAACGGCGGCATTCCCATCACCCGCGCAAATGTGGAGACGAAGGTCGCATACTGCACCGAATAAACGTCCGCGCAGGCAACCTTGATTTTGGACGCCGCGAGCAGATCAGCCTCCACCTCCGGTTGGCTGAAGTAGGGGTGGTTGTAGCCAATGGGCATCGAGGCATAAAAGCTGTAGAGATCGATGAGCTCGCGGCCTGTGGGCGCATCGACCAGGCGGGAACCACGGCTTTTCTCCAGGTCGATGACCAGTTTGAAGCCGTCCACCAGGATGTGCTTTTCCAGTTCGGCGATGACCTCGCGTGGCGCGATGCAGTTATGCCGCGGAGTATTCACAGATAGAATCGTGGTTGTTTCGCACACGTACATTTTGTAACACTCTGGGTTGGAAGACTCAAGCGACGATAAGATGTAATACATCTTTTTTGTGGTCGGAGCGCAGAGTTCAGCGGATTTTCCCGGCGGATTGACGCGGATAAGCAGGCAACGGATGCCAGCGACTTCGTCTGGAACGGAAGGTCTTGATTGCCTGGCTCGGCGAACGGCGCGACGGGACGGGCGGGAATTATTTCGCGGCGGGGGCCGCGAGAAAGTTGTCCATCGTCGAGAATAGGAAGTCTGAGTCATCCAGCATGATAAAATGCTTTGCTTTCTCGTCGATCACGACTTTGTGAACGGGAATTTTGGCGACCTGGGCTTCGTAAAGATCCTCGATTTCCTTTTTGCCCTGAGGGGAGGCTGCGCCAGCGCCGATAAGCAGCACGGGCGTTTTGATTTTGGCGACTTCGTCGCGCAGGTCGGTGGTCATTAACTCGTACATCGCGAGCGAGACAGCCTTGGGGTCGGATTTCGCGCAGATCGGGGCGATCAGTTCGAGGTTTTTCGGATCGGTGATCATGTAGGAGAGGAACATTTTGTTGGCGGCAGCGAACTGTTCCGAAGTCTGGCCCTCCATCGATTGGCGAAGCGATTCCGCGCCTGCCTTCGAGCTTTCCCGGGTCGCTTTTGGATCCATCAACGCCGGGAAAAATGTCCCGCCATCGACGGAAATGACCGGGCCGACGAGAGTTGGTTCGGCCGCGGCGATCCAGAACGAGAGGAATCCGCCGAGGCTGTGTCCCACGATGACCGGTTGCGCAAGCTTCTTTTGGCGAATATAAACGGCGATGTCATTGCGAACGTTTTCCAGCATGGGCTTTGCGGCGATGGCGGGCTCGCCGGCGAATCCGGCGAGCGCCAAAATGTGGCATTCATAGCGAGCTTTGAAATGCTCGACGGTCGTATTCCACACGCTCCCGCCGCAGGTCAGGCCGGGGATGAGGATCATCGGCTTTCCGTGGCCGACCACTTCGACGGAAAAGGACCCTGGCCGGGACGAGTTGGTGGTGTGGGCCGCCGGGTCGTTGCCCAGGGTTTCTCCAGCCAGGCAGGGAATGACGGTTAACAGCGGCGCGGCAACCAGGAAGAACAGAAAGTGGTTCATAACGTAGTGTGCTGATAAACTCGCACCCAATCAACCTCCATGCGTACTGGAAAAGCGGTGCCGGAGGGATCGCCGCCGCAGCGGCCGCCAATGGCCTGGTTGATGAGGATGTAATGCGGGTTGCGAAAGGGGTTTTCGACGCCGGGTTGGTCGGCTTCGGCCACGTTGAAATGGGCGCTCAGTTTGCCGTCGAGAAAAAGATCGATCTGCTGTTCGTTCCATTCCATCGTCCAAATGTGAAACTCCTTTGACCAGTTGTTGAGGCCCAGGGTGGAAAGCGATTGTTTGGTGGTGAGCCATTGCTGCCGGCCGTTGCGCGCATAGCAGACGTTGGCCAGCACGATGTTGGTGTAATACTCCATGATGTCGATTTCGCCGCAGGCGGGCCAGTGGATCTTGTCGATGGATGTGCCAAGCGTCCAGAAGGCGGGCCAACTGCCCAGGCGGGTGTCGATGCGGGCGCGCATTTCGAATTTGCCGTAAGTAAACTCGTGCTTCGCCTTGGTGATCAGGCAGGCGGAGGTGTAGTCGATATACTCGCGGTTCTTCCAGCCGGTGCGGCCGGGGCGATAGTCGGGATTGGGCTTGTGTTCGCGACGGGCTTCAATGACCAGCATGCCGTTGGTGCAGACGGCGTTTTCCGGCTGGTAGTATTGCAATTCGCCGGTTCGGACGAAGCCGTGTTCGTAATCCCACTTGGCTGAATCGGGCGGACCGTCGTGGTCAAATTCGTCGGACCAAACGAGCTTCCACTCACTGGCGCACAGTGGAAGGGAGAGCGCCAGCAGCAACGCGATTCCCAGGATTTTTCTCATGCGAGCAATGCTTGATATATGGAAACGGAAGGTCGTTTGGCAAGATCGGCGAAACGGAACTGAATGCGCTGTCTTCACTTGTGCTTCTTGATTTTCTCGGATAACTCGTAACGAAACTTCCCGAAGTCCACAAGGCCACAGATGGGCGGCTTTGCGCGTGGGGCAATCTCAACGAAGGTTTCAGTGGCGTACCTTGCAAAACGTGGATGAGACCTTGCAGCCGGGCGGCAGCCGATAACCGTGCTTCTTAGGATTTGGTGTGATGCCGCCCATGAATGTACTGGTTTCCCATCGTCGAGCTCAGGCGCTTGGCGTTCATAAGCCGGTGAAATGATTAATTTTGGGGCAATCAATGTTTGCGCGCTCGAAAAGTTTTGAGAGGTTCGCGTAGCAATCTCCCGTGCCGCTGGAATCGAAGCTCGTATAGAGATTCAAACGGCCAAATTCGAATACTTCTTCCAGGAGATGTCCCATTCCTGAAGTATCCGCATCGGAACGATCGTTAACCCTGGGAAGGGCGGCCAGGATGGCTGCTTCCCAGGCGTCCAGGCGCCTGGCTTCACAGTAGAGCGGCATGAGTTGGAGCAGTGCGAGGAGGAGCCGGTGGCGCGGGGAGAGGGTCGTTCGAGTTGCGCTGATGGCCTGGGCGAGGGTGCGGACGGTTTCAGAGACTTGCATAATGAGGTGCGTTTAACGGCCTGCGCCAGCAACACCCGAGATGTAGTTGTCGCTACCAAGGTCACGCCTCGCCTCAATCCAAGCTTGTGCTGCGGAGTTGCTCATGTCGCCTGACAAATAATCTACAAGTGCCGGTTTGCCTATTGCAATGGTCAAATTAAAATGGACGGCGCGGTGCGGCAGGAGCAGCCCTCGGATATGCTGCCACATAGCGGCATGCTCCCGACGCGCCTGCCTCGCTGCGTTCACTCGCGGCCTTGCCGAAAAACTGTTAAAACAGTTGAAGTGTGTGGGTTGGCGTTTGTTTTCCCGCCTCGTTGGAAACGAGGGGTTAATGAGATGGGGGCTGCATGGACAAGCTGCGCCCGGGGACGGGCGCACTCCGGCTCAGGCTATTTCCACCCAAGACTGAGGAATTTGCGATGTCTGAATTATTCTTGTTTGACAGATGTGTGGCGATTAACAAAGATTTCTGATGTTGACGCCCGCTCGGATGGGGCATGGCCTGATCTTTGAAATTTTGCGGATGCGAGGCGAGAGTTGGTAAGGTTAAACCGGCGCAGGCCGGAATTAAGCCAAATTAAAGACAATCCGACTTGATCCACTTTAATCCGCTTAACAAATACCGCCGAAGATGGAGTAGGGCTCAGTCGATGGTGGTTCAAGGTATCGGGGCAGGTCGAGGTCCCAAATGAGCCCGGAATTAAGGTAAATTAAACCAAATTAAAGTAAATTAAGCCTGCTTTTTTTGGTGAAGCGGGCATCCAGAGCATGACCGAAAGCCGGAATATGTGCGCAACTGCCTAATGGACTGGTGGTTACATAGAAAATAGTCCTGCAACAACCAGTGGCACAAAGCAAAACAAAGTAAGCGCGCTTCAGGATGGCTCGTCATTTTTCGAGCGGTTTTAGTCATAACTTGTTCTATAATAATAACTTACTTATGACTTCTCGCGGTTGGAGCGTCTTTGTACCACAGGCGCGGTCGGCAAGGGTTGGTTAGTTTCGACCTTGCATTTGGGGGCTAAACGTGTATGGTGTAGGTCCTGTTAGATGAACTGGTCGATTTCATGGCTCGGAAAATCTTCAGTTGAAAGTGTTTTCAGTGATGATTTGAAACCCGATGGTCGGGGACGGTCTGGAAGAAGCAGTCGGTCTAAGTTAGGTTAAGTACAAAAAGCAAATCATCATGAGCACAAAACTTTACGTCGGCAATCTGTCGTACAACACCACAGAGAACCAACTTCAGGATCTGTTCGCGCAACATGGTCCGGTGACCAGCGTGGATCTGATCATGGACAAATTCAGCGGCCGCCCGCGCGGCTTCGGGTTTGTCACAATGGAAACCAAGGAAGGCGCTGAGGCCGCCGTGGCGGCGTTGAACGGCAAGAACCTCGATGGCCGCGACTTGACGGTCAATGAAGCCCGTCCGCGGGAAGAGCGCGCGCCGCGTTCCGGCGGCGGTGGTGGCGGTGGCGGCTATCGCGATGGCGGAGATCGGGGCGGTTCGCGCCGCGATTATCGCCGTTAATCCTCGAGGATTATTTCACGGGTGTGGGATTCGGAAGAGTCCCACACTTTTTTCTTTCGCTTCGAAGCCTGCCTTTTGAAGCCGGGAGTTTTGTTCAGTTCACGCAGGCAGGTACGAAAGTATTAATGGAAGAACATATCGAAATTGAAGGTAGAATCATGGCTGTGCTGGCCGGGACGATGTTCCGCGTGGAACTCAACAACAAGCACCAGGTGCTGGCGCACATCTCGGGCAAGATGCGGAAACGATTCATCCGGTTGACCGTGGGTGACCGGGTCAAGATGGAGATGTCCCCGTACGATTTGGAAAAGGCGCGGATCGTTTATCGCTTGCAATAGCAGTTTTCGGCGGAAGTGTTTGCCGGCGGTCCCAACGGTTTCGCTTTTCCCTGTTTCCAATTCGATCACGCCAAAGTTTTCCCCCTATCGAAACGGCCGAATTTCAGCAGCGGCGCGTCCTCGTGGGGTCTTTAGCTACTTGGTGGAGGTTGCGTTGCGGGTTTAGTCTTTTCGTGTTTCGTGGCGACGGGAATTGGAGACAGTCGTAGTCGACGCCGTAACTTCATCCCGACCAGCTTGTCACAGCCGTTCCATTTCCCGCAGGAGCGGCGTTTGGATTGCGGGATTCTGCGCCTTGCGTTTGTTGAGCCAAATCGTGCTGGCACTGGAGGCACCGGAAAGAATCGTGGAGGAAGCGATGAGGCCGGAGGCGTGGCGCAGATGGGGCGTGCAGGCTGGTCGCTTCGCGCTGGTGCTGATCATCGCGTGGATGTTCACCGGCGTCGTGCGTTGGAGCATGGCGCGGTTGCGCCGCTATGCAATCCACATGATGGATCGGCGTGGCGAAGGCGCCACCAGCGACCTGGAGAAGCGCGCGAACACGCTTATCTCCGCTCTCACCAAGGCGGTGAGCACGGTGATTTGGGTGCTGGCGATTGTGACGGCGCTGGGGGAGCTGAATTTTCATGTTGAGCCGCTGCTGGCGGGATTGGGGATTGCCGGCGTGGCGCTGGGATTTGGGGCGCAGACGATTATCAGGGATTGGCTGGGGGGATTTTTTCTGCTGCTGGAAGACCAAATCCGGATTGGGGATTCGGTGGTCATCAACGGTCTGACCGGCATCGTGGAGGAGATTGATCTTCGAATCACCGTATTGCGTGGAGAGAACGGCGCGGTGCATGTCATCGCCAATGGAACGATCGACACCTTGTCCAACCTGACGCGCGAGTATTCCTACTATGTCTTTGAAACGACGCTGGCACACGGGGCGGATGCCGACCGGGCGCTTGCGATCATCGAGGAAGTTGGCGGGGAGATTTACGCCGACGAAGAGTATCGGCCGCTGATTGTCTCGCCGATTGAAATGATGGGTATCGATGGCCTGACTGAGCGCGGCGTGGTGGTCAAGGCGCGAATTAAAACGTTGCCGTCAAAGCACGCACTGGTGGGCAGGGAGTTGAATCGGCGGGTGAGAGTCAGGTTAAAAGCGGAGGGGATAACCTTCCCCACTTTGTTTCCACCGCAAACGTGACACCGATGACTCTGCATCCGACGCCATCCATCTTCCGCCGCCGAGCAGGGGAATTGTGCTAGGCAATATGCACACGCTCGGTCGTGGCCAGCCGAATGCCTGCGCCAGTTCCGAGGACGAGTTCGTGGACATGGAAGCTTCCACAATAATCTTTTTTTTCATGGGAGCCCAGAGTCACTGACGGCGCGGAGCACAAAACCACATCGCCGCAGGTCCCGATCCAATCGCGATGCCGATGGCCGTGGAGGACAAGGATGCGGGAGGCGTAAGGCTTGATTGCGGACAGGACCTCCGAGGCGTTGATGAGGGCCAGACCAATGCGGTCCCGCAGACCGATGGACGCCACTGGATATTCCACGATTTGATGGTGCAGCAGTATTAACCAGGCACGACCGGGATCATTTCGCAGGACTGATTTGAGCGCCTTCAACTGCGGCGGATCCACAACTCCAATCGCATTGGTGAGCGAGAAATGGCTGCGCGCATTTGAATCGAGTAGAATGACTCCGTAATCGCAGCCCTCCGGCCCGGGTTCGACCAACGGGAAGATTTCATTCCAGAGCGTGGCCATGGCCCGGCGTCCGCGCACAGTGGCGCTTTGTGCCAAGGCACGAAGCAGTTCCGCGCGGCTATTTTCTCGCAAATAGTCCCTGAGCAGCGGCCCGAGTGTTCCGGAGGCGTGGTCCACCACGTGGGCGCGGTTGCCCTGGATCGCATCCAGTGCAAGCACGACACGGAGCTTGCGGAGCGCCAGGCCAGGGCTCCAGGGCAAATCCAGGTGCCCCGGGTTGGCGCGGTCCACGATGTTCACGTCGTGATTCCCCGGCACAAACGACAGGCGGGTGCGCAACTCGGGATGATTTCGAAGCAGATCAACAAACTCCGCCCATTCCGCCCGTGTGCCGGCATCGGTAACGTCGCCGGTCAACAGGATTCGATCCAGGGGAGTCATCTGGTGCAGCACCTCGAGCCGTCGCAGCGCGTGGCGGACAGACCGGTTGCCGCGCGGGCCGTGCGTGCCGGTTTCCATGCGATAGCCATAGCGCTCGCCGACCAGGTGCAGATCCGACAAATGCGCCACGCGAATGGTTGATGATTCGTTTTTTTTCACCTTCGACTCCCAATCGAGGACCGGGCCGCCGAGCTTGAGTTCGCGCCACAACCAGTACGAACTCTCGATGGCTGTGGACAGGCCGAGGATCACTGCCGCGTTGGCGAGCGCCGCCCAGGCCACTGCCCGCAATCGAACGTGGGCAATGTCGACAACCTGGACGCCCATCGAGATTTCAACACTGGTCGCCAGCGCAATCCCCCCGGCGGTGAGGAGCAGCGCGGCGAGGACGGCGCCAAACTGGCGTTGGCGATGAAGTCTTTCCGGCGTGATGGATCGGTGGAAGAGTCGTTCCACGGCGCTACGCATCAACTCGCGCAAGGCAATGAAGATGGGAAAAATCAGCGTGTAATGGAGATGCCAAAAGTGGTTAATTGCCGATGCGAGCAGCGGCCGGCCAATCCAAAGAGCAACTCCCACGAGAACAACCAAGAGGAGAAGCGCAGCAACGGGATTCCTTCCGAGCAGAGTGGCAGCATGGAGTTTCAGGAGACCGAAGGTGACCACAATTGACGGCACGACACCCACCAGCAGGGCCGGTCCGACGATCAAGACCAGAAAACTAAGTGCTCCTTTGAGAAAATTGAAATTCAGCGCCGCGGAGATCAAGATGCCAAAAAAACCACGGGCGTACGGGCTCGCCCGGTCGTCGTCGGCATCTCCACGGCGCAGGCTCCAGATGGGCGATACAGCGGTTTGGGTCTGCCTCCTCTGACGAATTAAATCTCCCATATCCCATTTTACTGCCTCCCGGGATTCAGCGCCAAAAAATCTTTCATCAGGACAAACAGGAATAGTTAGCGTGGCGGGTTTTCCCAACCCTGTCTTCCAGAAGTCTGACGCCAGCTCTCGTTTAAGCGCCGAGCGAGAGAAAGTTTTTGACGATCGTGCGGCCGTGTTCGGTCAGGATGCTTTCGGGATGGAACTGCACGCCCCAGATCGGAAATTCCTTGTGCCGAACGCCCATGATTTCGCCTTCGTCAGTTTCGGCGGTGATCTCGAGACAGTCCGGCAGGGTGTCCTTTTTGATCACGAGGGAGTGATAGCGGGTCGCGGCGAAGGGGTTGGGCATGCCAAGGAAGAGGTCGCGGCCGTCGTGTTTGATCGGCGAGGTTTTGCCGTGCATCATTCGGTAGTTCACGATGACGTCGCCGCCGAAGGTATGGCCGATGCATTGATGGCCGAGGCACACACCGAACAAGGGAATGTGCGGGCCAAACGTGCGGATGATCTCGTTGGACAGACCCGACTCGCGCGGAGAGCAGGGGCCCGGGGAAATGAGAATGCGCTCCGGATTCAGTTCGCGGATTTGATTGAGGGAGATTTGGTCATTGCGGTGGACCTGCAAGTCAACCTGCATCTCGCCCAGGTATTGCACCAGGTTGTAGGTGAACGAATCGTAGTTGTCGATGACCAGAACCATATCTGATGGGGTGAAGGTAACTTAAACCCGCAGGGTTGCAATCGTTGAAAAAGGATTGGGAATTGAACATCGAAGTTTCATCGGTCATTAAGCCGTGCTCCAGCCTATTTCCTCCGTTTCCGCTTCGGCTTGAATAATTCCAATTGCGGCTCCTTGAAAAAGTCATAGCTCTTGAGGACGCGAATGACCTGGAGCACGTCGGATTTCAGGTAGTTCCGGTTGGTTTCGGTCTGGCTTATCAAATCGTTGAGAATCGTCCGAAAAGGAATGACGGCGTCGATGCCTTTGGCGCGGAGCAAGGCGACGCTTTGCTCCCGGGCGTCTTCCATCTGGGGCAGGGCGGGCACGACAAGGATTTTCGTGAGAGCGCCGTCTTCGCCGAAAGTTTCGGTGGCGCGTTTGAATACACCGGGCTCGACGAAGCGAAAGATTTCCGGCGCGTTGGCCAGAACGCCGGAACTGAAAGTTTCCGTGTGCCAGCCTTTGACGACAACGACGGCGCGGGCAACACCGGGCAGGTCCTCGGACGAAAGAATGAAGGGCAGGGCAACCTCGCGGTCGCGGGGTTGCGGGTTCAGGATGAAGAAATCGATCTCGTCGTCCTCGCGCCGGGCGGGTGCGACGTACTTGCGCTGTTGCCGAACCAGGAAGCCGTGCAGCTCGAAGTATTCGCGAACGATGGTTTCGCTAATGGCGGCCATGGTCAACCAGGTGAGGACATTCGAATGGTTGCTGCAACCAGGTCTTTGGGCACTCGATGGCCGAATTCCACCTGGCCGATGCGTTTGGCCAAGACGAACTTGAGTTCGCCGGCGCTGACTTTTTTGTCGAGTTGCATCGCGGCGAACAATCGTTTCATCTGCGCGGGCTGGAGGTGGACGCCGGTCGGCAGTCCGGCGCGCTGGAAGATCGCCGTGATGCGTTCCACGTCACTCTTCGGCAAGCCGAGGAGCGCCGCGGACAATTGGGCTGCGGCAACCTGGCCGATGGAGATGGCTTCGCCGTGAAGGTACTTGCCATAACCCGAAATGGCTTCGAGCGCATGGCCGATGGTGTGGCCGAAGTTCAGGATGGCGCGCAGGCCGCTCTCGGTTTCATCCTGGCCCACGACTTCGGCTTTGATTTCGCAGCAACGCGCCACAATGTGGGCCAGCGTTTCCGGATTGCGCTTGAGGAGGCGGTGCAAATCGCGTTCGAGGCGGTTGAACAGAGCGGCGTCGAAGATAATTCCGTATTTGATGACCTCCGCGAGGCCCGCTCGAAATTCGCGTTCGGGCAGCGTGCGAAGCGTATCGAGATCACAGAGCACCAAGCGAGGCTGGTAAAACGCGCCGACCAGGTTTTTGCCAGCCTTCAGGTTTACGCCCACTTTTCCGCCGACGGAACTATCCACCTGCGCGAGCAGGGTGGTGGGCACTTGCACGAACGCGATGCCGCGCAAGTAAGTGGCCGCCACAAATCCAGCCAGGTCACCGACGACACCGCCACCCAGGGCGACGATGAACGATTTGCGTTCGAGCCGGTGCGCGGCGAGTTGATCGTAGCAGGATTGGACGGATTTCAGGCTCTTGGCAGTTTCACCGGCGGGGACGGTGATCAGGAACGGTTCGAAGCCGGCGCGGGTGAGGGCTCGCAGGGCCGCTTTGCCAAAGCGCGGGGCGACATGGCGGTCGGAAATGACGGCGCAGCGATGGCCTAATTGAAGCGCGGCGCACTCGGCGCCGACCCGGTCAAGGAGCCGGCGACCGATGCCAATTCTGTAGCTGCGGTTCCCAAGGGGGACCTTCACGCTTTGCATGAGGAGAACATAAGGAGCGGAGGCATCTTCCCGCAAGCTCTGTACTGGGATTGCTCGAACCGGCGGAACATCAAGCTCTTGTCACTTCGGTCAGCAGCCCCGGCAGGATTTCTCCGGCAGGACCGTTCAGAACATAACTCGCTCGCGAAGTCAACGGTGTGACCTCCGGGTTGATCTCAATCACCGTTGCTTGATGCTGCAGTGCCTCCAGCGGCAACGAGGCCGCGGGATAAACGACGGCTGAAGTGCCGATGCAAAGGAACACGTCGCAATCACGACTGGCGGCAAAGGCGGCCTCCGTGGGAATTTCGGGCAACGCCTCCTCGAACCACACCACATCCGGGCGGAGAAGACCGCCGCAGCGTGGGCATTTGGGCGGCACTTCGCCGGTTTCGTTCCATTGGGTGACGACGGTGTCTTCCTGGAAGCATTTGGTGCGCGTGATGTTGCCATGGATCTCGATGACTTTGCGGCTTCCGGCGCGTTGGTGGAGGCCATCGACATTCTGGGTGATGAGTGTGAAACCGGGAAATTTGTTTTCCATTTCTGCAAGAGCGAAATGGGCTGGATTCGGTTTCGCATTCTGCACGAGCTGCCTTCGCCACTCGTACCATTCCCAAACGAGCCGCGGGTTTTTGAGAAAAGCGCCGGGCGTGGCCAGTTCTTCGGGTTTGAATTGCGCCCACAGGCCAGTCTGGGCATTGCGGAAGGTCGGCACACCGCTTTCGGCGGACACACCCGCGCCGGTCAGGGCGGCGACCTTGCGGGCGTTCCGGAGCGCGCGGAGCAAAGGTTCGGGAAAAGTCATGGCCAAGTGTTCGGAGCGGACGATTCAAGCTCGCTTTTGGCCAGCGCAACATTCGCCTTCGTGAGCGCACCGGCACGCGCCGACTCCGCACAATGCGCCCAGGAGCGGCGCCGCCAGATAAATCCAGAGATGCTGCCAGTGGCCCGAAATGGCGGCGGGGGCGAACGACCGCGCCGGATTCATGGACGCTCCGGAGATTGGCCCGGCGAAGAGTGCTTCGAGTCCGATGACCGCGCCAACGGCAATTCCCGCGGTGATGCCCTTTTCCTTCGCACCGGTGGACACGTTGAGAATCACAAACATCAGCAGCGCGGTCAGGACAAACTCAAGCACGAACGATTGCAGTTCGGAACCGGCGGGTTGGGTTGCGCCGAGCAAATCGCTTTTGGGAAAAAGCGCGCGCAACGTTCCACTCGCCACCAACGCGCCGACGCCCTGGCTCAGCAGGTAAGGAAGCACAGCCTGCGCCGGGAAACGGCGCGCCAGCCAAAACCCAACTGTCACCGCCGGATTCAAGTGAGCGCCCGAAAGGTCTCCGACCGCATAAATCATCGCGAGCACGACCAAACCAAAAGTCAGGGCGACTCCAACGTGAGTCACCGTGCCGTGCGTGACCTCATCGATGACGATCGCGCCCGTCCCGGCGAAGACGAGCGCGAAGGTTCCCAGCAATTCAGCGAAATATTTCTTCATCTTCGAAAGGCCTGGCGGATTATTCGTTTACGCAGCGCATCGATCCATTCGGCCGGCTGCATACGCCTCAAAGACGCGCCGTATTTCATCGCGGACCCGGCGAAAGACCTGCAGCTTGTCTTCATCGTTCCCTTGAGCGTGAGCCGGATCCTCGAAGGGCCAATGATGACGATTTACCTGGCCGGGAAAAAGCGGGCAGGCGGAGTCGGCGTTGCCGCAGACGGTGATGACCGTTTCAACTTCCCGGTCCAGAAACTCGCTGAGCGGCTTGGAGCGGTGTTGTGAAATATCGATGCCGATTTCAGCCATCACTTTAATGGCGAGCGGATGGACGAATCCCGCCGGTTTGGAGCCGGCGCTTTGAACGTCCAGCAACGATCCCGCCGCCGCGCGAAGAATGCCCTCGGCCATATGGCTGCGGCAGGAGTTGCCGGTGCAAAGGATAAGCACCGCCGGTTTGATTCCGAGGTTGCTGCGGGAGTCGGAAGATTCGATTGGTTTCATGCGCTCACGGTTACCTTCTTTTCCGCGGACGGAATAACCTCGGCGATCCAATCACATTCGCGCTGGAGTTTCTTGAGCCGCTTGAGATCGTTGCGGAACACGGGGTGGGAAGCAACGCAGTCCTGCAGGCATTGCAGTTGCCGATGCAGCTCATTCGAACGCCGGTCCGGCAGCCGGTAGATCATCCATTGTTCATGGCGCCGGGCGGTGACGAGGCCATGTTCGCGCAAATAGGCCAGGTGTTTCGAGATGGCCACTTGCGGCGCTTGCAAAATGCTTTGGAAGTGGCAGACGCAAAGCGGCCCCTGCGTGAGCAGATGGAGAATGCGCAGGCGCGTCTCGTCGCAAAAGCAGCGGTAAATTTCCAGTAATTGCATGCTCTTGAGAGGATATTCCCAAGCGGGCATATGTCAACCATTCCCGCCGCTGGCTCAAGGGTGCCGTACGGCTGTTGGAATCCTATTGCCGCTGCGCGCGGTAGAACTGACGCATTGGAGTTCGCGGGAGAAGGAAATGAAACTGATTGCCCGCCAGGGTGTTGGTGCTGACGGCGGCCCAGGATACCAGGTTGCTGGAAGATTGCAGGACGTAAGTTTGACCGGCCTCGCCATTGAGCCAGAATTCGAATTGGCCATCGCTGCGGGCGGGGCCCGCCACCAATTGCGTTAATCGCGGCGGTATCACCAGGAGCGTGACACTTTGGCCGGGGACGAAGGTGCTTAGAGTGCCAGCCGAATAATTGAGGTTGCTCAAGCGCGCGATGACGTTGCTCGAATTCAGTTGCCACACTTGCGCCGTGCCACTGCCGGTGAAATTACTCAACGTGATGGACACTGGCGTGGTACCACTCAGGTATTTGCTGATGACCATGATGGTCAACGTGGCGTCGGGGGAGCGTTGGGCGGCGAAGACGGCCACGTTGTCCGGATTGGGGCCGCCGGCGTAAACGCTGGTGTCACCGAACGTGGATTTACTGCCGTCGTAGTTGCGATACATTTTCATCGCGTTGTAGGTGGGCGTTCCGGTGGGGGGTGTGGTCCAGCGCGTGCCCAGGTCCAGATTTTCGCGGCCGAAGATGCCAAAAATATCCGCCTGCGTCGTCGCGCCGTTGATGTGGCTTTCCGCGCCCCAGTTGTATTCGGTTATGCCGGTCTTCGTGCCGGGATAATAAGCAGCCACCCAGTTCTTCAAGCGGGGAATCAATTGCACGATGTTGTTGATCCACGAGGCGTCCACGTAATTCGTATCCCAGAGCGAACGCGTGGAGCGATTGCGAACAAGCTGGGTTGCCGAGTCAACATTGTTGCCATTGTTATCCCTCTCGCCACCCTGGGGATAATAGTGCACCGTGAAATAGTCGAGCAATCGTTGGCCGGTGTTGGTGTCGTGCTGTCGGATTTGATCCAGCAGCCACGGCAGGTAATCCATGCCACCATTGGTGCCGCGGTCCGGATAATTGGCAGGATTGTAATTGCTGTGATCGCCGGACCATTGCTGATCGTAGCCGCTGTAGAGATAGCCGCTCCAGCCCCATTCCTCCGGGCCGAGCACCAGCGCGTTGCTGTCCACGGACTTGACCATGGCGGCGTAGTCGAGAATTTTATCCCGAATCTCCTGCATGGTGGTTCCAACGGGGTGAATGTCCTGCTGAGTCGAAAACCAAATGGAGTGTTCGTTATCCATCAGATAATAGCGCACGCCGCCGTTGGTGGAGACGCCCCAACGATTGGTCAAGTGCTGGACGTAACCTCGCTCAAAAGTGGAATCGACCGGCACATTGGCGTCGTTCGCGTCGTTCCACGTGATGTGGGTGCCGTTGGTGGCAATGCCGTTGCCCGCATCGGGAAAGTAGGACGCATCGTTTCCGGTTTGCGGCCCGTATTTGGCGATGGAATAACTGGCGAGCTTGTTTCCGTTGACGCCGTTGCTGCCTATCTTGGGCGCCCAGCCGATCATGGGAATGGTAATCATCGGCAAAGCCGCACCCGCCTTGCTCGATTGCACGAAGCTATCCGACGACGCACCGGCGGTCGCGGGCGAATCGCCGATGCTTTCGAAGTAAAAGTCGGCGGCGCGATTGTGAGCGTTGATTTGCCAATTGTAGCGGGTCTCGGCATTCCCGCCGGAGCGATTCAACGGGCAATTCAGGTCGGCCAGTTGACTGGAGGTCGCGAACGCCGTGCCATAAATCAGCGGACTGATCGAGTGCCGGTTCGAAACCACGTTGACGGTCATGACTGCGATAGCGTTCGTGCCGGGCACAGGCGGCGGTCCGGCGTTGAGCACGATGTCATCCACGTAAAAAGTTGGTATGGGCGAACCGCTTGTGCTTTGGATCCAAAATCCGTCCAGGTTGGGCTGGTTGGCCACTCCTAAAGCCGAAAGCGGGATGCTGATCTGCTGCCAGGAATTGGATGCGAGCGTCGAAAGGAAATACTGCGTTTGTGCCGCCCCACCAAGAGTAGCCTGCACCTTCAGCGGTTGTCCACCGCTGGAACCGCCATTGATCCAAAACGTCAAGTTGGTATAGAGGCTCGAATCGAACGCAGTGTGGTGCAGGTAGAGCGCCTGGAAATTGTTGCTCAGGCACAAAACGCTTATGGAATCCGACCCCGAATGAACCGGAGTCGTCGCGCTGAAATTGACCGTCGCCCAACTATAGTTTACCCAGCCATTCTGCAAGCTGTCCGTATAGACGCTTTGATCGGTTTGGGCTGAGGCTGAGGCGACCATGAGCAACGAGGGTAACAGCCATGAAAGCCAGGTGGTTCGGCAATATCGTACGCACATAGCTGCCAACATAGCGCAAAGCGTGCCCGTCAAAAGTCATGAAAATCAATGACTTGAGAGTTCTCTCGGCCCCCCAGTCATTCGCGAAGCCCGGAAGAGTTCCAAGGTCCTTCTGGGCAAACCATATGTCATATGAAGTTCCTGTCTCGTTTCGCTGAAAGCTCCTTGAGGGTTTTTCAAGATGAGGCGATATTCGGCGCATAAACCAAAATCTGCCAACCACTCCGACCTGCATCCTCGCGATGCTGATGTGGTTGACTGCCGCCATGCAACCCGCGGTTGCTGCGCCGAGCTTCGTTCAGGCTGGCAATCTCCTGATCATGTCGAATGCGAACGTCCGGTTGGAATACAACCTGACCGCGGGCACAACCGATTTTTTCTGGCAAAACTCAAAAAAGATCTCCGCCTTTTACAGTGGTGTCACCCTGAGTTCGGGCTATGTCACGGGCCCGGGATACAGCAGCCATGGCTGGACGACGGTGAGCGGAAATCAAATCGTTGTTATTAGCACCGGGACCGGTCTGCCGTTGATGAAGCAGTATTTCACGCTCGACCAGAGCAACAGTTTCCTCACGCGCGTTGAGATGACTGGCGCGGGCTTGAGCGCGAACTGGATGGGACCGGTGGTGGTCAGCACGACGGGCGGGGTGGACCTCGGCAGTTACAACGATGACCGCGCGCTCTTTGTTCCGTTCGATAACGACCATTTTGTTTCCTACAATGCGGAATCCATCAATGGCTCAGACACCGGGCACGAGGTCGGCGCGTTTTATGACAATACCACGCGCAACGGGCTCGTCGTCGGTTCAGTGACCCATGACACTTGGAAAACGGGTGTTTATTGGTCCGGCTCAAATAACAAATTAGACAAGTTGAATGTTTTTGGCGGAGTGACTTCGCATTGGACGTGGGACGTGATGCCGCATGGTTCGGTGACGGGCACGATCATCTCTTCGCCCACGGTTTTCGTTGGGTTCGGCAGCGACTGGCGGACGACGATGGAGAGCTTTGCGGACGAGAACGCGCTGTTCGTTCCACGGCTCGCCTGGACGAACGGCGTGCCTTTCGGTTGGAACAGTTGGGGTGTCACCAATTACCAGAGCCACATCAGCTATGCCTCCGCGCTCGCCGTTTCAGATGCCATCCACACCGGGCTGCAACCGTATGGCTTTAACAGCGGAGGGACGGTTTATGTGAACCTGGACTCCTACTGGAACAATCTTTGGGATGATTATGGCGGCACCAAATTGCAGAGCTTCGCCGCGCACTGCCACGCCAATGGCCAAAAGGCGGGCATCTATTTTACCCCGTTCGCTTATTGGGGCAATGCCAACGATGCGACCAACTACTGGGTCCCGGTTGGTTTTCCGCCCGACTACACGCAATACCGATTCAGCGACATTCTGCTGCGGGACGGCAGCGGGAACTTCATCACCAACGACGGTGCCATGGCGATCGACCCAACCCATCCGGGCACACGGGGGTACATTGACTATTATGTTTATTGGTTCACGAATTGGACCTTCGACTACGTCAAACTGGATTTCCTTTCCCACGGGGCGTTGGAAGGGGCGCATCACGACCCGAGCGTCACGACCGGCATTCAGGCCTACAATCAGGGAATGCAATACTTGCAGGGCAAACTCGGCAAAATGTTCGTCAGCGAATCCATCGCGCCGATTTTTCCCTATAGATATGCACACAGTCGGCGCATCGCGTGCGACGCGGCGAGTTCCAAAATCAGCAACACTTCCTACACGATGAATTCCGTGGCGTACGGCTGGTGGATGAGCGGACGCTTGTATCAATTCAACGATCCGGACCTCATGGTTTTTGACAACGGCCCGAATACTTACGAGAACCAAAGCCGGCTGATTAGTGGCGCGGTCACCGGCTTGTTTTTGACCGGGGACATCCTGACGAATGCCGCCAGCCTCAGTCTCGCGCAAAGCTGCTTGACGAATGCCGGCATCAATTCGGTCGCGCGCGTCGGGCAAACCTTCCGGGCGGTGGACGGCAACACGGGCGCCACTGCGCCCAACCTTTTTACCAGGCAGGACGGGACGAATTGGTGCCTGGCCGTTTTCAACTACACGTCCAGCGCCACGAGTCCAACGGTTGATTTGAACCGCGCTGGAATTCCAACCGGAACCTATCTCGCGACCAATTTGTGGGACGGAACCACCGTTACCGCATCCGGCTCCTTGAATGTCAGTCTGAACGCCAAACAATCGAAACTGTTTCGGTTGGCCCCCGCGCCGCCGCCAAAATTTGGCGCGGTCAAGCTAGCTGGCGGGAGCAATTTTATATTCAGCGGCTCGAATGGCGTGCCAAACTGGAATTTTTATCTGCTGGCTTCGCCCGACGCCACGCTGCCCTTGAACCAATGGAATCCAATTGCGACCAATCATTTCGATGGCGGCGGAAATTTCAGCTTTACCAACGCTTCCAACCCCAATTCGCCCCGCCAGTTTTACCTTTTGAAGCTGCAATAGTAGCATCCTAATTGTCCAACAGGGGGTAACGCCTTGAGCCGTGCCTTGATTCGCAAAATCGTCTCCGGCGGCCAAACCGGCGCCGACCGGGCGGCGCTTGATTTCGCCATCGCGCATGGCATTCCGCACGGAGGCTGGTGTCCGAAGGGCCGGAAGGCGGAGGATGGGGCCATTGACGAACGATATGCTCTCCAGGAGACGCCCGGCGAAAAGTATTTGGAGCGAACGGAATGGAATGTCCGCGACTCGGATGGCACGGTGATCTTTTCAATCGGGCGGGAACTTGGCGGCGGTTCGAAAGCGACGCTGGACTTCGCGCGCGAGTACCACAAACCCGTGCTCCACTTGTCACGAGCGGCAGGATGGTACGCTCCGGAGAAGAAACTGATCGAATTCATCCAAAGCCATCGAATCAAAAGCCTCAATGTCGCCGGTCCGCGCGCTTCGGAGGAGCCGGAGATTGGCGAGTTCGTGACCGGGGTGTTGGAAAAATTGTTCGAGGCTGCGTGAGCCGAATCGGTACATAAAACAGCAGAGCAGCGGCTCAAAGGAGATAGGCGCTTCCGCGAACGGAATAGCTGCCCAATGGGCAAGTCCACGCCCCGGCCAAAGATCTCAAATCCGGTATTTGGACTACGAGCTCGATGCTCTGCTGCCAAAAAACGTACTACGATTTGGTCGTTGTGCAACAGAAAGTTATTCACCTTATGATTCGAGTTGTTCACAGGCGTATTGACACCTGGCGCGAGCAACGCCACTTCCCGCGCTAACCAGGAAAATGACCACGCAGGGCAGGAGTTCTGCGCTCCGCCGGAGTCGGCGCAATTACATGAATACATGGGCGGCAGCGGGTTGCGGGGGCAGCGGAGTTGAAATAGGCTAAGGGCATGAGTTCCACGGAACGCTTTTTGATGTGCCCGCCCGATTTGTACACGGTGGATTATGTGATCAATCCCTGGATGGAGGGGAATATTCACAAATCCTCAAGGGAAACGGCCATCCAGCAATGGCACGGACTGCACAAGCTGTTGAAGGAAAGCGCGCAGATCGAGTGCATTACTCCCCAAGCAGGCCTGCCGGACATGGTATTCACGGCGAATGCGGGCCTCGTGGTGGGGCGGCGATTTGTCCTGAGCCGGTTTTTGCATCGCGAACGACGGGGTGAGGAACCATTTTTCAAACAGTGGTTCGCCGAACAGGGTTTCGAGGTTTTTGAATTGCCGGCCGATTTGCCTTTCGAAGGCGCGGGGGATGCGCTTTGGGACCGCGACGGGAAACGGCTGTGGGCGGCGTACGGTTTTCGGAGCGAACTGGACTCGCATCCGCATCTGGCGCGCTGGCTGGAATGCGAAGTCCTCTCGTTGCGGTTGATTGATCCGCGATTCTATCACCTCGACACCTGCTTGTGTCCGTTGGAGGGCGGGTATCTGCTTTACTATCCGCCCGCGTTCGATGCGCGATCCAATCGGTTGATCGAACAGCGCATTCCCGCGGAGAAGCGCATTGCGGTGAACGAAGCGGACGCCGCGCGGTTCGCGTGCAACGCAATCAACCTGGGACGGCGAATCATTTTCAACGAGGCTGGCGGCGAATTGAAAACCCGGCTCGAAGGGCTGGGCTTTTCGGTTTCCGAAACGCCCTTGAGCGAGTTCATCAAAGCGGGCGGCGCGGCGAAGTGCCTGACGCTGCGCTTGACCGAGCCCGCGCCCAAGCGCGCCAAACCTTCGACAACTGTGCTGAGCCGCGAACTCAAACTGGAGGGGCATCTGCTGGATTCGGGCCTGCTGGATCGCGCGCTGGAGGCAACGGTGCAGAGCGGCGGCAGTTTTCAGATTCTTCATTTCAGCCTGGGCAAACAGCGCCAAAGCACGTCGAACGCGGACATAAAAATCTCCGCTCCAGGCCAGGACGTGCTCGACAAAATCATGGGCCAAATGATCGAACTGGGCGCAGTCATGGCCCAGCGTTTGGAGGACAACGCCGAACTCAAGCCGGTGGTCCAGGCCGGCGTCGCGCCGGACGAGTTCATGTCCACCACCATTTATCCGACCGAGGTGCGGGTCGGCGGCGATTGGTGGCGCGTGCAGGATCAGCGCATGGATGGTGTGATCGTGGTGGATGCCGAGCGCAAGATCGCGCGCTGCACTTTGTTCCGCTATTTGAAGGTGGGCGATCGCGTGGTGGTGGGCAGCAAGGGAGTGCGAACGGTGCGCCGGACGGAATCGCGGGACTTGCGGAGCAGCGCGCCGGCGGAACACGAATTCTCCTTCATGGGCGCGGGAGTTTCGAGCGAGCGCCGCGTGGAAATTCTCGTGGATCAGATCGCCTGGGAGATGCAGCGGATTCGCGAGCGTGAAGGACGGATCGTGGTCGTGCCGGGGCCGGTGGTGGTGCATACCGGCGGCGGGGAACACCTGGCGTGGCTCGTGCGCGAAGGCTATGTGCAGGCGTTGCTGGGCGGAAACGCCGTCGCCGTCCACGACATCGAGCAAGCCTTGCTGGGCACGTCGCTTGGCGTGGATCTGAAAATTGGCAGTTCCGTGGAAGGCGGGCACCGGCATCATCTCAAGGCGATCAACCTTGTTCGCGGTTGCGGCGGCATCGCCAAGGCGGTGGAGCAGGGCGTTTTGACCGGCGGAATATTTTATGAATGCGTCCGCCGCGAAGTGCCTTTCTCCCTGGCTGGTTCCATCCGCGATGACGGCCCGCTGCCGGACACCCAGATGGATTTGATCAAGGCGCAGGAGGAATACGCGCGCTTGCTCAAGGGCGCGGACTTGATCCTGATGCTGTCGTCGATGCTGCATTCCATCGGCGTGGGGAACATGACTCCCGCCGGGGTGAAACTGGTTTGCGTGGACATCAATCCCGCTGTGGTGACGAAACTGAGCGACCGGGGATCAATCGAGTCGGTCGGAGTGGTGACGGATGTGGGCTTGTTTTTGAATTTACTGACGCAGCGGTTGAAATTGAGCGCGGGTTGACGGCTGGCGCGACCTCACCCCACCATTCGCTGGCATTCCGCGAGCAATTCGGTTTCCTCCGTCGCGACCAAATAATCCTTTGCCTCCGCGAACTGTTTTCGGGCGGCGGCCATTTCGCCTTGTCGGGCCAGCACGCAACTCAGATACGCCTTCGTCAAAGCGATGCCCCCGTCTCGAAAGGGTTGGTGTCTTTGTTCCAGTGCCGCCAGTGCGGCCTCCAGGTCCTTGCGGGCCGTGGCGTTATCGCCTTCGAGATAAGCCAGGATTCCGCGGCAACGCGCCAGAAACGGCTTCCCGATGTCAGTTACCGTTCCCTTCTCAACCTCCGCCAGAACGGCCCGCGCTCGAACCGGGTCGCGCTTGTAACGCACCAGCCGATTCATCAAATCAATATAGAGAGCGGTGCTGGGCTTTTCGGCAATGGCTTTGAGCGTCCACTCCAACGCCTTGTCGTGGTCTTTGGCGGTATCGTACAGCCCCGCGACGTGCGCCTTATATAACCAACTTGGGCAACCCGGTTGATTTTCGAACCGCTGATACCGCTCCAGCGCCTCGCTCAATCGCCCCAATCCGACTTCGGCCTTGGCGCGATTGCGCGCCAGCTCGGGCGCCGGAATTTTGATGAAATGGCTGTGGTTCAGGCGTTCCAACTTGTTCACGATGCCCAGCATTTCAGTCCAGCGATGCCAGTCATTGGCCTTATGCAATCTGGCGTAGTAGATTCCGGGCAGTTTGATCCAGGTCATAACCAACGGCCACGCCAGTATCGCCACTCCAATCACAGCGACTTGCACGAATTGACCGCGATAAATCGAATAACCCAGCAGCACGGCCATCAGGAGATACAGCCCGGTGGCCTTCGTCACGCTCTCGAGCAAAGCTCCGAAAAAGGTTGGCGGTGGTTTGCCTCGATGCTTGAGCCGGTCGGCCGCCGTTACTTTGATTTCTTCGCCGAGAAACGGCGAATTCGCGCTCATCGGCGCGGTGGCCGCCGCCATGATCTCGTCCTCCCGCAACACGAGGTCCGTGCAGCCTTCGGCCAGCAGGATTTGCTTCGCCTCAGCGACGGTTTCAGCGTGCACCTCGCGCACCATTGGGCGACCGGACCTGTCCTTCACTGTCCAGGCAAAAACAGTCACTCATCACCTCCATTGCGAAAGGGTTTGGTTCGAGGCCGCATGGGATCAACCATAGTAATCGAATTCCCTGGGCGCAACAGGAAAGCGGTTCGAGCGGTGATCCCTCAGTGGATGGCGGAAAACGGGCGATGCAGGACTTCGAGTTCTTCACAAGTAGGTTTGTTTTACTTTGTTTCGCCTTGTTAATCGTGCTCGCAGCAAGCCCGCTCGCACGACGCGTCTCGGATTCACCGCGCCGATTCTGCGCTCCAGCTTGCCAGGGCTAATCGATCCATCTCCAACGACCGAGTCATTCCTTTGAACGTTTTTTGACCTCCACCCCTCCAATCACCAGCAACCCGTAACCAGAACGAAAAAGATAAAGGAGCATCCCTGGCCTTGAGACCAGAATTGCGATTCGCGCCGAAAGGGCAGGGGAGTTCGCCGATCATCCAGAAACAAGGAGAAACCCATGAGCATTTATGCGTTTTCCGCGGTGGATTCGCAAGGCAAGGAAACCAAAGGCACCCTGCGCGTTGCCACCCAGGCCGAGGCACTGCAACGAATCAAGGAGATGGGATTCTTTCCCACCAAAATCTCGCCGGCGGCTGAGCCGCTGAGCGTCGCGCAACGCGCCGACCGGCACCTCGCCCGGTTGGGCGTCAAATCCAAAGCCATCACTCATCCTCCCGCCGCCGGGTTCAAGGGCCGGATTAAGCCCAAGCGCCTCACGGTTTTCACGCGGCAACTCGCCACGCTGCTCGAAGCGGGCATGCCTTTGCTGCGCAGCCTGCGCCTGTTGCACGAACAGGAAACCCATCTGCCTCTTAAAAAGGTCATTGCGGGCCTCAGCCTTGCGATCGAGGGCGGCGGCACGTTCAGCGAAGCGCTGGGCCAATATCCAAAGGTCTTCGACCGCCTTTACCTCAACATGATCAAAGCCGGTGAACTCGGCGGCATGCTCGAAACCTGTCTGCAACGCCTCGCGGATTTCATGGAAAGGACGCAGAAGATCAAAGGCAAAATCAGGGCCGCGATGTTCTATCCCGCGGCGGTCCTGACCGTCGCCGCCGGCGTGATGACGTTGATGACCGTTTTCATCATACCCAGGTTCAAGGAAGTCTTCGCGGGTCTCTATGGGGGCCGTTCTTTGCCCGCTTTCACCCAATTCGTGCTCAATATCAGTGACGCGATCCGGAGCCATTTCCTGCTCGGCGCGGGCCTGGCCGTGACCGGGTATTTTCTCCTGGCCGCCATCGGCCGGACCCAGTGGGGCAGGCGGGCTTTCGACCTGTCCAAACTGAAGGCGCCCGTGTTCGGGCCGCTCTTTCGCAAGCTGGCGATCAGCCGGTTCACCCGGACACTCGGCACCCTGATTACGAGCGGCGTGCCGATCTTGCAGGCGCTCAATATTGTCAGGGAAGCCACGGGCAACGTCATCATGGGACGGCTCGTCGGCGAGGTGCACGACAACGTAAAACAAGGCGAGAGCATCGTCGGGCCGTTGCGCAACTCAGGCATCTTCCCGGTGATGGTCGCGGGCATGGTGGACGTGGGTGAACAAACGGGGGCTTTGCCCGAAATGTTGAACCGGGTGGCCGACAATTACGACGAAGAGGTGGATAATTCCGTCGCCGCAATGACTTCCTTGCTGGAGCCGGTGTTGATTGTCTTTCTGGGCGTGGTGGTGGGAACCATTGTAGTTGCGCTGTTCCTGGCGATTATTCCGCAGGACATGCCGAATTCTAATGGCGATATGGGAATGTAGAAGCCCTTATTAGCGGGACTATGCAGTCGACAACCACGAATGGATACGAATTAAACGCCATCTTGGTAGGGCGCGTCACTCCGTGCGCGCCGACGGCGGGCAGAGGACTGCCCGCCCTACCGGGATAGGTTCTTAGCGGGAACGATGCAGTTGAACCACGAATAGGCACGAATAAACACTAATAGAAGAAGGGCGAATGCAGACCTTTGGCGGCCAGCACAACTTCCACTGAATAGTAGCGTGATTCCAATCTGACCCGTGGCCGGCACTTCCGCTCTGAATTAGACAGTTCCCATGTCAGGCGTCCAAAGCTGTCCTGTCCCAAGACACCACGGACTGCAAACCGCATAAAAATTGGTCAAAATCAGCATCCACCACTGCATTCTCCGTAACTAAATGCGGCAGCACCCGCTACATCAAAGCCAATGCCAGTGCGATAATGGCTGCTGAGGATGTGGCGCAAATATTGCTGATGGATACATCAGAGCCTAAGTAGATATAGCAGCAGCTTATGAGCGACACCGAAAGAAACTATATATCTGTTAAGACTTGGATGTTGATGACGTTCGTGACAGCCATACCGATCATCGGGCAGCTTATGATTCTGGTATGGGCATTCACTGGCGAAAACGATTCCCGTAAGAATTACTTTCGAGCCATTCTCGCTTGGATGGTGATTCTTTTCACCGCGGCGGTCGTTTTGGTGCTGCTGGGGAACGCTCCGGCCCTCCTCAAGCAACTTCCGCCCTGGATGCACAAGGGCGCCTGAGCGCTCCACCGCGACAGGCAATCCGCCGAAGGGAAGGCGACCGGGAGAAGCCCGGGCGCTTTCCCAATACGCTTGTAAATCTCGTCCGTTTGTCCGGCATCACCTGACAGCGGCGGGAACGCCCCCTGCGGCGCCGCCCAGAGAACCATGGTTTTGACCCCGTGGTCCGGACAGTTCGCCAGTAGCAGGACTCGCGTTTTGTCAGTCCGCTTTTCTGGTGTCGCCATGAAGTCGCCGGTGACTGCCGCCGGGCCTGAGCCATTGCCGGCCCTTAATTCCTGTAACTGCTGTGACAACACGCGGTGACCGAAAGCCGAAAGAACGATCGTCACCAGCATTCCCACGGATGAAACAGCGCCCAGGGCGGCAATGACCCAGATGGCTTGGCCGGCCGCGAAAATGAGCACTCCTTCCCGGTTGATCAACTCCTCATTCGTCGGCCCGCGGCGTGCCGGATCGCCCTCGCTCCGCCCGGATTCGACACGTGCCGCCCTCGCGGCTGGAAGGAAGCGGGGGAATACGCAGAGCACAACCGTGCTTCCAGCCATTGAGACAAGCCAGAGACTGATGGCAACCGCCGTCAACAACCGTAGCCCGCGTGAACGGTGGCGAAGTGGCGGCATCAGTCCGTCCTATTGCCTGGCCGCTTTTTCGCTTTCGCGCGACTGAAGCTCCTTTAGTTGCGCGGAGATTTGTGTCAGGTTTGCGTTAATCTGCCGCAACGTCACACGGCGATTCCAGATCACGAGCATGATCGTGGCAAACATGCCTGCTGACAGCACCGCAACGCACGCAGCCGTCGAAACTATTCCGATACCAACGGCTCGGGTCATGATGAACATGGCTTGCTTCTGCCCCGTGCGCGCCTTCTCCGATTCTCCGGAGGGAGACGCGCTGGCGCTCGACGCGTTCGCCTCTTTGTCCAAGCGATAAATAATTTCCCTTTCCTTCGGCAAATACGTGAAGAAATAAGCCCAAATGAGGAAAACGATTCCCATAGTGGACACGAGCCACAACCCCAGGGCAGTGCCCGTCAGGAGCTTCAGCCCCCGTTGCTGTTTTTTGATCGAGCTCAAAATGAGCGCGTTCGTTTGTTCGTTCGTCATCGGTGTCTTTTCGTTCATAAACATTTCTCCTTGTCCAAAACCGTTTTCAGCGCCCGCTTTCCGTAGTGCAAGCGGGAGCGTACGGTGCCCAGCGTGCTGCCGGTGATTTGAGCAATCTCCTCGTAATTCATTTCCTCAACAAACCGCAACACGAGGACCTCGCGATGCCCGGGTGAAAGCGCGTTCAACGCCCGTTGCAACCCCTCGCGGTCCACGGTCGATGCGTCTTCGGTTGCCTGGATCGCGTCGTGTCCGCTCTCGCCCAACGGCTCGACAAGCAGCTTGCGCCGGCGCAATTCTTTGTAAACACGATTGCGCGCGATGCAAAATGCCCAAGGCCGAAATTTGCTCGCATCCAACAATCCCGGCAGGCCGCGATAAATCGACAACCAGATGTCCTGGTTCAAATCTTCCACAATCTCTGGCGCGCTTTGCATCATCTTGCGGGTGAACTGCAACAATCGCGGCCCGTAGGCCCGCAACAATTCCTCGAACGCCGCCTCGTCGCCGATCTGGCTGCGCACGACGAGCGTCTGCTCATAAATAGTTGCCGGTTCCGACATCGTTGTTCTCAAGTATGTTCCCAGATCCCGTCAAAAAGTTCAAAAGGTGGGTGGCTTTTTCAGGAAACATTCTAAAAGCTCCTTTCCCTTCTGCCGAAACCCAGCCACTAAATTTCCCGAATATCCTCCTTTTCTTCGGAAAAAAGTTTTGCGCTTGCCAGCACACGCCCGGTCTCTCACCGTTAGGATGGTGATGAAGCCTTTGATCCTTGCTCTCGGTGTTGTGTTTCTGGGTGGCCGTCTGGGCGCGCAGACGAACGTCTGGCAGCCATCATCGGGACATACTCAGGTGCCAATATGGCCGGGGGCGGTTCCGGATGCGCAGCCTGTTCCGGGGCCGGAGAAGGCCACGACCTCAACGGAGTTGATAGCAGGCAGGCCGGTGATTGTGATAAATAACGTCTCGCAGCCCACGATGACGGTCTATTCGCCAAAGGGAACGAATACAGGCGTTGCGATGATCGTGTTTCCTGGCGGAGGATACAATGTCCTGGCCATCGATCTCGAAGGCACGGAAGTCTGTGACTGGCTAACGTCCAGGGGGATCACGGGTGTGCTGTTGAAATATCGCGTGCCGGGTTCGGGGCCGCATCATGATGACCAATGTGACTGTCGCGTCATTCCGAAGGTGCTGACGGCGTTGGAAGATGCGCAGAGGACGTTGGGGTTGGTGCGTTTTAAAGCCGCCGAATGGCGTCTTGATCCACACAAGATTGGAGTGATCGGCTTTTCCGCGGGCGGGCATCTGGTGGCAGCCATGAGCACGCGTTTTAACAAGCGTTTGTACCCGGCTGTGGATGCGGCTGATAAAGAAAGCTGCCGTCCGGATTTTGCGGTATCCATTTATCCAGGGCACATGCTGGAGGACACTTCTAAAGAGTTTGAGTTGAATCCGACCATTCCTGTTACCGGCAACTCGCCGCCCACCTTTTTGCTGCAAGCGGAGGATGACCCGGTGGACGAGGTGAAGAACTCGCTGGTTTACTACATTGCGCTGAAGAACGCCGGGGTCCCCGTGGAGATGCATTTGTATGCGCAGGGCGGACATGCCTATGGGCTGCGACGCACGAAGCTCCCGATTACGGAATGGCCTCAGCTCGTGGAGACCTGGCTGAGGACGATCGGAATGGTCCCACCATGATTGGTGTCTCTCAGTGAGTGCGCACGAATGCCGGCCGGCTCGCGGCTCGCCTTATTGCCAGTGGCAACAAATCAGCGGCACATTCTTTCGCCGTAACTTGGAGCTGCTTGCGAACGTGTGCGTGGGGACGCGGCAACTCCATGACTCCTACGGACCTCCCGTATGACAATCCGTGCAGTTTGAGTCGTAATCCCCGCCCAAATGCTTGAACGTCTGGCCCGCAGGCGTCATTTTCGCAAGCTCAGCGCCGACGCCCTGCGCCAGGATCACGTGGCAGGCGTTGCAATCGTTGGCTTTGATCGTGGCCTTGCCGTCCGAAGCAATGTGATTGCCGTCGTGGCAGCGGAAGCAACCCGGCCAATTTTTGTGGCCGATGTTGTCCGGATAATTTTTCCAACTCGCCCGCATCTCCGGGAAGAAATTGTCCTTATAGATTTGTTGCACGCTGTCGATGGCCGCCCGAATGCGCGGTTCGTTCGGGTACTTGTTCGCCAAGTACGTCGCGATGCCTTCCATTGCCTCCGTCTCTCCTTTGTAATCCTTGGTGAGGGAATACACCGCGTTGGTCTTGATCCAGGGCAGGCTGCAATCGATGTGGCCCAGGCTCATCGCGAGGTTCACCGCATCCTCCGGCGACTGATACTTGTGCGCGGGGCGATTGTGGCAATCCATGCAATCCATGTTGCGGATCGCTGTTGGATTGACCGCATTGGTAAACCCTTTGCTCCGGTATTCCGTGACCACCCCTTGCGAATCCACCACGCGAATCCAGGGGATTTTCTGACGGGTGTCATCGGCGGCCATGTATTCGATTCGTTTGCCCACATTCATGTGCCAGTGAATGCCCCCCACCGGGCCATGCGTCGGGTCGCCGCCGCCGACCTTCATCAGCAGGCTGATCGTGAACGGCGAATTCGTCTCATCGCCCATGTAATAGTTGTAGGTGCGCTCCAGATTTCCAACGAACTTCTTCGGCCAGTGGCATTCTTCGCATGTCTCCTGGGCCGGCCGCAGATTCTTTATCGGGGTGGGAACCGGGCGTTGGTACTTGTTGCAAGTGACCGCGTAGAGTTGATAGGTGCCGGAAAGTTTCGAACGAACGAACCAGGTCGCTCCTTTGCCGATGTGGCATTCCGTGCAGGCGACTCGTGCGTGCGGGCCGTGCTGGTAGGTGACCAACTCCGGTTTCATGACCGTATGGCAGGCCTGCCCGCAAAACTGGACTGATTCCGTATAATGATACGTTTGATAGCTCCCGACAGCCGAAAGCAGCAGAAACACCAGGCCGCCCAAAATGAAAAATGTCAGCATCCGCCGATCCCGCGGGCGCGTAAAATCGATATGCACGACCGGGATGCGCGAGGCATTCTTATTCACCTTCCTGCGTCGCAGCAAAACACCAACAACGGTCATGCCCAGGCCAATGACCGCGAATCCAGGCGCGACGAGGTAAGTTAGGATCCCCAGATACGGGTTGGCGAAGTGTGCCATCGCATCCAGCGTAAAAAGCAGGCACGCGGAGAAGATGCTGCCGGTGAGGACGACCAGCCCGCACAGACTCAGCCAATTTTTCAGCAAGTGCGGCTTTGGATCACCCGCCGGCGCGGTGCTTGCAGCGGAAGTTTCGGTGCTCATATCTTGGTTTTCAGGGCCGTTGGTTCATTGCCAGGCAGACTTTGACTGCCAGGAAATCTCTAACCCTTCCGGCGCTTCCGCGCTTCCCATCGGTTGTTGAAGCCACACCATTTTTTGGCTGGCGGCAGGTGCGTGCAATGGAGGCAGGTAGATTCGGTGCGGCTCTCTTCCCTCCCTCTGCGCACACCTAAAGCCACGAAGGAGCGCGGTTCATGCCTTTCACCGCGCTTCACTTGTGGTGCTTAAAACGGAAACGGAACCATGGCGTTAACTTAAGAGCCCATCCCGATAAGGTGTGCCGCTCCAGGTGCGCCGATGGCGGGCAGGGGATTACCGCCCTGCCCGGATGAATTATGACGGATGTAGTCCATAGGAATCCAGCAATTGGCGCCGGGTTCCCTGGAGGCGTTTGATGACGACCTCGGTCATGCGCTTGAGCAGTTCGTAGCCGAAGTCGTGGTCGGCTTCGCATTCGTCGCGCAAAGGCGTCCCATAAAAGAACACGGCTTCGACGGGTTCGACCGCGCGGGCGTCGAAATGCCAGTAATAGGGCGGAAACAGCCACGACCATCCGAGCAGGTCACCACTGCCGATGTTCTGAATGAGCACGGTGCCGCGTTCACGGACGTAAGACTCGAGGGCTACTTTGCCCTTGTGGATAAGGTAGAAGCGGTTGGCCGGATCACCTTCGCGAAAGATTAATTCTCCGGGCGCAAAGCTGGAGAGCATGGCGCAATCCGAGAGAATGCGTTTTTGATGCGGGCTTAAACCTTGCAAAAATGGATGAGTCGCGAGAATGGCTTCGACGGACCCTTTCTGGACTTTAGGCCGCACCAGTTCGGGCGCTGAGACAAATTGGTTTTTAGCATTCATACAGTACAACTCTTCCACCGCGTGGCTGGTACGCCTCACCGAAATTGGCGGGGATGCAACATTTTTTGGCTTTCCGGCCGGCAAAAACGCAAAGCCAGTGGGGAGGGGATTACAGGCATTGCCAGGCGGACACCGGTTAATACACCTCGACCCGCAATCCGGTTTCCAGGCGGACGATTTGGGCGATGCGGGAGAGGGCCTTGAGCGGCAGGTGGGAACATTGCCGGCTCACGACGGGACGGGTGGCGGAGTAAATCTGCACGAGGGAAATCTGGGCGCCGGCGGCTTTGAGCTCCTTGAGCCGCATGGCATACTGCTCGATGTCGATCGCTTGCGGTTCGAGCCCGGCGACGATTGGGAACAGGCTCTGGATGACGATGGGCCGCTGGCGGCCGACGAGGAGAATATTGGACAACACTTTTTCCAGGGTAATCCCAGCTTCGGGCGCGTTCAGCGTCTGAAATTGGGCCTCGGTGCCCACGTCCAATTTTGCCCAAATTTCATCCTGCTTCGTGAGAAACTTCAGGCTGCGCTGGACTTCAGGCAGGTCAAGCCCGGTGGCATTCGTCGTCAACACCAGCTTGAAGAAAGGAAACCTCCCGCGGGCACGAACATGGATGACAGATTCGAGCGCCTCGGAAAAGTTGGGGCAAAGAGTCGGCTCGCCATCGCCGCTGAGCGAGACGTGGCGCAGGGTCAACAGTTCGGGTGGAAACGCGGAGTAGAAGGGTTGCTGCTGCAATTGGCCGGACAGCACGAAGGCCAGGGTGCGGGTCAACTCGGCGGCGGCAACCTCGACATCCAGATGGGCCTCGCTGCTCGGAATGGAACGGTCCACCTCGCAATAGATGCAGCCGAAGTTGCACTGCTTGTTCGGGTTCATGTTTACGCACACCGAAAGGCCGCGCGCTCGCGGGGACACGACCACGTAAACGAAACGGTTCTCCAGAAACATTCGCGGGCATCCGAAAGCGGTTTGAGTCGGGACGCCGCTGCCCGCCGGGGCAGGGGCGGGCGCGAGCGGTTTCGCGGCTGCCTGGGCTGGTTCCGACGCCAGGGGCCGGCCGGCAGGTGCCGATGGACTAGCGGTGCTTGGATTCATACTCATCCTCTCGCTGCAATGGTTTAGCATTCATCAACTCATGTTTCCGCATTCACGCTAAGGGACGCTCCTCCGATGCACTACACCCGCTTTGCTAATGAGTGGACATTTTTTGCAGACAGACAGGCTTGGGGAATCAAATGCCAGGCAAGAGATGTCCAATGAATGGCAAGAGAGGTTTAGCCGGGGCCTGACAGCGGCGTAGATTCAGACTCAACGTATGAGCACCTGTAATCATCCCGCCTCTCAGGCGGAAATGCCCGCTGCCGAAGGGCAGCTTGCGCCTCTGGACCAGGTTCACGCCGGCAAGACCGTGCGCATTCGCCAGCTTTGCGCGACGCCTGAAGTTTCGTGCCGCTTGCGGGAAATCGGATTCTGCGAAGGTCAGATAATTCGATTGATTGCCTGCCATACAAACATCATTTGCCAGGTGTGCCAGGCACGGCTCGCCCTGAATAATGCCCTCGCCCGGATGATTTTGGTGGAAGAGACTTGGGCAGTTTAGGCGAGGAAAAGAATCATCATGCAGATCAAGGCTGCGTCAGGCCCGCTACACCATCGATCTGGAAAGAGCCTTGAACTCGGTCGTTCTTGTTTAGGACCGTATAAAGATCGGGCACGATATTGGAACTGATATCGCGGGGCGGACTGTAGCAACGGTTGACGACCAGTGTGCAGGTTCCGTCTGCCTCAACTCCACCCCGAACATGCGCTCTTTGATCGGGTGAAAATATTACGCACAGCCCGCGCTCATGGGCATCCGTCAGGCTTGCCCAGTCGCAATTGAACTTGGTCGAATTGAAGTCGAACGCGTCCGGCCGGTCCACTCGGGTCAATTCCACGCCGGCGCTGTCGGGAGTCGCAGTTCCCGCGGAGCGGCCAATGTGGGCCGGCGGGTAGTAGGACCAGACAGCCTTTCGGCTCCAGGAAAAGTGGTCGATGGCCTTTGGCGCATGGAAAACCCATCCCAGTTCATACACGTCGCTCTTCGCGGCCGTCCAGGTGAATTGATACTTCAATTTCCCATTCGACAATTCGGCGTGCAAATGTCCCGCCGTGGTATTCGTAGGTTGCAGCATCACGTCCGCGTCGATTGATCGGACTTCGGCCAGGGGCGTCGCCGACAAGGTCGCCTCATCCGTCTCCGCTTCCGGGTCGTTGTTGCGTCGAATCCTCAAGTTCACCAACTGCCCTGTGTTGCGGTCCAGACGCTTCCAGCCTCTAGGATCGGGGATAACCTTGCCGCTGACGAGGTTGAATCGGGGAAACATCACGTCGCTGATTTCTTGCACGGTCGGTGCGGGATGGTTGATCGGTTTCAGGAAGAATTGCCAGGTCGCCACGTTCCACCCGCCGGGATGGTCCAGATCCAACCGAAGCGTGTCCGCCCGGGCATATGCGCTGGCGGGCAGCTTCAAAGTTACCGTGCCCGCCGAGCGAGGCGCTAACGAAAGGTGAGCCGCGCCACTTTCGAGATTCCGCGACCCTTTGCTCAAAGACCAGCGCGCGCGCAACAAACTGAGGTCCGTGAACGAATAGCGGTTGGTCACCTCGAGAACCACGCCATCCGGCTTCACCTCCGGATTGTTTCCGATGGCCACCGGGCTTTGGGCCATTTTAATGTGAAAGTACTCCGGGCGTGGATCACGGAAACCGTCCACCACTCCCTTGACCTTGAGCAGACTGATCCCGGTCTGAGGAAAGAAGTGGTAATACTTCGTCGGACAAGTGTCGGCCACGGCGCGGTCTTGCCACTCCCACAGGAACGTGCCGGCAACGTGCTCGTCCTTCCACACTTCCTTCCAGGTCCGATCAATGACCGCGCCCCACAAATCCAACGAACCATAATCCGGACCGTTGCGGACCTCCCAAACATTCGGGTTTTCCGTGTAAATCATGGGAATCCTGGCCCGGCGCTTGTCGTTTTCAGCGTTGTGGATTTGCGCCGGTGTGACGTAGTGCTTGTCGTCGAATTCAACATCCGCTCCGCCCTCGTCCGCGCGCTGGGAGGAGACGAGGCGCGGCCGGGTCGGATCCATTTGCAGCGTGATCTGCGCCGCGCGCGTGTTGTTCCGACCGGGCTTGTTCTCGTTGCCGACGCCCCAAATAACCACGCAGGCATGATTCTTGTCTCTCGCAACAGTTTCCTGCGATCGTTGCTCGAAGGCAGGCATCAGGGCGGGATCATCGCAATTGACCCAGCAGAATGGCTCTTCATCCAGAACGTAGAATCCCATTTCATCACAAAGGTCGTAAAAACCGGAGCCATAGGGATAATGCGAGGTGCGAATGGCGTTGAAGTTCGCCGCCTTCATCAACGCAAGATCTTTCCGCCAAATGTCCGGGTTGAGGGCCGTGCCGAGCGTGGGATAAACGTCGTGGCGGCAGATTCCCACCAGCTTGACCGGCACGTTATTCACCCGAAAGACCCCATCCTGAACGGAGATCTCACGGATGCCGACCCTGCGCGTCAGGCGTTCAATGGTTTGTCCACCATGCTCCTTCAACTCGACCGACAGGGAGTACAAATTGGGAAATTCCGCCGACCAGAGCTTGGGATGGTGGACGGTTTGAGTCAGCTTCAGGTTGCCATCGGTGTCTGGCTCGCCTGACATGGCCGGCTGCCCTTCTAGGTGTATGGAAACTTTGCAGCCTGCAGCCGCCTGGCTCAATCGCACAATGACGGCTACTTCAGCATTATCGTTCGGCTGAAGTTTAGTCCGGATGCTGAGATCGGCGATGTGCGTGGGTGGAACGGAGAACAAGGTAACCGGCCGATGGACACCGCCCAAAAAGAAAAAGTCCCCGGTGTCGCAATCGGTGCTCTGGTTGTTCTTGGTCACCCTCAACGCGAGCAAGTTCTTCTGGCCGAACTTGACTGCTGGCGTCAAGTCCGCCTGCCAGGCCGTCCACCCGCTCTCATGGTAATTTGTCCGTCCCCAACTGGCTTCGTCCACGGCCACCGGCTGGCCGTTGCACCAGACTTCACAGCCGTTTTGCACTCCGTCAAAGTTGATCTTGACCAACTGCCCCTGCCAACTCCGCGGCACCTCGAACATCAGCCGATACAAGCCGGAGGCGTTATCCGGTTGATCGTAGGTCGCTGGTGAGAATCCCGCCATCTCCCAATTGCCCGGCACCAAAATGTCAGACCACGCTGAATCCTCGCGATAATCCATCTGATAGAAAGGCTCCACCGACTTGGGGTAGGCAATCGGAATCGGGCCGCGCTCGAGACCGAGATACCGCGGTGGCGTCGGGGCCTGTTCCAATTTGAAGCGCCAGGCGCCATTCAATGATATGGCGCATGACTTGTCCGGAATCGGGGTTGAAGCGCGGCTTGAGCTGAAGGCGGCGGCGAGGAAAAGGACCGCAGCCGCAGCCAGATTGGAGATGCGTCGGTTCATAGGCTTATGGGCGCATTGTTGATTACTTCAGGCCGGCATGGCAATGCGAAATATTTCGCATACGAAATAATTGTGGAAATTTTGGGCGGGACGGTTTAAAAAGAGGCCTTGAACCTCGTTCTCGTCATGGTTTGTTTTTGGCTGAAGGCTGCGCGCCTGGCCCGTAACATATCCTGGCTGAATGCAATGAAAACTGCTCGTGCATGCCCCGGCTCCGGTTCATAATCTGCCCATGCGGAATAAAAAACTACCAATGAAAATGACTCGCCGCCACTTCTTGCGTCATACCGCTGCCGCCATCGGAGCAGGCCTGGCCGCTCCTGCCATTATTCCCGCCTCGGCCCTCGGTCGAGACGGGGCGGTTGCGCCGAGTGAGCGGATCACGATGGGATTCATCGGCGTGGGCGGTCAGGGCACCGGCCATCTTTTGGGCGGCGCGTGGACGTATGTGGCGGGCGGTTACGCGGGACGCAAGGAGGTTCAGGTTTTGGCCGTGTGCGATGTGTGGCGCGACCGTCGTGAGCGGGCCTGCCAAAGGGTGAACGATCATTATGCTGAAGTGTATGGCCAGGGGTCGTATAAATCTTGCGAGGCGTATAATGATTTCCGGGAAGTGCTGGCGCGGCCGGATATTGATGCAGTGTTGATTGCCACTCCCGCCCATTGGCACGCCACGATGGTGGTAATGGCCGCCGCCGCGGGCAAGGATATCTATTGCGAGAAGCCGTCGGCGGTGACCATCCAGGAGAGTCAGGCGATCGTGGCGGCGGTTAAACGCTATGGCCGTGTCTATCAGGCCGGGACCCAGCAGCGCAGTGAGTATGGCGGAAAATTCCGGCAGGCCGCCGAGTTTGTGCGCAGTGGCCGCATCGGAAAACTCAAGGAAATCTACGCGTATCGCGATGGCGGGGCCATTTTCTGGCCGCCGCTCTTTGGCTCGGGCAAGCCCATGCCGGAGGGTTTCGACTGGGATTTGTATCTGGGTCCCGCGCCCTGGTTTCCTTACGATGGCAAGACCGGTCCGCACCGTTTTGATGTCGGCGAGTTGAATTGGGCGCAGCATCATTACGACATCATCCAATGGACTGCGGGAATGGATGAAACCGGCCCGGTGGAACTGTTCCTTGAGGGTGACCTCTCCGGTTACAAATATGCCAACGGAGTGGTGGTGTATGGCAAACCCCATCCGGACGAGCACGTCGGCGGCGACGGAGGCGCCTGCTTTGTCGGCACCGAGGGTCGCATCGCCGTGGATCGTGACGCGCTGGTGGCCCATCCCGCGGAGATCATTCGCGAACCGTTGCGGCCTAATGAAGTCCACCTCCAGCGCACCAGCGGCCATGCCAACAACTTTTTGGAATGCATCCGTACGCGGCAGCGCACGATTTGCAACGAGGACATCGCCCATCACTCCGTCAACGCCGTGCTGCTGGGCGGCTTGGCGAAACAACTGCGCCGGCCATTGCGCTGGGACCCGGCGGTGGAACGATTCGTAAACGATGAGGAGGCGAACCGCATGCTTTCCATTGCCAAGCGTCCGCCCTGGAACGCGTGAAATGGAACGCGTTAAATCATGAACTTCGATGTAACCACAGAGTTGGCGCCTTGCCGCCAAACACGAATGCTTCCAAGCGACAGCCGGGCAGGGCGCGCAGTCCTCGGCGCGCCGCGAACTGTCAAGACCGTCCCTCTCATCGGCGTCGCGCCGAGGACTGCGTGTCCCGCCTTGCGCCGTCTTGTCGTTTTGAAACCGTTATTCCCTTCCTCCCTAAAGGCGGCGCTCTACGCTCCTTTCGGACTTTTCGAGCTTATATGAAACGAACCGCTCTGGTTGCCATGTTAGTGTTCTCACTTCTGCCCGGCCCGGGATTGCCGGCGTGTCGTGCCGGGCAAACCAATGAGGAGAGCCTCATCAAAATATTGCAATCCCCCGCCGCTTCACCACGGGCGAAGGGCGAGGCTTGTGCGCAGCTCAAGTTGATGGGAACCGCGCGCTCGGTCCAGGCGCTCGCTCCTTTGCTGCTCGACGAGCAGCTTTCTCATTCGGCCCGGTATGCGCTCGAATCCATGCCTGATCCGGCGGCGGGCAAAGCCTTGCTTCGCGCCCTGACCCGGACTTCGGGATTGATGCAGGAGGGCATCATCAACTCGCTGGCGGTGCGCGGCGAGCCGGCCGCGGTGCCGCAATTGGCCATATTGCTTTCCAAGCCAGACGAGGGCGCGGCAATTGCAGCCGCTGGGGCGATGGGAAGAATCGGCGGACGCAAAGCCCTCGCGTCTTTGCAAACGGCGGCGCTCAAATCCACCAACTCGCTTCACTACGCGGTGGTGGACGGCATACTGATGTGCGCCAATCGTATGCTCGATGCCGGCAAGCCGGCGGCCGCGCTCAAGGCATTTGAAAGCCTTTATTCGTGCGAAAAAGCCGATCGCATCCGGCTGGCCGCGTTTCGCGGAATGATACTCGCTTCCGGAACCAAAGGAATCGCGCTGATGACCAATGCCATTGCAGGCAACGACAGGATGATTCAATCCGCCGCCCTGCGCCTTGCGTCAGAAATGAACGGTGCGGAGGCTTCGTCGGCCCTAACCGGGTTATTGCCGCAAGTCCCGCCGCCGATTCAAATTGCGCTGATCGAGTGTTTGGCCCGGCGTGGCGACTTTGCCGCATTGCCCACCATCGCGAAGCTGGCTGACAGTCCGGATTCAAGCGTGCGTATCGCATCGATCACCGCTATGGAAGTGCTGGGAGATGATTCGGTTGTTCCGTTGCTCGCGGAAAAGGCGGCTTCGAGCACGGGCGCGGAACGCAAGGCCGCCCGGCAATCGCTCCTGGAATTAAATCGCGGACCGGTGACGCGCCAGTTGCTGGCCGCGCTCAAAACAGCGGCCCCGGAAGTTGAGCCGGAGTTGATTCTGGCGCTCGGTGGAAGAGGCGATCAATCGGCGGTGCCAACCCTGTTGAATCTGGCGAACTCCGGGAACGCTGCCGAGAGTGCCACGGCATTGCAAGCACTCGGGATGCTGGCTGATGCCACTCAAATTCCCCGCCTGGTCCGCCTGGTCGCCGATGCCCGCACCGACGAGTCGCGCTCGGCCGCGGCGGATGCTCTCGCGGCGATTTATGATCGCGTGCAATCTCCCGATCGCCCGGTGGAGGTGGACGCGCTGGTGAAAACGGTCGAGACCGGCGAAGTGGACGCCCGGCTGGCCTTGTTGCCAGTATGCAGTGAGTTGACGCAGGAACCCGTGCGCGACGCGTTGCGCGCTGCCGCTGTGGACAAGGACGCCCGCGTACGGGATGCGGCCATTCACGCCCTGTGCGACACCCGGGACGGCGAATTGCTGCCGGACCTGTTAAAGCTGGCGTGCGACAAGGATGGGACCAGCTCCCGTCCGCTGGCCATTCGCGGTTGTGTTCGGCTGGCCACCCAGGAGGAGAACGTCAAACTTTCGAACGAGAAGAAACTCCAAATTCTGACTGACATCCTTAATGCACCACTCGATACACCGGAAAAGCGCGTGGTGCTTTCGGGTCTGGGCGCTGTCGCGGACGAAGGGTCGCTGGCCTTGGCCACGAAGCTGCTCGCAGACCCGGCGGTTCAGGAAGAGGCGGAGCAGGCGGTGATTCAGCTCGCGGGAACTCTCGCTTCCGGCCACCCGTCTGAAGTCCGGATGGCGTTGAACAAAGTTCTGGATCTGCCCGTCAAACCCGCCACCCGCACTGCGGCCCAGGCCGCGTTGAAAAAAATAAAATGATCCGAGGAAACTTGAGTCTCGCCCGTTTGTTATGAGGAAAAGTTTGTTGCTTCAATCGACAGACGCCGAATGTTCCCCAGCGGTGCGAAGCCGCGCTTCCGTGCCGCCACAAGGCGGCCGATTGCGGGAGCTTTTTGGCCTGGCGTTACTGGCGGTTTTCATTTCTGTCGGCGGCAACCCATTATTGGCGGAGGATGCGGCCAAATCCGGTTCCGAGATGCTGGTGCCGCTCACACTCAAACTGCCCGAGCCGGTCTTCGCGGGCACTCCCAAGGACGCTCCGCGCGGGGTGGAGATCGAACCCACGCCCACCAATGCGCCACCGTTGATGGTTCCCAGTGATGTTCGGAACGTCGCGCCCGGCAAGAAAATCACGTGCAGCGACAAAGGAGTCACCGCGAGCCAATTGGCGAGAATCACCGACGGCAAAAAGGAAGCGACCGAAGACGCCGCTGCCCTGTTGCGGAAAGGACTTCAATGGGTGCAGTTTGATTTCGGCGCGCCGCACGAGATTTTCGCCATCGTCGTTTGGCACGCTCATGACACTCCGAAAATCTACCGATCGGTGATCGTCCAGGCGTCCGATGACCCGGATTTCACTGGGAACGCGCGGACTTTGTTTAACAACGACCGTGACAACAGTTCCGGCTTGGGCGTCGGCGCCGACCGCCAATATTTCGAAACCTACCAGGGCAAGATCATCGATGCCAAAGGCTGCCGCGCCCGTTATGTGCGCTTGTATTCCCACGGCAGCACCGATAGCGCTCTGAACGAATACACCGAAGTGGAAATCTACGGACGTCCGGCGAAGTGAAGGGAAACCATTGGCTCCGGAGGCTAGCGGCACAAAGGACAATGAGGGCGATTGGCAGGACCCGCCGTGGATGGTCCCGAAAGAGCCCCGCGCAGGATGAGGAGCACGCTCAAGGCCACAAGGCCGATCGGAATCAACTTCTGGAATCGTAAGCGCAGCGCAAGTTGGAGTTTCACTCCGAAGACTCCTATCGCCAGCATCATCGGTATCGTTCCCAGGCCGAACATCAACATGTGGCCCGCACCCGGCAGCAATCCTCCGGTTGCGCCCGCGGTGGCGCAGGCGGCATAGACCAGGCCGCAAGGCAATAATCCGTTGCAAGCGCCCAGGAGAAAACCCGCGGTCAAGCCGCGCCGGGACAACAGGCTGCCCAGTGGCGAGCGCACCCAGCTGGCGACTCTCGCCAGCCATGGATTGAACCGGCCGCGCCCGGAAACCGCCAGCACAATGAGAATCGCCATGCCCGCGCCCAACGATAGCCACCTGCCGATTCCAATCAGGGCCAAAGTCCGGCCAGCGAGGCCGAAGGCGGCTCCGAGGAGGCAATAGGTCACCACTCGACCAACATTGTAAGCCACCCGCCCAAGGACGACGGCGAGGGGGTTGCCCTTTGCTCCGGGCGCGGCCAGGGCCAGTGGGCCGCACATGCCCGCGCAGTGCAGGCTGCCGGCCAGGCCCAGGAAAAATGCCGCCCAAAGTTCCATGGCTTAGAGTCCTTTGGCCTTCAAAACGATGGGTTGATCCAGGAAAAAGTCCTCGCCGCCGACGGTCCATTCAAGGCGCACTTTCCACAAGCCGCTCTTGAACGGCTTCGCATCCAGTTCTTGAATTCCCGCCGCGTTCACGCCCAGTTTGATTTCCTGGTCGAGGCTGGAATCCGAAGGGCGATACAACCGGATGTGCCCGGACGTCACGCGTTGGGCGTGTTCAGCGGGCAAATGTATCGTGATCGATTGGCGGGCGGAATCGTAGCCGACGGCCATTTGCGAATTGAGGGGAAGCGTGCGCTGCAGCTTCTCAAGTTGGGTTTGAAAACGGATCTCCTCGTCATAATAGCTTTGGCTTACCAGCTCCTCTTTCTGCCGGGTCGCAAAAGTAACGAGTGCGGCTGTGAACGCGCCGAACAGGATGAAGTAGGCGATAATTGCCATCGGCCAGGGGTTTCGTTTGGATTTGGCCGCGGGTGCAGTTGCATTCATAATGGCAAGGTTTTTCAATTTGCGTGATTGGTCGCCCCATCCCGGGGTCCGATAAACACAGTATTAACGACATCTAATCGCTTGCCGCCGGCATAAACGCCGATTGTTAAACGGGTGCTGGCTCCTTCCAGCTTCGCCGGGTCCAGCTCGATCAAAACCGACGACTGGGCCAGTTGCTCTTTCGGCACAATAAGATCCTGCCCGCCCATCACGGTGAGCCTGCCGTCCAGGTTCTCGAGCTTCAGTGTAACTGTAATGTCGCGGGAGGTTTTGTTGACCAACTTAAGGGTGTAGAGGTTCTCAATCCAGCCGGCGGGGGTGGTTTGAAAAAGTGCGCCCGGGGCGCGCAACAGGGTAGTGTCCACGCTGGAGCGTGTGAAGACGAGTACCGCGAGCACCGAGGCAAGCGCACAAAGCACGAAGGTGTAAGCGAACAGGCGCGGCGTGAAACGAAAGCGCTCGCCACGTTCGATGGCATTGAGGGAGGCGTAACGAACCAAACCTCTCGCGCGGCCGATTTTGTCCATGATGGCGTCGCAAGCATCGATGCAAGCGGTGCAGTTGACGCACTCCATTTGTGTGCCGTTGCGAATATCGATGCCGGTCGGACAGACGGCGACACATTGATGGCAATTCACGCAATCGCCATAGCCGTTTGCCAGCCGTTCCTCGGGGGATTCACCGCGATGCAGTGGTTCACGGCGCTCGCCGCGCTTGTAATCGTAGGCCACGACCAGGCTGTTCTCATCGAGCATGGTTGATTGGAACCGGCCATACGGGCAAATGAATGTGCAGGCTTGTTCGCGGAAACGCGCAAAGATCAGATAAAAAATGATGGTGAACAGGACCATGAATCCCAGTCCCTGCAAATGGTTCAGCGGATTGTCGGTGGAGATGCGGATGAGTTGATCACTGCCGATGATGTAGCTGAGCAGCGTGTTGCCGATCACGAAAGAGAGGCCGAAAAAAATCGCATGCTTGACCGCCTTCTTCGCAAGCTTCGTCGCGCTCAACGGAGCCGCATCCAGCGCCCGGCGGGCGGCGGCATCGCCTTCGATGAAATGCTCGATCTTGCTAAAGACCATCTCCATGAGCAGTGTTTGGGGGCAGGTCCAGCCACACCACAATCGCCCAAAGGCGGTGGTAAACACAATGATGCTGGTGAGGAAGAGCAACGTGGCGATGGCAAAAATCGCCACATCCTGCGGCCAGAACATCCGGCCAAGGATTGAGAAACGGCGTTCCACAATGTTCAGCATCAGGAGTGGGTTCCCATTAATACGAACGAATGGCCCCGCGAACATAATGGCCAGCAACAGCCAGCTTACGTAAGTCCGCGCATGATAAAAGCGGCCGGAGGCCTTCTTCGGATACAGCCAACGGCGTTTGCCATCCTTGTCCGCCGTCGCCAGATGGTCACGAAAGTCCTCCCCATTTCCATCGTGGGCCGGCGTTGAGCCGGGCCGGACTGGCTTCGGAGATTTGGCAGCGGCCATGCTCATTCAAAGGCGCTCGGTTTTTCCGGTTGCTGCTGATTTTCCGGCGGTTTGGGATTGGACGGATGGGTGCCACGCAGAGTGTAGATGTAACTGGCCACGGCATGGATCTCGTTCGGCTTCAGCACACCTTTCCACGTCAACATGCCCTTTTCCGGAACCCCGTTCAGAATCGTGCGGACGTTGTCCACGAAATTGGAACCGTGAATCCAGTAGTCGTCGCAAAGATTTGGTCCCACCAGTCCGCCGCCGTCGGCGCGATGGCAGGGGGCGCACAAAGTCACAAACGTGTGCTGCCCTTGCGCCAGCACCGCCGGGTCCTTGGATGGTTCCAGTGTGCCCAGCGCGGCTTCAAACCGGGCCAGGGCTGCGGCCTTGAGCGCTTCACCTTTCTGCCATTCCTTCTGGTAAGCGGGAACCTGGAGGTCGCCTGCACCGATGACATGGTAGTAACCCATGTAAACGACAGCGAAGATGATTGTCAGATTGAACAACCAGACCCACCAACGCGGCAGATTGTTATCCAACTCTCGAATGCCATCGACTTCGTGGTCCAACAACAACGGATCATTTTCTTCATTCATGATGAGCTTCTCCTTTCGCGGCCGGAGCTTCTGTCTCGTCTTCCAAGGGCAGGGAACCCATGGTGCTCAGGAACTTTCCTTTCAGTCGGAACGCCCAAACCAGGGCGCAGGTGAACACGACAAAAAACAGGCAAATCGAAATCATTCCGTAATTCGCAATGCCTCCGATTTTTTCAACCATGTGCTGGATCATAAGTCGTTCAGTTGGTGTTTTGGATTGGTTGCGCCACTTGGGCGGTCTTTTGCGGCGCAGGCGCGGCGGTGGGCGTGGCCCGGATGTCGGTGCCCAAGCGCTGCAGGTAGGCGATCAAAGCGATGATTTCTGCGTCCGGGTCCGATGTGACGGAGCCGACTTTAAGGTTCAACACGACTTTTGCCTGCTGCGCCTTTAGTTCCGCCAGCGCTTTGGCTTCGTATCCGGTCGGATAAGGCACGCCGACTTTGCGCAAAGCGCCGATGCGAGCCGGCAGCGAATTGGTTTCCAACTTCTGGGTCAGCAGCCAGGGGTAGCGCGGCATGATGGAACCGGGTGAAGTCGAACGCGGATCATCCAGGTGATTATAATGCCAGGCGTCGGGATACTTGCCGCCAATGCGATGCAGGTCAGGCCCGGTTCGTTTCGAGCCCCATAGAAACGGATGGTCATAGACGAACTCGCCGGCCTTGGAATATTCGCCGTAACGTTCCGTTTCGGAGCGGAGCGGACGGATCATCTGGGAATGGCAGCCAACGCAGCCTTCACGGATGTAAATGTCGCGGCCCAGCAACTCCAGGGACGAATAAGGTCTCACGCTCGCAATGGTGGGAACATTTTCCTTTACGACGATCATGGGAACAATTTCGAGGAGGCCGCCGATGGCGACAGCGCCAAAGGCCAGGGAGGTCAGCAGCATCGGTTTGGCTTCCAACGCGCGATGGCTCCAGCGCTTCTTTTCGGTGTGCGACGGAATGGCAACCGCCGCCTGTGCTTCGGTATCGGGCGAGAATACCCCGCTGCGAGCGGTCTTCCACAAGTTGAACGCCATTATCCAGGCGCCGATGAGATAAAGCGATCCGCCGATGGCACGCAGCCGATACATGGGGATGATCTGGATGACGGTTTCCAAGAAATTCGGATACTGGAGAAAGCCGTCCTTGGTGAACTGTTTCCACATCATTCCCTGGGTGATGCCGCTCCAGTACATCGGCACGATGTAGAACATCATTCCGAGCAGCGCGATCCAAAAGTGATAATTGGCGAGCCGGGTGGACCAGAGCTTCGTGTTGTAGAGGCGCGGGAAGAGATAATACAGCATGCTGAAGGTGAGAAAGCCGTTCCAACCCAGCGCGCCCGTGTGGACGTGCGCGATGGTCCAGTCCGTGTAATGCGAGAGCGAGTTGACGCTCTTGATTGCGAGCGTCGGTCCCTCGAGCGTGGCCATGCCGTAAGCAGTCACTGCCACCACCATGAATTTGAGCATGGGATCCTGGCGCACCTTGTCCCACGCGCCGCGGAGTGTCAGCAGCCCATTCAGCATGCCGCCCCAGGAGGGGGCAACCAACATCACCGAGAAAACCATGCCCAGGGATTGCGCCCATTCGGGCAGGGCGGTGTAAAGCAGGTGATGCGGCCCGGCCCAGATGTAAATGAAGATCAACGCCCAGAAATGAATGATGGAGAGCCGATACGAAAAGACGGGGCGGTTCGCGGCTTTCGGCAGAAAGTAATACATCAATCCGAGGTAGGGAGTTGTGAGGAAGAAGGCCACGGCGTTGTGCCCGTACCACCATTGGACGAGCGCATCCTGAACCCCGGCATAGACTGAGTAGCTCTTCCACATCGTGACCGGGATTTCGAGCGAGTTCACAATGTGCAACATCGCCACCGTGAGAGCCGTGGCGATGTAGAACCAAATCGCCACGTAGAGGTGCTTTTCCCGGCGCTTGAGGATGGTGCCGATCAGGTTGACGGTGAAAGTCACCCAGATGACGGCGATGGCAATGTCAATCGGCCATTCCAATTCCGCGTATTCCTTGCTGCTGGTAAAGCCGAGTGGCAGCGTAATGGCGGCAGAGACGATGATGGCGTTCCAGCCCCAGAAATTGAGCCAGCTCAGGCTATCGCTAAACATCCGCGCCCGGCACAGGCGTTGAAGCGAGTAATAGATGCCCATGAACATGCCGTTGCCCACGAACGCGAAGATCACCGCGTTGGTGTGGAGCGGGCGCAGTCGTCCAAAGGTCACGAATTGCAGGTTAAGGTTGGCTGCCGGGAAAAACAGCTGCACGGCCGCCAACAGCCCGGCGCTCATGCCCACAATGCCCCAGATAACCGTGGCGATCGCGAAGGCGCGGACGATTTTATTATCGTATTTGAAAGTCTCGATGCCCGAGACCCGCTGTTCTTGTTTGGCTGGTTCTTTGACGGTTTGGACGTCGGTGGCTGCTGCATTCATTGTTCGTTGGAGGGTCGATGGTTGGGAGAAATGTTATTGACGGGGCGTTTGGCGGCAGTTTCGTCCATCAGCATTCGGAGTGAGGGCGTGCAGGTGTCTTCATATTGACCCGTCCGCACCGCCCAAATGAAGGCCCAGAGAAAGCCGGCGGCCACTACGATGCTCAGAGGAATCAACAGGAAAATGATGATCATGCGCAAACCTCTTTAGCGGTTAAAACTCCATGGTCCGGATTCGCCTTGTTTTGATCCAGGCAGCTCGGGGTGTTGGCCGAAGCCGTTGAGGCAGCGTCCAATCCGGCGCGACTTCCCAGCCAGCCCGTCAGTCCGCAGGCAAAAGCAACCACGGTGATGGAACTCAGCGGCATCAACACGGCGCAAACGACCGGGGAAAGCAGTCCGCGCGCGGCAATGCTGATGCCGACCACGTTGTACAGGCTGGAAATCAGGAAGCTGAGGCGCACGATGCGCACGGAGACCTTCGAAAACCACAGCACATTGTGGAGGCGAGGCACCATGGCCGCCGCGATGATCACGTCACTGGCCGGCGAAAACGCATGAATGTTTTCCACGACGGCGACGCCGACGTCGCTTTGCTTGAGAGCGCCGGCGTCGTTCAAACCGTCCCCGACCATCATGATGGTTTTCCCAGCAGCTTGGAGTTGACGGATGAAACCCAGCTTGTCCAACGGGCTTTGGTGAAAGTGGAGCGCGGCGGAGTCGCCGAACAGCCTCCGGAAACGCTCGCATTCCTTCTCGTTGTCCCCGCTCAACATGGCGAGTTCGAAATCTGCGGAGAGGCCGGCCAGGAGAGTGTCGGTTTCCGGGCGCAAGGCGTTGGCGAGGACAAAGCAGCCGCGATATTCCCCGTCGATCGCCACATGCACGGTACTGCCGGACGCAACTGAGGTCGCGGACCGGGTCGGGGGGGCCAGACGGGATGCGAGCCAGGCGGCGGAACCCATCCAAATCTCGTGGCCTGCCACGGTGGCTTCGATGCCACAGCCAGTGGTTTCGAGGAACGAACGGACTGGGACGGGGGAATATTGCCGGGCAATGGTCTCACTGATGCGCGCGGCACAAGGGTGTGTGGATTGCCGCGTCAAGGACCAGAGCCAGTTCTCTTCGGATTCGGTGAGCGGCTGGCCGTGGAAAGCAACCGCGTCCGCCCCGGCAGCGGTGAGAGTGCCGGTCTTGTCGAAAACGATGGCATTCGCCCGCGCGAGCGTCTCGATGACGCCGGGATTTTTCAGGAATACATTTCGCCGGGCCAGCGCGCGTTGCGCCGTGCCGAGAGCAAACGGAGCGGCCAGAGCCAGTGCGCAAGGACAGGCCACAATGAGAACGGAGGCAAAGGATTTGACCGCGCGGTGAGGATCGTGAAAACACCAGAAGAGGGCTGCGCCCGCGGCGACGGCAATCACGATCCTGGTGAACCGGCGGCTGTAAATGTTGGTCAGCGTATTGAGCGTGTCGTTCCTCTCCTTTCGGAAGGCATCCTGGTTCCAGAGGGACGTTAGATAGCTTTGCGAAACCGGCTTCACGGTTTCGACCTCGATCACGGTCCCGATCTGACGGCCGCCGGCATACAGATGATCGCCCGTGTTCCGTTCCAACGGCTCCGACTCGCCGGTGACGAAGCTGTAATCGATGAGCGCGGGCCCGCGCACGAGCCGGGCATCAGCGGGAATCAATTGGCCGTTGCGGATCAGCAAATGATCACCCAAAGCCAGTTGCGAAAGGGAGACTTGCTGCTCACCTTCGCCATCCATCCGGGTGATGGAGAGTGGAAAGAAGGACTTGTAATCACGATCAAACGTGAGCCGGTCATACGTCTTCTGTTGAAACAACCTCCCGCATAAGAGAAAGAACAGCAGCCCGGCCAGGGTGTCGAAATAACCTTCTCCCCGGCCCGAGAGGACTTCATAGGTGCTTTGGGCAAAGAGCGCGGCAAGTCCGGCGGCGATGGGAACCTCGATGGTGAGCATGCGTTGCCGCAGGCTGACCCAGGCTGCGCGCCAGTAATCGGCCGCGCTGTAGCAAAGCACCGGAAGGATCAGCGAGAGACTGAGATACCCAAAAATCTTTTTCAGCACCGGTCCGCTGAAGCTGTCCAGCCCCAGATAGGAAGAAATGCTGAAGAGCATGATATTTCCGAACGCAAATCCGGCGACACCCAATTGGAGCCACAGCCGTCGCGCGGCGGGATTCACGGGCGCGCTTTCGAGGTCGGATAGCTTTAGTTCCGGCTCGTAGCCAAGCGAGGCGAGTAGAGCCACAATCTCGCTGAGCCGCACCTGCTTGTTCTCAAAGGACAGCGCCAATTCCTTGCGGGGAAAATTGACTTGCGAGCGGCCAATTCCTGGTTTGAAGCGGAACAGGTTTTCCAAAAGCCACACACAAGCAATGCAATGAATGGACGGGATGCGAAACGTGATTTTGGTAAGGCAAGGGTTGCTGAAATCCACCAGGCGCTCCCGCACCCTGGATTCATCCAGATAACGGAATCGTTCCTGGCCGCCGCTGGCGGTGACGCGCACGCCGGCGGAGTCGGCGAATTCATAGAATTGCGTCAAGCCGTTGGCGGTGAGCAATTCGAAAACCGTGAGGCAGCCCTGGCAGCAGAAAAATTCAGTGCCGCTGGTAAAGGACGCTCCGCGACAGGGTGTGCCGCAGTGAAAGCATTTGCGCCTGCCGCCGGGAGTGGAGGTGGCATTGGCTTGCGACTCCGGCGTGCTGGCCAGAGGCACGGGCGCGCCTTGGCCATTCTCGGAGTGGCCTGAAACAGTTGTTGGTCGTTTCGCCATCGCTGACAATGTCCGTGCTAATATTGGCAACACGTGTCGATACGGCTCTCCGTATTTTGGCGATTACTGAACAGGAATTGACTGAGAGCCTATCTCGGTAGGGCGCGTCACTCCGTGCGCGCCGACGATGGGCAGAGGACTGCCCGTCCTACCGGGATAGGTTCTAAGGGCGGAGAAACCCGACCGGAAAAAGACCTGGGAGAAGGGGAAAGAAGACTGCTATTCTGCTATTGGCCGACGCTTTGAGTTTCCACCCACTGGACGGCGTAACGGATCAATTCGGTGGCGGTTTTTAGCCCGAGTTTCTTTTTGATGTTAGCCCGGTGGACCTCAATGGTCTTGATGCTTAAATGGAGTTGCTGGGACACTTCACGCGTGCCGCGCCCTTGCCCGAGCAATTGCAAGACTTCGAACTCGCGGTCAGTCAGCATTTCAACCTTGGGATGGCTCGCGTTGGCAGAATGACCGGAAAGGCCCTCAAGGATTTTGCTGGATATTTTTTCGCTGACGTAAATGCGGCCCCCAAGCACCTGGCGGATGGCTTCCATGAGCTTTTTACCGCCTTCCTGTTTCATGATGTAGCCACGGCCCCCGGCCCGCAACACGCGCTCGGCATAAAGCGACTCTTCGTGCATGGAAATGACGAGCACGGGCAAGCCAGCGTGGAGCGCCTGGATGTCCTTGATCAGTTCCAGCCCGTTTTTGTCGGGCAGGGAAATATCAGCGAGCACGAGGTCCGGCTTGGCCTTTGGGATGGCTTCAATGGCCTGACGCCCGTTCTCCGCTTCGGCGCAAATGACGAGATCGGGCTCGTTGGTGATGAGTTGGGCCAATCCCTGGCGCATCATGGGATGGTCATCCACGACCAGCAACTTTTTCTTTGTGTTCGCGGGAGTCTTGTTGGACTTCATGAGGGTGGCGCGCCTGGGTTGCGCTTGCGCAAGGTCGAACGTTTCGAGGGCCGGGACTCTTTTTCACGCGGTGGCCTGGCCGGCTTTGACATGGGTGTCCGCGCGTTCGACGCCAGAGCGTTGCTAACCGGCCTGCGCAAGGAGCAGATGACGGAAGTGCCGCCGTCCAGATCCTTCTGAATTGAAAGGGTCCCGCCAATCATGCCGGCGCGATATTGCATGATGCCCAAGCCCATCCCAGCTTGCTCCTGAGGAAGTTTGTGAAAACCGACACCATGGTCCTTGATCATAAGCACAATGCGGTCGCTGGGTGCGCGGAGATGAATCTGGACCCGTTTGGCCTGGCCATGCTTGATGGCATTGGACACGGCTTCCTGCGCGATGCGATACAGCTGCGTGGCGACAGCGTGGTCCTCGACCAGCACGGGCAGGTTGCAGTGGAATTCGCAGGTGATGTGGAACATCTTTTCCGTGCTGTTCGCGAGTTGCTGTAATGCCGACATCAGGCCCTCCGATTCAAGGACGACCGGAGCCAGGCCGCGGGCGAGGAGTTTGGTCTGGCGGATGGCTTCCCGCACATAACCAGTGATTTCAGAAGCCCGGGCTGCTTCTTCTTTGGACTTTGGCGCCAGTTTCTGCTCCAGAACCTGGCCCATCAGTTCGATCCCGGTGAGATGCTGTCCCAAACCATCGTGCAAATCCTGGCCGATGCGCCGTTGCTCGCGATCACTGATCTCCAGCACCTCCTTTTCCAGACGGCGGCGTTCGGTGATGTCACGCACAATGCCGGTGAACATCCGTCCGCCGGCGAGGCGCATTTCGCCCACGGAAAGATCCATGGGAAAGACGGAGCCGTCCTTCCGCTGGCCGACGACTTCGCGGCCGATGCCAATGATCCTGGCTTTGCCCGTCCGGCGATAGTTGGCGAGGTAGCCGTCGTGTTCCTGGCGGTAGGGCGCCGGCATGAGGATTTTCACGTTCTTTCCGATCACTTCGCTGGCTTTGTAGCCAAAGATTTTTTCGGCGGCGGGGTTGAGCGATTCGATGATGCCGCGTTCGTCGATGGTGATGACGCCCTCAACGGCCGTTTGAAGAACGGCGCGCATCCGTTCCTTGCTGTCGCTCAAATCGGTTTTGGTGCGCCGGTTTTCGAGATTGGATTCGAGGGCCATAAGGCGCTCAAGCAACTCGGCGCGGCTCAATCGGGCATAGTCCGTCATCCCGAATATTATAATAGCCTTGATTGGAAAAGGACATCTTAAAGGCGTGGACAACGAGGGGCCAAAGCGGGCCAGCGTACCACCAGGCCGAACTCACGCATGGGCGAGTTGGGCGCGATACTCGGTGGGCGACTGGCCGATGATTTTCTTGAAGACGCGGTTGAAGTGGGTGAGCGACTGAAAGCCGACTTCGTAAGCGATCTCGCTGATGCGCAGGTTGGGATTGAGCAGGAGATTGCGGGCCTGTTCGATGCGCAAGCGGGAGAGATAATCCGTGAAGTTAATGCCCGTGAACCGCTTGAACATCTTGCAGAAATAGAAGCTGCTGGTATTAACGGCCTTGGCCACCTGGCCGAGCGAGAGGTCTTCGGTCTGGTGTTCTTTGATGAACTGTTTGGCGCGGGTGATGACCGGCGGTTCGCTGTTCTGCTGCTGGACGGCGATCTGGTTGGTGATGAGCGAGAGATGCTGGGCAAAGATGTAGAGGAGCTTGACCACCGAATCGTGCTGCCGGGCTGAAAGCACGCTGCCGCTGAAATAGGCGTCCTTCAACTCCTGCCGTTCGACCCGGATGCCCCATTCGGCGGCCAGCTTGGCGGTGCGCTCGAACTGGGCAGCGGTCGGTTCCTTGCGGAAGAACTGGCCGGTTTGGAGAAATCCGATCAATTGTTCGCCCATGCGGACGGGCACCGCGGTGTCGCAGAGGCCGATCTGGCAGGTGACCGATTGCGGTTCGTGCGTGGCGGTTTCGGAGAGCTTCTGCTGCACCTGAAGGCAGGCGGAGCAGGAATGGCTCTTTTCGGCCATGAGCGCGCAAAACCGGTTTTCATGGCGGTGGCCGTGGTGAGGCAATTGCCAGGATTCCACGGGACGGAGCGAAACCGGCAATCCGGTGGCGTCGCTGAACGCGCGTTCGTAGTCGCGGTAAATCTTCGAGTTGGTCAGGGAGGTGATCAGATTTGTGTTGTCGCTCATAAGTTGTCCGTTCTCTGTCTGAATTTGCTGTGCCAAATTTGTTTTGACGCAAACAAGATACGGGTGCCGGGAAAAACGGACAATTGGGCGATGGCCCATTCGTGGTCGATGGGAATCATTTAGCCGGCCTAGGGGAAACCCTTAGTGAGCCTGACGGGTGAAACTGACAGCCATCGAGGCAGGCGTTACGTCGTAACCACTTCCTCCGGTTCAAGTCGCGGATCTCCCGCGGCATGGGCCGCCTCCGTCACGGGCAGGCTTTCGGAGAGGAACAGTTTGATGCAGACCGTGAGAATGATGAAGGGAAGACTCAACAAGACCGCGCCCATCAACCAGCCTTCGACGCCGGCGAATTCAAGTTTGTAGCCCATCACACCGCGAAGGCTTTTGGAGAAGAGTTGCCCGCCGATCACCACATTCCAGCGCATCGCCAAAACGCCGACCAGGACCATGAAGGCACTGCCAAAGTACATTCGTTTGCGCACCAGCTCCGGGACGCTCCGACGGATCAATTGCAACGAACCAAGCAACAGGACCGGCAGCAGTGTCCCAATCGTTGCCTGGCCGATGCTCAGCGTGTAGAACAGCTTTTCGCGAGCCATGTATTGTAAAACCCGGAATCCTTCTTCTGCCGAGTAAACCCGGTGCAGCCAGTCGAGTCCTTCGACCGCCGCATCCACGACCAGCGCATAAAACAGGAACATGCCCATCGCGTCGAGACACCGCACGTCCAGTGGGCGGCGGCGAATCCAGGTGAGAACCATGTAGTTGAACACACACAGCGCAATGCCCGAAACCACGGCCGAGAGAATGAAGATGATGGGCATCAGCACATTGCCCCACCAGGGGTTGGCTTTGATGGAGCCAAAAATGAAGCCCACGTATCCATGCAGGAGGAAGGCCGAGGGGATGCCGATAATCGAGAGGATCCAGCCGAGTTTGTTGTCGAGCGCAACCGCCGCGGGTGATACGTCCGTGACGCCGACCGTGAGAGCGTGATAAAGCGCTCCCTTCAAACCTGGGGTGACCTTCGCCCACCGGACGAAATCCTGGCGGTAATCGAACCAAAGTTCCAACAACAGCACAGCCATCAGGTACCATGCGTACACAAAGCCGAACATGGCCATCGGTGAGCTGAAATGCGGTGTCATCATGATCTCCAGGCAGCGCTCAGGGTGCCCGAGATGGAAGAGCAGGGGCAGCGTGGCGCAGAGCAGGAACGACAATGCCGTGAGCAGCGCGAGCCGGTAAACCGGCTCCAGTTCCCGAACCTTGAACACGCGCACCAGCGAAGCCATGATGAAAGCCCCCGCGACCAGCCCCGTGATATAAGGATAAAGAACTATCAGAAACCCCCATAACGGATGCGGACCCGCTTCGTTGGGATACACGTAACCTTCAAACCGGGGCAGCACTTCAATAACTGTATTCGTGATTTCGGTCATAGGGTTACCTGACCTCCTTATCCATGCCCGCATATGACACCCGGGGCTCGGTGCCAAGATGTGGCTTGAGCACCTGAACGCGGTTGTTCTCGTAAAACTTTTTGATCGGGTCGTCCGGAACCGGGTTTTTCAAGTCGCCAAAAATGCGGGCCTCACTTGGGCAAACCTCGACACAAGCCGGCTTGAGCCCGCGGGTAATGCGATGGTAGCAAAGCGTGCATTTCTCGGCGGTTTTGGTGACCGGATTCAAAAACCGGCAGCCGTACGGGCAGGCTTGAATGCAAAAGCCGCAACCGATGCAATAATTCGGATCGATCAGCACCGCGCCATCCGGCGTGTCAAACGTGGCGCCCACCGGGCAGACTTGAACGCAAGGCGAGTGTTCACAAAGGTTGCAAAGTTTCGGAACGAAGAAAGACTGCTCGATTTCCCCGACCGGCACCGGCGGCTCAGGAAAGCCATGCATGCCGCCGTTGGGAGAATCCACAATGGCTTCGGTGCGCGTCGTGAATGAACCCGGTTTCGGCTTGGGGATGACATAGCGCTCGATCCAAGTGCGGAAGAACGGCCCCTCCGGCACATTGTTCTCCTTCTTGCATGCCTCGACACAAAGTCCACAGCCAATGCACTTGTTGATGTCAATGGCCATCAGCCATTTGTGTTTGGTGGGATCGTAGCCCTTGGGTGCGCCCGAGGAGACAAACACTTTTTGAACGGCGGCTTTGGCGGTTTTGGCCGCGGTGGCTGTCATGATGCCCGCGAACGCCGCGCCCAGTTTGCCAAGCACATTGCGGCGGGACACTCCTGTCTTCATGGGACCTCCTGTGGTTGATGCGGCACGTGGCATTCCGTGCACTTCTGGCCGGGGTAGTGCGTTTTGGTGCTGATTTGCTTGAGCCACTTCGGCCTCGAGGGATTGGCCTCGTGACAGCGCGCGCACTCGCTGAAGGTCCGGATGTCAATTTTGATATCGGGGTTGTCCGCGTGCGCCTGGCCGACGCCGTGGCAGCCTTCACACGAGAGCCCGTGGTGTTCCGCTTTGGAAAGCTTCAGGCACTCGTCCGAGTGACATTCTTCACAGGCTTTCTTGCCGGCGAAACTCCGCGGCCGGCTGGACAATTCCTCCAGGGCCTCGCCGCGATACCATCCGTAACGCCCAAACGAGGATGGCGTGAGAAAAAAGCGGGCAACCAGGTAGCTGCCGACAATCGTAATGGTCAGGAGCACCAGGCGGACAATCTGGGGCGGCATGCGAAAAGAACGCCTGGGAGTGAAGGTGCGATTTTCTTGATGATTCACGTTTTTGCCGTTCTCAATTTTACCTGCGTAACGTCTAACCATCCCTGAGCGTGGTTGCTTTCCTTCGCTTGGCGATAGTTTCGCATTTTTTGCGCATGTGCGTTGAATGAATCGGCGCGGGTGATGCGCCATCTCTCGCTTGGAAAGCAAAACGCCGCGGGACCAGCAGTTCCGCGGCGTCCTGAGTGGCGGGAGAATTAATTACTTCTTGAACCCGCGGACATAGGTCACGAGCGCTTTGATTTCGTCGTCGGAGTATCCCTCCGCCGCTTTCATCAGCACTTTGCCATCCTTATCCTTGAGCCCTTCCTTGACGGCCTTGAGGGCTTCATCGTCCTTGAAGTCGGCCTGCACCTTGGCGTCGGTGTAGTCTTTGATGCCGAGCTTCTTGCCCATCTTGGTGTCGCCCTTGCCATCCGGACCGTGGCATTTTTGGCAGGACTTCTCCCAGTTATCCTTCGCGTCAGCCGCCCGGGCCGACCCAATGGCCGCAGCGCATACCAGCAGTGCCAGCACGATTGCTTTTTTCATTGTGTGATACCTTCCGTATGGAACGATTGCGTTCCTTTCGACCAATGACCGGGACCGACAGACGTCTCCAAATGGCACACCCGTGCCGCAGAGCCTCTGCCTGTTTTCGCGTCCTGGTTTAAGCCAAGCCCGTTCATACAGTCGTGGGAACTCTGCTGGAGCGGGCGTTCTTCAGCTACCCGGAGATTGGCAAGGACTTCTCCTTTCTTGGCCCGTTCCCCGCAATCATCGCTTCACCGGCTTGCGATTGGACATGCCAGGTCGCATGCCTGCAACTGCGGGGGGATAAACCGAGGCATTGTGATCATGTCCATGGCACGTGACCGAGCAATTCCCCTGAAACGTCCCAGTCCGCACAAATTCAAAGCGGCCATTGGACGAAGGGGAAGCGTACAGCGTGTTAAAATTGATCAGGCTCGCTTGTTGCGCCACGCCATGAGAGTCATGGCAACTGGTGCAGGCAATTTTGTCCGTCACGACATGCTGGGCGTGGCCCTTGAAGCTGTCGTCACTCAGGATGCTAGATTCGCTGTGGCACTTGTAGCAGAGCGCGTAAGTGTTCACGCTCTCCGGGTTGCCGTCGGCCGTCTCCAACTGCCGTTCGAGCAGCGGCGGATAGATTGACCCGTGCGGGCCTTTGGGGCCGGTCCCACCCGCGCCGGGGCCCTGATTATTGTTATGGCAATCGGTGCAGTAAATCAGGCTGCCGGAGGTATAGGGAGAGATCAGGCTGGGCACATTGGGATTGCGGCCGGTGCTCACCACCGGGTGCATCGAGGCATTGTTGGCCCAGAACGCCAGGCGCAGGTTGGTTTCGACAAACTGGCGGCTTACAGTCGCGGGGCCGCGCACCACGCTGTCCCCATGGCAGCGAAAGCAGAGTTCATATTCCTTCGCGAGCGGCTGGATGATCGTTCCGGCCGAGGTGATGCCCGTCAATGACGCCAGCGCACCGGAAGCGTTCGGCGCAACCGCCGGCGATGCGTTGACCGCGTGCGGATTATGGCAATCCACGCACTCGACATGCCGCGGCGGATTAACCGGGTCCTCAGCCGGATCATGCACGCCGGTCGTGGCGGTGATCGGATGAACACTGAGCTTGTTGAATTCATTCTGGATGTCCAGCGCGGCCACGCTCGCGTTGTGGCACGAATAACAGTTCATCTCCTCGTTGACGAAGTTCAAGAGGCGCGGCTTCGTCCCCGCCGCGTGAGGCGCATGGCAGTTTTCGCAGCCGTTGGCGGCGACAGTCTGGCCGCTCGTGTGCGGCCAGGGGTTCACGCCGGCGCCGTTCCAGGCCTTGCTCGAGGTGCGGTGGTCCGTGTTCGCCCAGCCGTTCGGCGCATGACAATTGACGCAAATGGCGGAGGCGGTGTTGTCCTGCACGAGGAAATTTCCAAACTGATCGTTGTGCGGATCGTGGCAGGACGTGCATTGCAATTGCCCGCTGTGGTCGAGCCGCACTTTGTCCGTCAGCCCGGCCGGATCCTTGAGCTGGCCGTCCCTGCTGGCGAGGGCGGCATCGTAGAGAAACGAGACGGGGTGATGCCCGGAAAGATCGCGACCGAGATTCGAAGCGCCGACGGGCATCGTCGTGGCGCCGTTCTGCATTTCGATTGGCCCAGAGCGGCTGTTCACCAGCCCGAGCGCCACCGTGCCGTCATGGCAACTGAGGCAGAGCTTGGATGCGCCCGTCGGCTGGCCGATCACAGCCTTGATGGTGGAACTGGCGTATGGAGTGTAAGTGGCGCTGGACAGCGCGTGGTTCCAAAGCGGCGTTTCGCCGGTGCTGTTGTGCGGCGTGTGACAAAAAATGCAAATCTCCGTTTCGGTGGCCGCCTTGATTTGACCGGGACCGCTTACTGAGAGGTTGTGTTTGGAACTGATGACGCTGTCGACGCCGCGCGCCGGGGCAGCCCAGAGGGCCAGCGCCGCGCCGAGCCAGCAAGTGAACCTGAAGCCGTGCCAGTCTTTGTGGAATGAGAGCCGTCTTTGCCGCAGCGGAGCGCAGAGCTGGAGCTTTGCGCTCCCATCCCGGGCTTGGTTGGGAGCAGGTTTCGTTTTCATGGCGGCCCAATGTATTTGAACATCTGCACGCGGTGATTGTACGAGTCGGCTACAAAGATCTCGTTGGACCGGCTGATGGCAATGCCGTTCGGCAGCCAGAACTGTCCGGGGCGGGGGCCGGCGTCACCAAGGTTCAACAAAAAGCGCCCTTCACGATCAAAGATCTGGAGATTGTCGAATATCCCGTCCACCACATACACATGCCCGAACGAATCGACCGCCACGCCTTTGGGCCGGCTGAACTGGCCGGTCGAGTCGCCTGCACTTCCAATCTGGCAGCCGAATTTGCCGTTCGCGTCAAACCGTTCCACCCGGGAGTTCATGGAATCCGTGACAAAGATATTGTCGACGCTGTCTCCAGCAATGTGTGTGGGAAAATTGAAATCTCCCGGCCCGGTCCCACGCTGCCCAAACGCAGCCAGGTAATGGCCGCCAAGGTCGAATGCCACCACGTCATGACGTTGCGAATCGACTACGAACAACTTCTCTCCGGACATGGCCAATCCGCAGGGTCGTTCGAGCCGGTTGGTGATTTGAAAGAGCAGCTTTCCCTTCAGGTCGAACACCACCACGCTGCCCAAGCCTGAGTCCGCCACATAGATGATTCCCTTTCGTTTGGCGACGGCGACTGGCGCGGAAAACTTCAGGTTGCCCAGGTTCTCCCAGCGTTGCGCTTTTTTCTTCACTCGATCCAGGAAATAAACCGCGTTGGCGTCCGTATCAGTAATGCACAGGTTATCATCCTCATCCAGTGCGAGGCCGAACGGTTTGCGCAATGGTTCGTTGCCTTTGTCCGAGCCGGTGAACCAGTTGGCGACTCGACCGAAGCCGGAACGTTTGGCGCCGATATCGGCAGGCCGCGTGATGCTTTGAACATACTGGATTCGGGGCGCTTCCGGCGGGGCGGGCCATACTGGCGGTGCTACAGACTCTTCAGTCTTTTTCCCCGCCGCCATCGCCACGGCCAGCCCAAGCCAGAGCGCCACCGCTCCCGCGATGAGCCGGGACCATAATCTGGCGCGCTGGCATGGCATATCAAAAGATGCGTTTTACGCGGACGGTAAACAGATGTTGAACCTGGGTTTCGTTGTTCAGGAACATATTATATTCGAAATCGTAGCCGGCCCTGATGGTAGTCCGTCCAATCACATAATCAATGCTGGGACGGAACGTGGCCAGCGTTTGGTCGAAACCCGCTCCCTGGCGAAGATCAAAGCCGCCTTCGACGTCGGCACGCAAATGACTCGTGAATCGGCACCGGTAATGCGTAACGAAGCGGTAGTCCGTTTCCTGTCGGCGGGCGTTCCGGTAGTCCGTCCAGGTTTGGGAGAAATCAAGGCCGAGCGAGGAAGCGTCATCCAGATTGAAGCCGGCGCTTTCGAAGAGGCGGCCGGTGTTGTACGAAGCCTGGTCTGAGCGGTAAACGGAGTATTCCGCCCCGGCCCGCAGCCAGTGCCAGGTGAAGTCGGTCCCCGCGGTGTAGATGGAGAGATTCTGGACGTTGAGCGACTTCGGCGCATTGTTCTCCGAGCCGCTATAACGGCCGTAGATGCCCCACAAATTGTGCCACAGTTCGAAGCGGATGCCGAACGTGTCCGTGAACGCTTCATAGTGACCCTGGCCGGTCGGTTCGGCCTGATAATCCACCACCACATCGTTGTCAATCGGTGGCACCGCGCCCAGGATGCGCTGGATTTGGGTCACCGAGCCATTCTGGATAATGTTGTACTGCTGGCCCTGGACGAAGCGTTGCGTGCGCGACACGCTCCAGACCTGAATGGAAGTGGAATCGACGTTGACCACATTGAGCGAGAAAGCGTCCGGCACGCCGCTTTCGCCGAAGCTGTGCTTTTCATTCGCCACCGTGCTGGCGTCCTGCTGATCGACGTGCTCACCCAGAACCGAACCGTCGATGCGCAACCGGTGGTTTTCGCTGAGCCGCTTCGTATAACTCTCCGCGAGGCCAATCCCGTAACGGCGCGTATATCCATTGTCCGATTGGTCCGAGGATTCATAATCCGCGCCGCGCAGCAACAGCGTGGAAACCAGGCTGTCATAGAGCTTGTGCCGCAATGAAGCTTGAGCCAGCGTCGTCTCTGAAGTGAACCCACCCGAGGTGTACCGATCGAAGCTCACATCATAAAGGCTGGTTAAATTCTCCCGGTGATCGACCGTGAGATCGGCATTCGCGGTGGCCTCATCACTTGGCAGCACCGGGTCATCCCGGATGGTATAGCCCGCGGCGGAAGTGAACCGCATCTGGTCCCGGCTGCCCAACGTCTCCGTGTCGCTGAGCGTCACCGTATGGTCCCCGCCCCGGGTGTTTTGGCCGAAGTCGGTGCGGTTAAAATCATCGAAGGTGTAATTAAGCGTGGTGCCGCCGTGCTTGCGTTCGTGATGGGCGGCGAACCCGATTACATCCTGCTGCCAGGTGGATGGTCCGCTGAAACTGGAAGTGTCCTCATCACGATGGGAGTAAGTAAAGGTGAAGGAGAACGGTCCCGCGTCATAAGCCGAGCGCAACCCGTAACGCCAGGTGTCCACGATCACCCGGCTGAAGAAATCATAATCGCGATAGCTGTGGTCGTAATCGGCAAACAAGCTCGTGTGAAACGGCTTGTTGGCGAGGATGTCGGCCGAGCCCGAGAAATGGCCCAGGTACTCCAGTCCATTCTGTCGTTGCGTCGTGGTGGAACGGAGATTGTCCTGCGACCAGCCATATGCGCCGTCGCTGATGATCTGGTATTGAAACAGGTTTGGATGATATACCGACCCGTTCAGATTCAGGCCCACACTCGGCCCGACAAAAAGCCGGTCGTGAGTGGCGGATGTGCCGGAGTCCTTGAAAGTGGTTTGCTCGTAATCTCCTTCCGCATAAACGCCCGCGCTGGCCTCGGTGATGTTGAGCTTGATTAGCTGCGGCTCCTCCACGCGAAAGAGGCGGGTCTGGGCGAGCGCATCGCCGCAGCCTCGCGTCAGGGCCAGCATTGTCAGCCATAGCCATCCGTGTTTGGGGCGGCGGATTTTCATTTTGCGACCGGCGGCTTGGTTCCGGGATCGGCAGCCGCTTTCAGCAGCTCCGGCTTCAATAAATACTGATCGGCCCCGGCGTGCGCGTCGTGGCACTTCAGACACGGCGTGGCGCCCATTCCCTGATGTCCCTTGGCCGAGTCGATGTCCTTCTGCTCGTGGCAATCCAGGCAAAGCTTCTCCAGCGGTTTGGAAATCAGTTTGTTTTCCATCGAACCGTGCGGCGAATGACAATCCAGGCATCCGGACTCCACCGGCTGATGTTTGAACTTTGCCTTGGCGGTGGGATCGTCGTGACAATCCAGGCAAAGATCGCGGGCCGGCTTGGTCAGCAGTTTGCCCTGCGGCGACGCGTGCGGTGCGTGGCAATCCGTGCAGCCGGATTCAACGGGTTGGTGCTTGAACTTGACCTTCGCCAGCGGGTCATCGTGACAGTCCAGGCACAAATCCTTGCTGGGCTTGACCAGCAGCTTGGGTTGGGCCGAAGCATGCGGCGAGTGGCAGTCCTGGCAGCCGGTTTCGACGGGTTGGTGGGTGAATTTGCCTTTGGCGAGCGGGTCGTCATGACAGTCAAGGCAAAGAGCTTTGCCGCCAAGCTTGAGCATTCCCTTGATTGGCGAGCCGTGTGGTTGATGGCAGGACGTGCATTCGCTGTTGTCGGCGGGCTGGTGCTTGAACTTGGCCTTCTGAAGGAAGTCGTCGTGACACGAGAAACAAACCTCCCGCTGCGTCCCCTTCATTTTTACGTCGAACTGGGATCGGTGGCACTCCAGGCAACTCCGGTCTTCGTATGGCGGATGGGAAACGAACTTGACAGCGGCAGCTGCGGGGGCGTTCGTCGAGGCTGGCTGGCTGTGCGGGGCAGGGGTTAACGGATACCCAGCTTCATCCAACTGCATCGCCGGGCGGTTGGTGGCGCCCGGTTCGGGAACGCCATCGATGAGGCGCGTCAGCCATTTATGGCGGACCTGGGTGCTGCAACCGACCAGGATCGCCAGTCCCAGGACTCCCAAGGGGATCTGGAGCGGGAAGGTCCATTTCAGTCTTCGTTCACGATTGTCGGGCGGCGCATTCAAAGGCGTTAACTAAAGGCGAGGTTCTTTTCGCCTTCCTTCTTTGTGCCCGTAAAACCTCCTGCGCGCTCCCCATGTATTGCCGAAGACTGAGCCGTTCTTGCCATGTGAGGAGCAATGGAGGGTTATCCCAAACAAACATGACAGCCACCGCAAGGTGCAGTCGGGCGCTCTTTGGATTTCAAGCTGAATTGGGGCCGCCATCGCCTGGCGATCAGCTTCCGTGGAGGAAACCGTAAACACTTACTTTTTGCGGCCCAACCTGGTTGGTAACGAAGATGAGGTATTCAAGCTTGCGATTGGGAGCAACATAGCGTTTGAACAGATCGACATTCGCGTAGTCGATGGTCAACCCTGCCGGCAGATAAAGTGCGCCGGCTCCGCTGGTTTTTGGCTCGCCAAAGTGCATCAGCAAACGGCCTTCGGCATCAAACAATTGCACCACCGTGGTGGTCGCATCGACCACGTACACACGACCTTGGTGATCCACCCCGATGCCCTTGGGGCGGGCGAAGCTGCCCGGATCAATTCCGTGTTGACCAAGGCATCTAAGATGGTTGCCATCGGCGTCGTAGATTTGGACGAAAAACCCGCCGGTGTCAGATACGTAGATTCGTCCCTGTTCGTCCAAGGTAACGTTGGTCGGTGAATACAGCTTCGATTTCTCGTCGGGTTTGCGCGGGACGGTAAATAGCAATTCGCGGCTGGCCTTGGCGTAAACGCGGACGCAATGGTTCGCCAGATCGGTGACATAAAGCCGGTCCCCGGCGAGAGCCAGACCACACGGTTTCATTTCGTTGGCCTTGCCGATGGCCGCAATGTATCCGGCATCGCTGCCGTAGATGAGCACCTGTCCGCGTCCCGTGTCGCTTACGTAACGCGTGCCATCCTTATCCACCGCCACGTTGATCGGTACCTTCATGGCTGCCTGGCCCTGGGGCTTGAGGTATGAGATTTTGCGTTTGTTCAGGTCCGTCTGGACTACATTTGCCGCCTCCGTATCGCAGACATAGACCATGCCTTTCGTGGTGGTGACGCCGTATGGTTTCCAGATGGGATTGAATACCTTTTCCTGGCCGACGACGAATTCGCTCAATTTGCTGCGGCCACCCAGGTCGTCCTCGTTTCCGAAGCTCATGAGATACTGGATGCGAGGTTCGTCCGGCGGGGGCGGGAACAGAACGTATTCGGTCTTGGTTTTAGGCTGCGTGGCGCAACCGGCCAAAAGGCAAACGAGTCCCAGGGCTATCCGGCAGTTTACTTTCAAAATTGAGTTTTTATCTATGGTCGGTGGTTTCATAAGTCATTTTCGTTGCGTGCAACTCGCGTCAAGGCTGCTAATCCCCAGGCAGACGGGAAGGCTCGTTGGTCTTGTGTCTTCCCGTCCGCTATCCGTCCTACACGGTCCCCAAAAGGTTTCCCGGCAGAGAGTCCACGAAATGGGGCCTGCTGCCGGGAAGTTCATATGAAGAATTGGTTTCTTCGCCGTCGCCACTTATTTGATGTGGCAGGTGCGGCAGATCAGGCTCCCGCGGTTGCCGGAGTCCGTGCCGCTGATGCGGACCAGGATGCCACTGCTCGGAGCGTTGCCGTCCATCTTATGGACGTCATGGCATGAGCCGCATTCCATCCTGTGGTTGAACAGCATGGCCTGGTCGATGGTCTTGCCCGTCAGGCTGCTGCCTTGCCAGCCGGCTGACGACACCGGCGGGGTGTTGACCGTAATGACGGTCTTGTTGTCGCCGATCTTATAGGTCGTCGGGTTCTCCAATCCGCCATCCGCCGCCGCGAGATTCGCGTCGTAGGTAAACGAGATTGGATGGGTTGTGTGCAGGTCCGGGCCGATGACCGCAGCCGGATTGATCGAGGCCATGAGGACTGGTGCGTTCGTTCCCAAACCTCCGATGGGCGCATTGACACCCACCGTGCCGTCATGACAGCTCAAGCAGGCCAATGACACTCCGCTGGGAGTGCCGACCGCCGCTTTCAGCGAGGGGCTGCTGTAGGGCGTGAACGGGCCAGTGGTGGTTTGGTGCGCCCACAGTGGGATGCTTTGGGCCACGTCGGTGTTGTGGGCGTCATGGCAGGGCGAGCAAATCGCTCCCCGGCTTTGCCACGAATTGGTGGAAAAGTCGTGGACTGATCCCTCAATACCTATACTCGTTGCACCCCGTGTGACGACGGGCAGGGCCAACGCCATTCCTATCAGTAGCATTCTTATTTTCGTTTTCATAATGATGCACGTGCTTATTCTGTTTGTTCATTACTGCTACAGAGACCGCGCCTACTCGGCGCGGCCCTTTCCAGCGAACGCTGGAACAGCCGCGAGCTCGCAGCCGAGACGTTGTCCGCCGAAATCGGGTTAAATCCAACTGAGTTGATCCTGGAATCCGCTGAGGCCAAGGCAAAGGCAGCCCACCACGAAAGAACCGGCTGCCCCGACTCACGCCGTGCTGGACCGCGAGCGCGTGCAGCCGCCGGGCAGGGGACCCGGCGCCGTGCGATCAGGAGCAGCTCAATGGCCATAAGCAGCAGGACCGCAAAGCACCCAGCGAGGCTCAGGTTGAATGCGTGGTTCATGGTACTCCTTTCTCGGGGCCAGTTTTTGCGCGACGGTTTCAGCCTGCCGCTCGATGATGGCCTGGCACCGCACCAGTTCCTGTTCGCGCTGCCGCACGTTCTCGCGGGCCAGCGACTCAAGGTCATCGATGTTGTAGAGATAAACGTTGTTGATAAATTGAACATCGGGATCAATGTCGCGCGGCACGGCGATGTCGATCAGCGCCAGCGGGCGATTGCCGCGCGCCTTCATCACGGTTTCGATCTGGGAGCGGTTCAAAATCGTTTCCGGGCAACCGGTTGAACTCACCACAATGTCGGCTTCGACCATGGCGGTCAGGCAATCGTCGAGCCGAACAGCCCGGCCGCCAATTTCCGCCGCGAGTGTCTGGGCCCGTTCGAGCGATCGGTTGGAAACCAGGACGGTTCGGTTTCCTTTTTTGGAAAGGTGCCGCAGGCAGGCTTCTCCCATTTTGCCCGCGCCGATGATCATGACCGCTTGTTGCGAAAGGTTCGAACCAAAGATCTTTTCCGCCAGTTCGACCGCCGCACTTCCCACTGAAGTGGCCCCGCGTCCGATGTTGGTCCGGGTGCGGACTTCCTTGGCGGTCGCCAGCGCCGCTTGGAATACGCGGTTGAGCACCCGTCCCGTGAGCCTGGCGTGGCACGCCGCCTGGTAAGCGTTCTTTACCTGGCCGGTGATTTCGGTTTCGCCCAGCACCATCGAGTCGAGCCCGGAGGTGACCGAGAACAAATGCCTCAGCGCGTCCACTCCCTCGTGGAAATAAAGATGCGGCAGCAGATCAAGGCCGGCCGGGTTGATCCAGTTGAAGAACCGGTCAATGGGACCGCGGGTGTTTTCGGCGACGCCGTAAATCTCAACCCGATTACAGGTGGAAACCAGGACGACTTCGGACAGGCCGGCGCCAATTTTGAGCCGGCAAGCGAAGCAACCCAGCTTGGAGTGCGCCACGGCCAAGCGCTCGCGCACTTCGACGGGCGCGGTCTTGTAACTCAAACCTACCGCGAAGAATTTCATACGCGCGTTCCTTTCATCTGAGGCCGGCGCCCGGCCACTGGCGCGGGCCGCGCCGGGCGAACGTTTAGAGTTTCAGTCTTCATTTTGATCTTCGGTCGGCTGCCGCTTCATTACCGCGAAACGGTTCGCCGATTGCTGCCCTGAGTCTCTCCATGGAACGGGTTTTCATCTCACCGCAAATTGGCAAAGCCTTAACATTCCTTGATGACATAACTACAGGTGATGCGGCATTGGGGACCGCATAAGGGATGTTACTGGACAAAATAGGTGATGACTCGGGCAAGGAAAGTTGGGCCGAATTTTTTGGCAGGTGTATCAGTTCAGGCAAGCGCGGCGGACAGCGCCGCTTATCCTGGAAAGATTGACATATCACGACGCCCACGAAGCCCGACATAGACGGAAACCTGACTAGCAAATCATGAGCAAATCCTATCCACGCCTTGCGCCGGACGAAGCAGCCGATCTCATCGAGAATGAACAAACGGTTGCCTTCAGCGGCTTCACGCCCGCGGGAGCACCCAAGGAAGTACCCAAGGCCATCGCCGCCCGTGCCAGGCGGTTGCACGCGGCCGGCAAGCCGTTTCGTATTGGCGTCATCACGGGGGCTTCCACCGGCAAATCGCTGGATGGCTCACTTGCCCAGGCGGAGGCGGTGCTGTTCCGCACGCCCTATCAAAATGATCCTGATTTGCGCAAGAGCATCAACGAAGGCAGGACCCGCTTCTACGACATGCACCTTTCGATGCTGCCGCAGGCTGTGCGCTATGGTTTTCTGGGACCGGTGCATTGCGCCGTCATCGAGGCGTGCGATGTGACGGTGTCCGGCGAGATTACGCTGACTTCATCAGTGGGGGCTGCGCCGACCTTTTGCCACACCGCCGACAAAATCATCGTTGAACTGAACCGCTTTCACCCGGATGCCTTGCGGGGGTTCCACGACATCCACGAACCGGAGGATCCGCCGTATCGCAACCCGCTGCCGATTTTCCGGCCCTCCGACCGCATTGGCGCGCCCACGATCAAAGTGTCGCCTAAAAAGATTGTCGGGATTGTCGAGACCGAGGCGTTGGACGAGGTGAGCGCGTTCAGGCAAGTTGGCGAAACCACGTCGCGCATTGGGCAGAACGTCGCGGATTTCCTCGTGGCGGAATTGCAGCGCGGACGGATCCCGAAGAGCTTTCTGCCGATTCAATCAGGCGTCGGCGATACGGCCAATGCCGTCCTAAAAGCGATGGGCGACTGCGCCGGCATTCCGACGTTCGAGATGTACACCGAGGTCATCCAGGATGCGGTGGTGGCGCTGATGCGGCAGGGAAAAGTGCGTTTCGTCAGCGGTTGTTCGCTGACGGTGACCAGCCCGGTATTGCGGGACATATACGACAACGTGGATTTCTTCCGATCCAAGCTCCTGCTGCGGCCACAGGAAATCAGCAACAGCCCTGAAGTCATTCGGCGGCTCGGCATCATCTCGATCAACACGGCCATCGAGGTGGACATCGGCGGCAACGTCAACAGCACCCACGTGCTCGGGCGGAACATGATGAACGGCATCGGCGGTTCGGGCGATTTCGCGCGCAATGCCTTCCTCTCCATCTTTACGTGCCCTTCCACGGCGAAAGACGGCAAGGTCAGCACGATCGTTCCGCTGGTAAGTCACCTCGACAACAGCGAACATTCCGTCCAAGTCATCATCACCGAGCAAGGCGTGGCCGATTTGCGCGGCAAAAGCCCGGCGGAACGGGCGCGGGCCATTATCGAGAACTGCGCGCATCCCGAGTACCGGCCGATTCTGCGCGATTACGTGGCCATGGCCGGCGGAGGGCACACGCCGCAAACGTTAAGCGCCGCCTTCGGCATGCACCTCGTCTTTGCGAACAAAGGTGACATGCGGAGTGTCGACTGGGCGAAATTCCGGTGAGTGACGCGGCGCCTGGCCCGCGAAGAACAGAAGTTCAGGATTTTTGGAGGGGGAATTGAGCATCCCGTATTTGGGGGATAGGCGCGCCCGTGGTGCGGGTGATAACCTTTGGATGCTCAGCGAATCCTAACAATAAACGTCCGACTCCAAACCAAACCTATGAAAGCTTCCAAGTTGAGCCTCGTTTTGTGCGCCGCCGCGCTGGCAGGTTCGCAGGCCTTTGCGGGATTGCAGATTCCTTACTCGCCTGACGCAAAGACCCTGCATCTTTGGCATTTTGACGACCCGCTCATCGTGGCCGGCGTGACGAACATTCTGGCAACGGACGCCGTGACGACAGCCGGCATCACTCTGACAAATCTGGGCAATCCCACACCGGGCGTCCCGCCGTATAACGATACGAGTTTGGGCAGCGCATCATTCTCGGGACTGGGCAGTTCCATGCAATCGACCGATAAGACTGCCATGTGTTATGGCGGTCTCTTCCCGGATGTCTCCTCATTCTGCGACACCAATACCGGAGCCTTTACCTTCGAGTTGATCGTCAAATTCAATGCGAATCCCGTGGGACCGCTGCCGAACAACATGGAACTGGTCGCCGGGGATCAGCCCAGCGGGACCTTGTCCGTTCGCGGATGGCAATTTCGAATTAACAACGCGAAGCAAATGGAGTTCAATCTGCTCGGCGGCAATGCCGCGGACAATGATTGGAAAGCCCTGCTCCCCACCTCCGGTGCTGACGCGGCAATTCAGGGCCAGTGGTATCACGTGGCCGTAACCTGTACGGGGAATGCGCCTACCAATGGTGATACGCCCAACGTTTTGAATTTCTACTGGACCCTGCTCGATGCCAACCGGACGAATGCGGATTTGCTCGCGACGTTCACCCTGACCAGGGCATTGAATGGCACCACTGGCAGCGGCGCCGGCACGGTCCAACCCGCCCTCGGCATCGGGGGCAGCGGGCGCAAGATTACGACCGGAGGCAATGGAGTGGCCAACGGAGAGGGAACCATTGGCAACATAGATGAAGTGCGAATCAGCAGTGTCGCGCGCAGGTCGAACGAGATGGCTTTTGTAACCGGCGGGGCATTGAACCCGCCCACGTTCACTTTGAATCCGCCCGCCAGTTCGCTGATAGGTTATGGCCGGACTTTGACGCTCTCGCCGCTGGCCAGCGGGACGCTGCCGCTTACCTTCTTTTGGCAGCTTACGAATAGCGTCGGAGGTGGCTGGACGAATCTGCCGGGACAGACATCCAGCACGCTGACTTTGAGCAATGTGACCTTTGCTGATGCCGGTTTCTATCGATTGGTGGTCACCAACAATTATGGCGGCAGGACCAGCACCGTGGCCCGGGTCGTTGTTGGTGCGGCCATCTCGGAGTTGTTTAACACGGGCGTGGACGCCAATGGCGTCGTGGACACAAACACCCTGCCAAACAATCCCGATTTGCACTATACCCTGCTGCAGAGCAGCGACGCCGCCCATCTTGGCCCCAGTGCCATCGTCTGGAACATGTTCACGTATCCCATGGCGCTTTATAGCGGCAACTTCGCCAATGCGGACAACGATTCGCAGTGGATCGGGGCGCAGGCCGACAGTTACGCGTCGCCGGTCGGGCAGTACACGTACCGCACGACCTTCCTGCTGGACTCGGCGGACGTGACGCAACCCATCACGCTGCAGGGCCTCTGGTTTGAGAATGAAATTGGAAATGACATCCTGATAAACGGCCAATCGACTGGAAATGGCTTTTCATCAGTTGCCTCCAGTGCCGGAAAATTCTCCGCCGGTTTTACCATCACCAATGGTTTCGTTGCCGGCTTGAACACGCTGGATTTTGTAACCACTCGCTCCGCCGGAGCCAATGGCTCTTACCAGGAATCCGCTGTGCGTGTGGAAATGTCCGGCGTCGGCCTGGCCCTGCCGCCCGGGCTGCCGATCATCACGAATCAGCCCGTGAGCCAGACCGTGGTGGACGGCAATGTGGCGTCAGGGAGCGTCGCCACGTTTTCCGTCGTCGCCCTGGGCCGGCCGCCATTGTCGTACCAATGGTGGGCGGATGGCGCGCCGGTAAGCGGCGCAACCGGGCGGACATTGACCTTTGTCAGCCCGACCTCGACGCCGCAGCCGGGAACGAATTTTACGGTGGTGGTCAGCAATGACTCCGGCTCGGTGACCAGCAGCGTGGCAATCCTGACGCTGTTGGCGACCAATCAGCCCCCGGTCGTTGCCAACTGCAGCCTGGTCGTTTATTCAAACATGACGGGGAGCTTCAATCTCGCCAATGCGTTTTACGCGGCCACGGACCCTGACCATGACCAAATTTTCCTGGGCGCGCCGCCGTTCGATAGCGTCAGCACAAACGGCGGCAGCATTATTCAAAATGGGGTTATTTTGACCTACACGCCAGTGCCAGGTTATGTCGGGCAGGACGAGTTCAACTATTACCTCGTCGATTCCCAGGGCGCCACCTCGACTGGATCGGTTAACATTGACGTAGTGCCGCAGTTGTCCCCGACGGTTTCATCCGTTTCCCTGTCCGGCGGCCGCTTCGTTCTGAGCGGCTTGGGCGGCGGGGCAGGTGGCAGCTACCATGTTTTGTCCAGCACGGACATTACCTTGCCTTTGACGAACTGGACATCACTCGGCTCCAGCGCCTTCGACGGCACTGGACATTTCAATTTCACGAACGCGATCACGCCTGGGACCCCACGGCAATTTTACATTCTGCAGGTGCCATAACACGATTCATCTACACTTGTCTCCATGGTGATCCATGATGCCTCAGTGAGAGCGGGAGACGCCCATGCCCGCCATGGTTGAGGCATTACGATGGTCCCTGTTTTGGGATGAAGTTTCACCCATGGTATGCTATTAATGGGGCTTCGATAACAAGCGTCATGTAATGTCAACTCGCAACCATTTGCCAGCGACTGTGCTGGTTGCCCGTTCGCGCTCAGCGGGTTGGCGTGGGATCAGTCGTGGCTGGTGTTGCCTGCTTTGGCTGGTGTTGATCGGCCCGCTTCAAGCCGCCAATGCGCCCACCGGTCTGTTGTGCGACTTGCTGGAACATCCGGAGTTGACTGTCATCAGCACGGCAACGCCTCAATTCGGGTGGATCTATAATCCATCGCTTCGCAATGATTTCCAGACCGGTTACCGCATCATCGTGTCCTCCAGTCAAGTGCTTGCCAGTCAGGGCACAGGCGATTTGTGGGATTCGGGACTCGTGGGGAGTTCGGCCTCGATCAATGTGCCTTATGCGGGCACCACATTGGCGGCGAACACAGATTATTACTGGCGGGTCCAAACGATGGACAGCGCTGGTCAAACCAGTTTGCTTTCGGCGGTCCAGCACTTTCACACTGATACCCGGTTTAACACTGGGTCGAACCTGATCTATAATTCGTCCACGAACGTCTGGGCCAATCGTTACCCGTTGAGCTTTGTGAGTGTAGCGCCCAGGCTCATCACCAACACAGCGCCGGGACGTTGGTTCATTGACTTCGGCCAGGATGCTTTCGGTTACGTCACGCTCCATCTCAACGGTTCGTCCGGCGGCGCCAATATGCAGGCGCGTTTTGGCGAAATGGCCAGTGGGATGGCGGTCAATGCGACTCCGCCGTCCGGCAGCACTGTGCGCTACGCGACCTCGACGGTGTCCCTGCAAAACGGCGATGTCGTTTACTCCATCCGCCCGCCCACTTACAGCGGCCAAACCATCAGCCCGCCCGCGTCTTATGGCGTGGTGATGCCGTTCCGATATTTCGAATTGACCAATTGCCCCGGCACACTCACTGCGGCGGATGTCACCCAACAGCAGTTGCTTTATCAATTCAACACCAACGCCGCCGCCTTCAACAGTTCCAGCGCGGCCTTGAACCAGGTCTGGAACCTGTGCCGGAACTCGATGCAGGCGCTGAGCTTCGACGGCGTTTATGTGGACGGCGATCGTGAAAGGAAACCGTACGAAGCGGACTCCTACATCCACCAGTTGAGTTCCTACGCGGTGGATCGCGAATTCACGATGGTGCGCTACAGTTTCGAATACCTGCTCACGCATCCCACCTGGCCGACGGAATGGAAGTTTCACATGATTTTCATTGCTTATGCGGATTATCTGCAAACCGGCGATACGAATTTGCTGAAGGCGCATTACACCGCGCTTCAACCGGACTCGTTTACCTGGGCGGCTGTCGGCAACGGTCTCATGAAAGGGTTTCCAAACTTTCCGCAGACGACGAATTCCGATATTGTGGACTGGCCCGCAGGTGACCGTGACGGCTTTCTCATTTCCAACGGCAGCTATTTGAATTGGACCAATTCGGTCAATAACGCGTTTTACTATCGCGCACTTCAAACCATGGCCAATATCGCCACGGCGATTGGGCGGACGAATGACGCCGCCACTTACAGCAACTCCGCGGCGCAGGTTTACACCGCCTATAACTCCACCTTCTGGAACAATGGCTCGCAGAATTATATAGACGGCGTGGGAACGGGGCATTCCGCCGCGCACGCCAACTTTTTTCCGCTCGCCTTTGGTCTGGTGCCGCCGGCCAATCAGCCAACTGTGCTGAATTACCTGCATGGGCGCATCGCCGCCGTCGGTGGAATGCCGCCGAGCGTGTATGGCGCGCAGTATTTGCTGGACGCGCTGTTTCAACAGAGCGATGCGGACGTTGCCCTGGGTTTGATGACCACCAACGGCCCGCGTGGTTGGATGAGCATGATCAACCTCGGCTCGACCATCACGACCGAGGCGTGGAATTTTACCGACAAACCCAACATGGACTGGAACCATGCCTGGGGAGCCGCGGCCGGAAATCTGATCGAGCGCTTCGTCCTCGGTGTGCGTCCGATCACCGCCGGTTACGGGCAATTCCTGATACAACCGCAGCTTGGGCAGACCTTGTCCAGCGTTCAGGGCATCGTGCCGACCATCCGCGGGCCGGTGTCCATCCAGGCAAGCAATGCGCCGGGACTGTTCCAACTTCTTGTGACCGTTCCCGGGAACTCGGCAGCGACTATCATGCTGCCTGCGCTCGGCGCAACAGCCCCCGTCGCGTTGCTCGACGGGAGCATTGCGCCCGCCGTACTGTCAAACAACTGGCTTACCCTCACCAACGTCGGTTCCGGCCAGCACGCTATTTGGCTGGCGACCAACAGTTCGCCCTCGGTTGATACGCTTTACAGCAACTGGGCTGCGTCCTGGTTTGGAACGAACGCCGCCAATCCTGCCATTGCCGGGATGGCTGCCGATCCGGACGGCGACGGCCAAAGCAACTACAGCGAATTCATCGCCGGCGCCGACCCGAAGAACCCGCAGTCCAGCTTTCATATCGACAGCGTGGCGTCCTCGAAGCCGCTGACGATTGCCCTGTCCGGGGTCGCGGGGCGCAACTATATTCTGCAACGCACGCTGAATCTCAGCACGGCCGCCTGGGTTCCCGTGGCTACCAATCTCACGCTCGCGGCGGGCCAGGTGGTGCTGGCCGATCCACAAACTCCAGCGCCGGGAGCGTTTTATCGCGTGGCCGTCAGCCTGCCGTGAGGGGCGGTGGTGAACGAGGCAGCGATGGGGGGCAGCGAATGGCTGCAGGGCGCATCTCGCCACTGCTCCTGATTGCAGCATGACGGACACTTCTTCGGAGTGCGTCCGTCCTCGGGCGCAGCAACGTTCGAGGTGCAGTCGCACGGGTTTTTCTCCCGCGTGTTCGAATAGACGCGGCTGGGACGGCTGCACTCCTTGCGAGAACAGCGTCAAGACGCCTCCATAATCTGTTGAGGCCCAAATAAGTCATTGACAGATTTTGTGGTTGGTTCATTTTTACGGGGTTGGCTGGATAGCTCAGTCGGTAGAGCAGAGGACTGAAAATCCTTGTGTCGCCAGTTCGATTCTGGCTCCAGCCACCACTTCTTAAAACTCAATCGCCCAACCCGATGTCTTCCAACTTTGGAAACCTTCGCGAGCGGGCGCGCCCTCCCTGCCAAAGGCATGGCAACCGTGCCGAGGTGCACCCTTGGCCGTGGTTCCGCAGGCTGGAAAACGCTTGACGGCGGGCCTGAAACTACACAAAGTCCAAGCAACGTCCTTTCCGCACCGTCGGGAAAGGCGCTCCGGAGCGACGATTGCGCTCCTTGCGTGGCTCTGGCCAGCAGCTTGCGCGCCAATGGGTTGCGGTGCTAATTTGCGGTTCATGAGCGCCGTTTACCGGGCTGTTGGCAAAGAGTCGATTGACTGATGAAGTCCTTCAAGGGCAACGCACAAACTGATTTTTGGAACGCAGGCACCCATTCCAGGGCGCGCGCGATTTGGCGTGGATCTTTGGAGTGGCTGGTGCCGGGAGGCGATCAATAAATGCCTGCTTCCCTTGATATCATTTCACGCCCTCGCCGGACCTTTGTAACCTTGCTGGTCGCTACGTTTCTGGTATTGCTCGTCGGCATTGTAGCGGGACAGCGATATGGAACTTTCAAAATTGGTCTGGAATTTGCGGCAGCGTCGCTGCCAGTCGGATTAGCGGCCGCCTTGCTGGCGGTGAAATGGCTGGCCCAGCCCGCTTCCGCGTCCTTGCTCAGCCGCTCGCAGTCCGGTCCTGAATGCAGTTCGGACAAGGTTTCATCAGCCACAACCCCGGATCCAACGGACTCGCCGAACGAAGCAAGCCCGGTAGTTCAGCCGGGAGTCGCGAAGGCCCAAAACCAGGAGGAAAGAATCCGGGTCAGCGATCGCCAGTTCCGCCAGTTGGCGGAATCCACCGGCGCGGTATTTTGGCTGACGGATCCGCGCAAGACGCAGGTGATTTATGTCAGTCCCGGATACGAGAAGATCTGGGGGCGGACTTGCGCCAGCCTGTACGCCTCGGCGCGGGAATGGTTTGAGGCCATTCATGCGGAGGACCGGGAGCGCATGCTGGAAGTGGCGCTCAAGCGCCAGACTGTCGGCGATTACGACGAGGAATATCGCATCCTGCGGCCGGATGGAACGGTTCGCTGGATTCGCGAGCGGGCGTTCCCGGTGGCCACGGAAGCAGGCGAGGTGCATCAAGCCGCCGGCATCGCGGAGGACATCACCGAACGGAAGCGGTTGGAAAAGGAAGTGATCGAGATCAGCGACCGGGAACAGCGCCGGCTCGGACAGGATCTGCACGACGGCATCTGCCAGCAATTGGTCAGCGTCGCATTTGCCACGGATCTTTTGCGGCGCGATCTGGTGGCCAAATCACCGCATGACGCCGTCCGCCTGGCGCGAATCACGGCGCTGCTCGACAACGCCATTTTGCAGGCGCGCCACTTGTCACATGCGCTTTACCCGGTGAATCTGGTGGGGAACGGCCTGGGTTTCGCCCTGGGTGAACTGGCGAGCAGCATCAGCCAGGGATACCATGTGGATTGCGAGGCGCAATGTTCGGAAACGATTCTCATCCGCGACCACGCGCTGGCGACGCACTTGTATCGCATTGCCCAGGAAGCCGTCCAAAACGCGGCCAAGCATGCCGAATCCAGCCGGATTTTAATCTGTTTGTCCCAGGAAGATGGAACCATTTATCTGAATGTTTCTGACAACGGCGTGGGCATGAGCGGGGAAAGCCAGGCTGGCGTTGGCCTGAGCATAATGAGATACCGGGCCGGCATGGCGGGCGGGCGGCTGGAAATCCAGCGTGGGCCGCTGGGCGGCACGGTCATTTCGGTGGCGGTGCGGGTGAAGGAGAACAGCCAGGCGCCCGGGGTGGAGGATGGCGCGGGCGCCGTGGGTGGCCCATCGCAAAACCCGGAGGCGCACGACAAAATTATTCCTTGCGCTTTCCCGAAGGAAACAACTTACTTTCCGCCTCACAAAGGTGATACGGAACACGTTGCGGGTTCATGAAGCGGCCCGGCGGCTTTGACGAGCGCATAAATCGTGGAACTTGAGTGGAAGCAGATGAAAGACTCGAACAATGGACAGGCGGCCGATTGGGGCGCCACTCGCATTTTAATCGTCGATGATCATCCCTTGGTGCGCCTCTCGTTGCGGGAGGTCATTCAGCGGGAGAGTGACTTGATGGTTTGCGGCGAGGCAGAGGACCGCGAGCAAGCCCTGGCGGCCGTGGCGGCTTCGAATCCTCAACTGGCCATCATCGACCTGACGCTGAAGAGCTCCGACGGAATGGAATTGATCAAGGACTTGCGTGATCGTTACCCGAAGGTGCAAATCCTCGTGTTGTCCATGCACGATGAAACGCTGCATGCCGAACGGGCGGTTCGCGCGGGCGCCCGCGGATACATTACCAAACAGGAGGCCACCACCAAAATCATGGTGGCCATTCGGCAGGTCCTCAACGGCGAGATTTATTGGAGCGAAAAAGCGGCCGCCCGGGTCGCTTCCCGCATCGCCACTCGTTCACGGGCCGCCACTGGCTTCTCGGTGGACTGCCTTGCGGATCGTGAGTTGCAGGTGTTTGAGTTAATTGGCGCGGGCCGCAGCACGCGCCAGATTGCCGCGGCGCTGCACATCGACGTGAGCACGGTCGAAACCTACCGCGCGCGAATCAAGGAGAAACTGAATTTAAAGGATGCCCTGGATTTGCTCCAGTACGCGATCCGTTGGCATGTTGCCTCGCGGTCCGGCAATTCAGGCTCTTGATTCTTCCTTCCTCTCTGGTGGCCTTCAATGTTTGGCGAGGACAGCCTGCCCTTCAGTAGGCAAACTCGGTCAACTACGCTCCTCGGCTCTTTAACTTCCGTACATTATCCGAGTCAAATGTTGCTTTCACTTCACGGGAAAGACATCGGGTCGTAACATCACGTGGTTAATTCTGCAGCCATGCGGAATGCAATCCCACGCTTCCCTGACCCCTTGTCGGCAGCGCCAGTACTGCCCGCTACATTTCTGTAGTGGCTGCCGCTACATGATGTCAGGGCGGCCGTGACAGCAGAATGAGGGCCAGCCGCGACAGACAATTTCTGGATGGTGCGTATTATAACGGGCGTGAGACTTGGGACAGATGTGCCGAGCAAAGATGAACAATGTTGGATGTTGTGGTTTCTGGGCCTTGTTCCGCGAAATGATTGTGGAAGTCGTTAATTCAAAAATGCAAACTGATGACCTCGCGTGGTATTGCGCGCGGACAAAACCCAAGCACGAGCACATCGCGGCAGCGAATGTCCGCAAGCATCTCGGCCTGGAGGTATTTCATCCGCAGCTGCGAATGGAACGCGTAACCCGGCGTTGTGTCGTCCGCTCCGTGGAGCCCTTGTTCCCGTGCTACATCTTCGTTCGTTGCGGGATTGAAAGCGGCTTGAACGAGATCCGCTACGCAAACGGGGTTAGCGCCATCGTCCAGTTTGGCGACCGGATTCCAACCATCGCGGACGCGGTTATTCAGGAGTTGCGGCAATCGTTTGCGTCGGACGATCCGATTGCGGTCGGTGATCATCTCTCGCCCGGGGCTGAAGTGGTGCTCACGGATGGGGCATTCATCGGAATGCGGGCCTCCGTATTGCAATCCATGCCGGTGAAGCAGCGGGTGCAGGTGCTTTTTGAGATTCTCGGTCGGCCGACGACGGTTGAGGTTGACCGCCGTGTTGTGGCTCTGGAGAAGAACAGTCTGGCTGATTTACTGCCGTTTCTGGCAGCTCCGCATCGTGAACTGGTGCGGGCATAAGTGGATATTGTGGACAAAAACCAATCCCTTGAGCAGTTGGAGCCGGGGTGCGGAGCTGAGGTTGGCGGGAAATCCATCCCGCGAACAAGTGCGGAGCTCTGCCCGCATACGATGGTTGGGAATGATTCAGAACATAGCCGAATGAACGCTGTAAATCCAAATCAAGCTGCGGAAGAGGTGCCGGCCGTGCTGGCGAAGGTTCCGGCCTGGAAGCGGGCGCTGGACATTACGTTGATCATTCTGGCGCTGCCGATCTTGCTGCCTTTGATGATCGGCATCGCTTTGGTGATTCGGCTGGTTTCGGCAGGACCGATTCTTTTCAAGCAGGAGCGGATCGGCCGTTATGGCAAGCCTTTCATGTGTTTCAAGTTCCGGACGATGATCGTGGGTAACGATACGAATATCCATCGCGGTCATTTGGACGATTTGATGAGTTCTGACAAGCCGATGGTGAAAATGGACGCGAAGGGCGATCCGCGGATTATCCGGTTTGGCGTGCCCTTGCGCTCCTCCGGTTTGGATGAACTGCCGCAACTGCTCAACGTGTTGCGCGGCGAAATGAGCCTGGTTGGGCCGCGCCCATGCGTGCGTTACGAGTACGATCGCTACCAGGCATGGCAAAAGGAACGGTTTAACGCGGTTCCCGGCCTTACCGGGCTGTGGCAGGTGAATGGCAAGAACAAGACCACGTTTGAAGAAATGATCCGGCTGGATATCAAGTACAGCCGAAACGCGACAGTCTGGCTGGATTGCTGGATCATTCTCAAGACCGTTCCCGCCCTTTTGGTGCAGATGTTGGAGACGCGGCGCGCGAAAAAGGAAAAGGCGCGCTCGCATTCGAGCCCGCTGGGAAACGGCATCCCGGCTGGGACGGTCAAGGCAATTGCCGGCAGACGAAATTTTGAGAGTGTTCTCCAAACGGATAGGAGACGCTAATTCTCAGGAGGAAATATGACAAAGCAAATAAAAGTTGGCGTAGTGGGCTGCGGTTATTGGGGTCCAAACCTGGTGCGGAATTTCAGGTCCCTCCCCGAGTGCAATTTAAAAATGATGTGCGACGTCAGTGAGGCGCGCTTGAAACATCTCCGGTCGCTGTACCCTGAAGTGGAGGGCGCCACCGACTTTAATCACGTGCTGAACGGCTCGGGCTTGGACGCCGTAGTCATCGCCACCGCCGTGCGATTGCATTTTCAGATGGCAAAGGCCAGCCTGTTGGCCGGCAAACATACCTTCATCGAAAAACCGATGGCCGCCTCGGCCCAGGAATGCGAGGAGTTGGTTGCCATCGCGCGCGAGAAGGGCCTCGTGCTGATGACCGGCCACACGTTCCTCTATTCGCCCGCCGTGCGCAAGATCAAGGAAATCGTCGATTCGGGTGATATCGGCGAAATTCGCTACATCTGCGCCCGCCGCTTGAACCTGGGACTTTTCCAGAAGGACATCAACGTGGCTTGGGACCTCGCGCCGCATGACATCTCGATCATTCAGCACATCATGGGAGAGCAACCGGTGACGATCAATTGCCAGGGCAGCGCCCACATCACGCCGGGCATCGAAGATGTGACCACGATGTGGCTCAGCTTCGCCAAGCAACGCACGGCGATCATCCACAGCAGCTGGCTGGACCCGCGCAAGATTCGCGAAATGACCATCGTCGGAAGCAAGCGCATGATCGTCTATGATGACGTCGCGCCACTCGAGAAGCTCCGCATCTTTGATGCCCGCGTGGAACGTCCACCGCATTACGACACCTTTGCGGAGTTTCATTATGCCTATCACTACGGGGACATGTACGCTCCTTATATCAAACAGGAAGAACCGCTGAAGACCGAGTGCCAGCATTTCCTGGATTGCATCCGGGACAGCAAGACTCCCTTGACCAGCGGCGAGCGGGGACTGGAACTCGTGCGCATCCTCGAGGCCTCCTCGGAATCGCTCAAGCGGGGCGGCGCTCCGGTTGAATTGGTGCGCGACCAGAACTATCTCGCCCGCAAGGCCGTGGATATGTCCGCTCTTCAGGTCCCATCGGTTGGCGTCCATCCGGGAATGATCAACGGAGCCAGGCAGAAGGCGACCACAGCCAAGCTCGCGGAAAATGTCGGCTGATCCCGATTGAGCATTTAAGCGCTTATGAGTTTGTCCCCCCAACTCCATCAAAAAATTGCTCCCGACGTCAAGCTCGGCAAGGGTGTTCGCATCTTCGACTTCACTAATCTCTACGGGTGTGAGATCGGCGATGAGGTCAAGATCGGCGCTTTCGTCGAAATTCAAAAAGGCGTCAAAGTCGGCAATCGCTGCAAAATCTCCAGCCACACCTTCATTTGTGAAGGCGTGAGTTTGGAAGACGAGGTCTTCATCGGTCACAATGTGACCTTTATCAATGACCGTTATCCGCGGGCGACTGCGGCCAACGGCCAGCTCCAGACCGAAGCGGACTGGACTTGCATTCCAACCCGGATCAAGCGCGGCGCGTCCATCGGTTCCGGCGCCACGCTCCTATGCGGGATAACTGTGGGCGAGAACGCGGTGGTGGGCGCGGGCAGCGTTGTCACCCGGGACGTGCCGGCCGGAGCGGTTGTGGCTGGCAATCCCGCCCGAGTGATCAAATCGCTTCCGCCCAAAGCGTGACCCCAAGAACCACATCGGAGCGTCCGGGCAAAACTGCTTTTGAGCGCCGGAAGGCTCCGGAGTGTCACTGAGTTGAGATGAGCGAACCAAAACATGTGAATGAAAGACGGCAGGCCGAACCCGCTGCCGCGGGTCTGGCAGTGGACGACATTTATTACGTCCTTTTCCGGCAAAAGTGGAAAATCGTCGCCTGTTCTGCGCTGGGACTGCTGGCGGCGATTGCGCTGTTGATCATTAAACCGGCCCAATACGAGTCCGAAGCCAAGCTGCTCATCCGCTACGTTGTCGATTCCAAATCGCCCACGCAGGGCGGGAGTGATTCGACGGTGACGAGGTCGCCGGAAACAGGCGGGTTGGGAATTATCAATACTGAAATTGATATTTTGACCAGCCTTGATACCGTGCATCAAGTGGTGGCGACGTTGGGCGCGGAGAACATCCTGGCCAAAGCCTGGGGCGGAAGTGATACGAATGCCGCAGCTGCGCTGGTGCTGAAGAATCTGACACCGGACCCGGCCACCAAGGACAGTGTCATTACTGTGACTTACCAGCACCCCGATGCCGAGATGGCGCGGTCGGTGTTGAGCCAGGTGATCGCCGCGTACCTCAAAAAACACGCTGACCTGCATCAGCCGGTGGGCATTTATGGCGAAGCCTTGAACGAGGAAACCAAGCGCCTGAGTGAAGCGCTGGCCAAAACCGAAAAGGATCTCCAGGAAGCCAAACGGAACGCGGGCGTGATTTCGCTGGATGACGCCAAGAAAGCCTGGACTGATGAAATCTCGAAAATCCGCGAGGACTTGTTCACCTCCGAAGCGGAACTGGCGGAACATCGCGCCGCTTTGAAGGACGCCGGCGCCGCCACCACCTCCGAGCCGACCAACGCCGCCGTCGAAGTTCCCGCCGACCGGGCGCGCGAATACCGGATCGTCTGTAATCTGCTCCAGCAATCCTTGCAGAAGGAACAGGACGACATCAGCAAGTACGGGGAAACCAGCCTGTTCACGAAGGACACGCAGAAACTCGTGGCTGAAACCAGGCAGCGCAAACAAAAAATGGAGGCGGAGACTCCGGCCCTGGCGAATCTGGTGATCACGCCGGCGGTGAGCGCGGGGCCTCAAGCCAGCCCGGTGGTTGACCTTGGTGCGGAATCGCTTCGCGTCAGCGAACTCGAGTCGAAGATCAGCTTCCTGAATCACAAACTTTCAGACATTCGAGGCGAGGTTGCCGACTTGGAAAAGAAGGAAGGGCCGATCCTGGAGTTGGAGCGCCGAAAGGAAGCCCAGGAAACCAATCTAAAATACTTCCTTAACCGGCTGGACCAAAACCGCATCAATGCCGAGCTGGGCATGGGCAATGGCTCGGAAGGCATCAGCATCGTTCAGTCGCCCTCGCCGGCAGTCAAAAAACGGTCGAAGACCCTCAAGAAAATGCTGGCCATGACCGTGGCCGGCGGGGTGTTCGGCGGACTGGCGCTGGCATTTCTCCTCGAGTTGGTGCTTGATCGTTCGGTGAGGCGTTCCAGTGACATCGAAAAGAAACTTCGCTTGCCGCTCTACATCAGCATTCCGGATAGTCATCTTTCCTCTGGCCAGGCTGCGGTCAATGGCCGAAAGCTTTTGGCGCAGCCGGACGCCAGTTCCATCACGCTTGCCGCCAATGGCGCGGCTGGAGAGAATGGCGACGCTCAAGTGGTGTTTTGCGAGGAGGGGCAGGCACTCCAGCCGTTCTATGCAGGGCTTCGGGATCGCTTGATTGTGAATTTCGAAATCAGGAACCTGTTGCACAAACCGAAGTTGGTGGCCGTGACAAGCTGCAACAAAGGTGCGGGCGTCAGCACGATCGCGGCGGGGCTGGCCGCCAGCCTCTCCGAAACCGGCGATGGCAACGTGCTGCTCGTGGACATGAATCTCGAGCAAGGCATGGCCCAACAGTTCTATAAGGGCAAGCCCGGCTGCGCGCTCGACGACGCTCTGGAAAGCGAAACGATGAACAATGCGCTGATCCAGGGAAATCTCTACGTCGCCAGTGAACGGCTGGACACCGACAAACTCCCGCGCGTCCTGCCAAGACGGTTCGCGAACCTGATGCCCAAGCTTAAAGCCAGCGACTACGACTACATCATTTTCGACATGCCTCCGGTGACCCAGACGAGCATGACCCCGCGCCTGGCAGGGCTTATGGACATGGTGTTACTCGTCCTCGAATCGGAAAAGACCAACCTGGATGTCGTCAAGCGGGCCAACGCCTTGCTGACCGAATCAAGAGCCAACGTTAGCGCGGTCCTCAACAAGACCCGGACATATATTCCGTCCACGCTGCACCAGGAGTTTCTCAACGACGCTTGAGGAACGGGATGCGGTTGTAAGAGCGTGGACATCCAATTCTGAAACCATGACCGAAGATCGTATTCGAACTGCGGCGCAACCGGCTTCTTCAATCGATTTCATGACCAGGACACCATCCAAACAGACTCAAAGCGCTGGAGGCCGGCGGATTTGCATGCTGGTTTATACGTTTTACGAGAACGATAACCGGGTGCTGCGTTATGCCCGCGCCCTGGTTGACCGTGGAGACCAGGTGGATGTCATTGCCCTCCGCGGCGACGATGGCCAGCCTGATGTCGAGATGGTTGACGGAGTCAACGTCTATCGCATCCAGCACCGTGAGCGAAACGAACGGAGCAAGTATTCATATCTTTGGCGGTTGCTGAAATTCTGCCTGAAATCCTCGGTTGTTCTCGCCCGGTTGCATTGGAAACACCGGTACGACCTGGTGCACGTTCACAACGTGCCGGATTTCCTGGTTTTCAGCGCCTGGGTTCCCAAACTGACGGGTGCGGCTATTGTGCTGGATATTCACGACATCCTGCCCGAATTCTTTGCCAACAAATTTCGCCGTCCGGAAGGCAGCGGCTATGTAAAGGCGCTCAAGTCCATCGAATGGGCGTCGGCGCGCTTTGCCAACCACGTCATCATCTCCAACCATCTTTGGTACGACAAGATCACCGGGCGTTCGGTGCCGAAGGAGCGATGCTCCGTGTTTATCAACCACGTTGACCTGAACATTTTTAAATGCCGGCGGACGAGAAAGGACGGCAAGTTCATTATTCTTTATCATGGCGGCCTCCAGCGGCACCAGGGACTTGACATCGCCATTCGCGCCTTCGCCAAAATTAACCGGCAAAAGCCAGCGGCGGAATTTCACATTTATGGCGGCGGCAATGTCAAACCGGATCTGGAAGCTTTGGTGCAGGAACTTGGTTTGAAGGACAAGGTGTTCTTCTTCGAGCCGATGCCGATGCAAAAAATTGCCCAGGTCGTGGCTGACGCCGATCTGGGTGTGGTCGCCAAGCGGGCTGATTCCTTCGGCAACGAAGCGTATAGCACCAAGATCATGGAATATATGTCCGAAGGCGTTCCGGTCATTGTCTCCAAAACGCGGGTGGACAGCCATTACTTCAATGATTCCATTGTCCGCTTCTTTGAGTCGGGCAACGAAGCCGCGCTGGCCGAGGCGATGCTCTCCCTGATGACCGATCACGCTGCCCGCGAGAAGCTCGTTCAAAATGCGAACGAATTCGTGGCGTACAACAATTGGGAGGTCAGGAAGGCTGAGTACCTCCAGTTGGTCGATTCCCTTATCTGTCCGCCCCGTTCCGAAACCGCACTGACCGAACCTTCGCCGGTTCGCCGCTAAAGCCATGCGCCTGGATCGAATGGTGACGCTCTATTTAACCCGCCCTTTGGTGGAAATGGGCGTGGTTTCCGGGGAACGGGCGGTGCCTGTTCTCATGTATCACGGGATTTCCGATGACCATGAGCCCGGTGTGTCTCCTTATTACAAAACGAACACCAGCCCCGCGGTTTTCGAGCAGCAGATGCGCACTCTCGCGGAGCAGGGGTTTCGGTCGGTGACGGTGGACGAAGCCGCCCGGATTCAGCAGCAAAATCGGGCTGAAAAAATCGTTGTCATCACCTTCGACGACGGATTTCGAGACTTTTACGATCTGGCTTTTCCCATCCTCAAGAAGCTCGGTCACACTGCCACCATGTTTTTGCCCACCGCGTACATTTCTGACAGCCGTCGCGAGTTCAAAGGGAAAGAGTGCATGACGTGGCAGGAAGTCCGCGCGCTTAAGGCTCAGGGCATTCAGTTTGGGGCGCATACAGTCAACCATCCCAAACTTTACCAGCTCCCCTGGAAGGAAATTGAAACTGAGTTGGCGCTTTCCAAGGAGCAAATCGAACAGGAATTGGGTGAGCGGGTCACGAGTTTCGCCTATCCTTACGCGTTTCCTCAGGAGGACCGGCGCTTTACCAAAACTCTCGGGGAAATGTTGCGTGGCCAGGGCTATCGGAACTGTCATACCACCGTGGTCGGACGGGTGCGTCCGAACGACGATCCTTTCTTCATAAAGCGTTTGCCCGTCAATTCGTGTGACGATCAGGCATTGCTCGCCGCCAAATTGAAAGGGGCCTACGATTGGCTTTCAATTCCCCAGGTTTGCGTTCGCCGCACCCGGGCCTGGGCAAAAGGCGGGCGCGCACAAACGTCATTAAACTTAGCTTGATGAACCCAACCTCCCCTCAACCGCTGGTCTCGGTGATCATCGTCAGTTGGAACGCGCGGGACTATCTCGTGCAGTGCTTGAATTCGCTGACGGTTGAAACCTGCCGGTATCCCATGGAAATCATCGTGGTGGACAATGATTCCACGGACGGTTCGCCCGAAAGCGTTGAGCGCGAGTTCCCGCATGTGCGTCTCATCCGCAGCGGGGCGAACCTGGGTTTTGCCAAGGCCAACAATTTGGCCATCGCGGAAAGCCGCGGTCAATATCTCTGCCTGGTCAACTCGGATGTCAAAGTGCTCAAGGACTGCATCACGCGACTCGTGGATTACTGTGAACAGCATCCCAAGGTGGGCATGGCGGGACCGCGCGTGATCGGACGTGATGGCAAATTGCAGCGATCATGCCGTGGTTTTCCCGGTGTCTGGAACATGTTCTGCCGCGCGGTGGCACTCGACATGATCTTTCCAAAATGCAAGCTGTTCACCGGTTACCACCTTTGGCACTGGGCCCAGGAATCCGAGCAGCCGGTTGACATACTGACGGGATGTTTTTGGATGATCCGCCGCGAAGCCCTTGCCTCCGTGGGTTTGCTCGACGAATCGTTTTTCATGTATGGCGAGGACATGGATTGGTGCAAACGCTTTTGGATGCGCGGCTGGCACCTGATGTTTGTCCCTTCGGCCGAGGCCATCCATTATGGCGGCGCCAGTTCGTCCAACGCGCCGGTCCGTTTCTACATCGAGATGCAACGTGCCGATTTGCAGTATTGGAAAAAGCATTTCCCGCTGCCGGCGGTGGCCTGTTATTTCCTGATCTGCTGCCTGCACCAGTCGTTGCGCGCGGCGGGTTATTTGCTGGTATCAATCTTCCGCCCGGCCCCGGGCAGTGGCGCTCTGCATAAATTGAAGCGGAGCCTGGCCACGCTGAAATGGCTGTTTTCACCGGGAAGTCGTCGCGAATGTTGCTGAATATTGGCACGAATTCTCCTATAATCGAAGTCGTTGATTGAATTATGAGTGATCGATACATAATGATGACCGCTGCCAAGGATGAGGGCGATTACATTGGCGGGGTCATTGAGGCGGTGTTGAAGCAGACGGTGCGCCCCATTGCCTGGTTCATCATGGACGACGGTTCGTCCGATCAGACCGCGGCCATTGTCCAAAGTTACGCGGACAAGCATCCCTGGATACACTTGCAATCTGCGGGACAACGCGGGGGACGCAACTTCGGCTCGCAATACAAAGCGATGATGGCGGCTTACGAACTGGCGAAGCCATTGGAATTCGATTTTGTGGCTGTGCTCGATGCCGACCAGGCATTTGAGCGAAATGATTACTACGAAACGCTTCTGGGAGAATTCCATCGGGATTCGCGTTTGGGAATTGCGAGCGGGTTCATCTATGAGCGTCAAAATGGCGTTTGGGCCAATCGTCGCGCCAATTCGGAGGATTCAGTCACGGGCGGCACCACGTTGTTCCGCCGGGAATGTTTTGATCAGACCGGCGGCTACCGGCCGTTGTTCTACGGCGGGTCGGACTGGCTGATGCAGATTGACGCCAGGATGGCGGGTTGGAAGATCAAAACACGCCCGGACCAGCACATTTATCATTTCCGTCCCACGTCGAGCGCCGGGGGAATATGGAAAGGCCTGTTCAAGCAAGGTCTAATGGACGCTTCCTTTGGATCGCATCCGGTCTTCGAGATTTTCAAATGCTGCCGCCGGGTCACCAGTTACCCATTCGTGTTCGGCGGCCTGGTTCGCTTGTGCGGGTATTTTTCCTGGAAGCTGCGCGGCCGCAAGCCGCTGTTGAAACCGGAACAAGTTGCGTTCCTTCGGCGTGAGCAGGTGGCCAAGCTGCGGCGCTGGCTGTCGTTCTCCAGCGCGAAGCCGCAGGTCGGCCAATTGCAGCAGACTTGATCAGGACGGAAGCGTTGTATGGAGAGCGAAGGCTCATCAGTCACACCGGTAGCGCTGTTGGTGCTGTTGGTGATGATGTGTTTGACATGGTCCCTGCCGCGGCGGTTGGCCATCTGCCCGCTCCTGATCATCACTTGTCTCATGCCGATGGGCCAGGAGTTGGCCATTGTCGGCCTTCACTTTCATCTTTTTCGGATACTACTGCTGGTGGGGATGGCCCGGGTCGTGGTCAGAAGGGAGATGGCGGAATTGAAATGGACGGGCATCGACAAGCTTTTTGCCTGGTGGGCAGTCGTATCGGTCGTGTTCGGAACCCTCTCAAAACCGTCCATCGAGCTCTTCATCAATCGATGTGGCGACGCGTATAATGCCATCGGATGCTATTTTTTCATCCGGTGCGTCATCCGTGATTTCGAGGACATGGTGACCAGCGTTCGCACGCTGGCGATGCTGTGCTTTCCGGTGGCCGCGCTGATGATGGTGGAGCGGCAGACGATGCACAATCCATTTGCCGTTTTCGGCGGCGTGCCGGTAATGTCCGCCTTGCGCGAAGGACATGTCCGTTGCCAAGGGGCCTTCCGCCACGCCATTCTGGCTGGCACCTTCGGAGCGACCCAGGTGCCGATGTTTATCGGGCTGTGGGTTTATCGCCCGCAGCATCGCCGTTTGGCCGCGGCCGGAACGGTGGCCGCCTTGATCATTGTATTTGCGGCGTGTTCCAGCGGCGCAATCCTCGCCGTGCTTGGGGCGTTTCTTGGCCTCGGCCTATGGAGCATGCGCCGGAAAATGCGTCTCATTCGTTGGGGAATCGTGGCCGCACTGGTGGTGCTGGCGCTGGTGATGAAGGCTCCCATCTGGTATTTGCTCGCGAAGGTTAGCGACCTGGTCGGGGGAGGGGGATGGCACCGCGCCTACCTGATCGACAAGGCCGTGGAACATTTCAATGAATGGTGGTTGTTTGGGACCACCTATACCGCGCACTGGGCGCCGTCTGGCGAAGTCATCAGCATGGATCCGAACATGATGGACATCACCAACCATTTCATCATGGAGGGCATCAAGGGTGGAATGTTGAAGCTTATCCTTTTCATTGCCATTATCACTGGTTGCTTCAAGGCGGTGGGAGGGTGGGTCCGTGCTGATACCGAATACAAGGCCAGGGCTTTTTTCGTTTGGGCGATGGGAGCGACTCTGTTTGCGCATTGCCTGTCGTTTACTTCGGTTCCCTATTTCGACCAGATTATCGTGATTTGGTACTGGTTGCTCGCGGTGATTATTCGCCTGAACTCGTTGGCTGTCGAAGAGTCAGTGGATGAAAGTGAGATGGAGGCGGAGGCGGAACCGGTGGTTGAGCCCAACCTGGCCGAACCCGAGTTCTCCAGCCTGGAGTCGGACGGACCCCAGACAGCTTATTGAGCGAAGGCATGGAGGCAGTTTGAAATGAAAGTTTTGGTCACTGGCGGGGCGGGTTTTATCGGCAGCCACATCGTGGAACATCTCCATGGCAAGGCGGAGGTGAGGGTTCTGGACAACTTGCGCACCGGCTCGAAGGATAACCTGGCGGGGTTGAATTACGAATTCATTCCCGGCTCGATTCTCGACCGCGAGGTGGTGCGGCACGCTTTGCAGGGCGTGGATTACGTGCTCCACCTCGCGGCGATGATCAGCGTGCCCGAGTCCATGTCAAAGCCGATCGAATGCACGGAGCTTAATACGATCGGCACCTTGACAGTCCTTGAGGAAGCCGCGCGCGCGAAGGTAAAGAAACTGGTCTTCAGCAGTTCCGCCGCGATCTACGGAAATAATCCAGTGACGCCAAAGTTGGAGACAATGACGCCGGAACCCATGAGTCCCTACGCCATTTCCAAACTGGACGGAGAATATTATTGCAGTCTTTTTTCTGACGAAGGACGGCTCCAAACCACCTGCCTGCGTTATTTCAATGTCTTCGGCGCGCGACAAGACCCTCGGAGCCCCTACGCGGCGGCAGTGCCGATCTTCATTGAGCGCGCGGTGAAGCACGAGCCAATCGCCATTCATGGCGATGGCGAACAAACCCGGGATTTCATTTACGTGAAGGATATAGCCGCAGCGAATATTTTTTTCGCCATGCAGTCACCCGCCCGGGGGGTATTCAACGTCGGATGCGGACAGCGGATTACGATTAACGATCTGGCGGCGGCGATTTGCCGCCTGACAGATTCGCGCTCGGAAATCACGCACACTGCCGCGCGCCGGGGAGATGTAAAACATTCGCTGGCAGCGATTGAGAAACTTCGTGCGTCAGGCTTTGCGCCCGGGGACAGTTTCATGAAGGGTCTGGAAGAGACGGTGAAATTCTTCCGCGAACGTCATCAAAAGGCAACCTTAACCGCCGGTTCACGGTAAAGAGCATGATCCTCCTGATGGCACAGTTTTCCTTTGATATGAAGGGTTTAAGGCGTAATTTCAGTGCCGTGAAACAATTTCTGCTCGCGATACTTTGCCTGGCCGCTGCCGCTTCGGCTCGCGCGACCACTTGGTATGTGGATGGCAAGGCAACGGGCGCCAACAACGGCACCTCCTGGGCAAATGCGTGGACCAGTGTGAGCGGCATTTCTGGCGTTGGCGCCGGGGACACGGTTTACATTTCGGGTGGCCCTTCCGGCCAATCTCAAACCTACATTTTGAATTCCACCTGGACGCCGGTGGGAGGCAACCCGGGCAGCCTGATCACCTACCAGATTGGTCAGGACCCGGCACACAACGGAATAGCGGTATTTGACTGCAGCGCCGCTGGTACCTGGCTTGGCCGGGCAAACAACATAACTGTCAGCGGAAACGCGGGGGATGGGCAAATGCATTTTTCCCTTTCTCGAGCCAGTTTTGTGGCCTATCTGCCCAATACCGTCAATGTCACCATCTCTTACATCAACATGGGACAAGTCACGGAAGGCAACGGGGGCGGTACCGGAGTGATCGATGCCAATCCGGTCAACGGGCTCCAGATCGATCATTGTTGGTGCATGATTGTCGATCCGAATGCGGACCATTTTTCATATTGCCTCTTTCAGGGCAACGGATATGACCAGAGCCGGGCCTTCAACAATACCATTTACATTCCTCGCGGCCAGTACGCGTTCGGGGCGGATTGCTTTCAATGGAATGGCTCCGGCTTCAGCATCTATAACAACACTGTCATTGCCTATGTCACCAATTACGCGGGCGGGCAGCATCAGGACGGCGTCCAACCCACGTCCGGCAGCTACGTCAAAATTTATAACAACACGTTTCGTGATTGCGGAAACGCAAGCATCTTTCTGGATGGCTATTGGGGCAATTTCGTCAACGTGATGGTTTATAACAACCTCATGTTCATGTCCACGCCCGTGTCCGGGGCCTTTTATCCTCGCGGACTCGATATCATTTCGGACCACGCAGCCGTCGCCGGCCCGATCCTTTTTCAGAATGTGTATATATTGAACAACATAGCGGTTAATTACCCGACGCTGTACGGCATGTCGTTCTACGCTCCCCCGACCGGAGTTGGGTCCACTTACATCAACTGCGTTATGGCCGACAATATTTGCTACAATACGGGCACCGGCTTCAATATCGATTCTGCATCCGGGCTCACCTTTGTGAATAACAAATCAGTGAGCGGTGCTGGCGGCAGTTTCGTATATTATGTCCCGCTAACTTCGGCGAACGCCACGACTCCGTACGATTTTCACTTGTCGGCCAGTGACACTCTGTTCCGGGGTCAGGGCGGCAACTATTATCAGTACATCACGACTGACAAGGATGGCAATCCACGGCCACCCTCCGGGGCCTGGGACATGGGCCCTTACCAATATGGCGCCGGCGCCGGTGTCAACACCAACCCGCTCCCGCCGGTGGTTACGGCGATCAGCCAAAATGCCACCGATGTGGATCCGAACGTGGCCGGTTCCCAGGTTTATGAAGGGACCATCGTCCAGTATTCCGCGTCGGCATCGGATCCAAATGGGAATGCCCTTACTTGGAATTGGGTTTACACGGTCAACGGCGGGCCCGAGATTACTTATCAAAGCGGTTCCGGCACCGTCCTTCCCATCAATTTCACGTATTCCACCGGCACAGCGGGCAACACCTATGTGTGGACGCTGCGCGTGAGCGACGAACAATTCACTTCGCAATCGCAATTTACCACTTCAGTCGAGGTCCCGCCGCAAGTCGGGCAGGGACTGGCTTTCCTGGCCGCGTCGGGAACAATCACCACTCCCTTCGCCACCAACAACGGAGCTGTTTCGCAATCCGTTCAAACCACATCCGTAGCTAATTCCGGGCGTGCCGCGTATAGTTTCAGCATTACCAACGCGGGGTATTACGTAGTGCAGGCGCTGGTCAACGCCCCCAGCGACGCCGCTAATTCCATGTATGTCAATATCGACGCCGAGCCGGTGGATCCTGCCATGATTTGGGACATGACGATCACCGCGGGCTTCGAGCAGCGGTTGGTAAGCTGGCGCGGGCTTGGCACGGACGCCAATAATCAGTACGTTCCCGAGTTCTTCAATCTCACCCAGGGCACGCACCAGATTATCTTTCGCGGGCGGGAAGCCAACGTCCAGTTGCAGAGCTTCAATATCTTGAAGGTTCCGCAACCTCCGCAAGGGTTGCAGGTGGTCGCGGGTCCATAGTGGATTGACGCGATTTTGACCGTGTTCACCTCCCGGCAGGCCATTACCATAAACTTGCGGACACCTTGCTTGACGCCCGAGGCAGGAAAAGCGGTGGAAGAGGTCCGAATCTTGCTGACAATGACCCGCGTGGAAGATGAAAGACTGACCAGTGCGGAGCCATGCCCCGAGGGCAGGCTGTGCGGAAGCTGCCGGCGGGCCGACACTGTGGCCCGGTTGTTCAACTTCGCGGAATTGTTTGTCTTTAAGTGGCGGCCGTCAGCGGCTGATTATTGTATGGCGGCCATGGCAGTAAAATGATGAATCCGACTGGAGCAAAATCAAACAGCGGAAAGCTGAAGTTATTGGTGGTGATTGCAAGCTTTGGGGAAAAAAACCTCAAACTGCTGAAGCGGATGATCCAAGGCTATCAAAACCTGCCGCTGGCGGTCGATGTGATGGTGGTTTCCGACGCGCCCAAGGACCTTGGCCCCGCGGTCAAGGTAATCGTCGGGCTCCCCACCAGTAATTCGTGGTCTCTGCCTTTCGCACACAAGCCGGTCCTGGCTCAAAACGTGGATCATTATGACCTTTTTGCGTACGCCGAAGATGACATGGAGGTGACGGAAGCAAATATCCAGGCATTCCTGCGCGTCACGCCTCAATTGGCGCCGGATGAGATCGCGGGCTACTTTCGTTACGAGGTGGATCAAGCCGGCGCCTGGTCCCTCCCGGATGTCCATGGCGGTTTCCACTGGAAGCCGGAATCGGTGAAGCGCCGCGGGGATTATACTGTCGCTGAATTCAGCAATGAGCACGCCGGGTTCTATCTCCTCACTCAGGCACAACTGAAACAGGTGATTGCTTCGGGCGGATTTTTGCGCGAACCGTATGAGGGGCGGTATGGCCTGCCCGAGACCGCCTGCACCGATCCCTATACGAGTTGTGGCTTTCGCAAAGTCATTTGCATTTCAACGTTCAAGGATTTTCTCATCCACCACGCGTCCAACCGCTACGTTGGGCAGATCGGCGTCCCACTGTCGTTCTGCGAGGAACAAATCCAGACACAGATGGCCATCGCCAGCGGCGACCATCCGGCGACGACTCTTTGCCGGACGGAAACGGAGTTGTTGCACGGCAGGTGGTCCAAGAATTTTTACGAAAAGCCCCGTGACGAAGTTCTTGAATTAGTGCCCGCGAATGCGAAGAGGATCCTTTCCATCGGCTGCGGTTGGGGTGTCACCGAGGCCAAATTGAAGAAGCGCGGGGCGCACGTGACGGCAGTTCCGCTGGATTCAATCATCGGAGCTGCCGCTGCCAAATTGGGCATTGACGTCGTTTACGGAACGCTGGCGGAATGCCTGCGCAACCTGGAAGGCCGGACGTTTGATTGCGTCCTCATGACGGACTTGCTGCACCTGCTGCCCAGCCCGAAGCAAGTTCTCAGGCAATGCGCGCAGTTCGTGGGCCCCGGTGGCACATTCGTGCTTGGTGGCCCCAATCTTCACTCATTCCGGCTGCTGATCGGGCGCGCTCTTGGCTCGGGGGATCATCGAAAGCTGCGCTCGTTTGATCAAGGCGGCATCAATCTATTGGGTCCCGGCACAGCAGCGGGTTGTTTAAAGGACTCCGGCATGAACGTGGTTGCTGTGCACTGGTCGGGACCGGGCACCGCGGTTCAGGGCCCCCTGCGCCGGTTCAAAGCCAAATCGTGGCTGCTCCAAGCCCGCCGGTAAACCTATTGCTCTCATGTCCAATTCCGAAACCAGGCCACTTTTGACCTTTGCCGTCTGCGGTTACAATCAGGAGCGGTTTATCCACGAAGCAGTGGAGGCGGCCCTGGCCCAGACCTATTCTCCACTCGAGATCGTTCTTTCCGATGATTGTTCCCGCGACCGGACGTTCGAGATCATGAGCAAGCTCGCGGCCAGTTATTCAGGCCCGCACAAGGTGGTGCTGAATCGCAACGCCACCAATTTGGGAATTGGCCGGCATGTCAACCGGTTGGTGGAATTGACGCGCGGCCAATTGCTCGTCGTGGCCGCGGGCGATGACATTTCGCTGCCTGAGCGGACGGAAACAATTTACAATTTATGGGAACGCGCGGGCCGCCGGACCATGGTAATGCAAAGCGGTTTCATCAATATCGATGAGGAGGGACAGTTGACCGATGCTGCGCCTGCTCGCGTCGAAACCGGAACATCAGTCCCGGCGCTTAAGGAAGAGAGGACCGCGCTTGAAGATTATGTTCGCACGCTCCAGCCGGGCATGATGGGCTGTGCCCTGGCGTATGATCCAAAGATTTTTTCCGTCTTTGGTCCGTTGCCGGAAACCTTGATTCACGAAGATAATGCCGTGGCGTTGCGGGCACTGCTCATGGGACCGCTCGGCTTTACTGACATTCCCCTGCTCAAACGCCGCATTCATGGCAACAACCTTTTTTCGCGCCGACACGAGGTTGTGGCCGGGCGGGAGGCGGTCATGCAGCAGGAAGCTCGAATTACTCGTGATGCTCGAAACCGCGCGTTGATGTATGAAGCTTTTCTTGCGGATCTCCAGGTGGCCAGGCGCAAGGGCCTGATCGGCGAGGACCAGGCAGGCCGAATCGAAACTGAATGCATTCGCCAGCAGCGCTTGTTCTCGTATCAAATGGAATATGCCGATGCCGCCATTACCCGCAAACTTCAACTTCTTAAGGCCGCCCGGCAGGACCAGGCCGGCCCCCGGGTGATCAAGTGGATGATTCCACGCTTGCTGCCGGCGGGGCTGTTCCGCTCTTTGAAAGTAGCGGGCAATTCCATCCGCCTGGCGGTAAAACCCTCTTCGAAAATGGCGCCGCGAAAGATCACTTGAGCTTCCACCTTCTTCCGTAGACGTACGGACGTATAATCCGTAATGAATGGGCATATGGCCCCGCTCTGTTTCTGCTAGATTCAGGCTGTCTTTCCAAGGCTTGCCTTGGGAAGCGTAAAACGCGTTTTTGAGTTTGTCACGCATTGCGTGGTTTGACTCCTGAATCAGATAGTCACCGTGAAACAGAATTGCATTATCAACCGTGATTGGAACCTCCCTTGCTTCGCCAAAGCCGTGTCAGGTTCGAGAACTGTGATGACAAGCTCCAAATACACGACAGCCGTGAAGCTGGGCGGAATGACGCTCTTGCTCGCCTGTCTGGGGTTGGTTGGAATGACCGGCCGGCTGCAGGCCCAGAATGGGGCCTTGTTTTCCGACGATTTCACGCGGGGAACTGATCCCGGCCCTCTGGCTCCGTGGGTTCAGCAGGCTGGTAATTGGACAGTTACTGGAGGCGCGTTACAGGGCACAAGCCCGAATCAGAATTATGGCAACGTTTATTTTGCCACCAATTGGACGGATTATTCAGCGCAGGCAACCTTCCGGTTTCCTACGGGTGGATATGGAGGCGGCCTCGGAGGCCGTCTGGACCCCGACGCAGGCGCCCATTACACCGCCTGGCTCTATCCTGAGTCAGCACCGGGCGGGAACGCCACGCTCTCTCTGCTGGCCTTTAGCGGATGGACTAGTTGGACCGCTCTCCAATCGGTCACGTTGACCGGGGGCATCGGCACCGGACCACACACGCTCAAGCTCGCCTTCAATGGAACCCAGGTTTCGGTCTATCTGGATGGCGCTCTGTCGATCAGGGTTACAGATACCGCTTATGCGAGCGGTGGGATTTCCGTGGATATGTGGACTGGCGATACGGCGTACACCATGCTGGTCGATGACGTCGCCGTAAACGCAAGCGCGCCGGTGGCGCAGGATGATTCGTTTAATGCAACGTCCGGTACGACGCTGCATGTCCCCGCCCCAGGAGTCCTGGGCAATGACACCAGCGGTGGGGCGGCTCTCACCGCAGCATTGGTTACCGGCCCAGCTCACGGTTCACTGGATTTTGGCAGCGATGGCAGCTTCAGCTACACACCGGATACGAATTATACCAGTGGCCAGGATACATTTACTTACCAAGCCAGCGATGGAAATACCAACTCGGCTCCCGCGACGGTAACGATTAACGTGATGGCAGTGCACCACCCGCCGGTCGCACTGGATGACGCCTATGAATACGTGGCAGGAACCCCTCTCACCGTCCAGGCCCCGGGGGTTCTCGGCAATGACGCAGACCCCGACGGTAACAGCCTGACGGCGGTGCTGGTGAATCCTCCGCAGAATGGCACGCTGACTCTGAACCCGAACGGCGGGTTCACCTACACTCCCGCCAACAGCTTCGCTGGCACCGATACATTCACCTATCAGGCCATAGACAGCTTCACCAACTCCGCCACCGTCCAGGTGACGCTGGTCGATCCGGCAGCCGATGCCCTGTTTTCCGATGATTTCACCCGGGGGACGGATCCCGGGCCTTTGGCTCCCTGGCTCGTACATCTTGGAAATTGGACGGTTACGCATGGCGAATTCCAGGCCACCGTTCCCAGCACGCCCGGTTATGCGGACGCCTACGTTACCAATGTGTGGACGAATTACACGGTCATGTCGAGTGTCCAGTTCCCGGCGGGAGCTTATGGCGGCGGGCCATCGATGCGTCTGAATCCAGCTACGGGCGCTCATTACGCTGCCTGGGTTTATCCGGAGAACTCTCCTGCGGGCGTCTCCAGCGTGCTGCGACTCATTAAGTTTACCGATTGGCAGAACTGGGGATACCTCGGTACGGCTTTTAACCCGATCGCACAAGTCACCCTTCCTGGCGTGGGCACAAACGCCCACAATGTAAAGCTTGCCGCTTTCGGCAGCCAGATTGCTGTTTACTACGATGGTGTGCAGATCTTAAGCGCCCAGGATACCGAAGCCAATGCTTACACCACCGGGGCCATCGGTTTGGACCTTTACGAGACTTCGACTTATGTGTTCGCAGCTGACAGTGTTGAGGCAGATCCGCTGGTCAGTGCCGACAACTACACCTTGGTCGGGGAGACGACTTTGACTGTGCCCGCGCCTGGTGTGCTGGGCAATGACACCGAGGTTTACGGCACGAATTTGACCGCCACCGTCGTCACCCTTCCCACCAATGGGACGCTGACCTTTAATGCCAACGGCGGCTTCACTTACACGCCGACGAACAGTGCGGGGAGCGACAGCTTTACATATCAGGCGAATGACGGGCCGACCAACCTGGGCACGGCTACCGTGACCCTGACCGTTACTTTCCTTCACAATGGACCGAGCCTGTCCGCCCAGACGAATCGTACGGTAAACGAGTTCTCGCAGCTCGTCGTGACCAACACAGCGAGTGACGTGGACTTTCCACCCACCACACTGAGGTACACGTTACTGTCACCTCCCACCGGTGCCACCATTAACACCAACACCGGGGTAATCAGCTGGACGCCCGCCGAAGGGCAGGGGCCAGGCACCAACGTGATCACGACCGTGGTGACGGATAACGGCAGCCCCAATCTAAGTGCGACCAACAGTTTCACGGTGGTGGTGAATGACATCAATGTGCCGCCGGCATTGCCGGCGCAGACCAACCGTACGAGCATTGCGCTGGCCCCGGTGGTGGTGACCAACACGGCCAGCGACTCGAACATCCCAGCGGTGACGCTCACTTACAGCCTGTTAAGTGGGCCCACCAATGCCGTGATCGACGCTAATGGGGTGATCAGTTGGACGCCGGTGGTGGCGCAGGTGCCCAGCACCAATGTGTTCACCACGGTGGTGAGCAATTTCAATCCGGTTGCCGTCAACAACCAGCACTTGAGCGCGACCAACAGCTTTACCGTGACGGTCAATGCGGTTCACAATCCCCCAGTGTTGCCGGCTCAGACCAGCCAGACGGTCAATGAATTTGCGCTCCTGGCCGTGACGAACACGGCCAGCCAGACCGACATTCCGCCCTTGGCGCTGGGCTACCGGTTGTTGAACCCACCCGCTGGAGCCACCATCAATACCAACACCGGGGTGATCACCTGGACGCCCAGTGAAGGCCAGGGGCCAGGCACTAATCTGATCACGACCGTCGTAACGGACAACGGCAGTCCCAATCTCAGCGCTACCAATAGTTTCACGGTGGTGGTCAATGACATCAATGTGCCGCCCACATTGCCGGCGCAGACCAACCGCACCAGCATTGCGCTGGCCCCGGTGGTGGTGACCAACACGGCCAGTGACTCCAATATTCCGGCGGCAACGCTGACCTATTCGTTCCTGGCGTCGCCCACGAACGCCACCATATCAAGCAATGGCGTGATTAGCTGGACGCCGGTGGTGGCGCAGGTGCCCAGCACCAATGTGTTCACCACGGTGGTGAGCAACTTCAATTCCGTTGCCGTCAACAACCAGCACTTGAGCGCGACCAACAGCTTTGCCGTGACGGTCAATGCGATCCACAATCCGCCGGTCTTGCCGGCGCAGACCAACCAGACGGTCAATGAATTTGCGCTCCTGACCGTGACGAACACGGCCAGCCAGACGAGTATTCCGCCTTTGTCGTTGAGCTATCAATTGGTGAGCCCGCCCGCGGGCGTTGCCATCGCTACGAACACCGGCCTGATTACTTGGACACCAGCCGAAGGGCAGGGGCCAAGCACGAACGTGATTACGACGGTGGTGACGGACAACGGCAGCCCCGCCTTAAGCGCCACCAACAGCTTTACGGTAATTGTCAATGACGTGAACGTGGCACCGGTGCTGCCGGCCCAGACCAACCGCACCAGCATTGCCCTGGCGCCGGTGGTGGTGACCAACACGGCCACTGACGCCAATATCCCGGCGGTGGCTTTAAGCTACAGCCTCTTAAATGGGCCCACCAACGCAGTGATTGACACCAACGGGGTGATCAGCTGGACGCCGGTGGTGGCGCAGGTGCCCAGCACCAATGTGTTCACCACGGTGGTGAGCAACTTTAATCCCTTTGCGGTCAACAACCAGCACTTAAGCGCGACCAACAGCTTTACCGTGACGATCACTGCGATCCACAACCCGCCGGTGTTGCCGGCGCAGGCCGGCCAGAGCGTGAATGAGTTTGCGACCTTGAGCGTGACCAACGCGGCCAGCCAGTCCAACATCCC
>JAJPHR010000042.1 GCA_021325145.1 Verrucomicrobiota bacterium | reverse complement strand
GTAGGTTGCCAGGGTCTGGAACTCCTTGTCATACAATCCCCGGTCGCTGTCCGTCTTGGTGACGTCCTGCGAGAGAACTGACAATTCACTCATGCGGTCCAGGGCGTTGCCGATCTTCGACAAAAACCCGTCCTGAGTCTGGGAGAACGAGACGGCATTGCCCACGTTCGAGTTGGCTGCCGTGGTCCGGTTGATCTGCGCGTCAAAACGCAAAGAAACCGCGAGGCCGGCGGCGTCATCTTCCGGGGAAACGATCTTCGATCCGGAGGACAAGCGCGCGAGCGACTTGGATAACATGTTGGACGATTCCGAGAGGTTACGAGCACCGATCTGAGCTGATATGTTTGTATTAATTACCATAACTGACTCCTTCCATTGAGTCATCCCCGTGTGGGGATATGCTGTTCGCGGCATCCATGCCGCGGGTGAAACAGGTCAGGCATTCACCGTTTTCCTGTTGGCGTTAACTGGCTGCCAACCGCCATTGTCTTTCGACACCTGACCTATCGGCAGAAGGGCGGGATACTTTAGTGCTTGGGGTTGTCTATCCATCGGCAAAGGGTTTTGGCACGGGGTTGTCACGGGTTGTCACGGGTTTTGTCACGGGTGGCGATTCATAAAAGGCCCGTCTTTATTGGGTTGTCACGGTGTCACGGGTCCAGGGAGGGGGGACGGCGCGGAGCGCCGGAAACACCAACAACCAAGCACCAAGCCCCAAAAATGAATTCAGAAATCCAAAGCCAGGAAATCCGAAGGGCTAAACCAGGCAAAACCTGGTAAAGCAAGACAAAGCAAACCAAAGTAGCAGAAGGTGCTTTCAAGGCTGACACGGTGGCGGGTTTGTGTGCCAACAAGTTGCATCGACAATTGGCCCGGGCCCGTCTATCCTGACTCCAGCAAACAAAGTTTCCGGTGCAAACTGCAGAGTCCATTCCTAGTCCGTTGCGCATCCTTCACCTTGAGGATGACGAGCACGACGCTGAGATCATTGCCCATCGTCTTACCCAGGAAGAATTCGAGGTCCAGATCGTGCGCGTGCAATCGAAGTCCGAATTCCTCCGCGTTTTAAAGGAACAACCGTTTGATCTGATCCTGGCGGACCGCGCGCTGCGATCGTTCGACGGCTTTCACGCGCTGGAAATAGTCTTAAAGGAAACTCCCGATACGCCTTTCCTGTTCGTTACCGGAACCCTGGGCGAAGACCAGGCGGTCGAATCGGTCAAATGCGGCGCCACCGATTACGTGCTCAAGAACCAATTGTTGCGGCTGAATTTCTCCGTGCGCCGGGCCCTGCGGGAAACCCGGGAGCGGCAGGCCCGCAAACTGGCGGACGCGCGGCTGCGCCAAAGCCAGCAGGAACTGGCGGATTTCTTTGAACACGCCCCGGTGGGCCTGCATTGGGCCGGACCGGACGGGCGCATTCTCAAAGCCAACCAGGCCGAGTTGGCGATGTTTGGCTACAGCTACCCGGAGTACGTCGGCCATCAAGTCGAGGAATTCCACGAGAACCCCCTCATTATACGGTCAATTTTGGCCCGCCTGGCAGCCGGAGAAACCGATCAGAATTTTGAAGCCAGAATCCGTTGCAAGGATGGTTCCATCAAAGATGTGCTCATCGCATCCAATGCGCTGATGGAGGATGGGCGGTTTGTCCACACCCGGAATTTCACCCGGGACATTACGGCGCGCAAGCGGGCGGAGAGCGGCATTGCCGCGGTTTCGAAACTGGGACGCCTTTTGAGTTCGGCCTCCAGCCCGGGCGAAGCCGCGCAAATCATTGCCGAAGTGGCGGATGAACTGTTCGGTTGGGATGCCTTCATGCTGGATCTCTTTTCGGCCGAACAGGACACCTTGCAGACCATACTGGGCATGGATATCCTCAATGGCCGGAAATGCCGGCTCCCGGCGGGCGCCCCTCAAAAACCCCCGCCCATAGCCCGGCGCGTCATGGCCAAAGGCGCGGAGTTGGTGCTCAAGCAGCAACCCGCAGCCCACCTGTCGGACGCGCTCCCTTTCGGCGACACCTCACGCCCGTCCGCCTCCATCATGCTCGCCGCCATCCAATATCGCGGTCATGTGGTCGGCATTATCTCCATCCACAGCTACACTGTGCGGGCCTACGACCGTGAAGATTTGGGCACGCTCCGCACCTTTGCCGATTATTGTGGCGGAGCTTTGGAACGAATGCGCGCCGAAGAAAAAGTGGCGGTGCTCAACACTCAATTACTCAATGCCGCCCGTCGCGCGGGCATGGAGGAGGTTGCCAGCAGCGTCCTCCATAACGTCGGGAATGTGCTGAACAGCGTGAATGTTTCCGCCGCATTGATCACCGAGAGCCTGTCCAATTCGCAATTGACCGGCTTCAAACGCATTGTCGAACTCGTGCAAGCCAACGCCGGGCAACTGGGCAGGTTCCTGGCGGAGGATCCCCAGGGACGCCAGGTGCCGGAATATTTGCGGGCGCTCGCGCGCTACTGGGAGGAGGAGCAGACGGCGTCACTCAAGGAGTTGGAGCGGCTCAACAAGAACATCCAGCACATTAAGGACATCATCGGCCGCCAGCAATCTCTCACCGGAATGTCAGGGTTCGCGGAGCAGGTTTACATTTCCGAACTCGTTGAAGACGCGTTAACGCTCGGGGCGGCGAATTTGGAACGCTCGGGCATCACCGTTATCCGTGAATTTCATATGCACGAGCCGATGCTGATTGATAGAATGAAATTCATGCTGGTATTCGTAAATCTCATTAACAACGCCCGTGATTCCCTGTTGGAAAGCACCGTCAAAGACAAACAATTGAAGGTGCGCACCGAACTCCGCCCGGACCGGTATCTGCGCGTCGAGGTAATCGACAATGGAAGCGGGATCGCCCCCGGGAATATGACCCGGATTTTTTCACACGGGTTCACCACCAAGAAAACAGGCCACGGTTTCGGACTGCACAGCAGCGCGCTGGCCGCCAAGGAGATGGGGGGAACGCTGAACGTGCAAAGTGATGGGCCGGGCAAGGGCGCTTGCTTTATCATTGAAATGCCTTTGCAGCCGTTGCCGGCGAAAGGCTCCGTTTCATGAGCAATAAAACCATCTACCGCATCCTGGTCATTGATGATAATCCGGCGATCCATGAGGACTTTCGCAAAATTCTAACTGCGGATGACAGTGCAGCCGCCGAGGTCGGAAAGGCCGTGGCAGCCATTTTCAGCGAATCCGCCCCGACGAACGAATTCCCTCCGTTCGAAGTCGATTGCGTCCTCCAAGGTCTGGAGGGTGTGAACCGTGTCGCCGAAGCGTGTGGCTGCGGACGGCCATACGCCCTGGCGTTTGTGGACATACGCATGCCACCGGGTTGGGACGGCATCGAGACCATCAAGCACCTTTGGGAAAAGGATCCCGCGCTTCAGGTGGTTATCTGCACGGCCTTTTCAGACTACTCCACCCGCGAAATTGCCAGGCAATTGGGACGAACCGACCGGCTCCTGCTCCTGAAAAAGCCATTCGACAATCTGGAAGTCCGACAACTGGCTTTATCGCTGACCGAAAAATGGAACCTGGCGCGGCAAATTCAATCTCACCTGCTGGGCCTGGAAACCCTCGTCCAACAACGCACCAATGATCTGGAGCGATCACTCTCCCTGATCAAAGCCACGCTCGACGCCACCGCGGACGGAATCCTGGTTGTGGACAAACGAGGCCGCTCGGTCAACTTCAATCAAACCCTGCTGCGCATCTGGAATCTGCCGCTTTCACGCCTCGAAGGATGTGAAGAGGAGCAATTCCTTGCTTCGGTGCTGCGACAACTCAAAGACCCGGAGCCGTTCCTGAAGGCAATTCGTCAAACGCTGGACCAGTCTCAAGCGGAGCACTCCGGCTCCTTCGAGTTCAAGGACGGCCGGATTTTTGAACATTATTCGCACCCCCAGTACTTGGGCGGCCAAATCATTGGACGGGTATGGAGCTTTCGCGACGTCACCCAGCGAAGCAAAGCCGAAGAGAAGGTGCGCTTGCTGGCCCATACCATGGAAAGCATCAAGGAAATGGCCACCATCACCGATTTGCAGGGTAACATCACTTTCGTGAACAAGGCTTGCCTGGAAAAGTTTGGCTATGAGAAGCAGGAACTGATTGGCCGCCATTTCAGCATTTTCTATTCGCCCGGCGCCGCCGCGCATTTGCAAAGCGATATCCCCATTCAGACGCGGGCCGGGGGGTGGAAAGGCGAGGTCCTCAACCAAACCAAGGACGGCCAGGAATTCTTTGTTTCACTCAGCACATCCAACATCCGGGACGAAGCCGGAAACATCATTGGCCTGGTTGGCATTGCGGAGGACATTACCGAGCGCAAGTCGGCGGAAGAAGTTTTGCGAACTTCTGAAAATCAGTACCGCCTCTTGTTCGAAAACAATCCCAGCCCGGTGTTCGTTTATGATCAGGTCGCACTCGTTTTCCTGGCCGTCAATGATGCCGCGGTACGAGTTTATGGCTATTCCAAGGAAGAGTTTCGGAGGTTCACCCTGCGTGACATCGCCCTGCCCGAGGAAGTTCCGGCCTTTGTTGAAAAACTGTCGCGGTTGAAGGCGGAATCAAGCCATTGCGGCATCTGGCGGCATCGCAAGAAGGATGGAAAGCTCGCGGAGATGGAAATCACCTCGCACGCGCTTGAACTGCCGGGCAAAAAGGCCTGGCTCTCCCTGGCGATGGATGTCACGGAACGCCTGAACCTTGAAGCCCAATTGCGTCAGTCCCAAAAAATGGAATCGGTGGGACAGTTGGCCGGCGGAATCGCTCATGACTTCAACAACCTTTTGACGGTGATCAATGGGCACACCGGGATCCTGCTCGCCAGCGATCAAGCGGATGCGCAGACTGCCGAGCGGCTGAGGGAAATCTCTGAAGCCACCCAACGCGCCGCCGACCTCACGCGTCAGTTGCTGACGTTCAGCCGGAAACAGGTGCTGCATCCTCAAATTGTCGATTTCAATGAAGTCATCCATAACATCGCCAAAATGCTCCGGCGCGTCCTCGGGGAAGACATCCTGCTCGAGACCAACTTTTCTCCAAGTCTGCCGGCCATCAAGGCTGACCTGGGAATGATGGAACAGGTGCTGCTTAACCTGGCGGTGAATTCGCGCGATGCCATGCCCAGGGGCGGCAGGTTGCTGATTGAGACGTGCTCCGTGATAATCGATGCGGACTATGTCCAGCATCATCCCGAGGCGGCGACGGGCCGGTTCGTCCGGCTCACATTCAGCGACACCGGCTGCGGCATCCCACCGGAAAATTTGTCGCGGATCTTCGAGCCTTTTTTCACCACCAAGGAACTGGACCGCGGCACGGGCCTTGGTCTGGCCACGGTGTATGGAATTATCAAGCAACATGAAGGGTGGATTGAGGTTGACAGTCGCGTGAACGAAGGCACGACTTTTCGTGTATTCCTGCCCGGCAGCAACGAGAAGAGTTACGGAGCGACGCTGCCTTCCGGCGAACAGCGCGTGATAGGCGGGACGGAAACCATCCTGGTCGTGGAGGACGAAGCTCCCCTGCTTAAATTGATCCGGCACATCCTCGAGAACTACGGCTACAAGGTGTTGGAATGCCGCAATGGAGTGGCCGCTCTCGAAATCTGGGAGCAACATCGCAACAAAATCGATCTCTTGCTTGCCGACTTAATCCTGCCGGACGGCATGTCCGGGCCTGAACTTGCAGAAATTCTTCGACGCTCCAAGCCCACCCTGAAAGTGGTTTATAGCAGTGGATACAATACCGAGAGATTGAAGGAATTCGCTCTGGGCCCCGGGGCGAATTTCATCCAAAAACCCTTTCATGCCCGTAAACTCGCCGAAATCGTTTACGACTGCCTGAACAATGCGGCCTAGAAGCGGTTTCTAGCCAACCGGCTCCCTGTTCGTTGATCTTGGAAAGCTGCCATTGCACACCTCGGCGAAGTGGCTCCAAAGGTAGGGCTCGAACCGCGACTCCATGCCGTTTCTGCCCCCAGAACCCTCACCCGACACTAAACCTACAGGCCGCCATTCTTCTTGAGCACTTCGTTGAGCATGACCGGCCTGCCACCCTCGCGCTTGCTTTCATCCGCTGCCTCCATGAACGTGTAAATCTCAATCGTCTCCTTGTTGGAAACGGGCGCCACGCCCGTCTGGAAAAATTTCATGATCTCCCCCACCAGCGGCCCGTAGTCGCCGGTGCTTTTTTGTTCCACCACCTTTTTGGTGCCAAACACTATTACACTGTGCGGCGTGGCCGCGTTGCGCAATCCGCGGAATATCCCGACGCGGCCCTCCGGCCAAACTCCCGTGACCACGTCCGTATCGGCAGCGGCCGTGCGGACCACCGAAATGCAGCCGGTTCCCATCACCGTGTAAAGTGCCTCAATGGGATGGATGCCATACCAAAAAAAGTCCGGATGATGCGCCTCCAGGTGGGAAGGCCCGTAGGAAATCGCGCCGCGAACCTCGCCAACATCCGTGTTCTTCACCTCGATCATGCTCTCGTAAAAACGATAGGCGGAGGAACTGAACCAGGGCGTCTGGCTTTCCCTGGCCAGCCGGTTGATCTCAAGCACGTCCCGCAGCGAAGCCGCCACCGGCTTGTCAATGAAGACCGGCTTGCCCGCCTTGAACACGGGCCGCACCTGCTCCAGGTGCGGCCGGCCATCCACGCTTTCCAACAGCACGGCATCCACCTCCCGGCAAAGCTCTTCCACTGAATCCACCAGCTTGACGCCGTATTTTTCCTGCAACTGGCTGGCAAAACCCTCCACGCGCGATGCGCTCTCCTTTATGTCCGGGCTGCCGCCTTTGAAAGCCGCGACGACTTTTCCGCCGGCAACATGGTTTTTGTCGGTCGCGTCATTAATCTCCTGCGTGAAGGCGATGCAATGCGAGGTGTCGCAGCCAATGATACCAATGCGCAATTCACCTGCGACAGTGGCACAGGCAGCCGCCAGCCAGACCACGATCAAAGTGAAGAAACGGGACATCATAATACAAAAACGAGTCTTAGGTTCAGAGGCGCAGTTTATGGGCCGGGACTCGCGGGTGCACGCTTAATTTCGATCCGGCCATCCGCAAGCTCGTGGGTCATCAGGCTGCCACAGCGCTCTGAATTACCATTGCCGAGACGGTTGGGAGCTGCACCTTTAAATTTCGCCCTGCACAAGCGGGCTGATGACTTGCAAACCCTGCCCGTCGAATTGCGGTTTGTTCGGAAAAATAATAAGCCGTTCCGCATCACACGGAACGGCGTTTATCGGCTTGGACAGACTTTCGTCTGTCAGGCCTCGAAAGATTTGCCGCACCCGCAACTGTGGCGGGCATTCGGATTGGTGATCTTGAAACCGCCGGCATTCAGGCTGTCACTGTAATCCACGACGGCCCCGCGGATCTTGCCGGCGCTGAAAGAATCGACCAAAACAGTGACTCCGAACATTTCGACCAGGGCATCGTCCGGTCGTTGTTCATCGAAGACCATGGCGTATTGCATGCCGGAGCATCCACCCTGCTCGACGTAAACGCGCAAATATTTGC
>JAJPHR010000087.1 GCA_021325145.1 Verrucomicrobiota bacterium | reverse complement strand
GGCGCGTTTGAATACAATGATGCGGCCAACTTTCCCAATGCGAGCGAGGGCGTGGGCTTGCTGCACAATCCCCGGGGCGGAAACATTCTGGCGGTTGCGGGAAACAGCCAGTTCATCACCAAACAGCAATTCCAGGGGGATTCAAACATTCCGGCCGGGACGGGGCCGGGGCCGGGAGGCCGCACTTACCTGTGGTGGAGCCCCTTTTCTCCCCCCGGCAACGGGCACTGAGGGTTTGAAGTTGGCCCAGCTTTTCGCCCGGGCGGGTTTACCGGAAACCCCGCCCATGTCCAGTGTGGGTCCAATCATCTTCCGGGGCATAAACACACAGGCTCGGCTGCCGTCACCACCATCGGTGCAATACGACGCGCAGCAAGGCAACTATGTGATTGCGGGCGGCGGCGGCAACGCGTAGTTCATGAACGATTCGTTCCGCTATCTGTGGAAGCGAAGGATTTGCTTCACTCATCAAGGCAGTGAGGGGCGGGCCGGAGAATCCTGCGAACGAATAATTTGCGTGACGGGCCGCAGTCCGTCGGTGGATGCGGTCAACTTGATTTCCCCGCCTGTTTTGGAGGATTGCACCAGAATCTGCGCGAGTCCGTTGAAGACGCTGCGCCGCCATTCGGGCATCACCGGCTTTTCCTGGGTCTGCAAGGTCACGCCTTTGTTGATCCCGCCCGCACCCGTATAATTAGCCACCGCCACGGCAATCGTGTTCTCGCCCGGGCGCAGGAACCGCTTAACGTCGAATGTCGGCGCGACCCGCCAATCATGCGATTCGCCGGCTTTCTCGCCGTTGATATAGACAAAACCGTCTTCGTCGATCATTCCGAAACCGAGTTGCACCGACTCGGCGGAGAGTTCCCGCTCGCTCACCTGTAACCGGGCGCGAAAAACGCCATGCTGCCGTTCGGTCAACGGGCCGGCTTCCGACTGCGTATTGGCGGTCTTCCAGGTGGAGTCGTCGAACTCGCGGGCAAGTTCCGGCAGGCCCGCTTTTTGCGGGTCAGGCACCGGCTTCCAACGCCAGCCACCGACATTCGTAGTGTGGATGGGCCAGTTGGACACGAACTGGTCCGGCTCGTGACAACTTGGGTCACCGTTGCCCACGCCCACAATCCGTGCCGGCCCTGACAACTCAAACCGGATGAGGTTCGACGCCACCGGCACAACCCGGCCATGCTCGTCCTGCACGGCCACCGTGATGATGCTGAGGTCCTCGCCATCCGCATTGATGGTTGCGCGATCAGGCGTGAGGCAAAGTGCGGCGGGCTCGCCGGTCGTTTCGATCTTCTCCTCGGCGACAAGCTGGCCCGATTGGTAGCCTTTCGCCGAGAGAGCGCCGGGTGCGTATTTCACCTTCCAGGCCAGGTGCGAGTTTTTCTTCATCGGCTTGCGGCCCAGGCTTTCGCCATTCAGGAACAGCTCGACTTCTTCACAGTTGCTCAACGCGCGCACGTCGATCTCCTGGCCCTCCTTCCCCGGCCAGTTCCAGTGCGGCAACAGGTGCAGGACCGGACGATCGGTCCACCACGACTGGTAATACCAGAAATTATCCTTAGGGAAGCCGCAGGTGTCGAAAACCCCGAAATGCGAATTGATGCACGGCCAACTGTAGGGCGTGGGCTCTCCACGGTAATCGAAGCCTGTCCACACAAATCCGCCCGACAGCCAAGGGCGCACCGCGAAATAGCTCCACCATGTCTCGGCCGTATGCGCCCAGGGAGGCGCGTTCTCGTCGTAAGCGCTCACGTAGCCGCGCTTCCGGTCGTTGGCGTAGATGCCGCGCGTGCTCACCGTGCTGGCCTGTTCGGTGCCAACATTCGGCTGCTTGGGGTGCGCCTTGTGGTAGGCGTCCATGTCCCGACCGACGTGGTAATTCCAACCGCGCACTTCGATGACCTCGTTGATCCCGGAAAAGTCGTTGCCGACCGGCGCGGCATAAGTCACCGGCCGGGTTGCATCAAGCCGTTTAACCAGGCTTTGCATGGTTTCAGCGGTACGCTTTCCGGCGGGCGTCCCTTGCGTGTTAAATTCCTCGTTTGCAATCGACCAGATCGCCACGCTGGGATGATTGCGGTCGCGGCGGATCAATCCCTCGAGCCGATCCAGATTCATCGCATCACTGCCCAGCAAGCGATTTTCATCCATCACGAGCATCCCGAGATGATCGCAGGCTTCGAGCAATTCCGGAGTCGGCGGATTGTGCGAGGTTCGATAGGCGTTGTCGCCCATTTCCTTCAGGCGGGCGATGCGGAAATACTGGAGGCGATCGGGCAGCGCGGAACCCACGCCGGCGTGGTCCTGGTGATTGCAGGTTCCTTTCAACACATACGGTTTGCCATTGAGCAGGAAGCCCTGCTCGACATCGAACGCCACGGTGCGAATCCCAAATTCAGTTTCGGTCCGGTCAACCATCGCCCCGTTGCTTTCGAGGATGGTGATCAGCCGGTAAAGTCGCGGCGATTCCGGCGACCACAAAACCGGCGTCGAAATCCGCGCGGTCTGTTGAAGCTCGGGTTGCGGGCGGTCCGCGAGTTCGGCGGATGCCTTTGCAGTTGCCGCCGTCTTGCCATCGGGCGCGATGATTTCCCACTTCACCACGACCTTGGCCGGAGCGTTCCGCGAATTCAGGAGCCGCGCTTGCAGATGAATCTCGGCGGGACCTTCCGGCACATTGTTCTTGAAACGGCTGTAGACGAACGTGCCGTCGGGTGCCACTGCCAGTGGCGCGGTTTTCGTCAACCAGACATGCCGGTAAATGCCCGCGCCCTCGTAGAACCAGCCCTCGAACTCGGACGCGTCCACCTTGACGGCCACGGTGTTGTGGCCGCCGCAATTGGCCACGTCCGTGATGTCGTAGCGGAAGCCGCTGTAGCCGCTCTCGTGATGGCCCACGAGCCAGCCGTTGACGAACACGGTGCAATCGCGATACACGCCGTCGAACTCCAGCCAAAGCCGCTTGCCCGCATCCGCCGCTGGCAAATCGAAGCTGCGGCGATACCACGCCACACTGTTTTGCGGAAAGCCGCGGCCCACCGGCTTGAAGCCGTGCGCCTCGTCCGCGTTGGCATCGAACGGCAACTCAACCACCCAGTCGTGGGGCAGGTTGACAGTGCGCCAGCTTGCGTCTCCGAAACTCGCGCTCGCCGGGCCGCTGCCCGTGCCGGCCTTCGACAGATTGATGGCTGCGCCCCATTCGTTGCCGAGGTGGAACTTCCATCCAAAATCCATTAGCAACCGCTCGTGCGCAACGGGTGCTGCCGGCGCTGCGGCAGCCGGCTGATTCAGGAATACCATTGCCGCAAAGAGGACCGAAAGAGCAAGCCGCGCACATCGGCCGACTCGACACCACTGCAATTCGTGATTACTCATGGCACATTTGTGTGATTGGTTGCTGGCCTCTTAATTGGCACAAAGCCGCCGTTCTGTCAGCTTTAAAGCACTTTGTTCCACTTTGTTTTGGCTTGTTTTACTATGTTTTCCTTGTTTCGGCATGTTCGAGGGCGATTCCGTCTCAACCATTTGATTAATAGCCACTTGTGTCAATTTCAAGGTTCAAAACCCGCTTTTCACGCCCCTTTCTCTGAAAAAAGGAGGTTTAATTTACTTTAATTTGGTTTAATTCGCCTACCTCGGCTGGGTGGGCAGTCCTTTGCCCGGCCTTGGTCGAAGGCGCTCGTCCTTGTCGGGAAGTTGACTCGTGGCGGGCCTGGGAAGCCATTGGGGCGGGCGAAGCTGGGCCTGTTCTGATCAACCCGGCTTTGCCCAGGCTCGAGATTTGGAGCTTGGAACCTTGGGTTTGTCCTCAAATGTCAAAGAACCAATCGGGCCGCCTCGCAGTCGGCCAAAGACTGGCAACACAGCCAGCGCCCTTCTTATCTCATGCTCATGGAATATTGTCAAAATAAAACTGAAAAACACTGTAATCATTGGCAGGCCGGGGAAATGCTCTGAAACTCCCAACCTCCTGGGGCGGCACGGGCGGCACGCCCCCATTTTTCTGGTTGCCGGATAGGGGCGCGCTTCCAAGTCTGGAGAGAGCGGGGCCACTTGCCCGGCGGAATATCGCGGGCTTCTTTGGACCCACGGAGCCTGTCTGATCATCAGCCTGCCTTTCCTCATCCAGTCGGCGACCGCGCCTGCGTCCTGTTTCCGCCCGCTACACATTCCGGAATTGACAATCTCGTCCAATCAGCAAAAACTGCTGTCCTGAAATGTGTCAATTATGGCCGAATCCGGGTCAAAGGGGTGTTGCTACTGTTTTTGGGGCCGTGCGAGCCAACACGTTGCGCCAGAAAGAGCCCCGATAGCATTGCATCGCGACGCTATCCATCGCTAAATGAAAATTCCAACCCGCCATTGGCCCAGTTGGTGTTGAATGTGCTTCATGCATGAGTCGGTTACCGGATTCTGGCTGTGTCCAGTGTGGAACCGACCGAAATTCTATGAAGTTGCCCGCATCGAAAGTACTGCTGGTTGAAGATGATCCGAAGATGCACGAGGTGCTGTCCGCGCTTCTGCACGAAGACAACATTGCGCTCGCCAACGCCGCCAATGCGGAGCAGGCCCTGGCGATGGCGCGGGAGCAGCCTTTCGACCTGATGCTGCTGGATCTCGGCTTGCCGGGGTTGAATGGCTTCGAAGTCCTTCGCCAGCTCAAGCAGCATCCGCTCGAACGGCCCATCCCGGTCATTGTGTTGACCGCCTGGAACAGCACGAGCGACAAGTTGCGCGGATTCGAACTCGGCGCGGTCGATTATCTCACCAAGCCTTTCGAAGCGGCGGAACTGCGCGCCCGCCTCTGTGCCGCCCTTCGCACCAAACATCTCCAGGACCAATTGACCCAGACGAATCGCGACCTGGAAGCCGCGCGCGTTGCTGCCGAAACCGCCGCCCGCGCGAAAGCCGAATTCCTGGCCAACATGAGCCATGAAATTCGGACGCCCATGAATGGCGTCATTGCCATGACCGGTTTACTCCTCGAGACTTCGCTCAACAACGAGCAGCGCAGCTACGTCGAGACCATTTACTCCAGCAGCGAATCCCTGCTTACGATCATCAATGACATTCTCGATTTCTCGAAAATCGAATCGGGCAAGCTGGAATTGGAAAACCGGCCTTTTGATTTGCGATTGTGCATTGAGGATGCCTTGGATTTGCTCGCGGCCAAGGCCTCGGAAAAGGAACTCGATCTGGCTTACCAGATGGATGATGACATTCCGACCCACATCCAGGGAGATGTGACGCGCTTGCGCCAGGTGCTCGTCAACCTCATCAGTAACGGCATTAAATTCACCACTGACGGCGAAGTCGTGGTGCAAGTCAGGCTGGAGTCGGTCCCCGCGGACACTTCGGTGGATGGCCAAAACGCGACGCTGCCGCCGCAACTGCATTTTTCGGTCCGCGATACGGGCATCGGCATTCATCCCTCGCGCATCGACCGGCTGTTCAAATCATTCAGCCAGGCCGATGCTTCCACCACGCGACAGTACGGCGGCACCGGGCTGGGCTTGGCGATCAGCAAGCGCCTGGTCGAGTTTATGGGAGGCCGGATGTGGGTCGAGAGCACCCCGCAGAAGGGGTCAATGTTTCACTTCCTGCTGCCTTTCCAGCCCGCCGCGGCCACCCCGCAATTTGCCTTGCTGGGTCCGCAACCACAATTGACGGATCTACGGTTGTTGATCGTCGATGACAATCCGACCAACCGCCGCATCCTCACCTTGCAAACGAGCAAATGGGGCATGATCCCGCGGAGCGCGCAGAGTGGCGCGCAGGCGCTGGAATGGATGCGCAACGGCGAGACGTTCGACATCGCCATTCTCGACATGCAAATGCCGGACATGGACGGGTTGATGCTGGCGAAACAAATCCGCCAGTTGCCCGGCACGATGATGCTCCCGTTGGTGTTGTTGACGTCCATGGGAATCCGCTCGGACAATGCGGCTTTTACCAGCGTTGCCTTTGCCAGTTGCCTGACCAAGCCGATCAAGCCCGCCCAACTGCATGAAGTCCTTGTTCGGGTGATCTCGGGCGCGAAGGCCAAACCGGCGCCGCGAAAATCCACCGCGAGCAAACTCGACCCCTCGCTGGCCAGCCGGCTTCCGCTGCGCACGTTGCTTTGCGACGACAATATCATCAATCAAAAAGTCGCCTTGCGGCTCCTGCAACAAATGGGCTACCAGGCGGATGTCGCCGCCAACGGATTGGAATGTTTGAAAGCTCTCGAACGGCAGCCGTACGACATGATTTTCATGGACGTTCAGATGCCGGAGATGGATGGACTGGAGGCGACCCGCCAGATTCGGGAACGGCAGAAGAACCCGGAAACGAACGGGAATTTTAAACAGAATATTTCCATCGTGGCCATGACGGCCAATGCGATGCAGGGTGACCGCGAGAAATGCCTGGCCGCGGGAATGGACGATTACATTGCTAAGCCGGTGCGGCCCGACGACGTGCGCCGTATCCTGGAACGATGGGGATCCCGCGCCGCGGTTGCCGAACCAGCCCGGCCAGCCGAGGCGGCGACAGAGGTTGAACCCGCCGCATCTGAACCGGCAAACCTGCCGCCGCCGGTTGACATGGAACGCCTGTTGGACTTCGCCAATGGTAATCCGGACAATCTGCGTGAGCTGGCCGAGCTTTATCTGCAACAGACTTCTCGGCAAATCGAGCAACTGTGCGCCGCCGTTGAAGCCAAGGCGGCGGAAGAGGTGCGGCGTCTGGCGCATAGTTGTGCCGGCGCCAGTTCGACTTGCGGCATGACGGCCATCGGCCCTCTATTGCGTGAACTGGAGCGCCAGGGCGATGAGGGCCTGCTCCCCAGCGCCCCGGAATTCGCGCAAAAGGCGAGCCGGGAATTTGAGCGCATCCAACAATTCCTGAACGACTATTTGGCCTCGCAGCCAGCCGCCGAACCGCTCGCGAAATCCTGACCATGAAGAAAATTCTGATCATCGAGGACGACCAAATCGTCGCCAACATTTACCGCAACCGATTCACCGTTGACCACTATCAGGTCGAAATCGCCCATGACGGCGAGACCGGGATTGAAGTGCTCAGCCAGCAGCAGCCCGACCTGGTCCTGCTGGATCTGATGCTGCCCAAGATGTCGGGCGTGGATGTGCTGAAGAAAATTCGCGCGCAGCCGGATTTGAAACAATTACCGGTCGTGGTTTTCTCCAATACCTACCTGACCAACATTGTGCAGGACGCCTGGAAAGCCGGTGCCACCAAATGTCTTTCCAAAGCCAACTGCACACCCAAACAGATTCTGGACGTTGTCCGCAGCCTTTTGCCCGCCGCGCCGGCCGCGATTTCAAAGCCTGAAGAGGCGCCTCAGCCAGTCAGCCCTGAGCCTGAGGAAGAAACCGATGTCACGTTCCAGGCGGGATTGCGCCAGTCCTTTGTGGAAAGCCTGCCGAGTACTTTGGTGGCGTTGCGAACACTGTTGCAGGCTCTGACCAAAAGTGCCGATGAAGCCGCCCGCGTGAAGCAACTCCAGGAATTATACCGGAGAATCCATGCCTTGACCGCCAACGGCGGCATCACCGGCGCCGTGCGAATCGCGCAAATGGCGGACGCTCTGGAAGCTTTGTTGAAAGAGCTGTACGAAAAGCCCAGAAACATCAACGCTTCCACACTGCGAACGGTGGCTTCCGCCGTGGACTTTCTGGGCATGTTGTTCATGCCTGAAAATCTGCCCGACCCGGAAATTCCACAACCGCCGCTGCAAGGGAGTGTGCTGGTCGTCGATGACGAAACGATCTCGCAGCGCGCCGTCGTTTACGCATTGGAAAAAGCCAAGCTTCAGTCCCTCAAAATGGAAGATCCGGTGGCTGCCCTGGACCTGCTGGGCGGGCGGGCTTTCGACCTGATCTTTCTGGACGTGGACATGCCGGTCATGAATGGGTTTGAACTCTGCACGAAACTCCGCGCTTTGCATCTGCACAAGAAGACGCCGGTTGTTTTCGTGACCAGTCTGACCGATTTCGAGAGTCGGGCCAACTCCACGATTAGCGGCGGGAATGATCTGATTGCCAAGCCCTTCGTGTTTATGGAATTGGCGGTAAAGGCCCTGGTTTACGTGATGCGCGGCAAGCTGGCCGCAAATCGGGCCATGGCCGGTCGTTAAAAAGCGCCGGCTACGGGAGCAGCAACAGCGCCAGCAGCAGCAGCACGAATCCCGCCGCGATGGACAGCGCCATCAAATACGCGTCCGGCGCATTTGAAGGAGGGAAAGCTTCATCGGATTTGCGTTGTCTGGGGCGGGAGTGCGCGGCTGGCACTGTTCCGCGTTCGTCGTACCTGCCGAAAGTGTGACCGCAATCGTCCCGCGAAAAAAGGGCCTCAGTGGCGTTCTCCATCAGCGGTGCTCCTCCAGATTTTTCACATGCTGGCGGCATCACCAAGGTCTGAGAATGATTGTCTAACATGCTTGTGATCTTCAGATGGCCGGGTCAGTCAGGCGGGAACAGAACCAGCGAAAAGTCCTGCAATTCTGGATGCTGAATCCGGACGCGGCATCGGCCGTTTCTGAGCGCGCGGCCGGGCGATGGTCTTTGACTCGGAAATTGCCGGAGTTGCTTCCGGCAGCAGCGAAACCACGGCGCAGGGTTGCCCGGCTTGGGCCACCTCGGCGCGGGACATCTGCGACATGATGAAGGCGAGGTTTGGATCTTCCGCCGCGAGTTCACGCCAGCGCTTCGCAAAGCGGCCAGGCGTCAGATCGCCCGCGATGGTGACCAGCAGGGCTTCAGTCCGGATCGGATTGGAAAGCCGCTGGAGCTTGAATTTGCCCGCGACTTCTCGGATGAAGGACTCCGCCGTGACTGGATGGGCAACGTCAAGGCTCAGCATAATCACGCCCACGGGACCCGTGGGCGACTCGAACTGGATTGTGTTTAAGCAGCAAATGGTATTGGTACTCATGTTGAGGTTCGATTAGTTCAAATCATACGACATAGTTTCTGCCTGAATGGATCGGCTGAATCGCATGCCCAATTCAGGCCGGTGAGCCGAACCCAAGGCGCAAAGCTTTCTGAGATATGGAGAGAACCTTTCTAGGAGTACCGCAGAGGATACGTTCTCTTTGTAAACCGCGCGTGCCCCGTGTGTCAACCACTTTTGTTGAGAGCCTCTTGGTGAGCCGAAAAGCTTCGGCTTTCCGTGGTGGTACGGAGCGCTTTCGGCCAATGGCAGGGTTTGAAGGCATTGTTGAAGCCGCACGCTAGCACTCACTTTATCCGACATGAGTAGCTTTTTGACTTTCCGGGGTCACCTCATTAGTATCCCTTGATGGAATCGCTCTACGCACCCTGGCGGATTCAATACATCCTGGCGCCCAAACCGCCGGCGTCGGATGTCTCGATTTTCGCGAAGATTGCCCAGTCGAGCGACGACGAAGCTAATTTCGTCATCGCGCGCGAACGCACGTGCTATGCGCTTCTGAACACGCACCCTTACACGGGCGGCCATCTCATGGTGGTGCCTTACAAACAAGTGCCGGATTTGCATGGCCTGACCGACCCGGAATTGCTCGACCTGATGAAATTGGTTCGCCGCTGCCAGGACGCGCTGACCCAGGTCATGAAGCCGGACGGTTTCAACATCGGCATCAATCTGGGCAAAGCCGCCGGGGCGGGCATCGAGCCGCATTTGCATATCCATGTGGTTCCCCGCTGGGCTGGGGATACGAACTTCATGCCCATCATAGCCGGAGCGACCGTTTTGCCTGAGGCGTTGAACGAATTGGCCGCGAAACTTCGCGCTGCCCTGCGCCGCCAGTCGGAGGCTGGAACAAATGACTGAAACGCTCCATTTCGAAAACGCCCGTCTCGCGCAGCAGCTTTTCAACAACGACCTGCGCAACCTCCAGGCACTCGAGGTGCAGTTGGGCGTCAAAACCACTTCGCGGGAGGGGTGGATTAAGTTGGACGGCGAACCCGAAGCCATCGATCGCGCCAAGCAACTGTTCCTCCTGCTTGAAAACTCGATCAAGTCCGGCTCGCCGGTTCGCAATCGCGAGTTCACTCAGGCCTTGGCCATCGTGTCCCAGGAAGGCACGGCCGCGTTGAAGGACATCCTTTCCGACCGCATCCAGACTTCCGCCAAGAAGGCCAGCGTCACCCCCAAGACGGTCGGCCAAAAGAAATATGTCGATGCCATCCGCCATCACGATGTGACCTTCGGCATCGGACCGGCCGGCACCGGCAAGACTTATCTTGCGATGGCGATGGCCGTGTCCGCGTTGAAGGAAGAGAAGGTTTCGCGCATCATTCTCACCCGGCCCGCCGTGGAAGCCGGCGAGGCCCTCGGCTTTTTGCCGGGCGATTTGTATGAGAAGATTACGCCTTATTTGCGCCCGCTTCAGGACGCGTTGCAGGACATGCTGCCGGCGGACGAAATCCAAAAGCACATGGAACGAAACGTCATTGAAGTGGCCCCGCTGGCCTACATGCGCGGGCGGACGTTGAACCATGCCTTCATCGTTCTCGATGAAGCCCAGAACGCGACCACAGAACAAATGTTCATGTTTCTCACCCGGCTCGGCTTTAACTCCAAGGCAGTCATCACCGGTGACGAAACCCAGATCGACCTGCCTTCGAACCGGCATTCGGGACTCGTGGAAGCTCATCGCGCGTTGCGCGAGACCGAGGGAATTGCCATCGTCGAATTCACGCGCCGCGATGTGGTCCGCCACCCGCTGGTGCAGCGCATCATTGCTGCCTACGAAGAGCATCGTGGCAAAGCGGGGTGAGCTTCAATTGATTCAGGAAAACGTGGCAGCCGGTGTGAAGATCTCTAGTTTTTCTCTGAATGCTTTAGAGCCTTCCTGCGTCGGTTGCCGCGGAGTGATTATGATTGAGAGTAAGATTACAAATGGGGCAGGAGGCGTGTGACTGGAGACCTCGTCGTCTTCAATCGCCAGCGCACTCGCGTGGTTAACCTGCGCTTGCTTCGCCGCTTGATCAAAGACCTGCTGGCCAAACTCATCCCCACGGAGGATTACGAATTAACCGTGCACATCGTCAGCGCGAAAGAGATGGCGGAGGTAAATCGAACCTACTTGGACCACGCTGGTTCAACGGACGTTATTACCCTGGATTACGGGGAGCCGCTTTGCCCAATGACGGGGGAAATCTTTGTGTGTGTGGACGAAGCGCTGATTCAGGCGGCTCGATTCCGGACTTCCTGGCAGTTGGAATTGGCGCGCTACCTTGTTCATGGAATCCTCCATCTGAAAGGCTACGACGACCGGCGCGCCGCTGCCCGCCGGAAAATGAAGCTCAAGGAGAATGCTTTGGTGCGGACTCTGGCGCGGCGGTTTGACTTGAGGAAACTCGGACGTAAACCTAGATTGGACGCGTGAACAAAGAACCTTTTGTCCAGTGGCGCGCCAACTTCTTCACGGGGCTGGCGGTCGTGCTGCCGGCCATCGTGTCGATAGCGGTTGTTTTTTGGCTATTCTTTACCATCTCCAACATCACCGACACGCTCCTGATCTTCATCCCCAAGCGGATCACGCACGAGATGAACGGAGACGTGGTGGGAAAAGTCCATTGGTATTGGAGTGTGGTGGCACTGCTGTTGGCGCTGGTTTTGGTTTCGGTCGTGGGCTTGCTCGCCCGCAATTACCTGGGCAAAAAACTGATTCAATCCGTGGATATGTCGCTCTTGCGCGTGCCGGTGCTCAACAAAATCTACGGCACCACCAAGCAGGTCAACGAAGCCTTCACGTCCGGCAACAAAAACTCCTTCAAGACCGTGGTCATGGTCGAGTTCCCCCGGGCGGGCATGCGCTCGATTGGTTTTCTCACCGGCGAAGCGAACGGAGAAATCGGCCACAAGGCGGGCGGGAAAATGGTTTGTGTTTTCATTCCCACCACGCCCAATCCCACCTCCGGCTTCCTCATGCTCCTGCCGGAAGATGAGGTCACCAGGCTCGAGATGTCCGTCGCGGACGGCCTCAAGTTCATCATCAGCCTCGGCTCCATCGCGCCTGCTTACAGCCCCGCCGCGAGGGACATACTCGAGGCCCTCCGGCATGATTGAAAATTCCACCGGCATCATCCTTCGCACCCGTCCGCTCACCGAGACCAGCCTGATCGTCCATTGGCTCACGCCCGACTTGGGGCGGTTGGCTACCGTCGCCAAAGGAGCGCGCCGCCCCAAATCGCCCTTCGCCGGCAAGCTCGATCTCTTTTACCGGGCCGATTTCAGCCTGCAACGCAGCCGCCGCTCCGAGTTGCACGCTTTGCGCGAAGTGAGTTTGAAGGAAACCCACGCGGCCTTGCGTGAGGATTTGGGATATCTCCGGCAGGCTTCCTACGCCGCCGCGCTCATCGAACAAACCACCGAGTTGGAAACGCCGCTGCCCGAAATTTTTTCGCTGATGGCCGGTTTCTTGAAACATTTGCCCGCTCATCCGCCCCGGCCGCAAACCCTGTTTGCGTTCGAGGTCAAGATGCTCAGCGAATTGGGGCTGCAGCCGGATTTTGAAAAGGACCGTTTGGGCCCGGACCTGAAACAACTCCTGCGCATCTTCCTGGTGAGTGATTGGCCGGCATTGTCGCGCGTGAAGTTGAGCGATCGGCAAACCACGCAACTGCGCCAGTTCCTCCATGGATTTTTGGTCTATCACCTGGGAAAGATACCAGCGACCAGAGGCCATATGATGCCGTAGGCGTGGGATTCCCTTAAGCCACATCCCCGCTTCGGCACACAATCAGCGTTGCCCCCGTCGTCTTCGCCCCCAGTTCAAAAAGAAAAATAAGGTCCTCGATCCTTCCGCGCGGATGCATGATGCCCAGTCGGTCCACGGCGCCCTCATACACGATGGGAAAATCTTCCGACCAGTCTCCCTGTCGGATTTTGCCCGACACCTCCTGCCCGTCTGCGAATTTGAGAATGCACGTCACCACCTCCGCAAGCCGCGGCCGGGTTTTGATCCCTCTCGCCATAGAACGTTGACTCTAATGAGGGCTGTTTCCGCTGCCATGGGGTTCCCACCCCATACCGTCTTGCTGGCGTCAGCAGGCTCCTGATTTATTTATGGGGAGGCTCCGGCGGTTGAATTCCCGCAGCGGCGCGATTCAGCCTGACCGCAGCCGGCAGGTTGGCGGAAAAACGGCGAATGGTTCGCTGGATGGTCCCGACCGACTTGTAAGTGTACTCGCCCGCCGGGTAGCCCTGGATAACAACGTAATCATAAAGCTTGGGTTGGGCCGTGCGTGATTTGGGAACGGGCGTGAGAAACACCAATCCAACACAGATGCATCCTGGCTCCTTGCCTTCAATCAAATCGGTTTCGCGCGTCGCCTGCACCGTGCCGGGAACAAGCCAGGATTTGTTCAAAGGCGGCCGCATGAGGTTCGTGTAACCACTATCCACGACCAGGCCGTCGGGAAGAATTTTGACGATCCGGCCGCAAATGATTCTCCGTCCCTGCACACAATCCGTCCGGATTTTTTCTGTCGCCTGCTCGAAAGCCCGGGCCTGCTGGGCTGGAGTTGGAGAATCCTTGGCCGGCAGGCTGGCATTGTTGTCAGTGCGATTGGTGGATGCGTCTTCATTGACTTGCGCCATCGCCGCCGGCACGAGGGCGGCGAACATAACGAGCGCCAGCAAATTAAGCCAAAGCCAGATTTTCACCCGGCGGGACGACTTGAGAACGGCGCATGACCGCTCTGTGAAGTGGGGAACTTTGCGCTCCGCTTCCGATGACTTAGGCATGGCATTGGCGCGCGTCTTCACGGCGCGACGACCCGGTAGAAGCGGTAGGGGCTGGGAGCCAAGGCCGGATCCACCAGAGTGAAGGGGGCGAAGGCGGGCACGTTGGTGCTGACGGGCGTCCAATGCACCAAATTCGTGCTGGACTGCAGGATGTAGGTCTGGCCCGTGGGCGCCCAGTACTGCATCTGGAAGGAGCCGTTGGCCAGGAAGCCGGGGCCAAAGAGGGTGTAGAGCGGGGGCACAATGGTAAACGTTCCCGCCGCGGCCACGCTGTTGACGTAGTTGGCCTCAAACGCGTTGGCGGTCACCACCGCGCTGGAAGTCAGCAGGAAGGGCCCCGTGTAGTAGAGGGAGTTGGTGGTCGGCAGCGAGCCATCCAGCGTGTAGTAGAGGGCCGCGTTGGGGTCCGGGGGCTGCAAGGCCACGCTCACCTGGTTGGTGAAGACGCCGCCAGTGGGCGCCAGCAGCGGCGGGGCCAGCGCCGGGGTGCCCCCCAGGCTGTTGATCCAGGCCGCCAGCGTGGCCACCGCGTTGGTGTCAACCGTGTTTCTGGCCAGCGGCGGCATTTTGATGGCACTGTCCAGGGTGTTCATCCGCTCGTAGAGCACCGAGCGCCAGATGTCGGAGGGCTTTACGATTTTGGCGTTGTCGTAGCCCAGCGAAAAGGCGGCCACGGCGTTGATGAGGTTTTGATTGGTCAGGGGCGTGTCATAGCGGGCGTCAAAGGTGATGCCCGTGCCCCCGGGCTGGTGGCACTGGGCGCAGTTGGCATCCAAATAGGAGCGGGCCCGCTCGACCAGGGGGGCGTTCTGGTTGGTCACGCCCGACAGGTGCGCGTAGTTGGTGAGGTTCGCCTCGTTGAAGGCGGGATAGAACAGGCCCAGCCGGTTCAAGGTGCGCAACTGGTTGTCGGTGACGCCCGTGGCGGGATAGGTGTTCGTGCCATT
>JAJPHR010000081.1 GCA_021325145.1 Verrucomicrobiota bacterium | reverse complement strand
TGGCGCCTTCCCATACTCGAGTAGTCGGTAATGCCTTCGCTCCAACTGAATCAGATTCGCATTTGCGTGGGTGTGACGAACGGAGAGGAAAGTAGTTCCCAAAAAAATCGAGCCGGGTTCCCGCTCCAAAAGAATGCCGCAGGGCTGCACCAGATGCGATCCAGAATCGTCCGTTGCCATGGGGCTTTAGTCCCATCGCCGCCAGGTTTTTTATGGGAACAGAACGCGCCTCCGGATGCTCCAATTAGCGCCACTGGCCTTTGCCAGGAAGCAGCTAGTCAAAACGAAAGAAAAACAACGCTGAAACCACGCTGTGATGAAGAAGGTTTGACTGTACCCCCAGCTTGTTCTTTGCGGTTTTGAGAAAATTCGCCGCTGGAAACCGGGCCTCATTTATCAGGCGTTGAACGAACGTTCTCCAGTTCAGGGAATTGAAGAGTCGCCAGTGTTGAGTACTTCCAGCGCCCGCACAGTGGCGGCTCCCCGGGTTTCGATTCCGAGTTTTTCGAATATTTCCTGCACGTGTTTTTTCACGGTGGACTCGGTGATGCCGAGAATCGTCGCGATGTCCTGGTTTGTCTTGCCTTGCGAGAGCCAGAGGAGCGTTTCCGCCGCACGGGGCGTCAGGCCGAGCTTCAGCAGCGGATGAGCCGAGGAGAAATTGGGCTTGAATTCACGATTCGCCTGCCGTGCGGAACGGTTCAGGCGCGCTTCGATCGCATTGACCAGATCATTATTGGCGACCGGCTTGGTGAGGTAGTCATCGGCGCCGAGATTCATGCCGCTGCGGAGGTCATCCTTCTCGCCTCTGGCCGTCAAAAAAATGAAGGGAATCAAGGCCAGCTTGGCATCCGCTTGCAGCGCGCGCAGCACCCCATATCCATCCAACTCAGGCATCATGACATCGCACAGGATCAAATCGGGCTTTTCCCGGCGCGCGGTTTCCAGGCCCAGGCGACCGTTTTCGGCCGCGATGGGCTCGTACCCTTTGTAGCGGAGGAGAGCGGTAATATTGCGCCGCATTTCAGGTTCGTCCTCGATGACCAGAATTTTTTTCATAAAGTTTTTTAAAAACCGGCAACCTCACAGTCACCGTGGTGCCGAGTCCGACTTTGCTCTCAATCCGCACCTTGACGTGGTGCAGTTCCACGCAACGTCTCACAAGCAGAAGGCCGAGGCCGGTGCCGGCCCGGCTTCCGACGTTGGCGCCGCGATGAAAGGCGGTGAACAGCATTTGTTGGTCGTCCTCGGGAATTCCTATTCCTTCATCGCTGATAACGCAGTGAGCTTCAGTGGAATCGCGCTTGATTGCAAACCGGACGCGGGCTCCGGGTTCGGAGTATTTGACCGCATTGCTCAGGAGGTTGGTTAAAATGTGACCCAGCAACCGCTCATCCGCGCGCGCGCGCGGCAGACCCGGGGCCAGGCAAAGTTCGATGGGGCATCGGCGGTTGGTGGCGGAAAGAACCTCATCCACGACCCGCCGGCAAAAGGTGTCCAGGTCCAGCACCGAAGGCTCAAAATCCAATTTTCCGGCATCCAGGCGGCTGAGGACCAAAATTCCTTCCATCATCCCGGCCATGCGGCGCGTGTTTCCGGTGATGGACTCGAGTTGCTCAGCCTGTTCGGCGGGCTGCATCTTCTCAAAGAATTCGCGCAGCAGTTCTGCTGAAGATTGAATAATGGCGAGTGGAGTGCGGAATTCGAGCGACACCATGGAAACGAAATTACTCTTGAGCTGGCCGAGTTCTTTTTCCCGGTCCAGCGCTTTCAGCATTTCCACTTCCGCCTGTTTACGCTGGGTGATGTCCAGGGCCATGGAGAGCACGTGAGGCACCTTATTCAGTTTGATGGTTTCAGCCGACAGCAGAATCGTGAACACCTGGCCGCGGCGATTGCGCCAGCGGCACTCTCTTTGTCGGATGGAACCGATGCCGTGGAGAGCCTCCCAGATCAACCCACGGTCGGCAGGGTCTTCCCAAATCTCCAATTCAGCAGAGCTTCGGCCCAATACCTCTTCCCGGGTGCAGCCCAGCCAATTCACGAGCGCCTCATTAGCCAGGACGTACTTTTCGTCGCTCATTCGCATCATGCTGATGAAAATCGGGCTGGCCTCGAAGGCCGCGCTGAAGCGCGTTTCGCTTTCCCGCAGCCGGGCCTCGCTGGCCCGCAACTCCGCTTCCGTTTGTTTGCGCTCCGTGATGTCCAGCACCATGCTGAGCATATGCGGCACATGATTGAGTTGAATGACCTCGGAGGAAACCAGCATCGTGAATCGTTTTCCGGCGCGATTGACCAGGCGGCATTCCCGCTCGCGTGTGAAGCCGGTGCGGCGCAATTCCGACCAGAAGGCCTCGCGATCTTCCTGGCGCTCCCAGACACCCAGTTGGCTTGTGTTACGTCCCAGGATTTCGTCGCGGGAGTAACCGGACCAATTTACGAACGCGTCGTTCACCAGCACGAAACGCCCGTCGTTCATTTGCGATATGGCAATCAAAACAGGGCTGGCTTGAAAAGCCACGCTGAACCGCGCTTCACTTTCGGCCAGCGCGGTCTGAGCGCGTTTGCGTTCGATCCCCAACGCGACGGAGTCCGCCACCGAACCAAGCGCCTTTAAAACATCGTCAGCGAGCAGACGCCGGGCAAACAAGGCCAGCACCCCCAAAACCCGATTCTCCAGCAGCAACGGATAACCGGCGAACGCCACCATCCCCTCGCTTTGGGCCCACGCTTTGTCGCTTACCTGGGGATCAGTTTGGACGCTGTTGGTCAAATGAGCCTTCCTTTCCCGGGCAATGAGACCAATTTTGTACTGGCCCACTTTTACGCGGCTGTGGTCTCCATCCAGGTGAGTGTAACAACCGGCGCTTGCCTGAAGCTCCAGAGTCTGCGTTGTTTCATTGAGGGTCCAGATCCGGGCGAAGGCGACGTCCAGGTGACGAACCACCAATTCGGCGCACTGCTGAAGCATCGCCTGAAGTTCGGTGCCGGCATTGAGGGCCAGCGCCACTTCGGTGCTTAGCGTGGAGGTGCGGATGCGCTCATTGAGAGATTCCTCCGCACGGGTGCGTTGCTCGATTTCGCGGCGCAGCTCCCGGTTCGCTTCACGCAAGGCGTGTTCGGCCTGCTTCCGTTCGGTGATATCGGTGATGAACGCCTGTATGACCTGGCGTCCGCTCCATTGAATCCGGGTCAAGGCCACCTCCAGCGGTATCTCTTCGCCTTGCGGAGAGAGGCATATCCATTCGAAACGCGCGCTGCCGTTGGCTGTGCATTCCTGGATGTATTTACGGGCCAGCACGGCGGAGCTTTCACCATTCGGCTGGAAAATGGGCGAAGTATCCCTGGGATTTTTACCCACCAATTCCTGCCGGCTTTGGCAACGCATGATGCGCACCGCGGCTGGGTTCACTTCAAGAAACCGGTTTTCATCGTGAAGCATGACACCCTGGCTGGAGCCTTCGAAGAGCGCGCGAAACATTTCCTCCGATTCGCGCAGCGCCTGCTCCGCGCGCTTGCGCTCCGTATTGTCAATGATGCTGGCACGAACCAGGTTTTGGCCCTCCGCCGGCAGGCGCAGCAACCGAACTTCGGTCGGGATGAGGCGGCCGTTAGGTTGCCGATGAGTCCATTCAAAGACCGGCATGCCCCCCGTGAGCGCTTCATCCATCAGCTCGCGGGCGAGTTCACTGGAGCGCCGGCCGTCTGGTTGGAATTCAGGGCTCACGTCCGCCGGAGTCAGCTCGGTCAACCTTTCCCTCGGAACTCCGTAAAGGGCGCAAGCATGCTGGTTGCCAAACAGAAATCTCCCCGTATTACCGTCAAAGACCACAATCGCTTCCGGGGCATGCTCGACCAGGGCGCGGAACCGCGCTTCGCTTGTGGTCAGCGCGGCGGTGCGTTCCGCGACGCGACGTTCCAGCGACTGGTTCAATTCGAGTAACTCGCGCTCGGTCTTTTTCCGTTCCGAAATGTCCCGCGCCACCACGATCAATCGCACACTGCCTCGGTGCCGCATGGGCGTCAGCAGCACCTCCAGCGGAAGTTCCTCGCCGTTGGCGCGCTGTCCCATCCATTCGAACCGCTGGGTTCCGTGGGTCAGTGCCCGTTCGATCCAGGCTTGGGCGGCTTCTTTGGAGGATCGTCCGTCCGGCTGCAGTTCAGGCGCAAGACTTTCGGGCGTTTGGTCAAGGAACCAGGCCTTATCGACTCCCCCGACCAACTTCAGAACCGCATCATTGCAGTCAACATGCTTTCGGGTCTGAGGGTCGAGGATCGAGATGGCATCGGCGCTGGCTTCGAAAAGTTCGCGAAACCTTTCTTCGCTCTCACGCAGTGCGGCTTCCGCGCACTTGCGTTCGGTTATATCGCGCGAAACCACCACGTTCAATCTCCGGCCATCCACGGTGATGGGGGTTCCCAACACTTCCAACGGAACTTCTTGTCCATCCAGGCGGCGGCATAACCATTCGAACCGGTGGCCGCCGTTTTTTTCAACCAAGGCTGTGATCTGATCGGACTTTTCGCGGCTCGAAGTGCCGTCGGGTTGAAATGGCGGCGAGAGCTCGTCGGGCCGCGCCCCCAAAAGTTTTTCCTTCGTGCCCGCGCGCAGGAGCTCGACCGCCGCCGCGTTGCAGTCCACAAACACGCCTGCATGTGGATCGAATAGCAAAATCGCGTCCGCGCTGCGCTCGAACAAGAGCTGGAACATGGAGAGATTATCCTTGAGCGGCGACTCGGCTGCACTGGGACTTTCGTCCCATTTATGTCCTTTAATTGGATTATTCATGGCTCACGCAAATGATTTGTCCGGATTCAGCCAGCGCCGGTCCCGCTCAGCCATGTCCTCTGCCGGGATAGGAAGAACGGACCCGCGGAGAGAAAGGGTCCGGAGCGGCGCGCGGATGAGGGGCCAAGGATACATGAAATGAGCCCGGCGGTGTTTTAAGGCTTTATAAATCCATCCGAACGAATCTGCAAGCAGACGCTTTCGGCCAGCGGGGCGGGGTGACCGGTTGAACGACGCACTTACGCGAGGGGCGGGCCACTGGCTCCTTGGTCCCATTGAACCTCAATCAATTTCTCCGGAAAATGGCAGAACCTTGGTAACACAACCGGAACTGCCTTATGCCATCAGATGATTTCGAGCGGATAGTGTCCCAGCACTATGAATCGCTTTACCGATTCGCCTTGAACCTGACACGCACACAGACTGACGCGAGCGACCTTACCCAGCAAACATTTTATGTGTGGGCAACCAAAGGCCATCAACTGCGAGATCGCAGCAAGATCAAGTCGTGGTTATTTACGACTCTGCACCGCGAGTTTCTGAATATCCGCAGACGAACAGTACGTTTTCCGCATTTCGAGCTGAGCGATGCGGACGAAGATGTGCCCACCATCTCACCAGAAGTGGTCAACACGCTCGATGCCGCTTTGGTGCTCGAATTACTCGGCCAGGTTCAGGACCCTTACCGGGCGGCCCTCAGCCTGTATTATCTGGACGACCATTCGTATAAAGAGATTGCCGATATTCTTGAAATCCCGCTCGGCACCGTTCGGTCCCGCATCTCCCGCGGCCTGGCGCAGCTCCAGGAATTAATACTCAAGGACGCTGGCAAGACATCACCACAGACAATGCCTGAGTCCGGCGCAACCGAATCTCATTTGGGAGGGGTGGGGGAGCCGGGCTGATCCGGGCGAACCGCAGGGTGTTTGTTTACCGCGCGGAACAAACTCACTGAAGTTGAAGCCGGAAGAATTGCGCCTGCGGGCCGTTGGCAGGCTGGATGGTCTGGATCTGCACCGGCTGGATATTGGGTGCGTAATAGGAGGTCAGTACAGCCGAACCGGCGGCTGGAACGGTGAAGGAGAGTGGCGTCCAGTTTTTGAGATCGGAGGAACCGTAGGCGGTATAAGTGCGGCCGGTCATGCTCGTGAATGCCAGCACCACCGAACCGGCATTCTGCCTGACAATGGTGACCGCAAAGTTATTGGCGGGATTATAAGGGTAATTGCCCAGCAAATACTCTTGCATTAGGGTGCGGCCATCATGGGCGTAATCCGCGTTGGTATTGAGATTCGCCAAGGCGACATTTGTGCCGACTTCCTGGAGAAAAAGCGACTCCCAGGCGTCGGGAATCCCGTCGCCATTGGCATCCGCCCCCAGCGTCAAATTCTGAAGAGTTGCTTGGGAGGGATTTCCCAGCACCAAGTAGGCTCCGGTCATTTCAATGGGGAGATTGGTCGTCGTGCCGACCACCACATATAGCTTGTACGGCGTTGAGGCGGTGAGGGCATTGGTGACGTAGGGCGTGCGCATGATACCCGCATCCATTGGCACGCGCACGGCATAATTGACGCCGACGGCCAGGTTGGGCTGGATCGCAGCCGTCACTTGAACTCCGCCAGGAGTTTGCAGAATCACCGAATCGGCCGCATTCATCAGGGGCGTGCCGTATTGGTCCTTTGCCATCCCATAGACAAGGCCGTCCGGCGCGGGGGGGAAAGCCAGGGCAGCGGGCGCGAACAACAATCCAGCCAGCAGGAGCATCCGAAATCCGATAATCAAGGGTTTCATAATCATCCAGCTTATACAGTTAATTGCCGGCGTAGGAGTAGGTGATGAAATACAAGTGGACATCCTTGACCGAGTTAATAAACCGGGTCAGACCCACGTTCGGGTCGGCCAGCAGCGTCTTTCCAGGGATGACCAGCTTCCATTTACTGTTCCAGATGGACCTGCCGATCAGGCGCTGGTTGGTGTATTGGGAAGGCGCCAGGGCGCCGTTCGCCCCGTAAATGCCGGGACTGAAGGCGGCCGTAGTCGAAACAGGGCGGAAGGCCTCTTGTTTGCGCACCGCAAAGAGCGGCTCGGAGAGCGAATCTGATGTTGTGTAAAATGGTGTGGCCGAAAATGCCGAGGCCCCGATATTGAACGGCAGCGGGATGGCCACGTCATCCACATTCCAAGTGCGAACCGTGCTGGTATCCCCGAGCGGCGGGCTGCGCATCGAATCCGCGCCACAGGGAATCAGATACACGTAGGGAGTGGCGGCCAGTGCGTTTGGATCCAGCGTCGGCCCCGCCGGCGTGGTGCCACCTCCGGCAGTGGGGTTATCCATGCCCACATATCCATCAAAACACACGCCCACGGCAAAGATCTTGGTGGCAAAAGAACTGGAACTGAAATTGTGGTCGTCCGGCCCCAGGAGTTGGCCAAAGAGGTTTTGACCATCGGTGATGGTGGTGCTGAAAGTCAGTACAATGCCTGGCACGGCCGAGCCGCTGCCGTCATCGATCTGGAGGCAATTGTTTTTCACGTCCGTGTCGGCCAGCAAGTCCGGCACGCGGCTCTGTTGGAGCAACGTCTGCCACTGAGTGTCACCGGCCGAGCCCGGGAGAATGCGGTAATTCTCCGAACGGAGGGAGACGGTTGTGCCATAGCCATCGGGGTTGTTGAAGCCCAGGCGGCCCTTGAGCACATCCCAGTCGGCCTTCATTTCTGCCAGCGCATTGGCAAGACCAGGATCGCCCGTATCGGTGCCGGAAATCTGGGGTTCACCGTTCTGAATCACGCCCAGCGCGCTGGAACTGATGATTTGCCTTAGAAAGCCCTGGCCTGCGGGAGTATTGAGCAAGCCGGTTTCGTAGTCATAGGCGTTGGCGGCCATGTAGGCATATTCGGCCGCCAGATTGAAGAGTGTGGTATAGCGTTCCAGGTCTTCGTTTTGGAAGACCAGGAAGGCGGCATCCGCCACAGTGAAGCCTTGGACCTGCGCGGCGGTGTGCTTACGGAAAGTCAGACGCTCCTGCTGGATGCGGTTGCCCTGCGCTAGCAACGCCTGGTAGTTGGCCTGGGCGCCATTCAGCGCCACTTCCGCCTGGTTGATGGTGGCAAGGTCACTTTGAACTTTGCTTTCGGCCTGCCCAAGACTTCTTACGGCGCTCTCAAGGCTCAGGGTGTTTTGGTTGGTGGCAATTTGCAATTGGAGGTTCAGGATGTCGTTCTGATCAGATGCGATCAAGCCGGCACTGACCCCGTACGCAATGTCGTTTAACGCGAGTGTAACTCCCTCTTCAATAAATATTGGAGTTGAAATTACAGCAGATAGAGGGGCCAGGAAATCACCGCCATCCGCCAGTCCGGCTATGACCTCTTTTGGGGTGGCAGCCAATACATCCTGTAACAAGTTGTTAAATATTGTTATGGCATCGTTCACAACCTTGTTGGCTATGCCGTCGTATGCCTGGATATTATTGATCGATTGGCCGTCTGAAGTGATCTGCCCCTGGGAGCCCAAATTTTGCCAGGCAAGGTTTGTTTGTGCGTTGAAATACAAGATGGCCTGATCGAGGGACTGCTTATCCGACTGCGCGCCAGAGCAGGCATTACGGAATTGATCCCGGGCGGCATTGACGGCGGCCAGGGCTTTTTGAATGCTGCCTATGGAAACGCGTTCATCAGTCCAGGTCGAGGGTTTGCTGAACCCATCCGGGCCAATATTGAAGGTGATTTCCTTCGCAAAAGCCGGGTTCGTGTAGTTCGGATTCGTGTAGAGCGTGATGAAATCGAAGTTGTCGTACACGCTCGAATACCAATTCGCCGGGAAATTCTGAATATCAACAGCAAAAGTCTGATTGGTCGTCGGATCCGGCAGGATGCCGCCATAAGTGTTGGTTCCAACACCGTCCACGTACATATAATGGATGAGATCCGGACCGGTATAGCCATCGGGATAAGCTCCGCCGGGTCCAATATCGTCCGGATACGGTGTGCCGTAGAGTTCAATCAACTGGTCGTTGTAGGCCAACTCCTGGGCGGTGACAGCGTCCTGGAGATCGGAAAGTGAATTCTGTTGCTGGCGCAAGTTCTGGGTCACGTTCTGGGCGGCATTGAAGGCCACCACGGCATTGTTGAGCGCCTGCACGGCCCGCGCATAAACCTGCTCAAAGTGGGTCTGCGGATTGGCGCCAGTGACTTGCTGTGGATTGATGTCGAAGGGGATGGCATTTTGGGCCAGACCGAGCGGCGTGAATCCCGCGTTGGCGTTGTCCATGTCGGCTTGCAGGGCCTCCGCCGTGGCGGGCAGTTCCTGCAATTCCTGCACCGTTTGGCGATCGACAATCTGGACACCCTGGTCTTTCGGATTGCTGTCCTGATACGGCAGGATTGAGTTGGCCACCACCCAATTCAAGTAGGTGCCCTGGCCAACGCGGGAACCCCAATGATCCATGCCCCAGTAGCGCGTGATGTGCTGCATGTTGGTGTGGGTGTCGATATACGGATATTGCCCGACGTAGTTGGTGGCAAAATAGCCCCAGCCATTCGCCGTGCCGGGCTGATAGTCCTGCCGCCACTCAAGATCAAAAATCTGACGGCCCGTCCGCGCCACCGCCGCCGCCGCCGCCGCAAACTTGGTTTCATTTTGATAATTCACTGTCACCGCCGCCCCCAGCACGAGCACAGTCTGGGCCTGGGGCACCCAGTCAAAATTCGGGTTCATCAGCAGTTTGTAATAATTCATCATCGCGGTGAGATAATGGCCGTAGGCATCGCCATGTCCCTGCGGGAACATGATTTGCGCATCCTTGGCATCCACCTTGCCGTCGCCGTTTTGGTCGGTGATGTTGTAGTTCAGTGCGTAGATGGTCTCGCCGGCGCTGATGCCGTAAGTGTAGTTCCAGTAAAGGCGGTTGTAGGCCGGAGGCAAACCCACGCCCGGCGACAGGCTGTCGTCGCGCCCTCGCAACAAGGCCAGATTCTGCGCCAACAACGTGGGTTCCTCGCCTTCAAAACAGAAAGACGCTGTGGCCACGGCCCCGTAGGTCTGGTTGCCGGTGCCAAATCCAATCGTCGGATTGAGGGAATTGGCCCAGGCGGCATTGCCCAGGGTCATATACAGATCGTTCAAATAACCGGAGGCCAGCAGCAGTGCCTGGTTGGCCGGACCATAATTGATGCCCGAGTTGATGCTCAACGATTCGCCCACGTCGAGCACGGTTTCATAGAGTTGGATCAACCCGTTATTGGTAAGCGAAGCCGCGTTCAAGGGGACATCTCCGTTCCACCGCGGGCCTGCCAATTGGATGATGCTGGCGGTGGTGTTCGCCGCGTTTTGATACAGGTTCTGGGTCTGCCCGGCGACCGGATCGAGGGCCTGCGTCACCCGTGAAATCCAGCCTTCGGCCAGAATGGGATTGGCCCATTGCGACCAATTGGTGAACACATGGTTATTATTGGTGTAGAGATAGCCGTAGCGCATGGACACATAGTTGTCAGTAAGGCCTTGGATTCCAGTGGCGCCCAGCGTGTAAACCGGGCCGCCTGGATTCTGGCTCAACTGGGTCCAATTGGGTTCCGTGCCGAGAGGGGGCGGTTGGCCGTTCACTGGCGGCTGGATTCGCCAGTCATACATGTACTGGCCCGTGCGTCCGGCCAAATCCGCGGTGTGCTGGAAGGTGATCAACTGGCTGAAAGGACTGGCATTGGCGCTATTGACCACCACCAGCGCGCCCTGGAATAGCGGCGGCGCCACGCGCGCAATGTAAATATTGACGGGATCACCGGCATATTGCGGATTCAGGCCGTTGGCGACTACATAGGTGACGTAGCCCTGTCCGGGACCGACGGCGCTCAACGCATAGGAATCCACGGCGGTATCCGAGTTGGTCACTTCCACAATGTCACCGGTGGAACGGGTGACCGTTTCGTTCGGATTGATGACGTAGCTGCCGGGTTGAAGCGGATTTTCGTAAAAGGTAAATTCGGGTGTGGACAGATGAGCCACGGCGTTGGTCCACAACGGGTAGTTCACCGTGTCGGATGTGGGGCAAAGCGCGTTGACCGCCGCCAGATCATTGTCACGCAGGACATTGAGCATGACATAATCGCCGTTCACGGGGTCGGAGACAAACTGGCCCGTAAATACCAGTTTGTTGCCATTGGGGTCGAACCAGAGCCGGCTGATCAGATTCGGCGGCAGGTTGGGGAAGAAATTCAAGCCGTCAAAGACATCGCTGAGAACGCTGGGCGGCAAGCCATTGGTCAGCAAGCTGGATTTCTTCTGCACCGTCGGGTCAAAGAGAACCACGCTGGCGGGAGCCTTGATAAAATTGGTGGCGATGGACTGCTGATAAAGCACCTGTACACTGTCCTGTCCACGCACCGCCGCCAGGCCATTTACGGCCGTGGTGAGCGTCTGACCCTGCGCCAAAGTGGGCAATGGCAGGCCGTTTTGACCCAACTCGGGCCAAACCGGACGATAAACGATGCTCAGACTGGGAGTGTTGCTCGAAGTCGGATCTCCAATCAAAAGGTTGTTCTGCCTTGGCAGCAAATAAGGCACGATTGAACCCACCGCAGGTGGATTGACATAGCCCGGCCAGGCAAAGCCAGCCAGCGTCTTGTAATAGAACCGCATGGTGAAACTGTTGGTGGGCGACGGTGGTTGCGCCAGGCTGGGCGGACGGTTCGAATACGTATCCGACTGAAAGGAGTAGATATTGGTGCTGGTGATAACCAGGGGTCCGAGCGCCACATTCGGCACCGGATTGGACACTACCGTGATATTGAGGGGGAGGATGACCTGGCTGTTGTCCGCCGAATCCGTCAGCACAATCGTAACCGGATAGAAACCGGTAACCAGTGGTTGACCGGTAATGCTCAAGCCGTTGAGCGGATTGGCCTGCCAGTTCAGGCCGGGCGGCAAATCATTCATCCCGATTGTCAACGAAGCCAGTTGCCGCGAGACGTGAATGAAATAGTTGAAGTTTGAACCCACCACGGCCGTCGCATCGGGGAGCGGGCCGAAAGTGTTATTGTTGGTGTTATAAGCGCCGGCCTGCAGCGGGGGGAGGCCCGCATTCAACCCGCGATACACCCAAAATTCATGTTTCCGGTCCTGAAAGGTAAAGCCCTGATAAAGAGCGTAGGGACCGGTGGCGGCGGCGCTCGTCCAGCCTATGGGCAGATCGCCAGAGGTTCCGGGAGGTTCGACATCGTAGTTGGTGACACCGCCGGGATAATTGGTATTTGGCGCAGTGGGAAGCGCCATCAATGGCAACGGCATCGGCGCCTGCAACAACGTGCCGGCTGCCACGATGTAGTCGAAGTAAATGCCTGCCGCCGGGTTCTCCCGCATGACTTGAAAGACGCTCATGGCCGGCCTGCCATCGTCCCCGAAATAACTTAGCAAGACAAAGGGCGCGGAGGAATAATTGGGGCCATTCGTTATGTTGAGGTCATCCTGCAGGGCGTAAGCCTGGCCACCCAGCATGAGGGCATGCTCTTCATTGGGATTGTAGCCGGGCTTCGTCGGATCGTTCTGATAGTAAATGTTGCCGGTGGCACGCTCGCTGTCCAGCGGTCCGCTGCCCGCGTTGCCGGCCAGCACAATCGCCGGCGCGTTGCTGGGCCATTGAATTGTGTAATCCCCAATGACCGCCGGCCAATAGACAGTTTGAAAGCCCAGAACGGGGTTCGCATCGTTTGGCCGGAACCACCAGACTTCCAAATGGTTGTGGCCCGGGATGGCATTGACGGGAATGATCGCGCCCTGGTTGGCCGCGTCAAAACCGAACACGAACGGATTCACGTAGGCGTCCGGGTCGTAAGAATTGCCAAGGTTCGCATTGAGATTGAGGAAGGTCGTGCTGAGGTTGGTATTGATGTAGCCCGCAAAGTAATCACCATAGGGACCATTGGTGGAGCCGATTTCACCGGCCGGGTCCAGGATTTGGTCGCCTACGTTCACGGTTTCGTTGGTCACATAAGGCGGATTAAAGCTGGTCGCAAAATTGGTCAGGGTATTGTTGGTCGGATTCCACGCGGTGAGATTGGTGATCACCGAACCGGCCAGAATGAGATTGTTCTGCAACCCTTGGGCGAGATAGGAGAATACCCGCTCGAAACGGACATTGCCGGCGGCATTGTAGCGCAACAAGGCGCGTTGGGCGGAAAAACCGTTGGTCAGCCAAGTGTAAAAGCTGTAGGTCGGCGTCAGGAAAGCGCGCGGTTGATCCAGCGGATCTTGATAGTCCAGGGACGGAGTTTCGAGCGGATCCAACTGAACCGCGGTCTGCGCGGCCTGGGTCTTGGTGGCCGCGGGCGGACGCAGATAATGGCTATACAGGGCCGGATCGTTCGGCCAAACCAAGGCATAGCGGTTGAACAGATAGGGCCATTGCAAACCCGCCACGCCAGTGTCCACCCAATACATTTGCAAATCGGTCAAGTTCGACGTGGCCTGGTCGGCATAATAGGTCGTCCCTTTAAACGCATAGTAGTATTGGCTGCCCAGGTTGGGGATGGGCGCGATGTTAAGCCCGGCGCCGAGCGTGGGATCCTGATAAGGCGTCAGTTGGGTCCCAAGATAATTGGTCACGATGTTGGGGATCGGGACCTGGGCCACGTCCACGATTTCAAAGCCGAGGAACTCGCTGGAGTTGTTGCCGTTCGGCTGGCCCAACAGTTCGACGAAGACCCGGCCCACAGCGGCATTGGCAAAAATGAAATGCAGGGATGGATCGAACCAGAGGGTTTGATAATTGGTGACGCCACCGATGATCGAGTAAGAGTTGGTGATCGCCGCCGGAAATCCGGAGTTGAAAACCACATTAATCGCACTGATCTTGCCGACCGGAACCACCACCGGGTGGCTGAGGGATTGAAATGCACCCTGGGTCCAATACATTTGCTGCGGCGTTTTAACGGGGCTCGGTGAAATCAGGTAATTGGCCGTGAACAACAAGGAAATCGTGCCATCGCTATTCGTCAGGTAACTTCCAGTTCCGCCCACGGCCAATTGGTTTGTGTAAGGCGGCACATTATTGGTGGCGAATTCGGCGGCAGTAATCCAAGTGATCGTAATCGGGCCCGGTTGGGTGGCGAACACCACTCCGGCGTTGGTGCTGTAATAAAACAGGTTGTTCGCGGGGTTGGTGGACAGCAAGGGTATCGGCCGCCAATAGTTCAAACCCACATTGAGGTTGGTACCCGTGTAATCGGTGGGGGGTGCCGGAATGACGCTGCCGAAGAAAAAGCTGATCGGCTGGCTCACAAAGGGCGCTCCGACCCGCGCCAGTTTCAGCACAATGGCGACGGATTGGTCGGGGTTTAGGCCCACCGGGTACTGCATCTGCTGCGCCACGGTGCCATTAAAATTGCTCTTCCCCTGGAGATAGACGTTGGTCAACGACAGCAGGGAATTATTGGTCGTGGCCGTAACGGCGCCGAAGGTCATCAGTCCGGCGAACTGGTTGCTGGTCGCGAGGTAAATGGAGCCGGAGGAGGAGTTCGTCGTTGGCTGTTTGCCGTTGGAACCGATGCTGGGATTCACCACCGTCGAGATGGGCACCCCTTGCGCGGACTGCAGGTTGTAGGTCGTGCCGTTCTGGTTGAATTGCACCGACGAAATAGCCCAGAGCCGCCCCGCCCCGAGCAGGGTTAGCAGGCACAGCACAATGCAATACTTTGATTTCATAACGCTCTAAAGTGGCCGCTGGCGCATCTGGTTCGAGATGGAATCAAGTGTCTCATAATTCCTGCCGTGTTCATCAGCGAGTGATGGAATCCGTTCATCTTTTTCCGGTTCGCCCATGGCTTCATTTACATTGTACTGGCCGGAGTATCATTAGTGGGCGGGTTGATGTTTCAAAGCCTGCATCCTCTTTGATTCGGGCTGGCCGCGTTCCGCCGGGTGAATAAGTGTTCCGATCTCGTCGCCGGTCTTGGAAACCTCGGGAATGATGCGGTGCGCGTTGGCAAAGGGATCCTGGCGGACGCCGGTGACCTGCCACGAAACTTTCACGTTGGGCTTGTCGGTTTTAACGCCAAAACTGATTCCCGCCGCGTTGCTGCTGACTTCACTGCTCACCATCGCCTGCGCAAACTGGCCAATCACAGTGAGTTGATATCGGTAATCCTTGTTGAGCGCGGTGAAATACGATGGCAGGCCGACCGTCGCGTCACCGTTGCCGTCCGTCACGGTGTTTCCATTATACACGTTCATCATGTCCGGCGATTCGACGAAGGAGTGGTACAGCCACTTATTTTCCGGGTCCAAGGGATGGTCGATTTTGAAAGTGCCGGCGCCTTTGCTAAGAGTCCCAGTTACTATTTCGTTACCAACGATATACTCGCCGTAGCCCGAGGCGCCATCGATGAAAAGCCCGTAATATGAGGCATTTTGAATCTCAATGCCGCACGTCGATCCACCTCTGATATACAACCCATTTCCGGAATAAGGAGCAGTTCCGACTCCCAAATAGCCAGCCACGTGTTCGCTTCCATTGACATCAAGCGCCCAACCTGGCGTGGACGTCCCGATGCCGACATAGCCATTGCCTTTGATGCGCATGGTTTCCGCGAAACTGCCGCTCTGACCGTAGCCAAAAGCAATATCGGAACCGGAAACGTCGGTGTGGATTTGTAACAAGCCGGACTGTACGCCAAACCCATAATGATTCCCCGAGATGCCCCAGAGTTCGATTTTGTCCCCCAGCGTGCTGGGAAAGCTCAGCGGAAAGCTCGGCGAGGTGTTGCCAATCCCGACATTTCCATTATTTCCCATCCACATCGTGGAGACGGAACTGTTATTGCGGATGCTGAAGCCTCCCGAGCCATAGTTAAGGTAAGTGAGATTATCCGAAAAACGAGGCCAGAGGCATTGTTCGTAGGTGCCGGTGGTGTTTTTGCCGAAAATGCCAAACGCATTGTCCAGGTAGATGTTGCCTCCGGTATTCGTGAGATTGCCTCCCAAGGCGAAGGAGGAACTATTGACGGTTATGTTGCTGCCGGAACTGGAGATGAGAGTGTTTCCCGTGGTGGGGTTCACCAGCGCATTGGCATTGGCCGACAGGAACGCGTAGGGCGCGGTGACCAATTGCAGGCGCGGGAGAATGGTGACGTTGGCGCCGCCGTTCCCGATTCCTTGAACCGTCATTTCAACATAGCGGCCGGGGGAAACGATGTTGTTGGTGGTGAACACGGTGGAAAGCGAGGGGCGTGGCTCGGGCTGGCCCCCATTCACATAGGTGCTGCCCTGGCCCAGCAGCACGCTGAAGTAACCATTCGCCACAGTGACCGTCTGCAACTCACCGTAGATCTCGTTCCCGGCGGTGGGTTGGTTCCAAATGCGGAAGACGACGTCATAATTCTGCGGCCCGTTGGTGGCCAAGGCATTGCCATTCTGGTCGGTCAAATAACCCTGGTAGGTCATGAATTGCGGGGTTTGTGCGCGGCCCGGCAAGGTATGCAGCGCGCAGGCCAACAGGAGCAGCATGAGACCTTGGCGCAAAGCCGTGGGGAGGAGTGGCGTTTTCATGTTCTTGGCGTTCTTTCGGTGTTTTAAGTTAAAAGGTTTTGGGTTCAAAATCACATGGCGGCCTGCAGCCGATGATTGATTATTCCGAGATTCATTGAGTGGTCAGGGTGCCGATGGTGCTGACGCGTTTGAGTGAGAAAGAACCTGAGGTTAGATAAGACTTGGAGGCGCCGCCCAGGCCCGTCAAGGTGATGGTCTCGTTGTAATTTCCGGTAAGGCTGCTGTTAGCCGTCGTGAGGCTGATGAAGTCATCCGTGTTGGCCACGATACCCAGCGTGATTTGACGCCTGATGATGTAGGACTCGCTGCCGACGGGCAATTCATGCGGCGGCGACTGGATGTCCAGATTATTATGGTCCGGATGGTAGGTATGCAGGAAGGGGTTGGAGGCCTGATCGTCATAGGGTTCGATGACGGTGGTGCTCAACGTTCCACCCTGGCTCAGGGAGCCGCCGGTAAACGCCCAGGGAGTGTTGGTGGGCAACCAGGGCAGGTGCGTCGCCGTGATCCGCCGGGCGGTGTTCAAATGGGAGGTGTCCAGGACCTTCTCGGTCGTGGCCACGACGATATTGGTGTTCTGGCGAATGCCATAAAACACGCGCTGCAGCAGGGAGCAATTGCCGTTGCTGTCGTTGAAAATGATCAGTCGCAGGGGAAAAGGAGCGGACACGGCATCCAGGCTCGTGTTGTGCGCGGTAACGACATAGTTGCTGACGGAACTGACCATGGCGTTGGTGGCGATCACAAAAGCGGCGTTGGTGACAATGGTCAGATTGATGTTGAAGCCGGAGTTGGTGACCAGGCTGGAGGCGAGGTTATTCCAGGTGGCCAGGAGATTAGTGTTGCTGGCCACCAGATTGGTAACGCCTTGAAGCACAGTGTAGTTGTTGCTGATGACCTGGAAGTTGGTCGTGTAGTAACTGGAAAGCGAAGTAACACCGGTGTTATTGTTGGTCACCACGTTTACGGTGATCAGTTTTGAGCCGTTGGTGGTGACGAGCAAAGGTTTTGACGTGGGAAAATAGTTGGTGGTGGCGGAAAAGGCGACCACCGGGCTGTTGCTGACGGCGTAACTGGAGGCGGCCGGCTGGCTGCTGCTGGCGTAGCTGCCGGCGTTCATCCCTACTGGCGCCGTTGCGCTGAACAGGAGGTTCACCGGCGCGCCGGCAAAAAGCAGCTTGTTCGTGGCGCTGTCCGTGGTCGCCGGCACGTTGACGGCGTAATAGGCGGTGCCGCCGGAAGCGACGACATTGGTCTGAGACTGGGCGTTGAACAGATTCGACACTCCAGCCGGCAGGACCACCCGATAAAACTTGATGGGTGCCGAATTTCCCCCCGTTTGCGAACCGTCGTCGAAAAAAGTGAACTCGGCATTGGTCGCGCTTGCGGGATAGTTGGTGTTGTAGCCGGTGTAGGGCGGGTTGGTGATGGTTTGCCAGTTGGCCGGGAAGCTGCTGCTCCATTGCACCTGGAACAAACCGTTGCTCGGCGCGAACCAGGTGAGCAGGAAACCGCCATTCGTGGCCAGGATTTTGGGCGTCAAGATCGAGGCGGCCACGTTGGTGAGCAGATGAAAATTCACCTCGATGGCGAAGTTCACCGGCGCGTTATTGGTGTTTAGCACGCCGAGATAATACGTTCCGCCCGGTACGAGGTGCGGTGTGCCGGTGATGCTCAAAATATTCGACCCGCTGGTGGCATTCGTCAGCAGGGTGATGCTGCCGGGCGCCAGGTTGGTGAGGTAGAGCCAATTGGTAATACTGCTGGTCCCAATAGTGACCAAATTGGTGCCTACTACATCAAAGGCGGCATTGGTGACAACCACCTGGTTGGTAACCGCAAAGTCGTTAACCGCCACGTTTGTGACTGGAGCCTGAAAAATATCGTTGGTGACGATTTCGTTGGTGATGGCGTAACTGTAAAATATGAAATTCGTGGCGATCACCGGTGTGCCGTTGGTTGGAACGGCGGCGATACCATTGGTAACCACCATCTGATTGGTGAAAGCGATCGAACTGACGATAAACGGCCCGTTCGTGGTGTTGGTGGTCTCCCAGACCAGGAGGGACCCGTTGTTGGTGAAGTAGTAGCCGATGACATCGGTTTCGATGACCGTGGCCGAGGTATTGCCATCGGTGATCGTCTGGTTGGTGGTCACCACGTATCCGTTGGTGCCAGGCTGATAAGTTTCCTGCGCGTAAGTGCTGATGAGTTCGTTGGTAACCTGATAATAGTTGATCGTCTGGTTGGTGGTGGCGAAGTTGTTGATCAACATGTTCGTGGTCATACCCAAAGTGACGGGATTCGTGGTGACCAACTGATTGGTGACGGCGCTGACCACCAGGGAACCATTGGAATTCGTGGCGTAGGTCTTGAGATCGTAGCTGACCCCCGTGATGCTGGCATTGCCCAGCCATAAACCGGTATTATTTGCCACCGTGGCGGAAACCGGGACATTTACCTGCGAAAAACCAAGCGAATCCGTGAACTGCAGGATGCCGGCATAGAGCGACCCGGCACTATTGGCCATGGCAAAACGGTTAACCCCTAGGACGATTGCCACGTCCGAACCGGGCGTACCCGCCGGCGCGAGAGTCCAACTGGCGCTGGGCGCGCTATTGGCCGGCAAGCTGGTATAGGCGTAAGTCAGGTTGGAGGTGTTAAGCGCGCCTTCCAACAGCAACGGTGGCGCGGCAACGATGTTCGATTGGCCGAACGGCGGTGTCTCCGACGGCAGCACTGCCATGGAAACCGTCAGGGTGTTGGGGGTGACGTTCACGAGGTGCAAGGTGAACTGCCCTCCTGAAGCGCCATAGTTAAGCCCGCTGGGATTGGGCAGGTTGAGGTTAAACGGACCAAAGTAGGCGTTGTAAACGTTGGTGGCGCTGATCCAAAAGGCCTGCCCGCGCGTCACCGGGGTGGTGTATTGAGAAAACACCTGCGCGGGGTTGGGCGGATTCGTGGAGAATGGACCACCCACATACTCGAAGATCTGGACGATGCCAGCGAGGGCTGGATCCTGGGCGAAGTAATTTTGAAAGTTGGGCGGGTTAACGGTCGGGGTTGGAAAACCGATGAGGTTCAGGCCGGTCATGTCCCAATTATAGCTGGGTGGAACCGGCTGGCCCTTGATGCGCCAGGTATAGTTGGTGGTCGCAACCGAGTGAATCAGGTAGGCGGCATTGGGAATTAACGCCGACAACGTGTTCTGGCTGTTCGTCCGGCTCCAGGAGAGCCATTGCCCGCCGCCGCTCAACGGCGACTCCGGAGTGTTGATATACTGCGCGGAACTGACCGGCGTTTTCCAGAGCCAAATCTGGTCAATGGGATTGTCCGGGGTAATGGGAAGGCCCGCGGTGACAGGGAGAACGTTTTGACTGGAGGCATCAATATAAAGATATGCCGCCGTCCAACCGTTTGTCACCACAATGGACTGCGTCTGCCATTGTGCGTCCGCCGGACAAACCGTGCCGATCCAAACGACCACCGCCGCCAACGCACAAAAAAAATAATTCTTCATAACACGCGGCCGACTCCGGGTACAAAAAAGGGGGCGATTATTAAAGGACGGGAAATTCTATGGATAGCATGGATTTTGACAAGATTATTTTGAAATTTTTTTCAAAAGTTTCGAGGAGTTCACCGAGGGTGGGGCGCATCACGCCACTACCATCAGTTCATGTGGAGGGATGCGCTGCCGCGCGTTCGAGCACCGGCATACAGCAATCCATTTTAATCCATTTTAATGCCCCACGATGCGGTAGAATCTTTGTCCAGAGCCGGCGGTGGAATTGGTAAAGGCCATGACTGCCTGCTGGGTGACGAAGTTTGTTTCAGTGAACCAGGCGGGTGCCGACAGATTGGTCGTGCTTTGGAGGGTGTAACTCCGGCCGGGTGAAAGGCTGCTCGCATTCATTACAAAACTTGTTGGCGTCAAAGAAACCACGTTTACGGTCGCCGGTGTCAACGGGCTGGCATACCCAAACGCGGCCACTTCGGTATATCCGACACCGCCATTCTGCTGTGCCGCCGAAAAACTCCATTGTAAAAACTGCACGCCCGACAAATTTCCGACCGCGATGGAGGTCAGGGTGCCGTCGGTGCCGTCTTTCGTCGGATAAGGTGACGGATTATAGGCTACCGTCGCGATGGGATAAAAATTCGTGCCGTCCGAAGAATAGCTGACGGCGTAGTTGGCATTTTCCCGGCCGTCGTCCTGCCAGGAGGTGTAGGTATTCAGATTGGTGATCGTATAGCCGGTGCCATTGGTTCCGGGACCGAGGCGAAACGTAATCGCTCCACCGCTAATTTCGTAGCTTCGGTTGGTTGACCCGGGCGCGCCGATGATTCCATCATAAAGAGCCGAGGTTGCGATATGGTTTTCCGGCCCCACAGTGATCGTGTTGGACACCACCGTCGTGGTTGCATTGGTGAGCAGATCACCGCCTGGCAATGGGGGAAAATTGCCGCCAGCATACACTGAGTCTGTTTCCGTCGTGACAAGCGGCGGTGGAATAACTGGCACAGGCGAGGACCACAGGTAATGGCCGGAGCCGACAACGTAAATAGCGAAGCCGTTGGAAATGCCGACGTAGGCCACGCCAGGTGAGTTGGCCGCCGGGACGCCGCTTTCCGTGATGGCGGCGGCATTCGTCGTGGGCACATAAATTTGCGCCGTGACGTTTGCTGGAATCACCACGTCCAGGTTGAACGCGCCGCCGACATTGGTCCAGGCGGTCGAAACCAGCCCGCGGATGGAAGCGTAGCTGGTATTGGCCCAACTCAGTCCGTCTCCGGTGACCGGCTGAATGAGGATGGTTCCGTAACCGGGCGCTGCGGATTTGATGCCGCCAACGACGCTGTACAAATACTCGCCGACCGAACCAAAAGCGTAGTGGTTGAACGAGTTCATCGCCACACTCTGGAAGCCGCCGCCCGGGGTCCAGCCATCCCAACGTTCCCACATTGTTGTTGCGCCGAGCGTCACCTGATAGAGCCAGGAAGGATAGGTTTTCTGGAGCAGCAATTGGTAGGCGAGGTCGTCGTGCCCGGCGACGTGCAGGGCAGGCAGCAGGCGCGGCGTGCCGATGAAGCCCGTGGCCAGGTGCGTGTTGAATTGCGCAATCGAATTCGCGAATTGTTGGGCGGCCTGGACGCGCAGCCCGGCGGGCACCAGATTCAACGAGAAGGCCAGCGCATAACCGGCCTGGCTGCTGCCATCAGCGAACGAGCCGTTGGTGTTGAAGAAATTCGCGAATGCAGCCGCGATGTTGCTGTGCAACGTGGAATAAGTGGCGGCGTCGGCACTGTGGCCAATGGCCGCAGCCATCTCCGACATCGCTTGCGCATAGTAGGCGTAATACGCGGTGTCGATCACCGTCGAGGTCGCGCCGCCGCCCAGGTTCAACCAATCGCCAAAATCACCGGGGAGACTCGACACCACAAAGTTTGAGGCGTGTGTGGAAAACCATTGTCCGTAACGTTGGAACGAAGCGTAGTGATCGGCAATCACATTGGTATCGCCATAGACGTGATACATGTTGTACGGGCAAATCCAGGCGGCATCGCCCCAAGCCGCTGCTCCACTTCCAGCGCCCAGGTCGGGTGCGACATTCGCATAGGAGCCGTCGGCCTCTTGCGAGTCCTCGCATAACGTAACGAGATGTCGGCGAAAGAAGGATTGAACATCGAAGTCGTAAGCGGCGGTCGGCACAAAAAATTCCGTATCGCCGGTCCAGCCCATGCGTTCATCCCGCTGCGGGCAGTCAGTCGGGACTTCGAGATAGTTGCCTTTTTGTCCCCAGATGACGTTGCTGTAGAGTTGGTTTACCAGCGGGCTGGAACACGCAAAGCTGCCACTTAATGGAATATCGGAATGCACAACGATGCCAGTTACCGAACTCAGCGTCGGCGCCATGGAAAGCCCCCGCACCTCAACATAGCGGAACCCGTGAAACGTGAAGCGCGGCTCCAGGACGGATGTGCCATTGGTGCCGAGAATGTAAAAGTCGGTCGCGTTCGCGCCACGCAGGTTCGAGGTGTAGATCGTGCCGTCGGGATTGAGCATTTCACCATGACGGACGGTGATGCGGTCGCCAACATTCCCGCTAATGGTCAGTCTGGCCCAGCCAACCATGTTCTGGCCAAGGTCGAAGGTGTAGCAACCGGGTTTTGGGACGGTCAGGTTGGTGGCCGCAAGGGTTTCGAAACACCGGGAGGGTTCGGTGACGGCTGCTTGCACTTGCAGTCCGCCGCTGCCGGGAAAGGAGGTCGAATCGCCATAGAGCGCCTGAATAACCGTCAACGTCAGCCCGCCGCCGCCGATGGTCACGACCGAATTTTCCGCGAAGGATCGCGTCTGGTTCGTGCCGCCAAGTTGGTAGGTGATTTGCAACGTTTTCACGACGCCAAAAGCCGGATCACCGCCCATGCTGCCGTTGTTCACCACGAAGTTGAGCTGATTATTTGACTCATATCCCGCGACAATGGCCGTCACATTCGAGAAACCGCCACTGAAAGAACTCACTCCCGTCAAGACCGGCGACCAGCCGCCGTCATTGAAATTGGGTGTATCCCATCCGGGCATCTCCAGCCGTGCGTCGTATTCCGATCCCATCAGCAAATCTCCAAATTGCATCGGGCCATAGCTGGCCTTCCACGAGGCGTCGCTGACCACCGTTTGCGTGCTGCCGTCGGAAAGCTCGAGCACGAGCTGGGCCATGAATCGCGGCGTTCCGCCATAATTCCTTCGCGTGCCCTTGAAGGCGAGGGCACTCGCATACCAGCCGTCGCCCAGTATCGCGCTGAGCGTGTTTGAGCCGCCCTGCACCATTCCAGTGACATCGTAGGTCTGGTAATAGACGCGCTTGGTGAACTGAGTCCAACCCGGCGTAAGAACGTCGTGGCCGACCTTTTGGCCGTTCAAGTGCAATTCATACGCGCCCAACGCTGTGACATAAACCGTCGCGCGGGTGATTCCTTGCCCAACCATAAAATTCTTGCGCAGGTAGGGAGCGGGGACGCGCGGGAGATCATTAAGCGCAGGAGTTCCCCAAGGCGTTCCCGTGCTTTCCGCCATCGTCCATGCGGAATCGTCGAAATTGGTCTGCGGCCAATTAGTGGGCGCCTGTTGTGCCGCCTTCCACGTGGCATCCACCGCGATATTTGAAACTGCGCCGGACGCAAACTGCACTACCAGCCGGCCAATGACACTCGCGGGCTCCTGGGCGTCGCTGTTCGTGACGCCGAGGGCAAGTACGTTTGTTCCCGGGTGCAGCCAGGGGGTCACATTGATTAATGCGGTGGCTTCCCAACGCATCGCGGAGTTCGTCATGGGTTGCCCGTTGACGAATACGTTGCAGAAATTGTCGGCGTAGAGCGCGACGACAGCGTTGGTGACGGTCTGGCCCGACGGCAGGACCACTTGCTTTCGCAGCAGGGATTGTTCGATGCCCGCCTGGGCCTGCGCGGCTGGAAAACGAATCCAACTGAGGTTGGCCGTGTTGAAGAGCGCGTTGTTCGTCGCCTGTTGCGGCGTCAGGGTGTAAGCCGCATCGTAGCCGATCCATTGCGCCGTCCAATCTGCGGGTGACAACAATCCCATCGACCACTGCGCCGGAGAACTCCAGGGCGATACATTGTTATTGCCGTCATACACCCGCACCTGCCAGAAGCATTGCTTTCCGCTCGTCAACAATTGGCCGGCGTACACGATGATTACGGTCTGATTGCTGGTGACCTTCCCACTGTCCCACAAATCCGCCGCACCGGCTGTTGATCCGACCTGGATTTGGAAGGCGCTTTGGGTTTCTCCTCGGTAGGCCGGTCCCTGTCCGATGCTTTGAAGCTGCCAGGAAAGTTCGGGCCGGACGTTCCCAATGCCGAGCGGATTCACCCGCGCCTCGCAGCGCAAATTTATTGGCTGCAATACTCCTTGCGCCCCCAGCTTTCCCGGCCATGCCATCAGCACAACGACGGCTATTGTCGCTCTGATGGTTTTTTCAATCAGACTAATCAAAATTCTTAAGGTTGACGGAATCTAACAGAATGGCTGACAGCCGAATATCACCTGTTTCGGTGATGGCTCCATCACCGCCTTAGGGGATGTGACTCGCAAAAGCTTGTGGTTTAGAATTTCAGCATATCGACACGACAAGCCTCACACAGCCAGGGAAATTAGAGTCAATCCCGGCAGGGCGCGTCACTCCGTGCGCGCCGACGGCGTGCAGAGGACTGCCCGCCTTGCCAAGATAAGTTCTCAGTCGCCTCGTGGCCGCTTTGAACGACGAACTGCAAAAAGTGTTAGCGAATGAAAATTGGTCCACTGAAACGCTGCCTGCTGGCGGCCCTGGCAAGCTACAACGCCGCCGTCGGGACGCTCACCGCCGGTCCCACCATACTCACCAACACCCTGCCGGCCACCAGTTCCGATGTGGTTGGTGGCACGATCACATTCACTGCGGCCTTTAGCGGCGCGAGCCCGATTGCTTATCAATGGCAGGTGCTTGGCGCTGGCGTGACGAACAATATCCCGGGGGCGACGAATACGGCCTTGACGCTCACCAACCTGCAACTTGCAAACACGGCATCTTACCGGCTTCAGGCATCCAATATCTCAGGGGTTACCTGGAGCTCCGCCAGTCCGCTCACGGTCAATCCCGTGCCTCCGGCGGTGAGCAATATTGTTACTGCCATTGCCACGCAAACCGGTCTCGGCAGCAGCGCCACTAATTTCATCCCCACCTGGACGGTTGCGTCCAACAGCTTGATTGCCGGGCAATCCCCGAGCAGCGTCGGAGCGGGGAATTTCAGTCAGTACGGAGCAGGGGCGGTTTCAGTCCTGACCGACGGCACATTTGGTTCGCTCAACTATTGGCCGAATGTGGGCGGAAGCTCCACCGAGGTAACGTGCGGTGGTTCGGCCGGGCAATCCGTTACTTATACGCTCACGGGTTCGGGCAGTGGATACGATCTCACCAACATTGTTGTTTACGGAGGGTGGGGGGATGCCGGTCGCGACGAACAGGCTTATACGATTTATTATTCCACAGTAGCGAACCCTTCGACGTTCGTTCCGTTGACCAGTGTGAGTTACAACCCGGCGAATCCCGCCGGTGTGCAGTCCGCCACCCGCGTGACGTTCTACTCTGCGACAAATGGCCCGCTCGCCAGGAGTGTCGCCGCTGTGAAGTTTGATTTTACCACTCCAGCACCGGAGAACGGCTTTTGCGGTTATTCGGAAATTGATTTGTACGGCACTACCTCCGGCCCTCCCCCGGTGGCGAATGCGCCCACCAGTTCCCCCGCTTCTCCGGTGGTTGCCGGAATGCCCGTGACGTTCAATGAGGCGGCGAGTGGTGTGCCGCCGCTGCGCTTTCAATGGCAAACCGACTACGGCGGCAGTCCGTCCACTTACACGGACATCCCGGGAGCGACGGGATCGAATTATGTGCTCAACACCGTTGGACTCGGTGGTTTCACCATGAATTTTCGTGTGCGCGTGACGGATGCCAACGCATCGGCTTTGAGTCCCGCACTGGCGCTGACCGTTAACGGCGTCAATACCAACGTCGCCGCAGCAACTTTGGGCAATTTGCGCTGCGAGCATTTGCAGAATCCGTTGGGCATCGACGTGACCAAACCGCGCTTAAGTTGGGCCATGACATCTCCTCAACGCGGCGACCGGCAAACGGCCTGCCAGGTTCTGGTGGCCACGTCGCCGACGGTGCTGGCGCAGGATCATGGAGACGTGTGGAACAGCGGGCGGGTGGCTTCCGACCAGTCCGTCTTGGTGCCGTATGCAGGGCAGGCCCTGACCTCGGGCCAGTTATGTTATTGGAAGGCGCGAATCTGGGATGCGAACGGGGACCCTTCGGCGTGGAGTCCAACGGCAAACTGGAGCATGGGCTTGCTCAATCCGTCCGATTGGAGCGCCAAATGGATTGGCATGACCACGCCCACCAATATTTCGCCCGCCGCGCCCAGCCCAATGTTGCGAAAGACGTTCCCGGTGAGCAACACGGTGGCCCGCGCCACGGCTTACATCTGCGGTCTGGGTTACTACGAGCTTCAAATCAACGGCGCAAAAGTCGGCGACCACGTGCTCGATCCCTCCTGGACGCGTTATGATCTGGAGGCGGATTATGTCACGTACGACGTGACGACGAATCTTGTTCCGGGACAGAACGCCATCGGCGTGCAGCTCGCCAACGGATTCTACAACCAATGGAGCAGCGATGCCTGGAACACTTACACCGCCCCCTGGCGCGCCTTGCCGCAGATGTTGCTGCAAATGGACATACAATATGCCGACGGCACGCATGCTTTGGTGGTCAGCGATGGGACCTGGAAGGCCGCCACCGGTCCAATACTTTTGGATGCGACGCGGTTGGGGGAAGTTTATGACGCCCGGCTCGAAAGACCGGGTTGGTCAACCGCGAGCTACGATGATTCGGCTTGGGCGCCAGTACTGCTGCGCCAGGGAACTGCCGGAACGTTGATCGCGCCGGATGCCGAGCCGGTCAGGGTGTTTCAGACCGTTGTTCCGGTGAAAATAATTCCGGTGTCCGGCCAAAGTGGTGTTTACACCTTTGATTTTGGACAGAACCTGGTCGGTTGGGGAGAGTTGAGTGTCAGCGGTCCGGCGGGAACTTCGGTGAAAATGGTGTACGGCGAAAAAACGAACAGCGACGGCTCGGTGGACCAGAGCAACATCAATTATCTCGTGTCTCTCACGCAATATTTTCAGACGGACACCTATATCCTCAAGGGCGGCGGCGTTGAAACCTGGTCCCCGAGTTTCACTTATCACGGGTTTCGTTACGCCCAGGTTTCCGGATTGCCTTCCGCTCCCACGACCAACACTCTCGTGGCCCGCGTCGTGCACACTGATCTCGCCCCGGCGGGAAGCTTTTTGTGCGGCAACGCTCTGCTCAACGGAATCGAGACGAATACCTTATGGTCCTATTTTGGCAATTTTGTCGGCATTCCGACGGATTGCCCGACGCGGGAAAAAAATGGCTGGACGGGGGACGCCCAACTGGCTTGTGAAATCGGGCTGACCCATTTCCACGGCGCGGCGGCCTACACGCGATGGATGAAGGAGTTCGCCGCCGGGCAAATGCCCAACGGGGAGTTGTCCGGCGTATTTCCCAATGCGGTCTGGGGTTACGGCGAAGGCCCGGCGTGGGAGTCGGCGTACCTGCTCATTCCCTGGTTTGTGTATCAACATTGCGGCGACGTGCGCATTTTGACCAACAACTACGCGGGCATGAAAGCCTACGTGGATTACGAAACCAGCGTCGCCTCCGGCAACATTGTTTCATACGGCCTGGGTGACTGGGAACCGGCCGCGACAACGACACCGGCCTCCGTGACCGATACCGGTTACTATTATGAAGGCGCGCTGATTGTCGCTCAGACCGCGGCCTTGATGGGGAACACCGCGGCAGCCCAGCAATACAGCAATCTGGCCGCGCAAATCAAAATCTCGTTCAATGGCTCGTTCTTCAACCCGGCCAATAGTCAATATTCCGGGGGGACGCTCACCGCGCAATCTTGCGCGCTGTATCAGGGCCTGGTGAGTTCCAACCAGATACCCGCCGCCGCAAACGCTCTCGCCGCCCGCGTTCAACAGGAAGGCAATACGACCGACACCGGAATTCTCGGGTCGAAGTATTTGCTGCGGGCGCTGTGCGACAACGGGCATTCCGACTCGGCGTTCGCACTGGCCATGCAGACGAACTATCCGAGTTGGGGCTATTTGGTTAAGAACGGAGCCACGACCTTGTACGAAACCTGGAGCGGCACGGGTTCGCAGGATTCATTAAACCACATTATGTTCGGCGACATCTCCGCGTGGTTCATCGAATACGTGGCCGGCGTTCGCCCGGGTGCTCCGGGTTACAGGACGGTCGCCATCAAACCCGAAATCACCGGCGTGTTGCCCTGGGCGCAGGCGACCCATGAATCACCCTACGGCACCATTTCCAACGCGTGGCAGATCAACGGACAAAGCGTTGGCATGCAGACCACCATTCCGCCTGGTTCCACCGCTTACGTTTATTTGCCCATGGACGGAACCACCACGACAAACCTGCTGGTCCAGGAAAGCGGCGTTACGATCTGGCAGAACGGCGCTGTCGCGGGCAATTCACCCGGCGTGACTTTCGATCACTTCGAGAGCGCCGGGTCCCAGAGTTATTCCGTGTGGGCGGTTGTCTCGGGGAGCTACCAGTTTAACTGGAACATTTTCCCCGCGCCCAACGGATTGGCGGCCCAGGCTGGAAATCAGTGGGTGAGCCTGAACTGGAATTTCCCGCCCGGGGCGGCCGGCATCAACGTGAAGCGCTCGCTGGCGTCCGGAGGGCCTTACACCATCCTGGCCAGTGGCCTGCAACGCAACAATTACGTTGATCCGACCGCGACCAATGGAACGACGTGGTATTATGTTGTCTCAGCGGTTTACACGAACGGCGAGAGCGCCAACTCGTCGGAAGTCGGCGCCACGCCGAACTCGATTTTAAACTTTGGCTTTGAGACGCCGCCGACGGCATCCTACCAATACAATCCTTCCGGAGCCGCATGGGCGTTTGGCGGCGCGCCCGGCAGTGGCTCGGGCATCGCTGCGAACAACAGCGGCTTCACGTCATTTAACTCGCCCGCGCCGGAAGGATTGCAGGTGGCGTTTCTTCAATCCTTCGGCTCCATCTCGCAGACGTTGTATGGATTTTTGCCGGGGACGAATTACACCGTCACGTTCTCTGCCGCCCAGCGCGCCGACACGGGCAATCAACACGGAGGCGAATCCTGGAGCGTAAAACTGGATAATACGGTGATTACAAACTACAACCCCGGATCGAGTGCCACCAGTTATGTGGATTATACCGCCAGGTTCACCGCCACGGCAGCGGCGCACACGCTCGCCTTTGTGGGGACGGATCTGGCCGGCGGAGACAATACCGTTTTCATCGACAACGTCAGGATTTCGCCGGCGTTGCAGTTGCAGTTGCCGGCCCTGGCGCTGACGAGTCCCACCAATAATGCGGCCTTCCAGGCGCCCGCCACGCTCAACCTCGCCGCGACCGTCGCGACCAACGGCAACAGCATCAGCAACGTGCAATTTTACTCGAACGCCACCAACCTCATCGCGCAGGTCTCTGCCGCGCCTTTCTTCTACACCTGGACCAACGTTCCGGCTGGAAACTACAGCCTTCATGCCACGGTGGTTTTCGACGGCGGCGATGTGCTGGACTCGGCGTCCGCCAACATCGTCGTCTCCAACCTGCCGCCGGTAATTCAGACCATCCATTTGAATGCGGGGAATTTTTCGCTCGGGGGTGTCGCCGCGAAGGGCCAGTCCTTGATACTTTTGACCGCATCGAACCTGGTCCCGCCGGTCGTTTGGACTCCCATGCTTACCAATCAATCTGACATCGGCGGCAGTTTTAATTTTACGAATCTGTCCAACGCCAGTTCGCAGCAATTCTATCGCATCCTGGCCCGGTGAGAAATCCGAAAGCCGGAAGCCCAAGGTCAAATGTCACGGGTTGTCACGGGTAGTGTCACGGGTTGCGCCTCAGAAAAGGCCCGTGTTTATTGAGTTGTCACGGTGTCACGGGTTCAGGGAGGGAGCCAGCGCGGAGTGCCGGAAACACCAACAATCAAACACCAAACATCAAGCACGATGAGGGAGACACACCGGGCACGCCGGAGACATTGGAGGCCAAGGCACAACAAGATGAAACAAAGTAGAACAAACCAAAACAAACCACAAAATGAACAGTATGGCGCCGACAGCAAAAGGCGGCGGCCCAACCATCACCTGTTTCGGTGATGGGCTTCTTACCATGTTAGGGGATATACGCCCGATTAATTTCCAGCTTAGGATTTTTCAACAGCACATGCCGCATCCAGCAACAACCAGCCAGCGTTTTAGACGCGGATGAGAAGCGATTCGTCCGCGGCGCGGCGGGCCGACAACTCAATAACCAATTCAAACAACCAACCTAAACGAATGAAACTCAAATCATTGATTCGGCGCATAGCCGCCGCTTTGCTGATGGCCGGAGCCGCCGGTGGGATCGCCACCGCCGCTCCGGTTACCGTCCCGGACTTTTCCTTTGAACTTTGGACAAACACCTTAACCGGAGACCCTCTGCAGGATGGCGCCAACACGGCCGGGCCGGATGTTGGTCCAGATTGGCGCGCTGCCGGCAATGGCGGCATTAACCTGGTTAATCCAACGAACGGCCTGTATGCGGGGACTACCGGTTCTCCGGGCACGATACCGCCTACGGGAGATGGCATGAATTACCTTTGGATTGGCCTGGGACATGATGGCCATGCCTGGCAAACGGTTGGCACCCTCCAGCCGAATACGGTCTATACTCTCACGGTGGCGGTGGGCAACACACTTTTGAATGATGGCGGGATGGGAACGATCAGCCTGGAAAGCGGCAACTTCCCGGCCGGAACCATTCTTGGATCGGCGCCCGTTAATTCGACCATTGTGACCCCGGGGACGTTTGTTGACAGCACGCTGGTCTTTATCACGGGGCAACATGCGAGTGGTCCCCTAACCATTCTGTTGGAGGGCACCGGTGGCACCGGCACCGAGTTGAATTATGACAACATCCGACTGGATGCGAGCCCGGCGCCAGCCACGCCGACAGCCCTTGTTCCTTTCGTGTCACCTTCCTCCAATGTTTATATCGGCACGCTGGTGACTCTGAATGAGGACCCCGCCGGGACCGCGCCGTTCACCTATCGATGGCAAACAGACAACGGGAGCGGCGGGGCAACCTTCAGCAACATCGGCGGCGCGAATGCCACCAACTACGTCGTGGACACGACCAGTTTTGTTCCTGGCCAGCCAGTCGAATATCAAGTGATCGTGAGCAACAGCCTTGGGATGTCCACCAGCGCGCCCGTCACGATCACCGCCATTTCAGGCCAGCCGGTCCTGACCAGCGACACCGTGCCCGCCTCGGGCTCCGATGTGGTCGGCAGCCAGGTTACGTTTTCAGCAACGTTCGACGGCAGCCGTCCGATCTTCTATCAGTGGCAGGTGGACAATGGCGGCGGACCGGTGCCCATTACGGGAGCCACAAATACGACGCTGACGCTGACCAACCTGCAACTGACCGACACCGCCGCCTATAGTCTCCTGGCTTCCAATGCGCTGGGAACGCTGCCGAGCACCGAAGTACCATTCACCGTAAACCCTGTGCCGCCCGCGACGAACAACATCGTCATCACTTACGCAAATCAACTTGGGTTGGGCGGCAATCGCACATTTACGCCAACCTGGACCATTTCGACCAATGCTGATCTGATTGCGGGATCGCTTCCCAGCGCCGTGGGTCCCGGCGCTTTTAATGATCCCCAGGAGCACATCGGTGGAACTCCCGTCGTGCTGACCGATGGCAAACTTGCCACGCTTTATCCCGAAGGAATCACCAGTCCCGATGTTATAACCGGCGGCACCGCCGGCAGCGGCGCGGGCCAATATGTTATCTATACGCTCCCGCCTTCTGCCAATGGGTATGATCTCACCAATATTGTGAGTTACGGCGGTTGGGCGGATGCCGGCCGGGACGAACAAAGGTACACCCTTTATTATTCCACCGTGGCGGCTCCGTCAAATTTTACCGCGTTTGCGGACGTCCTGTTCAACCCCTTCAACCCTTCGAGCGTGCAGTCAGCCACGCGTGCGACCATCACTCCTTTGGCTGGCGTGCCGCTGGTGAAAAATGTCGCTGCTTTGAAATTCGACTTCAGTACATTGAACAATGGGGCGGAGAACGGCTTTGTCGGTTACAGCGAAATTCAGGTGTACGGGACCAACTCGGCGCCGGCTCCCATCATTGCCTCGGACACCGAGCCGGGCAGTGGTTCCGATGTTGTGGGCAGCCAGGTTACCTTTACCGCCTCATTTGGCGGCGCCACCTCCTACCAATGGCAAGTGGACACCGGTTCCGGCCCAGTCAACATCCCCGGAGCGACCAATACGACACTGACGCTGACCAACCTGCAGCTTACGAATAGCGGCACCTACCGGCTCGTGGCTTCCAATGCTTCCGGAACCACGCCCAGCACCGGGAGCCCGTTCGTGGTCAACTCCGCGCCGGGACCGGACGGAAATGGCATTGTCGCTTCGCCCGCCAATCAAACAGGACGCGGCGCAACTTACAGTCCAAACTATGTCATCGCACCCGGCAGCCTCATCGCGGGACTCTCTCCCAGCGCCATTGGTGGAACCGGTAATTTCATCAATGAAGGCGGCGGCGGCGTAGCCGTCCTGACCGACGGCGTATTTGGCCATGTGGGCAGCGGCAACAACAGCACCCTGGCCACTTGCGGCGTCAATCCGGGTGGCAATTCGGTCACCTACACCTTCACGGGTTCCGCCAGCGGTTATGACCTGACCAACATCGTGACCTACGGAGGCTGGAGTGACGGTGGCCGCGACGAGCAGGCATACACCATATCTTATTCCACTGTAGTCGCTCCCGCGACGTTCATCCCCTTGACGACGGTTGACTTCCTGCCGTCGATTCCGGCGGGCAAACCGACGACCAGTCGCGTAACCGTTGCCCCGGCGGTGGGCGGCCCAATGGCCACCAATGTCGCTGCCATCAAATTCGACTTCACCAACCCCGTGGGAGAGAACGGCTGGGAAGGCTATGCTGAATTGAGCGTGTATGGCGCTGCTTCAGCCCCCCTGCCATTGCCACCTACGGTGACGCAGGATCTCCTGCCGCATACGGGTTCGGATGTCGTCGGCAGCCAGGTCAGGTTTACCACCGCCTTCAATGGCACGGCGCCGATCTACTATCAATGGTTCAAGAATGGCGCCATTATTACCGGGGCCACGAGTTCGGTTCTAACTCTGAACAACCTGCAAGCTGGCGACAGCGCCGCTTACAATCTGGTGGCCTCGAATGCGCTGGGAGTCGCTTCGACCACCACGAATTCATTCACCGTTAACGCCGTGCCAGCGCCGGTAAATGGTGTGATCATTTCGCCCGCCAACCAGACGGACATCAGCGGCGGATTTGTTCCCACCTGGCTGCTCTCGTCCGGCAGTCTCATTGCCGGAAAATCGCCCAGCAGCGTCGGAACCGGCAGTTTCACCCAGGAAGGCGCCGGCGGGGCCAGCGTGCTGACCGATGGTTCACTGGGCACGTCGGGCGGTTCGCTCACCGGATTTGCGACCTGCGGCAGCGGTGCCGGTGGCCGTTCCGCCACTTACACACTATCCGGGTCCACGAACGGATATAATCTCACCAATATCACGGTTTACGCCGGGTGGGGTGACAGTGGCCGCGACCAGCAGGCGTACACGGTTTCTTATGCCACCGCCTCGGCGCCCGCGACCTTCATTCCATTGGCCAGCGTGAACTTCAATCCCTCGATTCCTGGAGGCACGCCTTCCGCCGACCGGGTGACGCTGACTTCCGCAACGGCTGGACCGCTCGCGGCCAATGTTGTCAGCGTGAAATTCGACTACACGAATCCCGCGGGAGAAAACGGTTACTCGGGTTATGATGAAATTCAAGTGTTCGGGGTTCCTCCTGCGGCTGCGCCGATCAGCATCCACTCGCCTACAGTGGTCAGCGGCAACCTGGTCCTGACCGGCACCGGAGGCACGCCGGGCGCTGGCTACACCTGGTTGACCGCGACGAATGCGGCCACACCCCGGTCACAATGGACAACAAACAGCACGGGAACATTTGACGGGACAGGCTCGTTCTCCAATTCCATACCGGTGGGTTCCGGAGCAGGCCGATTCTTCCTGCTGCGAGTCCCGTAGTTTCAAGCCTATAGAGGTGGGCTTGGGTTGGTTGGACGCCCGGGGGGAGAGGCCCCCGGGCGTTCTTGATAGGCGGCGGTTTGGTCGAGTGGGGGGAATCTTGGGACGCAAGACAGGTTTGCTGGAAGGACATGAGCATGTTGAGGACGAACAGAAGATGCAATCGAGCCGGTGCCTCGGCCTTTACGTTGATTGAATTGTTGGTGGTCATTGCCATCATCGCCATCCTGGCTGCGATGCTGTTGCCGGTTTTAACGAGAGCCAAGGATAAGGCGACGGGCATTAGCTGCCTCAACAATCTCAAACAACTCACGCTGGCGGCCCATTCCTATGCCAGCGACTTTCAGGATGCCCTGCCGCCCAACCTGGTGAACAACGACAGCGGGTGGGTTGGAGGAGATGTGAGTGTTTCTCCAGACTGGACCAACACTTTCTTCATCCGTGCTTCCGTGCTGTACCCATATAATAGTTCTGTGGATATCTACCGCTGTCCGGCGGACAAATTTGCCGTCAACGGCACGGGCACCCAGCGGGTGCGGAGTTATTCGTTGAACGGCATGATGGGGAATAACGAGGATCTTGGACCACCCATCAATGGGACTTACGGTGTGCATGTCGGAATTCTGGAAAACCTCAAGCTTACGGACGTGAAAAACCCTGGTCCTTCGGACGCATCGTTTTTCTGGGATGAACAATCCGATCCGAACCCGGCCATGTCCAGCATCGACGACGGGTATTATGCAATTGAATCGGCAAGCCCCAGATTGACCGGCAATTGGCGTAACATTCCGGCGAGTCGTCATGGCAACTACGGACAGTTGTCCTACGCTGACGGTCACGCGCAGAAAATGAAGTGGCTTGAAGGAACGACTCGAACGTTGAAGCGGATCGTTGGCACAAAAGGCACGTCCAACCCCGCGGCGCATACCAAGGTCTTTGATCGTGATTTGCAGCAAATCTATATCTCGACCTACCCCGCCGCGAATTGGTGAGCTGGCTGCAAATTGAAGGTCGACGCCGCGCGCGACCGCGTGCTCTCGAAAGCACCCGCAAGGCCACCCCGGGTCGCCGACCGTGCTTGGCGAAACCAGGAAGAGCGAATAAGATTCCGGCCATGGCATCCGGCCCCATCTGGCGTTCCCGTCTCGCGATTGCTCAAGCTGCGCCCATGCGGCGATGCTTTTGGCGGTGGGGAGCAGCCGTATTTTTTGTCGTAGTTTTGCGCTTTGGAACGATCGCCACGGCAACGGCAGCAGAAGCGCCTACGAACGACACGGCAACTGCCGCCGCCCCGTCAGATATCGATAACAGTCCGACCAACGGGCTGGGCGCCTGGATTTGGGCCGAGAAGACTTTCGACCGGCAAACGTGCCGGTTGTGGAAGTCGTTTGAAATTCCCGCCTCCGCAACAGTCACCAAAGCCCGGCTGTTGATGACGGCAGATAATGAGTTCACGCTGTTCCTCGACGGACGCGAGTTGGGGCACGGAGCCGAGTGGCGCGAGTTGTTCAATTTCGATTTGACGCCGCTATTATCCGGCGGCAAGCACACCCTGGCGGTCGAAGGATTCAATTTGAAGGCCGCTGCCGGAATGATACTTGGTTTGAGGATCGAACTGTCGGATGGGCGGGTCATTGAAATAAAATCAGACCAAAGCTGGAGTATCGTCCCCGAAGGGACAATGGGCTGGCAGAAACAAACTGATGCGTTAGCCGCCTGGCCGTCGGCCACCGTCGTGGCCGAGCTGGGAACCAGCCCGTGGTGGAGTACACCGACGGATGTGACAGAGCCCAGCGGGAACGCAGGGACTGCTCTCGACACCTTGGAGGCGTATGATAATCCGACCAACGCCTTGGGCGCCTGGATCTGGGCGGAGAAGACGTTTGACCGGCAGACGTGCCGGTTGTGGAGGTCATTTGAGATTCCCGCCTTCGCCGCCGTGACGAAATCCCGGCTGTTGATGACGGCAGATAACGAGTTCACGCTGTTCCTCGACGGACGCGAGTTGGGGCACGGAGCTGAGTGGCGCGAGCTGCACGATTTCAATCTGACCCCGCTGTTGTCACCGGGCAAACACGTCCTGGCCGTCGTGGCATTCAACTCAACTTCGTATGCCGGAATGGTTCTCGGTTTGCGGATTGAACTGTCCGACGGGCGGCTCATTGAGATAAAATCAGACCAGGCTTGGAGAATTGTTCCCGGGGAAATAAGACACTGGGAAACGAGGACCGAGGCGCCGGATGCCTGGCCACCGGCCACGGTGGTTGGTACGTTTGGAGCGAGGCCATGGGAGGGCATGCCCGTGAATATCAACAAAATGCCAACGCTGGAGCCTATCCGGGTCTTCTTTTGGCAAACGGGATGGTTCCAGATCGCGCTCTTATCCATGTGTGGGCTCGTCATCCTGTTTAGCTTTCGGCTGATGGCCCAACTGGCACTGCATAAAAAGGAAAGATGGCTGCTGCAACAGGAACGGGAACGAATCGCCCGCGACATTCACGATGATTTGGGCTCGAGAATGACTCAACTGGTGTTGCACGGGGAAGTCGCGGCAAGCGAACTGGCGGCAACGTCGCCGACGCGTTCACAACTCGATCGTATTTGCGAGGAATCCCGCGAAATGCTCTCCCGCATGGATGAGATTCTCTGGGCCGTGAATCCGCAGCGCGATACCTTGCGCGATTTTTCATCCTACGTTTGCGGCTACGTTCAGGAGTTTTTGAAGCCCACCGCCATACAGTCTCTGTTTGAGGTGGATCCGGAGATGTCAACGGCGGCGCTCGACCTGCCTCTTCGGCGCAGTTTGTTGATGGCCATCAAGGAAACGTTGAATAACGCCGTCAAACATTCCGAGGCCACCGAAATACGTTTGGAGATTCATGTGCGTGGAGAAAAACTCGTCGTGGTTGTACAGGACAATGGCAAAGGCTTTGACCCGGCGGCGTCAAAAACCCGCGGCAATGGACTGGCCAACCTGGCCCAACGCATGAGTAATTTTGGTGGGACCTGCCTCGTCACCAGTCAGCCCGGCAAGGGGTGCCGGATCGCCTTTGACATTCCCATGCCACACTCGCGCCGGCACCGATGGAGTTGGTTATGGAATTCGGGGCGCTTCAACGAGGCAAAAAAGCCATTGGTGGCCGACACGGCGCCGAGCCATAATCCAACCCAATGCTAAAATGACCAAAGCTGGCACACACCAACCCCTCAAACCGTCTCCCAAAGCACCGATCAAGGTTGCGCTCGTGGAAGACCAACCGAAAGTTCGGGAAAGCTGGGCCCGGTTAATCAATTCCTTCCCGGACTTTTCCTGCATTTGTGTCTGCGCGACGGGCGAGGAAGCGATTCGACTCATCCCGCAGGAGCCGCCCAATGTGGTTCTCATGGACATTTTTCTGCCGCGCATGTCCGGGGTCGAATGCACGGCGCGGCTCAAACTTTTGCTGCCCCACGTCCAAATCGTCATTCTTACCGCCATGGACGATCAGGAGTTGGTGTTCCTGGCGCTCGAAGCCGGCGCGGACGGCTACTTACTGAAACGGACGAAGCCGGCGGATTTGCGCGTCGCCTTGCTCGACGTCCTGGCCGGAGGCGCGCCGATGAGCAGCCAGATTGCCCGCCGCGTGATTGAGTCGTTCCGGCGCAAGGCCGAAACGCGGGACGATTCGCTCCGCCTTTCCATCCGGGAGGAGCAAATCCTGGCGCTGCTTTCGCAGGGCTATTCGAATAAAATAATCGCCGACAAATTGGAACTCAGCATTGACACGGTATGCAGCCACTTGAAGCACGTCTATGACAAGCTGCATGTCAGCTCGCGCACCGAGGCCGTGGTTCGTTACATGACCTCAAAAACCCAGCAGCAAAAGCCGAATGATTCACTGTAACCATTCCCATTCACCCGCATTGGTGAAGCCGCGATGACATTCGGCGACGGGAATTCCTGAAGCCTCACCTGTTCTGGTGATTGAAGCCTCACCATGTCGGGGTATGGACGCGTGTTAGTCTCCGGGGCTAAACTAAAGCTTCAACTTGATCTTTAATGAACCGATCAAAACTTATTGTCAGCCTGGCGGTTGTTTTCCTGGCGGTCACAGGCTCCAAGGCAATCGAAATAAAAAACCTGCGTTGTGAATACCTGACCGAGCCGCTCGGAATTGACGCTGCCAACCCGCGCCTGAGTTGGATCATCAACTCAAGCCGGAGGGGGGAGAAGCAGACTGCGTATCAGATTCTGGTGGCCTCCTCTCCGAAAGTGTTGGGGAGCGGCAAGGCCGATTTGTGGGACAGCGGGAAAGTGGAATCGGACGAAACTTGCCAAATAAGTTATGGCGGTCAACCGCTCGGCTCCCGGCAAAGTTGTTTCTGGAAGGTGCGAATCTGGGATCGCGAGGGCCATTCAAGCGCTTGGAGCGACATTGCGCATTGGGAAATGGGGCTGCTCGGGCCAGCGGACTGGAGCGCGAAATGGATCAGCGCGAAGGCGTCGGCCTCCATTTCAGCCGCGCCTTTAATCATCCGCCATGCGACCTACGCAGCAGTCGAAGAAAAAGGCGAGGCAGATGTAACGGCCGTATTGGCGAACCGGGTGAAAACCAATTGTCTCACCGTGGTCATCAATAACGACACCATGGGCGTGGATCCCGCACACCATCAGCCCAAGCGATTGCTGGTGGAATATGAGTTGGGCGGCCAGCTCTGCCGGAAGGAAATCCCCGAAAACCAAACCTTGGTGCTCCCGGAGGATGCAGCGGCCGTGCCGTATCTGCGGAAAGCGTTTGAGCTGAATTCACCCGTGGAGCGGGCTGTCCTATATGCAACCGCCCTGGGGCTTTACGAGGTTCACATCAACGGGCAGCGGGTGGGAGACCACGTGCTTGCTCCTGACTGGACCGATTATCGCAAGCGCGTGCGTTATCAGACTTATGAGGTCACCACTCTGCTGAAACGGGGCCAAAACGCACTCGGCGCGCTGTTGGCCAACGGCTGGTACAGCGGCCATATCGGCAACGGTGGCAACCAGTTTTTTGGAAAGGTCCCCGCTTTGCTCGCGCAATTGGAGGTGACTTATAAGGATGGCCGCACGGAACGAATCATAACCGATGACTCCTGGAAGTCGCGTCCGAGTCCCATTCGCTCTTCGGATTTCATGTTTGGTGAGGACTATGATGCGCGGCTTGAGGTTCAGCAGTGGGATGGAGCCGGCTTGGATGAGAGTCAATGGATGCCGATCAGGAGGTGTGGGGAACCAACTCTGGCGATCGAGTCCCAAATGATGGAGCCCGTGCGTCAGATCTGCGAGTTGATGCCCAAAGCGGTTACGGAAGCCAAACCGGGTTGCTGGATTTACGATCTAGGGCAGAACATGGTGGGCGTTGTCCGGCTTAAGGTGTCGGCGCCTGCGGGCACCGAGGTGACCTTGCGACATGCGGAGATGCTCAATCCCAATGGCACGCTCTACACTAAAAACCTCCGTGGCGCGCCTTCCATCGATCATTATATTTGTAAGGGCGGCGGCACCGAGATGTGGCAGCCGCGTTTTACTTTTCATGGCTTCCGCTACGTCGAACTCACCGGCCTCACGGGCAAGCCAAAGGCCGACGCGGTTACTGGCATTGTGATCGCTTCGGACACCACCAGAACCGGCGAGTTCACGTGTTCTGATTCGCGCCTCAATCAGCTTCAGTCCAACATCCAGTGGGGCCAGCGCGGCAATTACGTCAGCGTTCCCACGGATTGTCCGCAGCGCGACGAACGCCTGGGCTGGATGGGTGACGCGCAAGTGTTCATTCGCACTGCCACTTACAATGCGGACGTGGCGTCGTTCTTCAGCAAGTGGCTGGTGGATGTCGATGACAGCCAATCAGCCGAAGGCGCGTTCAGCGATGTAAGTCCGAACACGATGAGCGGATCCGGCGTTCCCGGCTGGGGCGACGCCGGAGTGATCTGTCCGTGGACCATCTACGAGATCTACGGCGACAAACGGATTTTGGAGCGCCACTTGCCGGCGATGACCAGATGGGTGGAATACTTGCGCGAGCACAGCACGAACCTGATTCGGGATAAGCACCGCGGCGATGACTACGGCGACTGGCTATCGATTCACGCTGACACGCCCAAGGACCTGATTGGCACCGCCTACTTTGCCTATTCCACGCGCCTGCTGGCGCGTTCATACCAGGCGCTCGGGCGCGCGGAGGAAGCCGCCAAGTACGAAGAGTTGTTCCAGGATATCAAGACGGCTTTTAATAAGCGTTACGTCTCGGACGATGGCCGTGTCCGAGGCAACACCCAATGCGCTTATGCCATGGCGCTCAAGTTTGGTCTGCTGGCGGACGCTCTCCGATCCAGGGCCGCGCAATATCTGGAAGAGGACATCAAGGCCAAGGGCGATCATCTTTCGACCGGCTTTGTGGGAGTGAGTTACTTGCTGCCGGTCTTAACTCAGGCGGGCAAGGCTGATACCGCCTACCGCCTGCTTCTGCAAGATACCTTTCCTTCCTGGCTGTTCTCTGTGAAACACGGCGCCACCACCATCTGGGAACGCTGGGATGGTTGGACGCCGGAGAAGGGATTTCAAGATCCCGGCATGAACTCCTTTAACCATTATTCCCTTGGCTCGTGCGGCGAGTATTTGTTCGGCGGCATTGGCGGCATTCGCCCGGCGAACCCGGGATTCAAGAACATTCTTATTGAGCCGGTCATTCGCGACGGCTTGACCTGGGCCAAAACTCGATACGATTCGATCCGGGGCCGGATCGCGACTTCGTGGAAACTCGAACGCGGAAAACTGGCGCTGGAGATTTCCGTGCCGGCGAACACGACGGCCACAGTCTGCATTCCGGCAACCGATGCTGTGAGCGTCAAGGAAAGCAACAAGCCAATCGAGCAGACGGCAGGAGTAAAGTATCTGCGGCAGGCGGACGGCCAGGCTTTCTACGAGGTGGGCTCCGGGACTTACAAATTCACCTCTGAATTCAGCCAGTAAAGTCATTGGCGCGCGTCTTCACGGCGCGACGACCCGGTAGAAGCGGTAGGGGCTGGGAGCCAAGGCCGGATCCACCAGAGTGAAGGGGGCAAAGGCGGGCACATTGGTGCTGACGGGCGTCCAATGCACCAAATTCGTGCTGGACTGCAGGATGTAGGTCTGGCCCGTG
>JAJPHR010000040.1 GCA_021325145.1 Verrucomicrobiota bacterium | reverse complement strand
GTGTACAAGGTGCGCGTGGAGATGGGCCGGCAACTGGCGCGGGAACATCCGGTGAAGGCCGACCTCGTCATCCCGGTGCCCGACAGCGGGAATTGCGCCGCGCTGGGCTATTCGCTGGAATCGGGAATTCCCTACGAGATGGCGTTTGTGCGCAATCATTATGTGGGCCGCAGCTTTTTGCAGCCTTCGCAACTCATCCGCGACTTCGACGTGCGCGTTAAACTGAATTTGATCGGCGATCTCGTCCAGGGCAAGCGCGTCATTGTGGTGGATGATTCCATCGTGCGCGGGACGACCAGCAAGTCGCGCGTGAACAATCTCAAGGAAGCCGGGGCGAAGGAAGTCCATGTGATGGTGAGTTGCCCGCCGCACATGCACCCGTGCGTCTATGGCATCGATTTTCCGGACCGCAGCAAACTCATGGCGGCGAACCATTCGTTGGAGGAAATCCGGCGGTATCTGAACGCGGATTCACTGCATTATTTGTCCAAGGAAGGCATGGTCAAGGCCACCGGACTGCCGCGCAGCAGCTTTTGCATGGCCTGTTACGATGGCGATTATCCGGTGCAGTACGATCCGCTGGTGGACAAGCACATCATGGAACGCCGGCGAATGGGGACGCAGGGGTTGGGGGAAGACCTGGCGAGGGAAGAGTTGCAAACGAAGTTGCTTTAGGCGCTGGAAGCCGCAGATCACGCAGGGGGAAAAGAGTTTTAACCGCAGAATACTCAGAAAGCGGCGCTGCATGCCGCACTCCAAGCCCTTGCGGAACTAATTGATCCTTCGCTTTGGGGATGGCTCCGGCTGCTTCAGTTCACTACTCGGTCGCCAAGCCAACTTTGGTGATGTCCAATTGCTGGAGCGCGTCGAGCACTTTGATCATGCTCTGGTAGTCCACGTCGTCGGAGCCTTTGACAACCACTTTGGGGTCGGGGTCGGCTGCCTTCAGGCCGCTGAATTTGTCCTTGAGCGCGGTGTCGGGAATCGGTTCGTCGTTGAGGAAGACCTGGCCATTATCGTCCACCAGGATGCGGTTGATCTTGGGTTTGGGGGCGTTGGGGTTGGGCGGCGGCGGCTTGGCCGAGGGCAGGGCCATCTCGAGGCTGTTCACCATTTGGGGCGTCGTGATGATGAAAATGACCAGCAGCACGAACACCAGGTCGAGCAGCGGCGTGATGTTCAACTCGTTCAACGTGCTGTGTCCGCGCTGGGAGGTTTTTTTCATTTCCTGGAATTCACGAGGCTCATGGCACCACCGGTTCGGCATCGACCACGTCAAAGCGGACCACGACGCGCGGCGGGAAATTTGTCGGGGGCGGATGGCTCACACTCTTGACCTTGGCCAGGGCATCGCGCACGGAAGCGTCCCAACGTTTGTCGCCGGAACTTTTTTTCCAAACCGGGTCCGCGATTTGCCCGCTGCGGTCAACGGAGACTTCCACTTCCGCGACGAACGCGTGATCGTCCATGTCCTCGGGGCGGTCCCAGTGTGAACGCAGGGAGTATTCGACCAACCCTTTGTAGATTTGCACGGGGTCCGTGGTGGATTCAACCGGTTTGCCGCCTTCGAAAGCGAAGGAAGGCACATCTACGGCCGGTGGCGCGGCGGCCGGTGGCGCGGCGACGCCCGAAGGCGGCGGTGGGGCAACTTCCCGGGGCGCTTCGATCTTGGGCGCCACTGCGACCTTCGGAGGTTCGATCTTGGGCGCTTCCTCCTTGGGTTTTTCGGGTTCCTTGGGTTTCTCTGGCGGTTTTTCCTTCACCATCTCGACGGCGATCTTCTTAAGTTGCTTCCCCAGCAATCCTTCGCGCGCGGCAAAATAAATCACGGCCAAAACCAAGAGCGTGTGAAACCCCAACGAGATGAGCAGGTTGATCTTGGAGGAGTTGCGCGGCTTTCGTTGCTGGCTTTGAGGGAGCATGGTCCGGCCTGGTTATTTTTTATCCGCCGCCTCGGTGGCCAGGTCTACTTTCACCACGTTCGCCTGCTGGCAGGCATCCATTACCGCGCGGATTTGGCGGTATTTGGCCTTGCCGTCGCCGCGCACGATGACACTCAAGTCCGGATCATCCATGCGCAATCCCACGAGCGTCTGCTGCAAGCCCGCCAGGTCCACGGACGCCTTGTTGAGCCACAACCTTCCGCTCGCTTCCACGGTGATGTAGTTCGCCTTGCGCGGCGGATCCTTCTGGTGCTTCGAAGCGTTGGGCAGGTTCAAATCCAGATCGTTGACGATTGGTGTCGTCGTGATGATGAAAATCACCAGCAACACGAACGCCAAATCCAGCAGCGGAGTGATGTTCAGTTCGGTGAGCGTATGGTGCGCCGTATGGGAGCACTTTTTCATGGCCTCAATTCCCCGGGGTGAACCCGGTCAACTCCTCGGTGGCGGCATCGCGTTTCAGCGCCCCCACGATGCGCGTGGCCAGCGTCTCGTTGGCTTCCTTGATTTCCTCGGAGAGCGGCCGGTTGTCCACGTACAAATGTTCGAGTTGATTCGCGTAACGGCTGGCGAAGCCATCCAGTTCCTGCGTAATGGCCCGAATGGTGGTAACCATGAAATTGTAACTGAACATCGCCGGGATCGCGACGAGCAGCCCGATGACCGTGCAAATCAGCGCGCCCGCGACACCGGGCGCCATCGCCGTCAGGCTGGCCGAGCCGGCGCTGGCAATGCCGGCGAACGTCTCCATCACGCCCCAAACGGTGCCGAGCAAACCGATGAACGGACCGCCCGCCACCGCGGTGGACAGCACGATCATGCCTTTTTCCAAGGCCATGGCTTCCGCCCCCGCCGCTTCCTCCATCACCACCTTGACCGCCTCATAGGATGCCAGGCTGATCTTGGTTGTGCGGCTGCGCGCGATGATGTCGGTATTGCCATGGCCCAGCGTGGGATCGCTGACCGGCACCGGGCGGCCCTTCACGTTCACCGGATTGTTTTTCAAATGATAATCAACCTCGTCCGCGCCCCGAATATAAAGCTGGTACGCGGGCGACCCATCGAATTCTTCCGAGCGGCGCTTGATGTCCATTGGATCGCGCGTGGCGCTGTAGGCGGCGTAAAATTTCTTGGACCATTTTCGCGCGATGTAAAGCTGGCGGGCCTTGGTGATGATGATGGTCCAACTGAACAACGAGAGCACGAACAGCGCGCCCATCGTGGTTTTGCCTTCGGGGGTTGCTTTGCCAATGGCAAACTGCAACGCGTTCGAGGCCAGCATGGGAGTGAAATTCAGTAAATGCATAAATTAAGCGGACCTCGGCTTGTCGGCAGCTCGATCAACGCCAGACAGCCGGCGGGTTTGTGTTTTTAATTCTAATCTCAAACGCAATTCTGCTTCTATCGCGTGCGTTGCCCAATGGAGCCAAAATGTGACCATCGCCGAGACAAAAACCGCGCGGACCCGAGGCGATTTCTCATGCTTGGCTATCGGGACGTGATGGCTGTCTAGCTAGATCCAGTTCACAAGCACGTTAGCGGGGATCGGCACATGCCTCCACCTACATAAGGACATCACATATAAGTTTTCGGACATGCATGATGCACTGTATTAACCCTTCATTACCAGATACTTGCGTCTGAATTGGCGGTGGGAATTGCGAAAAATGGTCGCTCGTTGCAAGATTATGACGCTACGGGTGAACAGCGACAATCTGCTTCCGTTTTCTGGATGTGCGGCGTTGAAATTCTTGCTCGTCCGGGTAGAAGGAAGCCTTTGCTTCGTCAGGGGCCGGGCATTACAGATCTCTCATTGCTTTCCATGAACTGTTTTGTAGCTCATTGAAGATCAACCATACCTATTCGGAACGCCCTAAATCGTTTCGGGGGACGGCGTGCAGAGGAGTGCCCGCCCTACCACCGTGTGCCGGGTAGGGCGCGCACTCCTGTGCGCGCCGCCGCGGGCCCCAGCGCATTCATTAATGGCGCGTGTATAATAGAATCGTTCATGGTCCGTGAGCAGGTCCAACGGAACAGGGAACTATCCTTGATCTTTCTTCCCCTGCGTCCCTTTTTGGAGCCTCAATGCTTCAATCCACCCGGCATCCGGCAAAGCATACGGCCGGAACACTTCCAGGTAACCCTCGTGCTCGTTATAAAACAACGCGCGATGCAGCCCCAGCGTATTCGCTCGCGGGCTGTCGATGAGATTCGCCGAATCGCTGGCGCTCATCTGGAACAACACGCGCATTTCAAATTCACTCAGCGCCTTCCGGCTGACAAAACGGTTCACGTTGTTATACGTGTCGCAGGCGGCGATCACATGGATCCCGAGGCTCGCGCCCTCGCACAGGATCGTGTTCAACTGCGCCGCTGGATTCGGCGCTGCCTCGGCATCGCCGGCGGAAAAGCTGAAATCCTCCTCATAACGCAACTTCTTGAATTTCTGAAGCCCGTTAATGAGGAGGAATATCGCGGGCGCCGAGGCCGCGTCGGCCGACTCGGCCCGCTGCTTCAACTCGCCGGAAAGCCCGTTGATAATCTCCACGAGGTCGCTGCCGCGAAGCGCGGTTAGGTCATGCGGGATGGTTCGGATGACCCGGTCCATGTATTCGCTTTCCGATGTCCCGGGTGCGTTGCCGTCGAGCAGAACAAACCGCGCTCCCTCCCGCGGATACTGCGCGGCCAGCGACACCAGCGCGAGCGACATCATTGCCAGCGCCGATTCGTCGCGTTGCCCCACAATCAAAAGATGGTTGCCGCTCTGCCGCTGGAAAATGGCCTCGGTTGGGCCTTTGATTGAATTGGGCGCGCCCAGCCAGATGCGGGCTGCGTTCGGCCGGGCCACGGATTCAGCTTCCAGCAACCGGCGCAACACGTGGTTCTCCCGCACGTCCGCCGGCGAGTTCCCTTCAAAAACAATCGGACCCGGATAGTGCTCCTGGGTGCGCTCGGCCCGCTGCCGCACTGTTTCCAAATACGAGTCGCGCACTTCGTCCGGCAACCAGACCGCCTGGAACGGGCTGTTCCCCTCGAGGCTTCCGGCCGTGTCGTTGTAAATGCCTTCGCCCGGACGCGACAGCAGACGCGGCGCGGGGTTGTTGTCGTCCATGATGAGATAGGCGTCGGCCTCGTTGCATTGCAGGGCGATGCGAATCACCATCTGCCCCAGCGTTGTGCGCGCTAGTGTATAAGCGCCGCCCAGTGTCTGCGATCCCAGCACCACGTGAATTCCGAATGCCCGCCCTTGCCGCACAATCCGGTCCAGCAGCATGGCCGCCCCCTGCGAAATCTTATCGTCCTCCACGAAAAATTCCTGGAACTCGTCGATCAACAACAGTGATCTTGGCATTGCTTCCGTGCCGCCCGCCCGCTTGTAGCCGGCGATGTCCTGCGCCCCGAATTTCCGGAACAAATCACCGCGCCGCCGCAGTTCGTCATCGACGCGCTGCAAGACGCTCAATCCGAACTCGCGATCGCTCTCAATCGCCACCACACGCGCGTGCGGCAACCGCCGGGTCGCGTAGCACTTGAACTCGACGCCTTTCTTGAAATCGATCAGATAAAACTCCACCTGCTCGGGACTGCACCACAAGGCCAGGTTCGTGACCATCACGTGAAAGAGCGTCGATTTTCCCGAGCCGGTTTTGCCGGCCACCAACGCGTGCTGTCGCGTCCCTTTGCCGATGGCGAGGTATTGCAACTTGGTCGCGCCGGTGCGCCCGATGGGCACACGCAATTCGTTGGTGGTGTCTTCGGTCCAGATTTCAGAGTCGGGTGGAGCGACGTGCGCGAACGGAACTTCGACGCGGCTCGAATCGCGGCTGCTCCGGCCCACTTGTTGGATGAACTCGGTCGCGAAATCCGGCGTGGGCGGCGGATCAAGCACCACGCCGGCGCCCGGAATGGCCCGCCCGGTCAAAAGATAATCGTTCCCTTTGCAACTGATCCAGACGCTGCTCTTCATCAGTTCATCCGGCACAAAATCCTGCGGCATCGGTTGCCGGCGGTCCCAATGGATCAGCGTGAAAACTCCGCACCGCGCCCCGCTCGCCGCGATGCTCAACAACCGCTTCACCGCGCTCTCGCTGAAGTTCACCGGAAAATCCGCGACCACCAAAAAATGATACTTTTCCGCGATGTCTCCCGCCTGCTCGTTGTATTCGGCAATGGTGGCGTATTCGTTCCGGAGATACATCTGGATGATCTTCTCCATGTGCTCGTTGAGGTCGGCGAGCTTCTCCTCGATCTGCCCGGACTGCGTCCAGATGCGGCTGTTGATCAGGCGCTCCTCAAAATCCGCCAGGTGCATCACGCCCGCAAAATTCTGCCCCAACCCGACCGGATCGATGATCGTGAAATTCAACCGGCCCGGCGGCGCAATGGAGAGCAGGCGCAACACAATGTTGTTCAGCGTTGCCACCATCTCATCGTGCCCGGTGTTCCCGGTTTCGAGCAGGACCGAACCCTGCTCCGGATAAACCAAGGTCAACGGCAACGCAAAACGGGAGGGCCCGGGCAGGGCCAGCCGCGGACTTTTCGTCGTCATTTCGCAAAGCTTTTCCAGATCGACGTCAATCCGCCCGAACTTTGCCGCCTGCTCGAACTTTACTGGCGGGCTCCAGTTCGCCCAGGCTGGATCTTCCCAGGGCGGAAACAGTTTTTCGGCCCCTTCGTTTGCAGCCATCATCTCCGTGTAAATCGGCACCACCCGTTCCTTCCACTCCGCTTCCAGTGCCTGCCATTGGACTTGCTGCTCGGCGTTGAACGTTGCCTCGCGTTCGGCGCTGGCGGCGGCCAGCGCGCTTTTCTTCACCTCGGCCTGCTGCTGCAATCCGCCCAAAGCCTCGGCGTGTTCGCGCTCCACGCGTGCCAACCTTTGCTGATGCAACCGCTCGTTCGTGGCGTTGATGCGCACCGTCTTGTCATCAATCTTTTCGCGGAAGTTGCCTTTCAGCTCCACGGCTTCCTTCATTGCGAGTTTTAATTGTTGATCGATCCATTGCGTCTTGTTTTGGAATTCGTCCTTGGTGCGTTGCACGTCCTGGTGATAGCGCGCATCGGATTTTTCCAGGCACGCGTCGTGCATCCGGCTCGCCTGGCCCAGCGCATCCGCGATCTTTCGAGCCCGCGCTCCGGCTTGCGCCTGGCCCGCAAAATACAGGACCAGCACGAGTGCAAACACCCCGCCCGAGATGGCCGCCGCGGTTTGAAAAGGCAGCGCGATAACCCCGAAATATTGCAGCGCCAGCGGCGCGGGGCTGAGCAGCACCAGCAACCACACCGGCAGATACCGGAATAGCCGCGCCAAAATGATTCTCCCAAAGTCCTTGAGTTCACCGTGTGTGCGGTTCAACAACTCGCGAAGCTGGATGAGCAATTGATTTTCGTCGGCGGCGAGGTTGGGATTGGCCGTTTCGGCGGCGCGAACCAGTTCGCGGCGGAATTTCCCATACCCGCGAAAAGAGTCGCGCGCCCTTTGCTCCAGAATGGCCAGCCTTTGCCCCTCGGTGGCGAGGTTGTTCTTGAACTCCTGGCAAGTTGCGGCGACAGCCGCGAGGGTGGCTTCGTGCGCGCGTTCTGATTGGAGCATCTCCTTCTGCAATTCGTATTTCCGCTGCCCCGTTTTGTTCTCAATCTTCGTCAGCGTCTGCTCCTTGCTTGTCTGGCGCGCCTGGTTGATGCGGGCTTTTCGTTTTAAGTAAGCGGCTTCGGCGGCCTGTTTCGCGGCGTGATGCCTCGCATCCGCCTCCAAGGTCTCCTCCGCCACCCGGCTGCTCAATTCCTCCAGCGCCCCGTCCCGCTGCCGATTCTCGCGGACCGTCTTCGCCCGAAACTCCTGCTCCAACCGCTCCTCGCGCGCGGCGAAATCGCTGACGATTCCCTTCAGGCGGTCCAGCAACTCAAGAATTTTAGTAACGCCTGGCTTGCTACTCACAATCGTTTTTAATTTTTGTCAGCAGCTTATCCACTTGCTCGATGGTTGTCACGGCTGAGTCCACGCTGGCCAGCAATTCCTGCAAATACTGCCGCTCGAACTCATGGCTCTTGGCGTCCCGCCAATAATCCTTCGTCCCCTGCCATTGTTGCAGCAACTCCCGCGTCACCCCCTGCAATCTCGTCCCATTCGCTCGCGTGCTCATATCAGTTAAATCGTAATTTACTCTTATTTTTAATCTTAATCTCCCCGAAGCGCGGGTCTGCGACCCACGCGAAGCCCGAGCGTTCCGAAGTATGGAGTCCCGGCTTCAGCCGACACGGCTGTCGCGACGCAGAGCGTGTTGAAAGTTTTCAAAACCATCGTGTTTGAATCAGCCCCGCCGCCTAAAAGCGGGAACCCATGCTTCGCTGCTCGGATCCCTCTCATTTCGTCTCCTCCCTTGTCTCCGCGCTCGGTTGCGGCGCCGGCTTGGTCGCGCTCTCGGACGGCGCGGTCTCCGCATAGGCATCGAGTGTCCTGACGGCTTCGCCGAGGTAGGCGATGGCGTTGGTCATGTCGCTGGAGAGGACCGTGTGCAGCTTTTCGAGCTGCCGGGTCAGCGGCTCCAGCTTGGTTTCCAGTTCGCGGCTCCAGCGCTTCACGCTTTTCAACTTTTCTTCCGCCTCCGTCAACGCCTCCTTCGCCTTGCGAACCGCCATTTTCTCCGACATGGTCACATCCCGCAACTTGGAGAGCGAGACTCCGAACAGCGCCTGCTGCGCCGCCTCAAGCTGCCGCGTGCGCCGGCGCACCTGGGCCTCCCAATACACCCGCCGGTCGCTTTCCAGCCAGCCCCGGGTCCGCAACACCTCCGACGTCACCTCCTCGAGGGCGGGGCGCGCCTTGCTCACGTACACGATCAAGTTCGCCCGAAACGCCCGCAGGGCATCGACCGACGTGACTATGGCCTGTTCCGGCATGGGTTGCTTTCAGCAGGAGGCTTCAACGCTGGTTGAGATACTCCTCGATGCGCTGGGCCTTGCGCAGCAGATACGGGGTGTGTTGGTTGGAAATTTCGACGAACTTTTTCAACGCTTTCATCGTTTGCGTGAATTCATCCGTGAACTTCTTTTGCTCCTGATCCTGCCAGGAATCGCCCAAGGCCGCAAAACGCGCCTGGAGCGATGCCATCCGGCTCTGGAGATCCACATTGAAGCGTTTCAATTCGTCAGCGAAACGCCGGACCTCCTCGGGGTCCATGATTGCCTGCGCCATGGTGTTCCTTTCGGTTTATCAATTAGACATGTTCGCGCGCCAAATGCTCGAAACTTTGTTCTGCTTCACCCAATCTGCCCTGTTTTGGCGAAGGAGGCAAACGGTTAACTTGAATGCTCGAATTCCCTCCATAATAAGGAGCGCCAGCAATACGGCCAAAGGCTCAATTTATATCAGCCCGGGCCATCGGTTTGGAGCCTATCTCGGTGGGGCGCGTCACTCCGTGCGCGCCGATGACGGGCGGAGGACCGCCCGCCCGATCAGGCTTTCAGCCCTTGGCATGTCCCTGATCGATACCTGGGCCGCTGGCCCAGGCTGGTATGAGGACGCGCCGTTGGGGCAGACCGAGTTCCGGCCTCACGAGGGGTTTCATATCCGGCGGGCGGCATGGGCAACCGGCGTGTGCCGCTTATTTATCTGAGGCGGTCGTCGATGGGAACGGCAAGCCACCCGGATTCGGGCCAGCCTTGATTCTATTTTTAGCTTAATTTGGTTTAATTTACTTTAATTCGCCTTAATTTTCAACCCGCGCGGCTTGATTCCACCCCGCCCGGTTTGTCCGCCGGTTCCGGCAAAAAAATGCGCCTGCTCGCGAATGCCTTCGGAGCCACAGATCAGCGCCGCGCCAGGGCGCGAACTAACATTGAGGTGATATTCGGGTTTGGCTCTTCTTTGGCTTGGCGTGCGAAACTCCCCGGCGGAGGTCGAAGCTTCTGCGCACCGGACTCTTTTGGCTTAAAATTCAGCCTTCGGCATGTTCCCGGAAGTTTGTTCCACTTCTTAAAACTTGTCAACAGTTTTATTTTGATTTGTTCTAGTTGCGCCACCTGGGGTGAGTCGCCAGGCCCGGGACTCGAAAGTCGACGTGCTCCGTGGGGTTGACTTTGCGCCGTTTTGCGAGCCTCAGCTTGCCGCTGACACTCGCTGGGCTGTCGGCAGTTCGATCCAAAAATGGCTGCCGACACCGTCCGACTTGACGCCCACCCGGCCTTTCATCTGCTGCATTCCCTGGCTGACGATAGCGAGGCCAATGCCGGTGCCCTCGTACGCATTCTGGTCGTGCAGGCGTTCGAACACCTGGAAAATGCGTTCGTAATGCTCGGGCGCGATGCCGACACCGTTGTCCTCAATCCAAAGGCGAACGCATGGAATGGATTCCGCGGATGATAACTCGGCCCAAATGTGGAGGCGCGGTATTACGCCGGGCGCGACAAATTTCAAGGCATTGTCCAGCAGGTTTGCCAGCACACGATCCAGCATGGTCTTGTTCGCGAGCACGGGCGGCAACGGACCATCCAACTGAATTCTCGCCTCTTTGGATTTGATCACGCGAGACAGCCCGGACAACGCGCGCTGCATCGCCCGGTCCAAATCAACCGGCGATAAGACGATCTCCAAATGCCCGAGGCGACCGTAGTCCAGCAGGTCCTTGATCAGCACGTCCATGCGCTCCGCGGCGGCTCTGACGCGCTGGGCGTAGTCCCGGCCCCTCGCATCCAGGTTTGGCGCGCAATCATCGACCAAAGCCTCGGTGAACCCGCACATGGCGCGCAAGGGGGCGCGCAAATCATGCGCGATGTGGTAAAGCACGTCCTGAAGCGAGTGAAGCGTCGCTTCGAGCTTGGCCGTCCGCTCAGCAACCCGGGTTTCAAGTTCGGCGGCGTGAGCGCTGATTTGGGCCTTGGCCTGGAGCAAGGCTTCCTCAAATTGTTGCCGCCGCGCAATTTCTCGCCGGAGTTCCGCAGCCACCCGCTCCACCCGAATCCTGGCGCGGTGTAGAATTTCAATCAGGATGATGCCAACGAACGCGGTGGAAAGGATAAACTCCAACCTGCCTGCGGAATGAGGCAAGGCGACCGCGCCTTGAGACGGGGTGAAAAGCCAATCGCCAAGTAGTAAGCCAAGAAAAAGCGCCACCACGCCCGCAATCGCCCCGCCATAAGAAGCGGCAACGAGGGCCGCCACGACAAAGCCCAAAAACGGAACCTGGTTGCCAACCAGAGGCGTGGCAAAGTAGCGAACCACGAGCGCAACGAGAACGCATCCCATGGCCACTCCGCATCGGCGCAAGAGGGTGAGCGGAATCCACGATTTCCAGTTTCGGGCGCGGACGGGTTCAACCGGCGAATGCCGGTCCAAGCATGATTGGTCGGTCGAAACGGGCATTCCTAATAGCTGCTTTGGCAGCAACCATTGGACAAGGCCCGTCCTGGCGCGTTCAGATTACTTCTGGCCGGTGAGCTTTTTGACCATTTGCGCGGGGTCGTATTTGGTCATCCCGGCGGGGGCTTCGAACAGTTTTACGTCCGGGCGGGTCAACTTGATGTCCTTGAAACGCAGCACCGTCGTGGCGTCCTCATCGCTCATTTGCAACTGGACCGGAAAATCCTTCAGGTCGGTGGCGGTCCAGACTGTGGCCGTCTGGGTCCTGCCCTTTTCGTCGGTTAACGTGACCTTGTTTTTGTCGCACGCATGGCCGTCGATGGTTTCCTTCCCCAATTTGGACTTGTCGATCTTGTAATTTTTGATCGCCTCCGCCTGTTCTTCCAGGCTCATGGGGCTTTCGCTGTAGGCCTGGATTGATGGGCAAATGGTCACATTCACTTTTTTGTCCGGACGGTTGACCACGATCAGCTTGTCCACGCCCATCTGCTTCATGAACGCGGCGGCGGCGGCGGGCCGGTCCGAACCCTTGAACTGGTTCAAATCCACTTCGTAGCGCGTTTTGCCGTCCAGCATGGCATAGGCCATGGGCACCGCGGTGGTTTCTTTTTTGGACTGGTCCAATACGCGGATTTCAGCCCGGGCGGTGAAAGCGAAGTTGTGCAGCAACCGCATCATCACGGCGTTCATGTTGCTGGGCGGACCCGCCGTTTGGGCTTGGACGCCAATGCTCGTGCCAGCGGCGGAAATCGCCGCGGTCACCACCAGACACCTGATCATTTTCGATAAGTTCATTCGTAATAAATTCTCTCAAACATAATCGGCAACTGGAATTAGGCCAGCTAAATTTCCCGGTTTTGCGCCATCCCGAGTGAAGTGCGGAGCGCAGAATTCCAGCTCTGCGCGATGATAGGTTTCTTGTTCAAAGCAGAGGTGGACTGCCGCGCGCGCTCCGCCCGATTCCCGGAATAACTACGAAGGTAAGCCTCGGCAACGCCAGCACCGGCCTGCCGCGGGCTTGCTGTCATTGGAATCACTTGGGAACAAACCTACCCGCCGTTGCCTCTTATCAATGTAATCGTTGTGTAACATTTTCGAGTACAGGCCGGGGCAGGTGGAACATATGGGCAAAACCAGACAGCATGAGACAAGGAAAAAACCGAAACCGATTCGGATTCCGGTCTCCCATTGGAGCGCCCTTCACATCTTGACGCTCCCGATTGTACACCGGTCCCGTCCCAAATCACCGGTCCGGGCGAGACACCGAGGCACGCTGCCTGCCGTCCCGCGACACCGCCAGGCAGGACGCCGTTCGTGCAATCCGGCATTGCGTTCGCCACGCCACCGAAGAGCATCCTGAACCCAAGCGCTGCTTTGGCAGGGTGCGTCACTTCATGCGCGCCGACGGCGGCCGGAGGACTGCCCGCCCTGCCCGGATGAGTTCCTGGCGGGTTCCGGCGTAATCCGTTGTGGATTTGGCCCCATGCCTGCTTGACCGCTTCCATTTCTGTGTTAAAGAAAACCGTTGGATGATTAAGATTTCCACGGTTGCTTCGATTGTCCTGGTTCTAATCTTTGCCCGCCTGGCCGTGAGGTTATGGCTGGCCCGATTGAACCAGCGGAATGTCCTGGCGAACGCGCACGCCATCCCGGATGCCTTCCGGGGCGTGATCGACGAGCCAACGTATGCCAGGTCGATCCAATACACCCTCGCGCAAAACCGTTTCGGGCAACTTGAAATGGCTTACGACGCTTTGGTGCTGGCGTTGATTCTTTTCAGCGGCGTGCTGCCATGGGGATTCCGCCTGTTCACCCATTGGCTGGGAACGTCGGCCTGGGCGATGGCTGCGTTTTTGCTCACCACGGGCGTGGCGCTGGCATTGCCGGGGCTTCCTTTCGAATGGTATGATCAATTCCGCCTCGAGGAACGGTTTGGATTCAACACCACGACGCCGCGGCTTTGGTGGATGGACCGGTTCAAAGGATTGCTGCTGACGCTCGTGCTCGGCGGCCCATTGCTAGCGCTCATCATTAAAATCGTCGAATGGACCGGCAATGCCTGGTGGCTGTGGGCATGGGGTTGTTTGATGGCCTTCCAACTGGTCATGCTTCTGGTCGCGCCGGTTTTGATCATGCCGTTATTCAACAAATTCACCCCGCTGCCGGAAGGCAGTCTGCGCGAACGCCTGCTGGCCCTGGGCCGACGCACCGGGTTCCTCGCGCGCGGAATCCAGGTGATGGACGGCAGCAAACGCTCCCGGCACTCCAATGCCTTCTTCACCGGCTTCGGCCGATTCCGCAAGATTGTGCTGTTCGACACGCTAATCCAACAATTGACCGAGCCCGAACTCGAAGCCGTGCTCGCTCACGAAATCGGCCACTACAAGAAGCGGCACATTCCAAAAATGTTGCTTTGGTCCGCCGCGAGTTCGCTGATTGGTTTGTGTCTCGTTTCGATCCTGGCGAAGCAGGATTGGTTTTTTCGCAGCTTCGGGTTCGAGCCTGGGAACATCGCGCCCGCCCTGCTGCTGTTCGGCCTGCTGGCCGGACTCGTCAGCTTTTGGTTCTCGCCGCTCGTCCATTTGTGGTCTCGCCGCTACGAATACCAGGCGGACGCCTACGCCGCGCAGACCATGAGCGAGCCTCAGTCCCTCATCGGCGCTTTGCGCAAGCTCAACGAAAAGAACTTGAGCAATCTGACGCCGCATCCCTACTACAGCGGTTTCTATTATTCGCATCCCACGCTGCTCGAACGCGAACAGGCCTTGCTGAGAGTTGCTCCTGCCCGCTGAGGGCAATGGGGTTTCCCGCTTACTCGCGGGATTATTGCTTCCGTGATAATCTTGGCCGTCCGGAGTGAAGCACGGCCGCCTATCTTTTCATGTCGCGAATAAAGCGAAAATTCAGGGAATTGTTCAAATCGTTCATCATCGAGCTGGTGGTCTACGCCTTGCTCGTGGTCGGCTACTTCTTCGCCGTGTTGCATTTCCTGGGTGGGTGGCTGGATCACCTCTTCCGGCATGACCGGAAGACCTACGCTTTCATGTCCTTGATTCTTATCATTGGCCAGGGATTTTTGCTCGAAGCGGTTACGCGCGGCCTGCTTCGCTTCATCAAACCCGAAGCCGAAGCGCCGGATCGGAAAGGAGCTGAATGAGTTTTCCCATTTCCGGTGTCCACATCGATCCGATCTACTTGATCCTGGTTGGCTTCGTCGTCGGGGTGCTCGGCGGCTTTTTTGGCGTGGGCGGCAGCTTCCTGGCCGGACCGGCGCTGTTTGGCTTTGGCATGCCAATGAACTTTGTCGTCGGCACCGACCTCGCTCATATCGTCGGCAAGTCCATTGTGGCCGCCCGCAAGCACCGCACGCTGGGAAACATCGACCTCAAACTGGGCGGCATCATGGTCTTTGGCACCATCGCCGGCGTGGAAACCGGGGCGCAACTCATCCAGCAACTCAAGAAGACCGCGCACGTGGATGTCGCGGTGGGGATTGCGTTCATCGTCATCCTGGTGGGCATCTCGGGTTTCATGACGTGGGAAAGCTGGCGCACCATTCAAATGCGCCGGGCAGAGGCGCGCAGCGGCAAAAAACAATCGAAACGCGAGGCCGCCCGGGACGACCGATCCGCCTTCGCGCATATCGCCCAGAGCATTCAAAAAATCGGTTTGCCGCCGCACATCAGCCTGCCCGTCTCGGGCATCGAGCGGATTTCGCTCTGGTCGATCATCGGAGTTTCATACGTCGGCGGCCTGTTCAGCGGATTCCTGGGCGGGGGCGCGGGTTACATCCGCATGCCGTCGATGATTTATCTGCTCGGCATTCCCACCCATATCGCAGTGGGCACGGACCTGTTCGAGATCATCATTTCGGCCAGCTACGGCACCTTCACGCATGCGCTGAAGGGAAACGTGGATATTTTGATCGCCTTGGTGATGCACACGGGCGCGGCGATCGGCGCGCAAATCGGCGCCACGCTCACGCAATACTTTGCCGGCGTGCGCATCCGCCTCGCCTTCATCCCGCTGCCCTTGATCGGCGCCGCCATCGTGATCCACGGCCTGTTGCACGGGCATCCGCCCAAATAACGAAAGGAGAAGAAGCGTGAAAATCCTGATTTGCAGCGACGGTTCGGAAGCGGCCGATCGCGCCGTCAAGCTCGGGGTAGCCGTCGCCGCCGCCTGCCACGCGGAAGTGACCTTGCTCGGCGTTCTGGAAACCCCCGGCGCCGAGGATTCGATTCTGGACTCGCTTCGGCGCGGTCACCAGGCGCTCCTGGATAAAAAGATCCCGGCCGAACTCATCACGAAGTCCGGCGAACCCATCGCGGAGATTGTGCGGCGAACCGAGGATCTCTCCTATGATCTGGTCGTCGTCGGCGCGCCCCGGCGCGAAGGACGCGGGCTCTTCTGGCGGCCGACCAAGACGTACAAAATCATCAAGAGTGTCCGTCCGCCCGTGTTGGTTGTCATGGGCAAAACCACCACCATCAAGCGCATTCTTGTTTGCACCGGCGGCAAGAAATACATCGACAACGCCGTCAAGCTCACCGGCGAGATCGCCCGCGGGATGGGTGCGACCGTGACGCTCTTCCATGTCGTGGCGCCGCCGCCGGCGATTTACGCCCGGCTTTACCGTCAGGAAGTCGATACCGAAGCGGTGCTGGCCTCCAGGTCCGAACTTGGACAAAACTTGCGGAACGAAAAGTCCATCCTCGATTCGCTGGGTGTTCCAACCGAAGTGCGTTTGCGGCAGGGCCACGTTTTGGATGAGATCTTCAATGAAATACGCCGCGGGGATTACGATCTCGTCGTGAGCGGCGCTTCTTTGAGCCGGGGCAGCATTCACACCTATATTCTGGGCGATGTGACGCGGGAAATTGTCAACCGCACCGAATGCGCGGTACTCGTCGCGCGCGCCGCCAATGGATCGCCAGCGATTGCCGGCAGCCTGCGCGCCTGGCTGGAGCGCGTCACTCAACGCGCCCGCGAGACGAAGCACCCGGAATGAAATGAATCGCTGCGCCGCGGTTGACAGCAAACCACGGCTCAGGCATGGAATGACTCGTTCATGCTGGCGTATCTTTTTCCGGACAGCAAGATCACCGTCTCGCGCGTGGGTGAGGTGAGGATCACCGGCGTGCTTGCCCCGTATCACAGCCGCATCGCCTGGTTCATCAAGGAATTGGAACTAAGGAACGTAACGATCCGATACCGCTCAAAAAGATTTTATTTTCCGCGCTCAATTGATCCCGGGAAGCAGCAGCGGCTCCGCAATTTTTTCGCTGCCGAATGTCCGCTGGTACGGTAAAGCAATCGGGAAATTATGGACGACGACGCCCTGCTAAAAGCCTTTGAAACCTGCGCCTTTCCTTTCGATCAGTGGCATCACGATGCCCATATCAAGATCGCTTACCTGTATCTTCGCCGCCATCCGCTGGATCAGGCGATCGCAAAAATACGGGCCGGGATCAAAGCCTACAACGCGGCGAACCAGGTGCCGGAAGGGCCGGACCGCGGGTATCACGAGACAATGACGCAGGCCTGGGTAAGGCTGGTTCACCTGGCGCTTTGCGAATACGGCCCGGCGGAAACAGCGGAGAAGTTTTTCGAACAACATCCGGAGCTATCCCAAAAGAAGGTGCTGCGACTTTTCTATTCGCGCGATCGCTTCATGTCGCCGCAGGCAAAGGCCGGGTTTGTGGAACCCGACCTCGCTCCATTGCCTAGAAGTTCAAAGGGCTAAAACGTCCCGTAGAACGTACGGTAAAAATCCGTGACCGCCCACATGTTCACCGGCGAGATCGCCTTTTGCCACTTGTAAAAGCGCGCGCTGCCGTCCACGAACGCGTGGTTGGATCCGCCGGAGCCGTTGGAAGGTCCGTTGCCCGCGTGCCGTCCGTATTCCAATTGATCGACGTCATTGCCCCAGCCTTCCCGGAAGTCCATGTAGAATTGCCGTGACATGTCGCTGGTCAGGCTTTTCTTTTCCCCAAAAGCGATGGTGTCGGAAGGATAGAGCACATTTACCTCCTTCATGCCGACCGGGTAAACGCCGTTCATGTAACTGTTGAAATCATCGGAACTCAAGGTGGTGTAAAAATAATCGTTCCATCCGTTGATCATATAGCTCCGGTCGGCCGCATCGGCCGGATATTGCGCGGCAGTGTTCGTCATGGATTGCGGATGCGGGTCGCTGGGGCATTTGAGGATGTTCGTGCTTCTGTATTCGTCGAGCAGCGCCGTCGTCCAGCGAACGGTTCCGGAGCGTGGTGGATAAAAGCCGTTGAAGTCGTCTCCATACATGCGCTGGGACATGCCCAACTGGCGAAGATTATTGACGCAGGCGATGCGCCTTCCAGCTTCCTTTGCCTTGCTCAACGCGGGCAGCAGCATGCCGGCCAGAATCGCGATGATCGCAATCACGACCAGCAGTTCGATCAAAGTAAAAGCCCGCAGCCCGCGCCGGCCCAAGGCGATCCTGGGTCCGCCGCTGGATTGTTCACTCGCTAATTTCATAATTGTTCCATTCCAGTTTTCTGTCCTGATTTGAGACGGTTTTGAGTGAAACCGCCTGCCGCAAGAAGCCAGCAAGGTCTATGCCTTGCTTTATCCTCTTACAGGGTTGATCGGGGATGAGGCTCCGCATCCCTCGCCGCTCTAATACTGACTGTGCCACGCGGACTCATATTCAACGCATTCAAAATTTTTTTCGCGGCGCGATTTCCTTGGATGGCAGCCTCGCAAATTTTTCACGCGGCCTCGCCCGGGCGGCAGAGCAATAGCGCCGCCAATGGAATAGACTATTTGAGGGCCCTCGTTGGTTACATTTTTGTTGCCGATGCGTAACTTAATTTGTGCAATCCAAACCTGCCTCTCATTTTTCCCATTCGTCTCATCGATTGCCCGCACCCCCAATATTCTGTGCTGTCGATACTCACACACACCGGATGCTGTGGTGGGCTGCGCAAAAAAAGACCAGTCGCTCCCGCCGACGTTATGGCGTCACTACTTCGCGAAATGACACGCGGCCCAATGCCCCGGCGTCACTTCGCGCAAAGCCGGCACTTCCGCCTGGCATCGCGGCAACTGCGCCATGGGACAACGCGGATGAAAAGGACACCCCGCAGGCGGAGCAATCGGCGACGGCACATCGCCGGGGAGCACGATGCGTTTGCGCTTGGAATCCGGGTCCACCACCGGCACCGCGGAAATGAGCGCCTGCGTGTAGGGATGTTTGGGCGCGCTGATGATCGCCCTGGCCTCGGCCAGTTCCACCACCTTGCCCAAATACATCACCATCACCCGCCGGCTGATGTGCTCCACCACCGCCAGATCGTGCGCAATAAAAAGATACGCAATGCCCCGCTGCTGTTGCAGGTCCTGCAACAGATTGATGATCTGCGCCTGCACCGAAACGTCCAGCGCGCTCACCGGTTCGTCGCACACAATCAATTTCGGCTGCACCGCCAGGGCGCGCGCGATGCCGATGCGTTGCCGCTGCCCGCCGCTGAACTCGTGCGGATACCGCTGCGCATGGACGGCATCCAATCCCACCGCCTGCAACAATTCCACAATCCGCTTGTGCCGGGCCTCGGCATTCTCCGCCAAACGATGAATATCGATCGCCTCGCCAATCACCTGCTCGATCGTCATCCGCGGGTTCAGCGACCCGTACGGGTCCTGGAAGATCATTTGGAAATTCCGGCGGCGCAGCCGCAATTCCGAACCGTTCAAATGCGCGATGTCCTCCCCCTCGAACAGGATGCTGCCCGCTGTCGGTTCCACCAACTTCACGATGGCCCGCCCCAGCGTCGTCTTGCCGCAACCGCTTTCACCCACCAACCCCAGCGTCTCGCCCGGCTGCACCGTGAAGCTCACCTCGTCCACCGCCTTCACATGCGCCTTCACGCGGCTGAACAACCCGTGCTTCACCGGAAAATGGACTTTCAGATTTTTGACTTCGAGGAGGTTCATGTTTTCGTTTGGCCAACCCGCGCCCTGCTTCGGTGGGTGGCGCAGGCGACCCGCCTGTCCCGGTTGGCGACCCGCCGACTGGAACGAGAGACGACACCCTGCCGTCAAGCGCAGCTCTTTGCAAAATGACCGCACGGCGATGTCGGAACGGTCACCCGACCGTGTACACATCAAAACTCAATCACAGCCCATTATCACAGTCAACCTGCCATACCCGGGCGGAGCTGGAAAAACCTCGGGTGTGGCTGCTCTGGGGGGAAGTGGGCCATTTTGGCACTCCAGCCCGGCTTTGTCCACATTTTCTGCGCAACCAGCTTGTCATCAACTGCTTGCGCTATTTTCCTGGCCCTTTAACTCCTGCGCCTCGCGAAAAAAAGAGGTTTAATTTGGTTTAATTTGCTTTAATTCACCTTAATTTTCGCCCTCTGCGGTTTAACTCCCTGGCCCGCGATAAAGAGCTTCCCAGGGTGTCAAACTGCCCCAGTTCCGACTTTGGACCTTGGACCTGTTTTGAGATGTCAAAGAACCACCGGCTTCCAATGAAGCCGGACAAAATACAAATCGACGCAACGCGCCCGCCGCCCGCCCGCCCGGGCCTTGGACATTGGTCATTCCGGCGTTTGGCGCCGCCCCCCTAATACCCACATTAGAGCACGCCTCTCACTTGCATGCAACTGTATTTTTCTTATCCCGAGTCGCCAGGGCGATCTTGCACAACCTTCATGAGGGTGGGGGCGTCCTCGTCCCACCGCGCAGCTCTCAGGAAAGAAAACGCCACTCTGATGTGTTCCGGTGATGCTGAAAACGCCTCCTCACCACCAATTCAGCTACAGCCCTACAACCCGTTTAGTCCTCCAAGTGTTGGTGAAGATCCCTGGCACTGTGCAGCACGCGCCAGATTTGGATACCCTCTGGTGATTCACGATAGAAGATCAAGTATGTCCTGAAACCTGCGATGCGCCAGGAACGCACGTCGGGAAAACCCAAGTCCACGCGCTTGCGTCCAATTCCGGGATTCTTCGCCAGGAATTCAAATGCGTTGTAAGCCGCTTCCAGAAACGCGCTGGCAGCTTCGAAATTATTGCGGCGGATGAAACGAGCGGCTGCCTGGAGATCGCAGAAGACGTATTCGCTCTGCTCCCAGCGTGGATTCATTCCAGGCTGGAAAGAATCTTCTTGAGGTCAGAACGGTCGCCCGGCTGGAAACGTCCCTTGGCAGCTTCAGCCAATTTTTCCTGAATACCCGGAGGGGTTTCAGATTCAGGCCGGTCCCACTCGGGCCAGACCAAAGACTCCAATTCCACTCGCTCCTTCGGTGAAAGCTTCTCGATGGCGCGCTTGATTTCCGCAACCGTGCTCATGCCAAGAATTAATCACAGGTAACCCCCGCCGTCAATCGGCCAATCCGAGGCGAACACAACCAACCCAAGCCACGATCATTTGTTCTCCATCCCCAAATTCTCTACAAGAAACGCATAAGCATCCGCCTTCTCAGCTATGCGTTGGGCCGTGGTGGCCCCGGCGCCGTGACCCGTCGAGAGGCGCACGCGCAACAGGATCGGCGCGGGGCCGGCCTGGGCATGCTGCAACGCGGCGGCGAACTTGAACGAGTGCGCGGGCATGACGCGCGTGTCGTGATCGCCCGTGATGACCATGATCGCCGGGTAACGCGTGCCGGGATGAACGTTGTGTACGGGCGAATAGGCGTAAAGCGCTTTGAAATCCTCGGGATCATGCGGCGAACCGTAGTCTCCCACCCAACCCGCGCCCTGACCGAATTGATCGAAGCGCAGCATATCCATCACGCCGACGTAAGCGAGAGCCGCGCCGAAGAGATCGGGCCGTTGCGTCACGCACGCGCCCACCAAAAGCCCGCCGTTGGAAGCGCCTTCAATGGCCAGCCTCGGCGTCGACGTATAGCGTTGCGCGATCAGCCATTCGGCGGCGGCGATGAAGTCGTCGAACACATTCTGTTTGCGCGCGCGAATGCCTTGCTGATGCCATTCCTCCCCGTATTCGCCGCCGCCCCGGATATTGGCGATGGCGAAAACCCCGCCCCGTTCGAGCCAGGGCAGGCGCGTGGCGTCGAAAGCCGGCGTCACCGAATTGCCAAACCCGCCATAGCCATACAGCAGCGTGGGATTCGAGCCGTCGAGCTTGAGTCCCTTCTTGTGCACCAGGAGCATCGGGATGCGCGTTCCATCCTTGGACGGATAAAAAACCTGCTCTGACTGAAAGGCGTGGGTGTCGAACGGAACTTTCGGCGCGCGATAGAGAGCGCTGGCGCCCGTTTTCAGGTCGAGATGAAAAATCACGGGCGGCGTGGTGGCGTCCATGAACGAATAAAATGTTTCCATGTCATCCGGCTTGCCACCCAGGCCGGCCACTGTCCCCGGGCCCGGCAATGCCAGTTCGCGCCGCAACTGTCCGTCCAATCCGTAGATAGCGACCTTGCTGTGCGCATCGTGCAACGTGCGGACGATTAATTGATGGCCGACCAGCGACGTGCTCCCGTGGGCGTCCATGACGTCAGGCCCTTGCGGAATCACTTCCTTCCAACGCGAACGTTCCGGGGCGGCCGGATCGATCGCGATCACCCGCCCGCGGGGCGCGTTCAGCGTGGTCTGAAAATAGAGCAGCCCACGCTCTGCCCCGACGAAAATATAACCCGCGTCGAATCCTTCGATCAGCGGCTTGACCGGCGCGTTCGCAGCGAGGAGATCGACCACATAAATATTTTCGAGCCCCTTGTCACCGACCTCTCCTTCCCCAACCATGAGGACGAGCCAGCGGCCATCGTGACTCAGCTCGGGCCGGAACTGCCAGTCTGGATGGTCCGGGCGTTCGTAGATTTTGCGATCCGCCGATGGATCGCCGCCAAAAGGATGATAGAAAACCGCGTTGCCGAGGTCGCGGACGCGCAACTCTTCGCCCCGTTTCGGCGCGGGAAAAGCGCTGTAATAAACACCCTTGCCGTCGTGCGCAAACACCGGGCCGTAGTACTTGGTCCAGCGCACCACATCCGGCAGGTCTTTGCCGCTGGCCACGTCTCGGAAATGCCAGTCGGTCCAATCCGACCCGCCTTGGGAGACGCCATACGCCAGCACCGATCCATCGCGGCTGACGTGATAACCCGCAATCGCCAGCGCGCCGTTGGTGGAAGTCAGATTGGGATCGAAGACCACGGACGGCTTGCCGGTCAAACCCATCGTGGAGTAAAGAACGCTCTGCGGCTGCAAGCCGCTGTTGTGCGCATAGAAATACCGGGCGCCTTCGCGGAAGGGGATGCCGTATTTCTCGTAATCGAGCACCTCGGTCAGCCGTCGTTTGATCGATTCGCGCGCGGGAATTTTGTCCAGGCAGGAATCCGCCAGCTTCGCCTCGGCTTCCACCCAGGAACGGGTTTCCGGCGAATCCAATTGTTCGAGCCAGCGATACGGGTCACTCACCTTGACTCCATGATAATCGTCCAGCGCAGCCTCGCGCCGGGCTGGTGGATAATTTGGAGATTGAGCAGCGACTGACATCGTCAAAGCAAGTAAAGCCATGGCCACTTTCACGGGTGCAAACATCTCACGGGAATGCACCCATGACTATGACCAAATTCATCGCAACCTTTCCTGCAGGAGCCGAAAGAATCAAACCATGACGCGGTTCGTTTCCGGACTAACCAAAGTTGCTGAATTTTCCCAGTAGGGACACCGCACCCACCTTTTCGCCTCGACTTCCATCAGTTCGGGGACGGCCTTCGAGCATTCCGGCCTCGCAATCGGACACCTTGGCGCGAACCGGCAGCCCGGCGGGAAATTGCCGAGCGTCGGCACGTTGCCGCCGATGGCCTGCAGCCGCGACAGGTTGCCGCTGAGCTTCGGCACCGAATTCATCAGCGCCCGCGTGTAAGGATGCAGCGGTCGCCGCAGCAAATCGAGCGCCGGCGCGAGTTCCACGACTTGCCCCGCGTACATCACCGCCACGCGGTCTGCCATGTCGCCCACAATGCCAAGATTGTGAGTGATCAGCAGAATGCTCATGCCGAGGCGCTTTTTTAAGTCCAGCAGCAATTCCAGGATTTGCGCCTGGATGGTCACGTCCAGCGCCGTCGTCGGTTCATCCGCCACCAGCAACTTCGGTTCCGACGCCAGCGCCATCGCGATCATCACGCGCTGTTGCATGCCGCCGGACATTTGGTGCGGATAATCCTTGATGCGCGATTCCGGCGCGGGAATTCCCACGAGTTTCAACAACCGGATGACTTCCTCGTCGTTCGCCTTTTCGGGGCGATGCAGCTTGAGTGATTCCTTGATCTGGGTGCCAACCCGAAACACCGGGTTGAGCGAAGCGCCCGGGTCCTGGAAAACATAACTCACCACTCCGCCCCGGATCTCCTGCAATTCCTGCTTGGACATTTTGAGGACGTCCCGGCCGTTCAGCAGAATCTCGCCGCCAATATACCTGGCGGGTGGAGTGGGAACCAGTCGCGCAACGGAGAGCGCCGTGACGCTCTTGCCGCAACCACTCTCGCCCACGAGGCACACCGTTTCGCCGGCATTGATCGCCAGGGAAACGTCGTCCACCGCGCGGAGACTGCGGTCGCCCGCAATGAAATCCAGTTTCAGGCTTTTTATTTCCAGCAAGCTCATGCGCCAGCGGTCGCTTTCACTGGCGCAAGCTAACCAATCCATCCTCCCAAGCCAACTGCATTTGCCAGGCGCCGCTCCTTTCCTGCGGAAATGGAGGCAAGAAAAGACTTGCTTTTCCGCGCCGCAAGCCTACCGTCACCCACCCAGAAGGTTTCGTGCATTTAAATTGATGCCCGGCACTGTGGAGACCGAGCTTTTGCCGGGAAACCTGATTGGCCAAGAATAATCTAAATACTCCTTGATGAAGCTTATGAAATTCACCGTCCTTTCCCTCGTTGCCGGGCTTGCCCTGGCGCTGTCCGCCCAAGCGGAAGATGTCACCGCCAAAATCACCGATGTCCACCTTTGTTGCGGGAAATGCGTCACCGGCGTTGAAAAAGCCGTGGGGACCGTTGATGGCGCGAAAGCCACCGCCGATAAAGACGCCGGCACCGTCACCATCATGGCGCCGGACAAGGCGACCGCTCAAAAAGCCGCCGATGCCCTCGTAAAAGCCGGTTATTTCGGAAAGTGCAGCGATGATACCGTCAAGCTGATCCCCCACACCGGCGCGAAAGGCGAGAAGGTGAAAACCATGGAGGTGAGTGAAGTTCACCTTTGCTGTGACAAGTGCGTCAAAGGGGTCAACGCGGCCCTCAAAGATGTGCCCGGCGTCACTGGCAACACCGCCGCCAAGGGCGTAAAAACCTTTGAAGTGACCGGCGATTTCACCGACAAGGACGTCTTCGAAGCCTTGCAAAAGGCCGGTTTAACGGGCAAAGTGGCGGAGAAATAATTTACGCCGATTTCAGAGGAGTCCATTCTTGGAACAGCAAGGATGGACTCCTTTTTTGTTTTTACGGCTGGTTCGCCGCGACTGGATTTGGATTGATTTTAACTCCAGATGGCCTACTCTACTGACAGCGCAAAGGGCGCATCCAGTCCGCGGAAAGGGCCGTGCCCACCTTAAACAGAACAACGAAGGTTACGAGCCTTCTTTCAGCCTGATTCGGGCGGACTCCAGGCACAACCATGAAAGAAAGTTCGCGATGGATACCAAAGAACTGCCTGCTCGTCCCAGCCTGGAGCAGTATAAAAAACAGGCGAAGGACCTCCTCAAAAACGTCAAGTCGGGCCATCCTCAAACGCTGCAGCGTACTCTCCAGCGTATTAAGAAAGACCACCCCCGCTTCGGCAACCTGGCGGCCTTGGAACTGCAAGGCACGAAACTGCGCCTGGCTGATGCTCAACTCGTCATCGCGCGGGAGCACGGCTTCGAGAGTTGGCCCAAGTTCGCAAAACACATCGAGGGGCTGATTCGCAAAAGCTCCTCTGTATCAAGGTTCGAATCGGCGGTGGACGCGGTGGTCACCGGTGATGTGGCCAAGCTCGAGCGGTTGCTGGGAGAGAATCCGGAACTGGTTCGGGAGCGTTCGACGCGCCTGCATCACGCAACCCTTTTACATTATGTGGGGGCCAATGGCGTGGAGAACTATCGCCAAAAGACTCCGAAAAACGCCGTGAAAATCGCGGAGATTTTGCTCCGGGCCGGCGCTGACGTCCGCGCGGCAGCGGAGATATACGGCGGATCGGACACTCTCGGACTGGCCGCCACGAGCGTTTGGCCATTCCGGGCGGGAGTCCAGGACGCGCTGATTGATATTTTGATCGAATACGGGGCTGGTCTGCACGAAGAGGGGCTTGTTAACGCCTGCCTGGGAAACGGTCGCGGTCAGGCCGCGGAGCATCTCGCCGAACGGGGCGCGCGCCTTGACCTGGAGGGAGCGGCCGGAGTGGGGCGGCTCGACCTGGTCAAAAGCTTCTTCAACGAGGATGGCAGTTTGAAAGCGAATGCGACACGCAGCCAAATGGAGTGCGGCTTTGGCTGGGCTTGCGAGTACGGCCGCACCAACGTAGTCAAGTTCCTGTTGGAGATGGGTGTGAAGGTGGACGCGATGCCCCGTGGGATAACCGGCCTGCATTGGGCCGCGTATGCCGCGCGTGCTGATATCGTCAAATTGCTCCTGGAAAGTAAAGCGCCTGTCGAATTGAAGGACGAACGTCATCGGGGAACGCCTTTGGGGTGGGCATTCCACGGATGGGGCGATCCTCCGCCCGGAACCGAACCCGGTCACTACTACGAGGTCGTTGCGCTCCTGGTTGCCGCAGGTGCGACCGTGGATTCCGCGTGGCCGGCCGATCCCCACCACAGAAAACGGTTGATTGAACAGGTGCGCGCCGATTCCCGCATGGTTGCGGCTCTGAAGGGGCAGATTGCCGCTCAATAATTTCCCGATTAATCTTTTGGCAGCAACGGACGCACCCGCTCGGCCAGGACTTTATAAACGTCGGCGTTGAAGTGCTGTTTGTCGGCGACGAATAGTTCGGAACGGGGCTGTCCGTCGGGACCGAGCACAATGTCGTAGTCCTCCACGTATTTCAGGTGCGGAGTTTGCCGGGAGTACGTCTCAATCAATTTGTTCAGGGCCTTCTCCTTTTCATGCTGCTCCCAACGGGCGATGCTGGGACTGAGCGAGATGAATACAATATCAACGTCCGGCAGCTTCGCGTGAATGGCAGCCACAAACTCCTTATAGTCCGCAAAAACCTGTTCGACCGACCTGCCATTGTGGAGGTCATTGCCGCCGGAGCGAAAAAAGATCATGCGCGGGTGATAGGGAAAGATGATGCGATCGGCGAAATGTGTCACATCCACAATCTCCGATCCGCCAAAGGCGCGATTGAGCACCGGGCGACCCGGAAAATCCCGGGCGAGCGAGGTCCAGCGGCGGATGGCCGAAGCGCCCGTAAAGACGAGCGGGTTTTGGGGCGGCGGATTTGTGAGGTCCGCGTGTTCGTACGCGGCGATTTCCTTTTCCCACTTTGTGAAATTGTGCGCGGTTTCAGCGCCCATGCCGAGCTTTGCGAAGCCGAGAAGCAGGATGCTCGCAACGGACACTGAGAAGCGGAGGTTCATGGCGATTATTGTCACAGCAGAACTGACGCCGGGCAAACGAAATCTGGACGTGCAGCAACCTCTCTGCAAGGTGCGAAGCGCATTCACAGCCTTCAATTCTTCGCAGGGCCGGCTTTCCGGGCGCAAACGATTAGCGTGCGGCCGGTCAGGACCGTCCAGCAGTTTTGCTGGGCGGCGAGGGCTTCGAGGTCGTCGGACAGATGAAAGAAACGGCGGCGGCGTTCGCGCAGGGAAAGGGCGGTGAAAAAGCGGAACACCGGCGCGAGCACCACGCCGAAGATCGACGAAAATTTCTGCGCTTTGTCGCAGTGCGGTTCAACTTCCTTGAAGCCCGCGTCGAGGAGCGCGTGCGCCAGGTAGAAATAAGGGATGGGCGAAATGTGCCGCTGGCCGGGGTAGATGTTGGGGTCGTTTTTGAGCGGCAGAGGGTCGAAGTAGGTGAAAAAGCCGCGCGTGAGATAGACGAACCGCGCCTTCACCGTCAGCACGTTGGGCGTGGAAACGACGAACAGCCCGCCGGGCCGCGTGACGCGCGCGGCTTCGCGCACCGCGTGGCGGAAATTCTCGAGGTGTTCGAAGACTTCGGTGCAGGTGACCAAATCGAAACTTTCGTCGGCGTAAGGCAAAGTGTCGCGGCTGAAATCGGCGTGCACAATCGGCACGTCCTTCAGCGGAAAGTGAGACGGATTATAATCGCAACCCGAGGACTTGAGCTCAGGCAGGATGCGCCGCAACGCCTGGATCAAGTGGCCCCACCCGGCGCCCAGGTCCAGATGCGCGACGCTGGTGCGCCCGCCCATTTTTTCGCCGACCACACGCGCGACGTAGTCAATGATCATCGGGGCCTCGTGCACCGGCGCTTCTTTCTCAGGAGCTGTTTGCATATCAGGGAGAATACGTTGTCTGGAGGTGGTGCCGTTTTAATAGCACCCAGCGGCCGGGCAGGAACCATTGCTTGCGCCGGCCCACGGGTTCGATTTTCGTCGTGAAGATTTTTTCGAAAAAATCCAGCAAACGCTTTCGGCTAAAATGGACGTTTGGCTCGTCGTTGTAGAAATAAGGCTGGCGGAGCAGTTCGAGATATTTCGCGTCGTCGCGGTCCAATTCAATGATGCGCTCGATCAGTGCCTCCTCATTCGGAAAATCACGGTAATGAAGGAAGCTTTTGGGATTGAATTGTTCGGTGATGAACGGGTCGCCCCAATAAATCGGCGCGCAACGCGCGACCATCGGTTCAAAAATCTTTTCGGTGGTGTAGCCGGGCAGTCCGGCGTTCTCGAAGGCGATGTTGAATTTGCAGGACCGGAGGAACTCGATCTTGCCCGGGGAATAGCCGGGGATCGGTCCGCCGATGTTGTTCATGAACACGCCGCCGGAATCCACCTTTTTGTATTTCGAGAGGCGCAGAAAGAAATCGAGGCGGTTTTTATTTTTGCGCGGGTTGTGGCTGCGCACGATGAAACTGCAAAACCGCTTTTTGGCCGCAAGAATGCGGTCGAAGTCGTCGTTTTTTTTGATGATCTCGCCGGCGCTGCCGTAGAGCACGTAAAACGGCAGTTGCAAATGGCGCGGGTCATCCAGTTTGCAGCAGGCGATGGAATAATCGCACTCGCGGAAATCCGGCGGGGCCGATTCGCCCGAGAACCGGATGCGCACGCCGCTGTGCATGCGATGTTCATGGCCGATGGCGGAGTAGATCAAAAAATCCGGCTGGTCGCAGATTTCAACCTCGAACCGCTCCTGAAGCAGGCGGGTAAAAAAATGGTTGGTCTTGCTGATGTTGCAGCCAAAATCGCAAAAATCGATCCGGATTTTTCTCATGCACCACGACGATTCATCAGCTTTTGATACAGCATTAGCGTGTTGGCTGTCGATGTTGTAAAGGAGAACTGCTCCCGCACGCGCGCGTGGATTTCCTGGCGCGCCGCCAGATTGAGCGCGGGCCTTTCGGCCCAGCTTTTCAAAGCGCCGGCCAGTTCGTCGATGGATTCCGGCCGGACGAGCTGGCCGAGCTTTCCCGCCGCGAAGGCTTCCGGGATGCCGTCCAGCGCGGAGGCGATCACGGGCTTGCCGCACGCGTGGGCTTCGCAAACCACCAGGCCAAGCGCCTCCGTTCCGATTTGCGGATGCACCAGGCAATCAATCGCGTTCATCACGGCGGGCATGCCGGTGAAATAGGGCGTCAGCCAGGCCTTGCCACTCAAGCCGAGCCGCGCGATGTCCTCCTTCAAAATGCTCTCCATGTTTCCGCGGCCAATGATCAAAAACCGCGCGCGGGGACTTTGCTCGTGAATTTTGGCGGCGGCCTGGAGGAACTCGCGTTGTCCTTTGCCCCGCGGGAGCCCGTATCCGCCCACCACGGCGAACGCATAATCGCCCGGCTTGAGCCCCAATTCCGCGCGGCATTCGGGAGCCTCAGACGGGTGGAAGAGTTCGGTGTCGATGCCGCCGTGGATGACATGGATTTTCCCATGGTCGCCTTTGATTGGCGGACGGCGGTGGCGCTCGCGTTCCGGCGAATCCGGCTCATGGACGCCTTCGCGCAAGACCTTCGCAACGAAATCGGAAACGGCGATGAGTGCGTCGCATTGTCCGAGCATGAATTGCCGGCTGAAGCCCGAGCCGGGACTCTTGGCCATGTGGCGCGTCAGCACAATGGCTGGCCGTACTCCCGACAGCCGCGCGGCGAGGATGGCAGGCCAGATGTCCCGTCCGTGATGCCCATGGACGATCTGGATTCGTTCGCGCCGAATGAACTTCGCGGCGGCGGCGATGAAGCGCAGTTTCAGCGGCCCTTCGGGCGGCGAGGCGTGAAACGGGACCTGGCGCTCGCGCGCAATTTTTGAGAACTCGCGCTCATCCGGGCCGAGCAACCAGACCTGCCGGCCGAGTTGGCGCAGGCCCGAAGCGAGGGCCACACACTGATTGTCCGTGCCCCCGCCGGTCAGCATGGAATTGAGATGCAGGATGCGCAAAGCGGGCGGGAAGATAGCAGCAGAGCGCGGGAGTTGTCAGGCTTTTCGTGACGGCACTTGGTTTTACCGCTTCGCGAAATTCCATTTCGCCGAAAAACAAGCAATGGTATGCTTCTACCAAGGACAGCACTTCAAGAAACGGCATGTCCCGGACTTGTCCGTTTTTGAAGGGTTGATTATAGAATTGAAAGCCGTTGGCAAGCTTGCAGATTAGCGATTAATGGCTGTTCTTCTACTCCCCCCATTTGCGGCCGGCTTCGAGCGCCTGAAGTTGCGCGCTGGCCTCGGCAAACTTTGGGTCCAGTTGCAAGGTCGCTTTAAGTTCAGTGATGGCTTCTTCGCGCCGGCCCAACCGCGCCAACACGCCAGCCAGCCGGAAATGGACATCGGCTGAGGCGGGTTCAAGGCGCAAGGCTTCCTGGTAATTGGGCGCGGCCAGGCCGAAAAGCCCCCGATCTTCCAGGACGAGGCCGAGGTTTCGGTAAAGCGAGGCGTTGCCGGGATCGAGGCGGATGGCTTCGGTATATTCGCGTGTCGCGCCATCCAGGTCATGCTGCGCGCGAAGGACGTTGCCCAGATTGCCGTGCGCCCGCGCATAGCCCGGCTGCAAGCGCAACGATTCCCGCAAGCACACGATGGCGTTGGTGTAGTCTCCCTGCATGCCGAGCGCGACGCCCAAGCTGTTGAGCGCGTCAACGTAACGGGGATTGATTTGAATGGCCTTGCGATAGTCGTCGATCGCCTCGTCAATTCGTCCCTTCCGCATCAAGGAGTTGCCGAGATTGTTATAGGTTTCGGGAAAATCGGGAGCGAGCGGCAGGGCTTCTTCGTATTGATGGAAGGCCTCGTCGAGTTTGCCCTGGTTCTCCAGTTCCAGGCCGAGATTGTTGTGCGCCAGCCAGCAGTGCGGGTTTTTTAACAGGGTATCGCGCCAAAGAGTTTCGAGATTGCGGTAGATGCCGGCTTGTTTCCAAGTCAACGAACCCAAAATGATTACTAATGCAATGGTTGCAGAAATTAGAGGAAGGTGTCCTTTCACCCCGTCCCTCTCCGCATTGGATGGAGAGAGGGAAGCCGGAGATCGGGTGGAGGACACTCCCCCGGATTTTTTAGGTGACGGTGTTCGGACCTGTCCGAATCGAGCCAGACCTGCGGCGCATGGAACAATCAGGCCAATGCTGGCGAGATACTGAAAATGATCCGCCACGAACGAATAGCGCATCGGATAAAGGTTGATGAATCCAAGCGCCGGAGCGAGCGTACCCGCGAAGAACAGCACGGCAGCGAGCGGCCCGCGTCCGAGACGGCGCCGCGCCAGCCAAAGCCCCGCGACGACTGCGAGCGCCCCGAGAGGAAAGAGCCATTGCCACCATTGCGTGGCATCGATTTGCCAGCGCGCATAGGTGAAGGTGAGTGGCACAGGCCAGAGCAGTTTCGCAGCATAAAACCAGAGCGCGCGGCCGGCGATCAGGCAGCGTTGTGAGAAAACAAATGACCACGCCGCGCCTTCCGCGCCGACATGATGTTTCTCCAGCCAGGCGGTGACGAAACCAAGGCCCGCGCCCAGGACGAAGAAAGGAATCAAGGGCAGGATGCGGCGGAGTTCCAATCGACCGCTCTTCCACCACGCCGCCAAAAGAATCGCCGCAGGCAGGGAGCAGGTGACGGTTTTGCTCAGCAACGCGGCGATGAATAATCCCAAGGCCAGCGCGTACCATCCCCACGGGCGCTTGTGCGAGTCCGCGCCGGGAAGCAATGGGTCGAAGCGCAGGTAAGCCAGCGCGGCGGCGAAGTAGAAGACGGCGGAGAGAACATTCTTGCGCTCGGTTATCCAGGCCACGGATTCCACCTCCACCGGATGCAGGGCAAAAATCACCGCCGCCAGCCAGGCGCCGGGCAGTTTCAATCGCGTGAGGGTGCAGCCCATTAGAAACGCGGTGAGGGCGTGCAACAAAACGTTCACCACATGATAGCCGGTTGGATGCAGTCCCCAGAGGTGATATTCCAGCCAGAAGGTGGTATGAACGAGGGGATAGTATTGAGGTATCGAAGTGGGTTCGAACCAGATTTGCCACAACCCGTGCAAGCTGCGCAGGGTTTTGTTTTGGATGATGTAGGAGTCATCGTCCCAAATAAAACCTCCGGTCAACGCCGGCAGGTACGCGAACAAGGCCAGCGCGGTCAACGCCAGCCACAACCATCGACGCCAACCCGGAAGGCTGGGACTCGGCGCGAGCCCCGGCGCCGCAGGGATAACTGAATTCCTGGCACTAGTAGCCTTGGTGGTCATCAGCCTAATTAACGCGGGCGGAGCGGGCGTGGTCAAGCAGGGCGTCGAAATTAATGTCCCATCCGGAACAAGGATGGCCGCAAAGAAGGTTTTTCGCTGATTCGGGTGGAATAGTTCGAGAATCCCAAACGGATTGGGAACGGGCTTATACTATGATTGTAGTCAATTTCCGGGGCAACCAGCGGTTAGCTCGCTTGGTAATGCCCTGCGCGGGCTCCGCGTTGCCAGGCAATAGGCTAAACACCCACCCGAACCGGTGTTTTACGGGCTTGCTCCTGCTTCATCGGTATGCAACCATAGAGGTGCGCCTTACCCGGCTCTTTATAATGAACATGACTGACGATGAGTATGCGGTTTGCGTCCTTGCGGACCGGCACCGAGTCGGCGTGGAAACTGGGGGGGCATTGAGATGAGAGGCAATCCCATACTTTTGGTGGAGGACAGCCCGGATGATGTCCAATTGCTGAAGCTTTCATTCAAAAAGTGGCGTTTGACCAATCCACTGTATGTTGCGACGAACGGCAGCAACGCCATTGACTATCTTTCCGGCGATGGTCTGTACGCCAACCGGAACCGATACCCGCTGCCGAGCCTGGTGCTTCTCGATCTGGACATGCCGGGTGTCACGGGCATTGAAGTGTTGAACTGGCTGCGCGCGCAGCCGCAATTCGAGAAACTGGCCGTCATTGTCCTGACTGGTTCGGACGACCGCCGGGACATTCAGGAGGCTTATCGCTGCGGAGCGGATTCTTTCCTCGTCAAGATCCACGACGAAGAAAAACTGCGCACGATGATTGACGACATCAACAAGTGCGTGCTCACGCCTTATCATCCCGAGAGCGTGCTGCAGTTTGCGTGAACGGCACATGGCGGCGGTTTCGCCCGCCAGGAAAGACGTAGATTAGCAGTTGCCGCTGACGTGGGGCTTTTCGCACCAAGCCCAGAAATCGTAAGCCGTTTTCACCATCGACTCCAAATCCGCCAATGAAGTTGGTTTCACCAGGTACGCATTGGCCCCCATTAGATAGGCTCTTTTCACATCCTCATCCTGGCGGGAAGCCGTCAAAATGATCACCGGAATCACCGAGCAGTCCGGATGCTGGCGCAACCACTCCAGGACCTCGAACCCGCTCACGCGCGGCATCTTCAGATCGGTGAAAATCACACTGGGAAAGGGATATTGCATCCGATTCGCGTATTTTCCCTCACCCTGCAAATAGGCAATGGCCTCCCGGCCATCCTCGACCACTTGAATGGGATTGGTGATGCCACTTCTGGCCATGGCCTTTCGCAGCAACAGCACATCATCGGGCAGGTCTTCAACGATTAAAACAGTCAGGTGCCGGTTCATAGCGCAACATATCTGGTGTTCAATCCCCGGCAACAGTGTCAACCAACCTATTGCCTTATGGGGTGTGAGACACCTTGACATATCATCCGGGTCTGTTTCAAGCCGGTAGGCCACGGCAAACCGGAGTGACATCTTTTCCTTAATGCCCCGTTTAAGAAGCAACCAGTTGATCGGGTAGGACGTGAGGAGGTGAGAGACAAGGTGTCAGCTTTCAACGCGGCAACCAACCCTTGCCTGGTGGAGAGATTTCGCATGGGTTTGATCGTGAAATACTGAAAAGCAATTCCGAACAGAAAAGCCAGCACGCAGTCCACCGCCCCAGGGGCGAAGATTTTCCGGCCAAAATGATGAAATTTGGCGGGGCCGTTATTTTTTAACGGAATTCTTTACCCCGGCCGGGAGTCTGATATATAATCGTGCGCGCTGACAGAAGCAGCGTGACGTAAAAAACGCGAATCCGCCATATTGCAACGCATCGAATCCCAATGAGTGCCGCCCGACGATCCCGCGCCGCTGCTTCGCGACGAAAGCCCGCCCGCGCCAAGCCCAAGCCCGCCGAAAAAACCCCCGCGAAGGCGGCCCGGCCGGGCAAGATCGAAATCAATGAGGCGGAACTGGAGCAGGTGGCGCCGGCAGGGGAGGACTTGACGAAGGGTTACGACGGGAACACGGCGTTGACACTTTACATGCGCGAGGTGGGCCAGGTGCGGCTATTGACGGCGGAGGAGGAGATCGAACTGGCGCGCAAGATCAAAAAGGGAAACGCCAAGGCGCGCGAGATGATGATCCGGGCGAACCTTCGGTTGGTGGTGAAGATCGCGCGCGAGTATGAGAACCTGGGATTGCCGCTGTTGGATTTGATCAGCGAGGGAAACATCGGTTTGATGAGCGCGGTCGAGCGGTTCGACCCGGCCAAAGGCGCGAAGCTTTCCACTTACAGTTCGTGGTGGATCAAGCAGGCGATTCGGCGGGCGCTGGCCAACCAGTCGAAGACGATCCGGTTGCCGGTCCACATGGTGGACAAGATTTACAACATGAAGAAGACCTCCATGAAAATGCAGGAGGTTTTGGGACGCGAACCGACCGACCAGGAACTGGCGGCCGAGTTGGGCATCACGGTCCGGCAGGTGAATGACATGCGGGCTTCGGCGATCCGCCCGGCGTCGCTCGACGCGCCGCTCGGGGACGACGAGTCCGGGCACCTGGGCGACATCGTGCGGGATGAAGCGGCGACCGACCCGTATGAACAGTTGGAGGAGAAGACTTTTACGCACTTGCTGGACAGCCTCGTGGGCCGCTTGCAGCCGCGCGAAGCGGCGATCCTGCGTTACCGGTTCGGGCTGGATGGCGGGACCGAGCGAACGCTCGAGGAAGTAGGCGAGAAATTCGGCGTGACGCGCGAGCGCATCCGCCAGTTGCAAAACCTCGCGTTGCGAAAGTTGCGGCGGATGATCGAGAAGATCGAAGGCGCGGCGAAGGCCGCGTGATCAAGGCGGCAATTCCGACTTTTTCCGAAAGACGATGATGTGCTGAATGGGCAGCACTTCGAGCGTTTGCACCCATTCCAGCGGGAACGGCGCCATTTCCTTGCGGACCTGCGCCTCGGTCATTTTGTGCAGCGGCTTGATGGGGACTTGGGGATCTTCGCCGCGGAATTCGATGAAGACCAGCCGCCCGCCGATTTTCAAACCCTTGAGCATCGCTTGCGTCATCTCGCGCGGGTGATCGAATTCATGATAGACGTCCACCATCAGGATCAGATCGGTGGAATTGGCGGGCAGCCGCGGGTCGGTGACGGTCCCGAGCACGGGCTTGACGTTATGGATGTTCAACTCCGCCATTTTGTTGGTGAGCAAATCGAGCATCTCCTGTTGGATCTCGACGGCGAAGACGGTTCCGTTCGTGCCGACTTTGCCCGCGAGGCGGCGCGTGTAATAGCCGGTGCCCGCGCCAATATCGGCGACCGTTTCGCCCGGCTTCAAATTCAGCGCTTCGATGGCCAGCGAAGGTTTTTCCTCCGCCTCGCGTTCCGGCCGTTCGAGCCAATCCGCGGCTTGATGGCCCATCACCTGGGCAATCTCGCGGCCCAGGTAAAACTTCCCGATCCCATCGCGATCGTGCTGCTCGCGAAACTCATAAACCGATGGTTCTGAGTTTGTGGCTGGCGTCGTCTGGGCGGAAAGCAACGAAGCCGGCCACACAAGAACAAACGCGGCCAAACAGGACAGGTTTCGTGGCAATCGGGTATGCATGCCAAAGTTTAGACCGGAGTTCACGCAAGCGCAATCTTCCGGCTTCGATCGTTGTGTTGGGTGTGTCCGTTTCGATTCGGCGCGCACGGGAGTGCGCGCCCTACCACCGTGTTGCCGGTAGGGCGCGCACTCCTGTGCGCGCCGCCGCGAGCCCCAGGCGCATTCATTAATGACGCGTGTATAATAAATAGAACCGTTCATGGTCCGTGAGCAGGTCCAACGGAACAGGGAACTACCCCGGACGGGTTGCAGGGCGGCGCCGTTCATTGGCAGGCTCTAATCCTTCTGAAAGAGAGATTTGAGTCTCCTCACGTCGGCGGCTACGAATTTGGTTTTACCTTAGTAGCCCACGAGCGTGGAGGGGCTCACGGTATCCTGGCCCACGCTGAAGCGCGGGAAGGCTTTGAGGGAGAACGTAAACGCCACGGTATAATCCTTCCCGCGGTTCACGTTTTCCTGGACGCGAAAGGTAAGCCCGGCGGTCCAACTGCGGAGATCGCGATAAACCGTGTAATATTGTTCCTGCATGGTGCCGGAGGTCGCGTCGAATTGGTGCGAGATGCGGGCGCCCCAGTTGTCATTAAACCGATAATAGAGGGTGCTGGTGATCAGGTCCTGGCCCAGGCCGAATTGCGGGTCGTTGCGCAGGAAGTAGTGGCCAACGGTCCAACTCCAGATGTTGTTGGGTTGAAACGTGATGGTGTGGCGGGCGAGGTTGAAACGGCTGTTGCGGATGTCAAACCGGGTCCACGACGTCAGCGTGACGTGATCGAACGGCCTGAGTTCGAGATCGGAAAAAATGTCCGAGAAAGTCGTCTGGCCGCTGCGCGGTTTAAGCCGCCAGTCGGTGAAGATGCCCCAGTTGGCCCAATCGATGACTTGGCCGTTGCGCTTCGTCTGCAGCCGGTTGCGCAGTCCGTAACGAATCACGTTCTGGCTGTCGATGGAATCGATGGCGTTGTAGTCGGGAAATTCGATCGGCAGCAGGTAAAGATTGTTGGTCAACTCGTAATCGAACTGCGGCAACTGCGAGGGCAGGACATTGGGCCGGGGCACGTACACGTAATTTACGGACGGCTCGATGATGTGGCGCAGTCCATCCATGTCGAAGAAATGATTTTCGACGCCCGGCCAGGTGCGCGAGATCTTCGTCGAAACTTCCGCGCCCGTGTTGAATACGTCGCGATAATGTTCGGTGGTGGTCGCGCCGGCGCCTTCCGCTTCGCTGTAATAGGTGAAGCGTCCGCCCGCGCGCGGGGTGAAGTTGAGCCAGCCGAAGAATGTCTCCGGCAGCGTGATCTGATGGAAGGTGTCCGCGCGCGCAGCCGAAAACGGGGCCATGACGATGTTGGTGTCGGCGAACTCGCGGCGATACCAGCCAGCCGAACTCTGGCTTTCGTAAAACAAGGGCGTGTCAAAAATCTGCTGGCGAAAGCCGGTGAGACGGATGTCCGGGAGGCGTTCGACTGTCTCGAAGAAATTGTTCACGCGCGGCTGGGCCAGCGCGTCGAGGCTCCAGTTTTGCCAGACCTGATTGGCATCGAAGTAAGTTTTGGGCTGAATATCCTTGCGATATTCGCTTTCGAAGAAATCGTGCGTCACGAGCGGGTCGCTCCACCACGCGACCTGGGAGTTCAAGGTCAGGTTCGTGAGCGGCGTGCCGGTGTAATTGAAGTAAAACCGCTGGCGATTCTCCGGAATGGACAGGCCCAGGTTGTCCTCGTTCGGGTCTTTGTCGTGCGTGTAGTAATACCTGATGAGCGCCTCGCCGTAGTCGCCCAAATGGAGACGGACGTCCGGCCCGGCGCCGAAGCCCCGCTTTTCGCGGTAATCAGCGTGGATCGCGCCATCCACATACTGGTTCAAAACCCAGTGATAAGTCGTCAACAGGAACGGCCCAAACGCGCTGCGGTAACCGGGGACGAAGGCAAAGCTGTTGTTGTTTTCGGCCAGGTTGCGGCGGTAATAGGGAAAATAAAAGACCGGCACTTTGCCCACCCAGAGGGTGGCGTTTTTGGCCACGAAATACTGGCCGGGCACGATCTTCAGGCTTTTCGTGCGAACCTTGAACAGCGGGTTATAATAATCGTCCGCGGTGACATACGCATTCGTGGCGGTGTAAGTGTTGTTGGTGCGGTTGCCTTGCAACGACTCGCCCTGGGCGAACGCGGGCGTTCGGCCGGTGCGGAACTGCTGCCCGTCGAGTTCGGCAGTCAGGTAATTGTAATGGAGATGTTCGCCCGTCCAGGTCTGGTCCTCCTTCTGAACCCGCACCGAGCCATCGGCGTAGATGTCGCCCGTGTTCGTGTTGATGAGCGCGCGATTGGCCGTGAGCACGCCTTCGCCGTATTTCACGACCACATTGTTGCTGAGGCTGATCATCCCGTTGGTCAGGGAAAACTCGAACTCCTCGCCCTGCGACTCGATGGTCAGCGCCGGCGGCTCGGCCGGGGCGGCGTGCGCGCAAGCCAGCGCCATGGAAAACAATCCGAGCAACACGAGAAATGGCGCGCGCAACTTACACATTGAGCGCGCAAAGCTAAACAAAACGGGACGGCCTTTGCCAAGCGCCGATTTGGATTGCGGACGGTTGAGGCGTTGGTGACAGAACCAGGTGAAGACGGACTTGCCGCGCCGAAGCGGCCCTGGCCAGCGCAGTATCAATTCCTCAATTCTACCCGTTCAGCCGGACCAGTGTAATGAGGTCCGTTTGGACGCAAATGCCCGAATCAATGCCTTGACCGTCTGGCGGGTTTTCCAGGCAGCGATGCCGCGGTTGCACGCGACGAGCACGGCAAAGTCAATTTCGGGTGCGATGACCACGCCGCAGTTCCACCTTCCGTTGCTTCCGGCGTGCCACAGGCGGCGGCCGGTGTCTCCAGGCTGGGTGCCTTTTGCCCAACTGGCTGTGCTGATAAACCATCCGGCACAGTATGTTACGGTGGATGCGGCATCACCAGTTGCCAGGAAGTTTAGCCCACGGATTACCCACCCCTTGGAAGTTGTGGCCGGTGCGACCGCGTGCATCTCCGCAAATGTATCCAGCTTGAGCAGCGCGGCCTCGCAACGTGGATTGGCCGGATCTCCCCGCAAATGGAGCGCGATAAATTTTGCCCAATCCGTAACCGACATGTGTGCCAGGCCCGCGGGGCCGTAGAACAACGGGAGTTCCGCAGCGGGGTTGCGCGGGTCAAGCGGTTTGCCGAGGACCGGGGAGTGGCCCCAGGCTTGCTCGGTTTTATCAGCGGTGCCCGGCGACCCAAACCCGCCCGTGCTGATGCCTAGCGGCTGAAACAGTCGTTCGCGCATCAGCTCTTCCCACGCCCGACCGGTGAACTGTTCCAGCACTGCCCCCGCGAGCACGTAACCGACGTTGGAATAGTAGTATTTGGTGTCCGGCGGGATTCTTGGCGGGCGCGAAAGGGACTGCCTCGCGATTTCCAGGCGTTGCTGCGGCAAGGTTCCCGGCCGCGCTCGAGGGGGCCGCATCACCTCGAGCAAAAGGCCAAACACCGGATTTAGACCGTCCGATTCCAAGGGCAAGCCGGAGCGGTGTGCGAGAACCTGCCGCAATGTTACTTTCTCCCACGCCGGATGCATGGGCTTAACCGTGTCGGCAAAAAGTTCGCCCAATGTGGTGGTCCAATTCAGCCTGCCTTCCTCGACGAGCATCGCGACGAGCGTCGCCGTCATGGCTTTGGTGCAGGAACCAAGGTGAAATCGATCATCGAGCGTGACGCGCTCTGCGGTCCCTCTCTTTCGAACCCCGGCGACACCTTGGGCGATGATGCGCTCGCCCCGCAGAACGGCGGCGGCCATGCCGAAACGTTCGCCTCCCCTGCCGAGTATCGATTGCAGAATGGCATCAACATTGACCGGGGCGTTGTTCTCCTCGGCTGAACCCGCAGGTCTCAAGAGAGTGGATTTTGACGCTTCAACCATGTTTTATCGCAGTCGGATCGGTCTCAGAACCGGACTGCATCAATCAATCTCTTGGATTCCAGCAGGAGATGTGGTCAATCCACCAGCCCACAAAGTGTTCGAACCGCTGGTTTCATTTTACCTGGATCAGGCTGCGAAGCAATAAGCCAGTGACTTGGCAGCGCGAGGATTTTTCTAGCGAAAATGGCCGGGCGGAATATTCTTAACGCATAGCGCTCGGCGAGTTTTGAACCAGCGCATTGGCATGAGCGATGAATGCAACAGGCAAGAGTGGCATTACCTGGCGGGGATGGAGGTGCGCGGGCCGGTTTCGTTGGAGCAACTTTCGGCGTTGATCGCGGCGGGGGCGTTGTCGGAAACCATCATGGTGGCCTCGAAGGACGCGCCACAATGGCGTCCGGCGTCGCAGGTGTTGCGCGAAGTCCAGGGGCCGGGAGCGGACAACTCCAGTCCGCCACGCCTTGCGGCCCCGCCGCCGCTGGAGCGCAATCCCGCCGCCAATTCGTCGCTCGCGCAGGATTTGATCGATCGTCTCAGCGACACGTTGCAACACGTGGCCGGCACGGAGAAGCTGGAGGGCTTCAGCCTCAAGGAAATGTTTTCGGAGACGTTCCAGCGTCGGAGCGTGGCGGAAATGGAGGAGTATTTGATCGTGGGCACGCCGAGCACGACGCCGCCGATCAAGGAGGTGCAGACGGGGTGGCCGCGGCCCTGGTTGTTTGCGCGGTTCCTGTTGTTTTTCGGGCTGATTTATTTCGGGTTCGTTTTTGCCTACCGGCAATTTCATAATCCGAACCTGATACCGGGGCTGATTCTCATGGGGGCGTTCGCGGCGCCCATCGCGACCTTGATCCTGTTCTTTGAGCTGAACACGCCGCGGAATGTTTCGCTTTATCGTCTGGCGGTTTTGATGTCGCTGGGCGGGATTGTGTCGCTGTTCATCTCGCTGATTGGGTACGACGTGGCCAGCCTGAACTGGCTGGGCGCGTCCAGCGCGGGCATCGTGGAGGAATTGGGCAAGCTGGCGGCGTTGATCCTGATCGTGCGCGGGCCGCGCTACAAATTCATCCTGAACGGCATGTTGTTGGGCGCGGCGGTGGGGGCCGGGTTCGCGGCTTTTGAAAGCGCCGGTTACGCGTTTCGGCTTGGGTTGCAATCTAACAGCGCGAGCGTGATGGAGCAAAACATCCTCGTGCGCGCGATGCTTGCGCCGCTGATGCACGTGGCGTGGACGGCGATGGTGGGCGCGGCTTTGTGGCGGGTGAAGAAGGACCAGCACGTGACGCTGGCGACGCTGATCGACCCGCGGTTTTATCGCGTGCTGCTGCTGGCAATGTTTCTGCACATGTTTTGGAACGCGCCCTGGCAACCCATCTTCTACTTGAAGGAGATCCTGCTGGGCGCGGCGGCGTGGTTTGTGATTTGGGGCCTGGTCCAGCAAGGGTTGCGGCAGGTGCGCGATGAGCAGCGGGCGGTTGCGGCGGCGACCGCAGGTGAAGCGGCCCGGACATGAAGACCGGCAAGCCGGAACGACGCGGCGAAAAAGCACCCCTGGATTTCCTTGGCGTCCGCGCGCATCCGTCGAGGCTTTGGCTGGCGTTGTGGTTTGTGTTGGGCGCGATTCTGGTGGGTTCCACTTCGTGGCTGGTCATTCGCGGCGAGCCCACCTACAAGGGCAGGCGATTGAGCCTCTGGCTCGAGGAGTTGACCGGGAATCCACCTGGTTCGCCCCGTCGTGCGGCGGCGGAGGAAGCCATCCGGCACATGGGAACGGAGACGCTGCCGCACTTGCTGGTTTATTTGCGCAAAGATCCGCCGGATGCCGGGAGGGAAATGAACGCCTGGCTGGATCGCCAGTCGTGGATCGATTTCCGTTTTCCCTCGCCGCCCGACCGTTCGTACAAGGCGGTGGAGGCGTTCAAAGTTCTTGGGCCGACGGCGCGGCCGGCCCTGCCCCGGCTCGCCGAAATGGTTCTGGATCGCAAACAATGCAACGAAGTGGCGGTTTGCCTCGCGGCATTGGGCGCTCCCGCGATTTCGGCGTTGACGAACGCGCTCTCTTCCACCAACCGCTATGTGCAGATGGGAGCGTTGATCGGACTGGGCGAAATGGGGCCGGAAGCGAAACCGGCCATCCCGGCAATCACCACAAAGATTCAAGGGCGGGACCGCATGCTTTCGGGAATCGCCATCCGGGCACTCGGTGAACTCGGCGACGAGGCCAAACCATCGCTCCCACTCCTTTCACAACTCCTGGCCGGAACCAACACCGCGCTGGACGCCGCTTTTGCGCTCTCTCAACTTGGCTCTGAAGGCACGCTGGTGCTGCTCACGTCATTGACCAACGAAAGCGGGGCGGCTCGTTTTGGAGCCGTGGCGGCGCTGAATCCGGAGTTCCATCGGGCCTCGGTCGCACGCAACCGGCGGCAACGCGATTTTGGATTCGCCGGCGTCAGCCGGTTGTTCGACGTGCTCACGGCAATGGCACGCAACGACTGGCACCAGGCAACCCAAAACGGCGCGATTGTGCCGTGCCTGGCCGAAGAATTCGGCAACACGGATGGAGCGGTGCGGGCGAAGGTTGCCGCGATGCTCGGGGGCTGCGGCTTCAAAGCCGCGTCGGCGAATGCCTGGCTTTCCAACGCGTTGACCGATGTGGATGCGACCGTGCGCCAGCGCGCGGCAGAAGCGCTGGCCAGGATGCCCGGGGAATTTCGTGAAGGCGGCGTCGTTCGTGGTCCGCAGGACCGAAAGCGGCTCGCGCTGGTGTTTACCGGCCATGAATTCGCGGAGGGCGGCGAGATTATCCTGGATGAACTTGCCCGGCATCACGCGAAGGGTTCGTTTTTCCTGACCGGGCATTTTTTGGGCAACCCGGATTTTGAACCGCTGGTTCTCAGGATTATGCGCGAAGGCCATTATCTTGGCCCGCACTCAGACCAGCACCTGCTGTATTGCCCGTGGGAAGGGCCGAAGAAAACGCTCGTGACCCAAGAAGCGTTTCGCGAAGACCTGGCGGCGAATCTGCTGAAAATCCAACACTTCGGCATCGATCGCACGACCATCCCCTTCTGGCTGCCGGCTTACGAATGGTACAATCAGCAAATCGCGGATTGGAGCATACAAATGGGGCTGACCGTAGTGAATGGCACGCCGGGAACGCGGTCCAATGCCGATTACACTGAAGACGCCGCGCCGAACTTCGTGCCCTCAGACGCGATTGTGGAGAGCGTCCTGACGAAAGAACGCACCGATGCGCATGGGCTGAATGGTTTCCTGTTATTGCTGCACCTGGGTTCCGGCCCGGCGCGTACAGATAAGATGCATCGCCACTTTGGGCGCTTGCTCGATGATTTGGCGGCGAAAGGGTACGAGTTTGTGCGTGTGGATGAGTTGCTGCATAAAGAGTAGCTCCAACCCGGCGAGCCCTGAAAATGCACTCAAATAGCTTGTACCACGCCGGTTGTACCTTGACGGGTTCATCAATAAAGGGTTGATTCTGAGCGCTTGAAACAACGAGCGCCATTTCTCCTCGTGTGTGCTTTCTGGCTCCTGGCTGGACGCTCGGGGGCCGCGGAAATCCAACTGCGCGCGAACCAGGCGGGATACCGGCCCTTGGACATCAAGGTGGGCATGGCTTTTTCCACCAATGAAATTGACGGCGTGTTCCTGGTGCTCGAAGAGGACACGCAAAAAACCGTTTTCCAGGGCAAGCCGGTGATTCTTAGCGACAGCCATTGGGGCTGCTTCAACCACCACGCGGAGCTGGATTTTTCCGGGGTGGACCGGCCGGGGCGGTACGTGTTGACGATGGGCAAGTATCGTTCGCTGCCATTTACCATCAGCGCGGATGTTTATCGCGCATTGCCGGATGTGCTCCTCGAGTTCATGCGGCAGCAACGTTGCGGCTACAATCCGTTTGTGGATGCTGTTTGCCACAGCTTCGATGGCCGCACCGCCTACGGGCCGATGACCAATGGCACCTATGTGGACGCGCGTGGCGGCTGGCACGACGCCGCAGATACGCTCAAATATCTGCTTACCTCCGGCAACGCCACCGCCCAGATGCTGATGGCTTACAAGCTGGCCCCGGGCTGTTTCCAGGACCACTTTACCGCGCTTGGCAGACCGGGCACGAACGGCCTTCCCGACGTGCTCGACGAGGCGCGCTGGGGATTGGAATGGATGCTCCAATTGCACCCCGCGCCGGACCTGCTTTTTCATCAGGTGGGCGATGATCGCGATCACGTGGGGTTTCATTTGCCGCAAAACGATCCGGCGGATTACGGCTGGGGCGTTGGAAGCTATCGGGTCGTTTATGCCGCGGATGGCAAACCGCAGGGGTTGAAGCAGTATAAGAGCGACTCGACCGGCGTGGCGAACCTTGCCGGGCGCTACGCGGCGGCCATGGCGCTGGCGTATCAGATTTGGAAGGATGATCCGCACCAGGGGCGGTTCGCGCAGCGTTGTCTCGAAGCCGGCCTCGAGGTGTACCAACTTGGCCGCGACAAGGAAGGCGTGCAGCAGGGCAACTCCTACAACGCCCCGTACCGTTACGCGGAGACAAACTGGGCGGACGACATGGAATGGGGCGCAGCGGAATTGTATCACGCGACGCACAAGCGGCAGTATCTCGACGACGCGAAGCGGTATGCGAAACTAATCCAGGCCGAATCGTGGATGGGCAAGGAGGACGTGGGGCATTATCAATATTATCCGTTCGTGAACCTGGGCCATTTCGCGTTGTGGGACTCTGCGGATCGAGCCCTTAAGAAGGAATTGGCGGAGTATTATCGGGAAGGCATCGAAGCCTGCCTGGCGATGGGTCGCAAGAATCCCTATCGCATCGGCGTGCCGTTCGTTTGGTGCTCGAACAACCTGACCGTGGCCCTGGTCACGCAGATCATGCTCTACGAGCGGATGACGGGCGATCTGAGTTATCACGGATTTCTGAGCAAGCAACGCGATTGGCTGCTCGGGCGCAATCCGTGGGGCACCTCCATGTTCACGGGCATTCCGGCAGGCGGCGTTTATCCGCATGATATCCATCTGGCAACCACCAAAGTCACCAAGCGCCCCGTGCGCGGCGGGTTGGTCGATGGCCCGGTTTACAACCGCATCTTCAAAAGCATGAAGGGCGTGACCATCACCGCCCCGGACCCGCTCGCGCCGTTCCAGGACGAACAAGCGGTGTATCACGACGACTCGGGCGATTACTCGACGAATGAGCCAACCATGGATGGCACCGCCTCGGCGATCTTGCTGTGGGCTTTGTGCGGGTTTGACCGGTAACTTTCGGCACAGCTCTGCAAACGGCAGGAAGTTGATGAGCAGAATGGGCGTGCGAATCCGGGACGCAAGTCCTTTGGGGCGGAACGGCTGCATTGTGCGGACATGTGTTGTCGAGCCGCGTGACGATTAGCGCGCGGCGGCATCGAACTGATATGGCCAAACACATTTGCCAGCATTGCAACCGGCGTTTTGAAATTCCGGATGACGCGCCGGAAGGGACGGAGGCGATTTGCCCTTTTTGCAGCAAGAAGAATTTGCTCGGGCGCAACGAGACCGCAAAACCGCAAGGCTTGAAGCTGCCACCGCTGGCCCCCTCCAAGGGCCTTTCATCGCAGGAGGTTTCCGAGATCGCCCGCGATCTCATTGCCAACATCGAGAAAGTGATTGTTGGCAAGCACGAGCAGGTGGTGCTCGCGGTGGCCACGTTGTTTGCGGAAGGGCATTTGGTGGTCGAGGACGTCCCGGGAGTTGCCAAGACCATGCTCGCGCGGGCGCTGGCGCAAAGTGCCGGCTGCACTTTCAAACGCATCCAATGCACGCCGGACCTTCAGCCGTCGGATATTTTGGGAGAGACTTTCGTTGACGCGGAAAGCGGTCGGTCGGAATTTCGTTCCGGGCCGTTGTTCGCCCAAATCGTGCTGGTGGATGAAATCAACCGGGCGAGTCCCCGGACCCAGGCGGCGTTGCTGGAGGCGATGGGCGAAGGCATGATCACCAAAGGCCGGATTACTTATGATTTGGAACGGCCATTCATGGTGATGGCCACGCAAAATCCAATCGAGCAGGAGGGCACGTTTCGCCTGCCGGAGGCGCAATTGGATCGCTTTTTGATTCGGTTGACCCTCGGATATCCCGCTTTGGCGGATGAAAAGCAAATGTGTGAACGGTTTCAACTTCGCCACCCAATCGAGACGCTCAAATCCGTTACGACGCCGGATCGCGTGCTCGCCTGCCAACAGGCGGTGCGCGAAGTCCAGGTCAGCTCCGCCGCCTGCGATTACGCGCTCGCCCTCGTGAGCGCGACCCGCAATCATCCCACGCTGTTGCTCGGCGCCAGCCCGCGCGCGTCGCTGGGGTTGCTCCGAATTTCCCAGGCCCTGACGGCGATTCAGGGCAAGGATGCGGTGTCCCTGGAGCAGGTGAAGGGGATGGCGCAGTTGGTCCTGGCCCACCGCGTCATCGTTCGCGGGGAACGCGGCCATTCCATGGCCGGTGCGGCGGCAGTGATCCAAGAAATAATTGAGCGTGTGCCTGCATAGTTGCCGACGGGTGGACCAGTCTCTCTCGACAGCGGCGGCCATATTCCATTACCTTCCGAGACAATGCAAATCGACCGCCCAGTCACGATCAGTTCCCAAATGGTGGATGCGCTTTGCGCCATCGTGGGAAGGGAAGGCGTCATTTACGGCGAGGAGGAATTGCTGGTCTACGAGTGCGACGCTTACACGATTGAAAAGCAATTGCCCAACGTGGTGGTGCTGCCGCGAACGACGGAGGAGGTCGCCGCCGTGGTCAAATTGTGCGCGGAGCATCAATTACCGATCATCCCGCGCGGCGCGGGCACGAGCTTGAGCGGAACGGTGCTGGCAGTCACTGGCGGGGTGATGATCGCGTTGACGCGGATGAATCGGATTTTGGAGATCGATTATCGCAACCGGCGTGCGCTGGTCGAGGCGGGCTGTGTCAATGCGTGGGTGACCAACGCGGTCAAATCGCGCGGGCTGTTGTTCGCGCCGGACCCTTCGAGCCAGGGCGCCTGCACCATTGGCGGGAACGTGGCGACCAATTCCGGCGGGCCGCACACGCTCAAATACGGCGTTACCACCAATCATGTCCTGGGTTTTGAAATGGTCCTTCCGGATGGTGAAATTATCTGGCTCGGAACGAGGCCGGATGGCGGCGAGGAGGTTGATGGCTACGATTTGCGCGGCGCGGTGATTGGCAGCGAGGGCATGTTTGGCGTGGTGACTCGCGTGCTGGTGCGTCTCATTCGCGCGCCGCAGATGTACAAAACGTTGCTGGGCGTCTTCGAGAGCGTGGATGATGCGAGTTGCACGGTCAGCGACATCATCGCGGCGGGCATGGTTCCCGGAGCGATGGAGATGATGGACCAACTCATCACGCAGGCGATTGAAGCGGCGTATCATTTTGGGTTTCCATTGGATGCGGGCGCGGTGCTGATCGTCGAATTGGATGGGCTGGCCGCGGGTCTGGAGCGCCAGGCGGAGCGCGTCATTGAGATTTGCAAACAGAATCGCGCCCGCGAAGTGCGCGTGGCCAAAACGGAGCAGGAGCGCATGGACCTTTGGAAATGCCGCAAGCGCGCGTTCGGCGCCATTGGCCGTTTGAGCCCGAATTTCCTGACGCAGGACGGCGTGGTGCCGCGCAGCAAATTGCCGGAGATGATGCGTTTCATCCGCGCGTGCAGTGAGCGGCATGGGTTGCGCATCCCGAATGTTTTCCACGCCGGCGACGGCAACATTCATCCGCTCGTGCTTTATGATGAACGCGATCCGGACCAGGTGCGGCGTGCTCTCGCCGCCGGACATGACATTCTGAGCAAGTGCGTCGAACTCGGCGGCAGCGTGACCGGCGAGCACGGCATCGGCGTCGAGAAAATTGATTTCATGGAAAAACAGTTTTCGAAGGACGACCTGGATGCGATGCGCACGCTGCGGCGCATTTTCGATCCAGAGAACCGTTGCAACCCGCACAAGATGTTTCCGGGCTCGAAACGCTGCGCGGATTTCGCCCCAAGAAAGCAGATCGCCGCGTGACACCCAAACCTTCCAGCGTCGCGGAATTGCAGCGTCTGTTGTCGGAGGCCAGCGCGCGCAAGGCCAGGGTCGGGCGAATCGATCTGACCTCGCTGAATCGCGTTGTCGCCCACACGCCCGAGGACATGACGGCAACGGTTGAGGCGGGGATTACGCTGGCTGCGCTGCAAGCAGAGCTTGGAAAACACCGGCAACGGCTGCCCGTTGACCCGCCGGGCGGGGAGCGGTTGACCATCGGCGAGGTCATCGATACACATGCCAGCGGACCAAGGCGCTTTGGTTATGGAACGGTGCGCGATTATTTGATTGGCCTGACAGTCGTTCTGGCGGATGGAACCGTAATCAAGTCCGGCGGCAAAGTGGTTAAGAACGTCGCCGGTTACGACCTGGCCAAACTATTCATCGGCGGCCAGGGCAGCCTGGGCGTGGTGCTGGAGGCGACGTTCAAGTTGCGGCCGTTGCCCGAATCAGAGCAGTTCGTCCGTGCGGCGTGTGACACGCTCGAAAAGGCGGAAAAGCTCATCGACGCCGTGGTCGGATCCGAATTGACGCCCATGGTTTTCGATCTGCACCGGCTCGCCTCGTCCGGGCCTGCGCCGCTGACGGTCGTGCTTGGTTTTGCGGGCACGCGTGAAGAAGTCGAATGGCAACTGGGCCGTGCCGGTGAACTCGGTTTAAAGGAAGCCTGTTCCCTCGATTACGAGGCCGAATTCAGGGCGAGTGGCGTCGCGTCACACCGCTGGTCGGTTTTGCCTTCGCGGCTGGCCGGGGCGGTTCGCGAACTGGACGGCGCGCCGTTTGTGGCTCGCGCCGGCAATGGGATTATCTATCATGGCGGCGCGCGGGTTGGCGGCAGGGAAACCGTCCCCTCGGCACTTATGACTCGGTTGAAGGACGCCTTCGATCCTGGCCATATTCTACCAGAGATGCAGTGAAAGCTCTCGTTTGTACCCCTCGAAAGAGGGGTGCGAAATCAACCGGCAACGCCGTAGCATATCAGGCACATGAACCGAATGGATCGGCGGGAGTTTTTAAAAGCCGCGACCGGCGCGGGCGCGGCGGTGCTGGCGGGCTCGTTGGTTGCGTCAGCCGCGGACAAGGGGGAAGACGGAGCCGGGAAAAAAATTCGCGGCGTCAACCTGGGCGGCTGGCTGGTTTTGGAACGCTGGATTACGCCCACGCTCTACGGCGGCGTGGAAGCCGAGGACGAATACACCCTTTGCGAAAAACTCGGCCAAGCCAAGGCCGCCGACCGGCTCAAGAAACATCGCGAAACCTGGATTGTTGCCGATGACTTCAAATGGCTTGCGAAGTGCGGCATCAACGCGGTCCGGTTGCCGGTGGGATACTGGGTGCTGGAAGAAAATCCGCCGTTCATCACCGGGAAGGAGACGCTTGATTGGGCTTTTCGCACCGCCGCGGAGCAGGGGATTCGCGTGCTGCTGGATTTGCACGGCGTGCCCGGGAGTCAAAACGGCTGGGACCACAGCGGCCGGGCCGGCGCGTTGGGATGGCACACCAGCAAGGAGAACATCGAACATTCGCTTCGCGTCATCGAGGGCCTTGCGGAATTCTGCCAGCGCTACAGCAATCTGCTGGGGATCGAACTCCTCAACGAACCCCGCCAGGAAGTGCCGTTGGACATTTTGCAATCCTACTACTCGAACGCCTATGCGCGCGTGCGCAAGCATCTTCCGCCCGCCCGCGCGGCGGTGATTTTCCATGATGGCTTCCGTCCGAAAGCCTGGGGAAACTTCATGCAAGCGCCCGATTGCCAAAATGTTTTTCTGGACACGCACCTTTATCAATGCTTCAGCGACGCCGACAAGAATCGCGGCATTCAGGCGCAGGTGCAATTGGCCGTCGTGCAGCGCAAGAGCGAACTCGACGCCATTCGCCAGCGCCATCGCTGCATCGTCGGCGAATGGTCCTGCGCGCTGCCGCCGGGATCATTGCGCGGGCTGCAGGGTTTGGACCTCGATGCGGCATTGCGCGCCTACGGGTCCGCGCAATTGCTCAGCTACGATTCCACCGAAGGCTGGTTTTTCTGGACCTATCGCACGGAGAAAAGCGACACATGGTCTTTTCGGACCTGCATCGAACGGGGCTGGCTGCCCGAACATTACCGGGATTGATGTGGCTGGCGAAGCCATATCAAGGCAATCCCCCGCCACGGAGCATCTTAAATTTCACGTGCCCGGGCAACACCGGCGCGTTCGCCAGGTCCAGCTCGTAAGCGCCCGATTCCAACATCCGAAAACCGCTCTTGATCAAAAACGACTTGATCGGCTGGTTGCGCGGGCCTTCGATAAATGACGCACGTAGTTTTTTTGCTCCGGCGGCGCGCGCTTGCTGGACGAGCCCGTGCAGAAACGCGTCCTCCACGCCGCAACCCAGCGCGCGGCAACTGGCGAACAGCGAGTCGATGATGAACACGTCCCGCTCCTTCAGCCAGATGCAGCCGCCCACCACGCCGTAATCCCCCAGCCGGTCCTTCGCCGACACAATCCAAATTTCAAAGTCCGGCCGCAACGCGCGGATTTCCTGCGCCGAACGCCGCTTCAATGACAGGTTGAACTGGCTCGTCCGCTGCGATAATTGCGCCACGCGCGGGAAATCTTCCGGCTGCGCCGGTCCAAACTCCACCTCCAGTTGCAGCGATCCCAGGTAATCCTCGAGGTTACGGGTGGATTGCCGCAGGTGCTTCCGCTCGGTGTCCTGCTGCATGTACTCGCTGCGCTTCGCGTCCTCGCGCGTGCTGCCCGCGCCGTCGAACAACCAGAGCCGCGCCAGTGTCTCCGCGTGCTGCGCCGGGTCGGCGGGCAGCGGCACCACCGTGACGCCGGGACAATTGGCCTCAACCTCCATGCGTTCAACCGGGTTGTCGTCCAACAAAACAAACGAATCCACTCCCAGGTTCAACTCGCTCGCGAGTTCCCGGAGATTTTCGGACTTGCGATTCCAATTGATTCGCGCGCCCGCGAAATCCGCGCGCCGCAGCACCATCCCCGGATGATTGTCGATCACGTTCCAGACATCCTCCGCCACATTCTTGCTGACGAGCGCCAAAAGAACGCCGCGTTGTTTCAACGACAGGATTTCCGTTTGCAGCCGTTTGTAACTGCGGCCCGCCGGATCATCGCCCACGGAAATGCCCGTCAACCCATCCTCGCCGATGACTCCGCCCCACAACGTGCCGTCGCCGTCCAGCGCCAGCACCTTTTTGGGCGGCACGCGCAGCTTGCGAACGGCGCGCGCGATCCCGATGCCCAGCCGTTGATAGACTACGGCTGAAAACGGCGCGCTGGCCGCCAGTTCCATCCCCGTATCGCGCGCCGCGGCCTTGCCGATCTCTTCGACAATCTCCGAAAAATTGAGCATCTCCACCCGCTCGATGCCCTTGAGTTGTTCGCGCCAGGCCAGCCGTAATTGGTCCGCTTCAAAACCCGGTCGCGCATTGCCGGACGAAAGCGCCGGCGGCAAATCGCTCACCAGCAACGGCGCTCCCGAGACATCGAGAAACACCTTGATCGCTCCCAAATATTGATCCACGAGGCTTTTGGTTCCCTCGGCGCCGTTGCCCGCAAGGTCTTCCGGCCGGACTAGGACCACATTCAAGCCCTCGCGATTCTGGTAAAACGAACTTTCCGGCGCGAGCAGCGCCTGGGGCACCTGGTTGAAATCGAAAAACTCCACCGCCGCGTCAATCCCAAATGCCCGGCTGTATAACTGCAGCGTCGAAGCCAGTGGTTGGGCCACGAAGGTCGAGGCCACCACGATTCGTATTTTCGAGCGGGTGGCGGAATCCGGGCTTCCATTCCCAAGTCTTCGTGCCAGGGCGGCGACGGCGTTCACCGGGTCCAGCAATGGCAACAACTCGGGATTTGACAGCGCGGAAAACCCCTCCTCGCGCGCCGGCGCATTTCCCCGGCTCCCGGCCAATTCCCGTTCCACATCGGCGACGGAATCCAGCGCGAAAATCGTCTCCGCCGACAGGTTCAATCCAAACCGGTCGTGCAACGCCGCGGCAATGAACATTTTGCCCAGCGAATCCCACGCCAGGCAGTTCCGGCTGGACGTGTCGCTCGTCACCGTTCCAGCCGGCAGGGATAACGCATTGGCGATCAGCGCCAGAATTTCCTGGGTCTCCGCTCCCGAAGTGACGGCGGGAATCACGGCGCTGGGCGGGCTCTCGACTTGCCTCGCGCCCGCCTCCCGTTTGCGCCGAAACGCGGCTGGAGCGCCACCCCACACTTCGCCGGGTGGAACGATCGTAAACGGCACGAGATGACTGGCCTGTTCGATGATCGATCCCGCGCCGATTTTAACTCCCATCTCAACCAGCGTATTGCCGCCGATGGTGCAGTCCGGGCCCAGTTCAATCGGCGCGGTTTGATACACCGCAAATCCATCCGGCGTCCGCGTGATGCTATGGGCAATCAGCCGCGTGTAAGCTCCCACCACCACGCGCGCGCCGATGATCGTGAGATCGGGATCGCCAATATAACCCGCCAGCAGACAGCCTTCGCCGAGGAAAGTCCGGGTGGAGTAAGCGCGCAACACGAGCCAGCGGAAACCGGGCAGACAAATGAACAAAGGCACAAAAGGCAGCGAGCCAATAAAAAACGCCCGGCCATACAGCGTCAGCGAAATAAGGAAGGCCGTTCGGGTGCTGCCCGGTTCCTGTTCATGATACCGGCGCGGCTTGGTGTAAAACAGCGCCAACAAGCTCGTCTCCGCCACATAAAAACCCAAAAGCAAAAACAGCCAGGCTAGGTAAAGCACCGGCGCCATCGCGATCCAAAAGACCGCCGACCGGTGCTCCCAGCCCGCCAGCCGGCAAAGCCAGGCCAATAACAGCGCGCTCACCACCGGCCCGATGATCGCCAGGAAAATTCCGAACGATAACAGGCCGGGATGCTGCTTCTGGCCGAGCCGCTCGCTTGAATTGCTCATTTCGTATGCTTTCTAATCCACCCTTTCCGCCCAAACCAGCTAAATTCCAGTTTGGGCCTTCCGGGCGTACTTTGTCACATCTACCATGGATGAGACGCTCTCGTCCCCACCCTTTGTTCCGCCACGGCATCGGCGAGCTGCTCCAGGCCCTCAATTCGGTTCTTCATTGTTTTCGATGGAACCAGCTTGTCCTCTTGCCGATACAGGGCCAAAGGCCCGGTTTCATACCAGCCTGGGGCAACGCCCCAGGAAGCCGGTCGAGCATTCCAGTCAGGGCTGAAGGCCCGTTCCATAATTGCCGCAAAGAGATGGATCGGGCCTTTGGCCCTCCATCGGTTGAGATCTCAATCCTGGGCCTTCGGCCCAGGCTGGTATGAAGCGCGCCTTTGGCGCTGAGCCGCAGAACACATACAGACATTCCACCGCAAACCGCTAAGATCACCCTAATTTCCACCCAACCCATTCCCCATCAGACATTTGCGTCCGTTTTTCCTGCCAGTGGCTTCCCGAGGCCAAATAAAAAAGAGGTTTAATTTACTTTAATTTGGTTTAATTTCTCAGGTCGCAGGTTTAATTCGTCCGCCCCACGACCGGGGTCATAGGTGTGCCAAAATGTCGCAGTTCCGATGAAACTGCCGGGCTCTGCCAGCCCAGCAATCATTTTTTCCCCCGGTATGTGGAAATAGGCGGAAATACGCGGAAATAGGTGAAAATAAGCGGAAAATCCACTCGACTTCGAGCCCTGCACCGACTCGCCCCGCCATCTTGTCCACCATGGATGCCAACCACAACATATGGCGCATCGCTAGGGAACCCACAATGCGGCAGAGGTTCCGTGGCCGACTTTGGACCCTGGGCTTGTTTTAATTGTCAAAGAACCGGCCCGGTTTACCCGGGAAGCCTCTGCTCGAGGCTCCCAACGCGGCCAGGCAAAATCACCATCTCGCGCGCCCAAGATGCGTCTGGGCCTTTATCATTTGGCATTGGCTCGCCTCGCCGAAGCTGCTTTTGAGCGAAGGCGGGTCCTTCCGGCGCTTCGCGCCGGGCTCCCTTTTTGACCAACACCTGGATTAGAGCACAGGCTTTCCTTGAATGCAAATGAATTTTTCTTGTGAGGAGGCGGTTCCGGTTTCTGATGAGTTGGGCGGCGTTCTGATGCCTTCGCCTTCGCGTACCCGCGCTCCGGGACAAGGATCGCCTCCTTGAAGCTTGACCACCTGAGAACATGACGCGCCTTTGTCAGAGGCTGCGTGATCTTCGAAGTGGCCTCATTCCGACCGAGCCACTATATCGCCCGAACACCAAAGCGGGGCCATTTTCGCCGCGACCTTGCAAACGAACCCCTGCGATTCTGGCGCGTGCGCCGCTATCTCATCATTTACCGAAGCGAAGTGCGGCCGGTCCAGATCGTTCGGGTTCTGCATGGGTCTCGTGATGTGCAGGCAATATTG
>JAJPHR010000101.1 GCA_021325145.1 Verrucomicrobiota bacterium | reverse complement strand
TTTGCGACGTGAGCACTGTCAAGGTGGAGCGCAGAGGGCAACACGGGCGAGCAATACCTTGACAGGCGCAACGGAGCGGTACAATGGAGCGCGGCGATTCACGAAGCCGAAAGGTCGGCACGCACCACTGTGCCCGGAAACCATCAGGATTCGATGGGCGGATTTGGAAAGGGGAACGCATCAACATTTCACGGCAACAGTTCTTCGCCCGGCCTTCGGAGCGTGGACGTGGGCGGGGGCGTCAATCTTTTGGGCGGGGGCGTTGTCAGGCTCGTTCGACTCCTCGGCAGACAGGGAGTTGGAAGCCTGGTTCTTGGTGATGTCCAGCGCGTTCTCCAATTCCTGCTGGCGGAGGACGAGGGACTGCAATTTGGACTCGTGCTCGAAAGGCTGGCCGATCTTGCCTTCCAATTCGCGGCTGTTTTTCTCGGACTCCGACAAATTCCGCTGCCAGCCCTGCAATCTCTCCTCCATATTTTGGGCGGTGTATTCCACCGAACGAATCGTGCCCAAGGGAGTGTCCGACACGTTGGCGACGTAATGATTCCTCCCCTTGAGCACGATTTCCACCCGTTCCATGAAGGTCGGACGGGCACAGAGTTGGAAACCGGCGAACAGGCCGATGGGCTGCTCCTGAGCACCCCCCGCCGCCCGCTGCGCGATTCGGTTAATCAACTCTCCGGCGATGCCACGGTCCTTGTAGATGGTCTTGGCGATTTCGATTTCAAAAGCGTCGCCGCGCGTATCTTTGCGATCGGCCATGTCGAGCTTCAAATTCTCGATCCGTTCCTTGAGGACTGGAATTTCCTCCTTGAGATGGCGAGCTTGGGAACGAATCCGATATTGGGCTTCGCCATGCTGCGAGCGCAGGCGCGTCAGCCGGGTGATTTCTGCGTCCACCGATGCCTTTTCAATGACCAGCGGGTTGCCGGAGGCGATGGCTTTGACTTCGGCGTACGTCAGCGCCCTGGAATCAATGTCCTCGATGTGCCGGATGTGAGTGTCGCCTGTCATCACCTGATGGATGAACTTGGCCTTGGTTTCGAGCGTTTGCCACATGTACGCGTCAAAGCTGCCTTCGGTCACGTAGCGGCAGATTTGCACCGACTGATTGAGATTGCCCTGACGCAAGATTCTGCCCTCGCGCTGCTCGACATCCGCCGGTCGCCACGGCGCGTCCAGATGATGGAGGGCAACCAACCGCTCCTGAATGTTTGTGCCCGACCCCATTTTCTGAGTGCTGCCCATGAGCACGCGGACTTTCCCGGAGCGGACTTCCTTGAACAAGACATGCTTCTGGACATCGCTGTCATACTCCTGAATGAACGCGATCTGCTCGGCGGGAATGCCGCGCTGCACCAGTTTTTCTTTCAAGTCTTCGTAAGCGGAGAACTGCCGCCGTAGTTTGGAGGGCGTGGACAAATCGCAGAAGACGAGTTGGGAACATTGCAATTCGGTGGTGTCCTTCCAGATTTGAAAGATTTTGTCTGCGGCCAAATTGATTTTGCTGTCGGGATGATCCGGGGCGCGGGGGTTGAGCACGCGCAAATCCAAAGCGGCTTTGCGCCCCTCGGAAGTGATTTTCAGCATGTTGTCCTCGTCCGGGCGAACCCGTCCGCTGCGGATGGCCTCAGCGCGTTCCACCAATCCCTTCACGATTTTTTTCAATTCCGGGGTGCTCGGAGCGCGGATGATGATGGGTTTTCCGGTCTGAAGTTCGGGAACGGGCAATTTCAAATTCTCGGCGGTCTGAATGTCCGCGACCTGGCAGAACACCTGCATGAGTTCCGGCACATTGATGAACCGGGCAAACCGGGTGTTGAGCCGGTAGCCCGCGCCATCCGGGGCCAGTTCCATCGCCGTAACCGGCTCACCGAAGGTGGCCGCCCAGGAATCGAAATGGTGCAACCCCTGCCTTTGGAGCGTGGGCATCTGGAGGTAGCGTTGCATGGTGTACATTTCGGCCACGCTGTTGGCGATGGGTGTGCCGGTGGCAAAGACCACTCCCCCGCCGCCGTTGGTCTTCTGGATGTATTGAATCTTGAGAAACATATCGAAGGCCCGTTCCGACGAGGTTTGCGGCAAGCCCGCGATGCGGGTCATTTTGGTAATGTAAAACAGGTTTTTGAAGAAGTGGGCTTCATCCACGAACAGCCGGTCCACGCCCAATTCCTCAAACGTGAGGGTGTTGTCCTTCTTTTCCTCGGCGGAAAGCAGCTTCAACCGGGTTTCCAATCTTTTCTTGGCGGCTTCGAGTTGCTTCACAATCCGGCGATTGCTGGTGTCCTGCTTCTGTTCCAAGATGGCCCGTTCCAGTTCGTCAAGCTGAGTTTGGAAGAATTTTTGCTTGGTATCCTCCGACATCGGAATTTTTTCAAAACCGGAATGAGTCACAATGATGGCGTCCCAATTGCCGGTGGCGATGCGGCTCATCAGTTCGCGGCGTTTGTCCTTCTCGAAGTCCTCGCGGGTTGCGGCCAAAATGTTGGCGCTCGGATACAGGGTCAACAGTTCGGAAGAAAACTGGCCCAGCATGTGGTTGGGGACGGTGAACATTGGTTTGCGCGCCAGACCCAGACGTTTCAACTCCATCCCGGCCGCAACCATCGTGTAGGTTTTGCCCGCGCCGACAACATGGCCCAACAGAGTATTGGGCGTTTGCAGGATTCGCCACGTTCCGGTCTTCTGATGGGGACGCAAGGCAACTGTCTGGCTCGCGCCCGGCAAAGTCAGATGGTCGCCGTTGAAAGCGCGGAGACGGACGCAGTTGAATTCCTGGTTGTACTTATGGGCCAGCCGCTCCCGGCGTTCGTCGTCCTGCCAAATCCATTCCTTGAAACGGTCTTTGATTTTCTGCTGCTTTTCCCGCGCCGCCTCGGTGGCGTCCGGGTTGACCACCTGTTTGTCGGATTTGCCGTCGCGCACCTTGTCGTAAATCGTCGGCGTTCTCAGATTGAG
>JAJPHR010000047.1 GCA_021325145.1 Verrucomicrobiota bacterium | reverse complement strand
GGCGGCCAGGCCGCCCCCGGCCATGCCCCAGAGGCGGAACTTCTCGTAATGCGTGGCCATGAAGGCGGCGATCAGCGCCAGACCGTAGCCGATCAGCATGCAGATGACGGTGTAGGAGGCGGTGAAAAATACCTTGGTCAATCCCACCGACTGCTTGTCCGGGGTGGGATTGAGCAGAATCATGAGCAGGATCGCCAGACAGGCCCAGATGGCGGTAAGGCCGATGAGCCAGGCCCGTTCGCGCTTTTGCAGTTTCAGGAAGAAGAAGAACGGAACCAGCGCCAACACCAGACAGACCGGGTTGAATTCTTCGTTGGCGCCACTTAGATACATCTTCGCCTGCATGAACAGTTTGCCGGGATCCTGCAGGAAGTTGGTCGGATTCACCTTCTCATATTGACCGCGCGTCAGCGCATGGATGAATCCTTCCACCGTGCGCGGGTAGCCCCAGTTCATGGGCGGATTGGACATCGAGGTCAGCGGCATGTAAAAATAAAACATGGCTCCGACAACCCAAAGAGACATCATGCCGGTAGCCGACAAAACCTCGCTTTGATATTCCCACCAAAAATAAGCCCACAGGGCGATGATCCCGAGAAAACAAAGCCCCGCCAGCATGGGCATGTGCAACAGGAAGAGGAAGACGCCCATCAGCGCGCAAAGCGCGAGCGTGGCCACCGGCATGACTATCTCGGAGATGAACTTTTCCGGCGTGGGCTTGGGGATCGAGTATTCGCGCAAGCTCAGCGCCGCGCAACCGAGGAGCGAGCCGATGCCCACTCCGTGGAAAATCATTTCGACGAGCGGGCTTGGTTCGAAGGTCCCAAGGGCCTTGGTATAGATGCCGAATGCGCCAAGCACATAGCAGATTGAATTGATCAGCAGCAGGTCGCGGCCCAATTTGGGTTTGGCCGCGAGAATGGCGATCTCCAACCCCGTGGCCGCCAAAATCAACGTCTGGTGGTTCGTGAAGCAAATGCCGAACAGGAACCAGGCCAGGTACAAATACCGCTTTTGATGCGGCGCATAGACCCAGCGCAGCAGGCTGCACATCACTCCCATGAGCGATAGCACGCTGAAGGGATACACCTCCACGATCACCGACTGGCTCCACATGTAACCGTTGTAAGCGAGCAGCATGCCCGCCACAAAACCCGAAACCATGCAGATCCAGTTCTCCACATTACGCGAGATGCCGCGCAACTCCGGGATGCTCTCCATCATCATGCTGCATCCGCGCGATGTGATGAAGGCGAGCATGCCCGCCGCCAAAGCACCCGAGACAGCGGAGGCGACCGCGACGCGGTAAGCCACATTGCCGACCGGAACCAGCACGGTGAACAACCACGTGAAGACTGTCCAAAGCGGATAGCCGGGTGGGTGGGGGACACCTGCATAAAAGGAGCCGGTGGCCAATTCGCCGGAATCTTCCAGCGTCACTTCCGGCGCGAGCGTCAAAAAGAAACCGATGAATGCCAGTACGGCGGTCACGCCGAACGTCACCCAGTCGATTCTTCGAAACAGTGGCGGCAGCGCAGGCGGTGCCACCTTCGGCCCGCCTGATTTTGGGTCGGCCGGCCTGGCTGCGCCCCCCGGTGATTTGCCTTCCACTTTCGGGGCGGACGATTTCGGTTTCTCTGCTGCCGACTTCGGATTATCTGCGCTCATCAATTAATGAAAAATATAGCGTTTGCGTGTTCTACCGAGCAAAAGAGCCAGTAGTTGAAGGGGAATGGCGGGCCTTTGTCCAATCAAAAGTGGACATTGGTCTTCCACAACGGAAACGAACTGGTTGCGGTAAGCGAACGGCCAACACCGGGATCTGAGGTTGCCACGGCCCAAATGTTCTCCTGGGCGCGGGTATCCGGCGAGTAATTCAGCACCACCGCCCGGGGCAGGGTCAGGCCGGCAATCATGTTCGAACCGCCGATCGCCGACAAATATGCCGGCCGGTTGCTGTGCGCCACCCACACATTCAGGCATAACGCCAGCATACAGGTCGCCGGGGCCAGCCAGCCCAGCACAACCGGCATTCGCACCGACCGGGACCGGCTGGTTTCACGTTTCGCCCCAAACAACTGCTGCTTAAGCTTCGCCGAGGGGGGGCGCGGCGTCCAGGATTCCAATTGTTTCTCCCATGGACTCATGTCGTTCATAAACTTGTCCTTTCAAACTCGTTCTTAGCTTCTGCAACCCGTAACGGTAGCGGCCCGCCACCGTGTTGGGTGATAAACCGAGTAATTGACCGATTTCTTCAAAAGTATATTGATGCCAGATCTTCAGCACGATGGACTCGCGCTGTTCCGGGGGCAATTCCCCCAGGCATCGCATGGCCGCCCGCTCGTAGGGCGTCTCGGCGGGGGAACGTTCGAACCACCGCTGTGATTCCAATTCGCGCGCCAGCCGACGCCAAAGACTGCGCCGATAATTCAAGGCGCGGTTCCGAAAGCTGCGAACGCAGTAATGTTCCGGCTGTTCCGGCCGTTCCTGCAACTGCATCAAGGCCAGGAAAGTCTCCTGCAACACGTCCTCGGCCTCACCGTGGGTCAAGCCCAGCGCCCGGCCATATAGAATCAGCCCGGCCCCTTTGGCCTCATAGACTTCCTGACACCAATTCTTTGTTGGATCGTTCGACATTACAACAACTCACCCTATAGACACCGGCGAAGCCCGATTTGTATGAAATCCTCACCCGAATGACACTATAAATCCACCAAACCAGCCGAACTGCCAAGCGCCTTTCTTAACCTGCTGCGCCACAAATATTTACCTGCAACCTCCCTGCCTGACCCCATTCCCAGCTCCGCATTCCGCACTCCGCATTTACATATACCCCCTTTTTACCCGTCCCAGCGTCCCAAAGGCCGTAAACATTAGCGATTCTTCACTTTAAACCCGTCCCAAATCCGTCCCAATCATCCGTGGCCGGCACCCTCGGCGCGTCTGTTTGTAGGAGGTTGACTGACTCAGAATGCGGCTTTTCGGCAACGGAATTTCGTAAACCACGGGCCGGGCGATGCCGATACCAAACAAGCATGGTCTGCACCGCGCCAAACGAAACGCCAGGAAGGCGATGGGCCTAATTCGCATGAAACAGACTCGTGCCGGTTCTTTTTTACTGGCCATCTGGCTCCTGGCGTTCATGGATGTGCGGATGCCGCCCGGCTGAGATGGAATCGAAACCACGGCGAAGATTTGGCAAGTCGATCCCGGTATTCCGGTTTCATTGCCACCCGGAAAAACGGGGTGGGAGCGAAGCCGCCTGATTTATGATCAACACGCCTATGCAAAAACAAATCCTCTTTGTGGATGACGAGTCGCTCGTCCTGCAAGGCCTGCAGCGGATGCTCAGCAACATGCGCAAGGAATGGAGCATGCGTTTTGCCAGCAGCGGCGCGGAAGCCCTGGCGCTGATGGCGCAAGCCCCGGCGGATGTCATTGTCTCCGACATGCGCATGCCCGAGATGAACGGCGCCGAGTTGCTGAATGAGGTCATGCAGCATTACCCCGGGACGGTTCGGATTATTCTCTCAGGCTATGCGGACGAAGACCTGGTGCTGCGTTGCGTGGGAGGAACTCATCAATACCTGAGCAAGCCCTGCGACGGAGAAACCTTGCGCTCCACCATCCGGCGCGCCATCGACATGGACGTCTGGCTGGAAAACGACAATCTGAAAACCCTGGTTTCCGGGATGACGAAGGTTCCCAGCCTGCCGTCGCTTTATTTCGAAATTCTCAAGGAACTGCGTTCACCTGAAGCCGCCCTGGACAAAGTGGGCGCGACCATAACCAAAGACCCCGCGATGACGGCCAAAATGCTGCAAATGGTCAACTCGGCGTTCTTTGGCCTGAGCCGGCGTTTGACCGATCCCACTGAAGCCGTCCTCCAACTCGGCATGGAGACAATCAAGTCCCTGGTTTTGACCATTCATGTATTCTCCGAGTTCGAATCGAGCGCTGAGTTACGAGGGCAGACGGAGGCTGTCTATAACCATAGTCTGGCCACCGCGTTGTGGGCGCGCCGCATCGCTCAACTGGAGAGGCGCGACAAGCGGATGGTCGAGGAGTCCTTCACCGGCGGGTTGCTTCACGACATCGGACGGCTCGCCCTGGCGGCGAATGCGCCCGGCGAATACGCGCAAGCCCTGGCCCTTTCGCGCAAGGAATCGCTGCCGCTCGCGGAGGCCGAACGGGCCATTTTCAAAGCCAGCCACGCCGAAGTAGGCGGCTACCTTTTGGGCCTGTGGGGACTGCCCATTTCCCTGGTGGAAACCGCCGTGTTCCATCATTGCCCCGGCAAAAGCCAGGCCAGGGAATTCAGCGCGATAACGGCGGTGCATGCCGCCAACGTCCTCGAGCAGGAACGGCGGAAGGATTTGCCGGCGGCTCTTTTGCCTCAATTGGATCTGCGCCATCTCGAACAAGCCGGAGTCGGCGACCGCGTGCCGGTTTGGCGCAGTGCCATGGAGGTGCAAGCATGAAGAACCACGGGCTTCCAACAAAATTAGAACTGCCAGGCAGGCTGGCTGGAGCGGCTTATGACGAAAAAAATATTGCTGGTCGACGATGAACCGAATCTCCTGGCGGCGCTCCAACGGGCGCTGCGCAAACAATTCTCCATTGAGATCGCCTGCGGTGGCGCGGCCGGCCTGGCCGCGCTGAAGGAAGCGCCGACGGCTTACTCAGTCGTGGTGAGCGACATGCGCATGCCGGAAATGAACGGTGTGCAGTTCCTGGCGCAGGTCAAGGAAGTCGCGCCCGATGTCGTCCGGATGATGCTCACGGGCAATGCGGACCAAACCACGGCCGTTGAAGCCATCAACCATGGCAGCATCTTCCGCTTCCTTAGCAAGCCGTGCACGCCTGAGAGGCTGGCTGACGCGGTAATGGCGGCGATTCGCCAGCACGAGTTGATTACAGCCGAGCGCGAGTTGCTCGAGACCACCCTGCGCGGGAGCGTCAAGGTCCTGACTGAAATCCTGGCCCTCGCGGATCCCCGGGCGTTTGGGTTCGCCGAAATGCTTCGGGATAATATGCGCCGGCTCGCGGAGGCGATGAACGTAAAGGAAACCTGGGAATTGGAAGTGGCTGCGATGCTCTCAGGCATTGGCATCGTGACCATTCCGCCGGAAGTGCTGCTGCGCTCGCGCGAGGGACAGCCGCTTTCCAGTGAGGAACAGGAAATGTTTCGCCGCATCCCGGCGGTGGGCGGCACTCTCCTGGCGCAGATTCCACGCCTGCAAGGCGTTTCGCGAATGCTGACCTGCCAGAGCAAACGTTTTGACGGCTCCGGATCGCCGGACGAGCCACTGGCCGGCGGCGCCATTCCACTCGGCGCGCGCATGCTCAAAGTGCTCTGGGACCTGGCTGAGCTGGAGGGCAGGGGAAAGACCCATTCCTCCTCATTGGAACAAATGCGCGCCCGCAGTGGCTGGTATGACCCCGAAATACTTGACCGGGTGGCGGCACTCGAACAGATCCTCGCGCTGGCGCAAGCCGCTCCGGTCAAACCGTCCCAGGCCATCAGCTTTCGCCAATTGCGTGTGGGTCATATTTTGCGTGCTGATGTGCAGACTCGGGACGGCATTTTGATCGTGGCCACTGGCAACCGCGTCACGCCGGCTTTGATGGAGCGGCTGCGAAATTTCCTTCAGCTCTCCGGGATCAGGGAACCTGTTTACGTGGAAGCGTAGTCGTTACGACGGAGCCTGGCAGCAGCACGCAGCGCTCGCGGCAGGGTGCCGCGTGTTTGCATCCCGGCAGCACCCGCCCAAGGATGCTTGACAAATCAGCGGCTTTTGGCCAGCATGACCGGCGTAACTGGTATTCAGGTCTTTGAGATTTGATTCGGGCGGGCAGCGTTTCTTCAGCGGGATTCCTCATCCCCACCTCCTTGGCGTCTGCCTCCCGAATCCTTTTTTTCCAAAACGTTGTCCTCCTCACCTTGGTCGGTTTCTCGCTGGGGTTGGACAACAAAGGGCTGGTGACTCGAAGATTTCCGTCATGCCGCAAGGTGGGGCGCGCAGTCCTCTGTCGCCGTTGCGTGAAACGGGTTGGCTCAGGCATTCGCGGCGCGCAGGGGACTGCGCGCCCTATCTTGCGGCCTGTGAGCAATTTGAACGGCGAAGAAATTTCCAGACTGGCGGTGCGCCTCGTAACAGAGCTTGGGAAGCGTGTCAGCTGGCGGCGGGGAGTTCGATCCAGAATTTGGAGCCGGTGACACCGTCTGATTCGAGGCCGACCCGGCCGCGCATTCGTTCCGCCACCTTGCGGACGATGGCCAGGCCAATGCCGGTGCCTTCATATTGCTTGTCCGGATGCAGGCGTTCGAACATGCCGAAGACCCGCTTTTGATGCTCCGGCTTGATCCCGATGCCGTTGTCTTCCACCCAGAGCCGCACCTGGTTTCCTATGGCCTCCGTGCGGATCAGGACTTTGGGAAAGACTCCCGGCGCAACAAATTTCACCGCGTTCCTTAACAGGTTGGCGACGGCCTGGCCCAGCGACGGTTCATGGGCCATGGCTCTCAATAACGGCCGGTTTGTGACAATCTCCGCATGCGAGGGCTGCAACTCAGGATAATCCCGCACGATTTCCTCCACGAGTTCGTCCAGGTCAACCGCGGTTAGTTGGATGTCCGCCTGCGTCAACCGGCTGTACGTCAGCACGTCCCGGATCAATCGATCCATCCGCGCGCCGCCCTCGATGATGCGCCGCAGGAAACCCCGGCCGTCCTCGTCCAGGCGGTCGCCGTAGTCCTCCTGAAGCGCCCGCGCGTAGGCTTGCATCGCCCGCACCGGCGCGCGCAAATCATGCGAGACGCTGTACGAAAACTCTTCCAACTGCGACATGGCCTCGCGCAGCGACGCCGTGCGCTCCTCCACCCGATTTTCCAGTTCGGTATTCATGCGGGCAAGATGGTCCTTGAGCTCGCGCAATTTTTTGTCCGCCAACTTTCGCTCGGTGACATCCCGCGCAATTTTCGACGCGCCGATAATCTTTCCATCGGCGTTCCTTACCGGCGACACTGTCAGCGAAATATCAAGCAAAGTGCCGTCTTTGCGCCGCCGCACGGTATCGAAGTGGTCCACCCGCTGGCCGCTCCGGACGCGGCCAAGAATGAGGGTCTCCTCCTGCTGGCGCTCGGGAGGAATGATGATCAAAATCGACTTGCCGATGACTTCCTCCGGGGTATAGCCAAAGATCCGCTCCGCGCCCTGGTTCCAACTTTGGATGATGCCGTCCAAATTCTTGCTGATGATGGCGTCATCGGAGGATTCCACAATGGCGGCCAGGCGTTGAGCGGCATCCCGCCCGCGGGTTTGTTCCGCCACGTCCCGTTGCAAAGCGCTGTACAGGTTGGCGTTGTCAATCGCGATTGCCGCCTGCGCGGCCAGGGCCCTCAATGAGCCTTCCGATTCGGCGGTGAATACATTCGGCGAAGGATGGCCATAGAAAAGCCCGCCCAACACTTCCCCGGATCGTGAAACCACCGGTGCGGCAAGATAACTGCGCACCGGCAGATGGCCCGCCGGCATTCCATGATAAGGCGCGCTGTGGCCGTAGCGCGGGTCTTGCAGCACGTCGCCTATCCGCAACAAGCCTTCGCCGCGAAACGTGGGCCCAAACAAGGCGGTGTTCCTCGGCATCGGGAATTTGGCGAAAGCCTCGCGGGGCGCGCCGGAGAGCGTGTAAAGCGTGTAGGCCTCGCCCTGTTCGCTTTTTACATTATAGAAAAAAGCCCCGAAAGCAGCGCCGCTGATCTCCCGGCCGGCATCGGTGACGGCTTGGACGATCTTCTCCAGTTCCAATTCCGCCACCAAAGTATTGCTGACCCGGTTGAGAAGTTCCAAGGTCCGGGTTCGACGACGCAGTTCTTCCTCCACCGTCGTGGTGACGTCGGGTTGGGTCAATTCAGGTTCCACTTATCAATCGACAAAGCTAGTTCCGGTGATCAGTACTTAGGGCGGTCCCTGAGGTATCTTGGCCTAAAAGGAGGTCCATGGCAAATGAAAGTAGGGTGCAAAGTGATGAGTCATTCATTGGGGCGGAGCGCGGAACTCCTGCTTTGCCGGGATACGACGCACATCATTGAGCAGGAGCTTTGCGCTCCGTCTTGCGTGCGCCGATTTACAAATTAAAAAAGGCCCGCCCCCGAGCCAACCAACTCAGGAGCGGGCGGGATGGATCAAATCCGCAAGCGGACTTGCCGGGCGGTTTCAGCCACGGCTACTTGGCCAGTTCGATTTTTGAGGCCGTCAGTTCCAGCTTGTCATGCACTTTCTTCACTGTGCCGGTGGCGGTCACCTGCTTGGACTCTTTACAAAGGTTTTCGTGATGGAAGCTCTTGCTCACATCATTGTCCACGAGGTAATAGGTTGTGGTCTTGCCGTTCTTTTCCACCTGGATGGCATTTTGGCATTTGTCCGTTTCATGGAGCATGCACTTCGCGCAAAGGCCCTTACCGGTGATGGTTTCTTCCTTCTTTTCCGCGAAAGCAGGCGTCGCCAAAGCCAGCAGCACGATGGCCGCCAGTCCTGTAATTGCTGTTGTCGTGAATTTTTTCATCATAGTTGTTTATGTTTTGTAGTTCATTTGACTGCGTCAGGTCGATTTGCATTCAACCTGAAATTATTTTTAGTTACAAGCCATTGCAGCGCAATAACTTAATCCGGGGGGGGATTTACCCCAGGGCCAATCTGTATTAGATTGGCTTGTGGTGAAACCTATATTGATTGCGGAGGATTTTGAACCGGACGCGAAGCTGCTGGAATTGGCTCTTAAGCATGCCGGTGTCACCAATCCTTTGTTCTTTGTTCCTGATGGGCACCAGGCCGTTTGCTACCTCAAAGGCGAAGGGATTTACAGGGATCGCAAAGCGTTTCCGCTTCCGGGCGTGCTCATGTTGGACTTGAAAATGCCGGTTGCTGGCGGGTTTGAGGTGCTGGAATGGTGTCACACACAACCATATCTCGAAGATTTAATGATCGTGGTCTTGAGCGGATATCACGAACTGCGGGAGGTAAACCGCGCTTATCAGCTCGGGGCAAAGACGTTTCTGGCGAAACCGATGTCCGAAGGGGATATTCTTGAAATGATCCGGACTTATCCCGGCCCATGGCAGATTTCCAAGCCTGGCTCAAGCCGCAGTTCCGCCTCGTAAGTTCAACCTTGCTGGTTATTTCCCGCTCGAAACCGGGTGTGCCCGCCCATCCATCAGCTCTTCCAGCCTTGGTATGAGCGTCGATTCTCCAGAAGGCAAAGCCCGTTTCATCTCGTAGGCGTGCGCGCCCAATTCAAGGCTTTTGGCGACGTCTTCCGGCAGAAACGACCCGGAAAGAACCATGACCCTGAGCTGTTCGAACGTCTGACCTTGAAGCCATTCCAATACCTGGTAGCCGGTGATCTTCGGCATCTTGAGGTCCAGGAGCATCAGGTCAGGAAATGGATGCTTTTCGCGGTCGGAATAAATCGCGTGGCCACTCAGGTACTGGATCGCCTGCTCGCCATCGCAAACTTCCGCCACAATGCGGAATTGGTCGTGTTTTTTCAGCAGTCGTCGGAGCAGGAACCGGTCGTCATCCGAATCATCGACCAAAAGGACTTTGCAGATCGTCTTATTCATTAACCACTCTGAGGCTTGCGTCTTGATCTCGCGTCGATCAAGGAAGCATTTGATTGGACAAGAGCATAGCGCAGAACCGGCCACGGTCAATTGAAAATGAGAGGGGCGGCGACGCGAAGCGTCGGAAACACCAACCATCAAGCTCCAAACACCAGAAAAGCTTGTTGTTCCCCTTTGGACTGGCCGCGGGCCATGAACACAAGACCGGTCGGATGCCTCGCATGGAGTCCGGCTTTAGAGCCTGTCTCGGTTGGGCGCGTCACTCCATGCGCGCCGACGGCGGGCAGAGGACTGCCCGCCCTACCGAGATAGGTTCTTGGCTGGCAGAGGGCTTGATCACAGCGAACGCGGGCGAAATCAGTTCGGATTCGGGCAGGTCGGGCGTTGGTTCAATTCCAGCCAATACTCGTCCAGCTTGTGGAACATTTGTTCCAGGAAGCAAGTGTCCCCCGACTTGATCAGGTACGAATTGACGTTGAAATCGTAGGCGGTATTGATGTCCGAAGGCTCCTCGGAAGAAGTGAGAACGATCATGATGAGCCGCTTCAACCGGCGGTCGCACCGCACCTCGCGCAGGACATCGAGACCGGTTTTTTTGGGCATTTTGATGTCCAGCAAGACCAGATCGGGAAAAGGAAAACGCTGGCGATTCGAAAACGCCCCTTCGCCCCGCAAATAAGCGAGCACTTCTTCGCCATTGCAAACGAACTGAAGCCGGGCCTGCAGCCTGCAACGTCCGAAAACGCGTTTAAGCAGGAAAATATCGTCCGCGTTGTCTTCGGCGACCAAAATGTCCTTTATCGGATTCATCGTGAAGCGTGGTTCCCGGAAAGGCTCGCCCCAGGCGTTTTCCCGTCTGAAACCGCCCACCCGTAATAACTGAATGCCTCCAACTATGTACGTCAAGCCGCTTTGCCACGCAAGTCGCGCTGCTGGGTAATCTCCCCATTGTCTGGCGCAGCTTTAGGGAGTGAAGTTGGAGGCGGTAAAAACAACGGTCAATCAAACATAGAAATGGAGAGATTATGAGCAAACTTCGCGAAACCTTTCTGGAGGAACTGGCGGACATTTATGACGCCGAGAAACAACTGACCAAGGCCCTGCCGAAAATGGCCAAGGCTGCGGAACATGAGGAACTCAGGAACGCCCTGGAAGAGCACCTGGAGGAAACGGAAGGGCATGTCGAGCGCCTGGAGCAGGTGTTCGAAATCTTCGGTGAGTCGGCCAAGGGCAAAAAATGCAAAGCCATGCAGGGGCTTGTGCAGGAGGCGGAATCATTGATCAAAGAGGAAGAGGGCGACGCCGCTTATATCGCCGCCGCGCAAAAAGTGGAGCATTACGAAATCGCCGCCTATGGGACGCTGCGGACCTGGGCCAACCATCTCGGCGAAGAGGAAGCGGTGAGGCTGCTTGAAGAAACCCTCGAGGAGGAGAAAGCAGCGGATGAAAAGCTCACCACCCTGGCGGAAGACGCGATCAATATCGAGGAGAGGGAAGGGGAAGAAGAGGAAGAAACCTCGTCTCGCAGGGGCTCGAAATAACCGGGGCCGAACAGCCGACGGACTTTTTTCGAGCCTGCCGGTTTCGATGATTCAGGGGGAAAGTGGAAAGACCCCGCTTATTGGCGGGGTCTTTTCCTTGCCACGCCATGGCCTCAAGTTCACCGGCCTCCCTGCGGGGCCACCGCCTTCAAATCGACCGAGCCGCTTTGCAAGCCGGGCGCTGAGGCATTCACGACAATCCGTCCCGAAGCAGCGGTCGCCCTGATGATGGCGATGCACTGGCCGTGAAACGCGCGGCGTTGTTCAGCCTGGAAAGGTTCATGGCTGGCGTTGTCACCATTATCGACGGCGGCGATAACGCCCGGACCGGCCAATTTGAAGCTGACCAAATCGTCCGCTGCCGGCACCTCGACACCATTCTTATCCACCACGGTGGCCGTGACATAGGAGACATCATTGAAGTCCGCGGCAATCCGATTGCGGTCGGCGGCGAGCCTGATCCGGTCGGGTTTGCCGGCGGTGCGGAATTCATCGCGCGCAACGACTTTGCCTTTGTTCTTCGCAATGGCTTTGAGTGTTCCCGGCTCAAATGCAACTTTCCAAACTCGTGCTGAAGCGTCCGCTGGCAGCGGCTTTGACCCAAGCGATTTGCCATTGAGCAGAAGTTCGATCTCTTCGCCATTGCTGAAGACTTCCACCGTCTCCTCGTGCGGTTCCAGGTTGGCGGGTGTCCAATCGCACGCTTCGAACTGGCGTCGATTCAACGGCTCGAAACCGGGATCGGCCGGCGTGGCGCGCTGGGATGCGAGCCGTCGCGCGAGGTGAACCACCGGCTGCCCGCTCCACCAGCTCTGCCGCTCGAAGGCCCTTGGGTGCGGCGCACCCGTGCGGTCCAACAACCCCGAGCCGGCCCCGATCGTGGGCCACGCGCGCGATTCACCGAGGTAATCGATGCCGCTCCAAAGGAACTGTCCGGCATACGGCGGATTGTCTCGCAAGGCCACCCAAACCGCGCGATCGTGGCCGTTCTCCGTGCCGAGAATTTTGCGCGCCGGCTTTTGGGCGTGAGCGGCGAGGATTTCGTTCTCGCGATAATTTTGCCCGACCACATCCAGCATATCCGCCAGCCCGTTGTCGTAGTCATGGCTGACATTGGGCCGAAAGAGGGCCTGCGAAACCGGGCGCGTGGGATCCTGCTCGTGAAAGACCAGGACGAGGCCGCTGAGGATGCGTTTGGCAAGGTCCGCCTTGGGCGTATCGTGGATTTCATTCCCGGCGCTATAGACCACGATGCTCGGGTGATTGCGATCCCGGCGGATGGTGTCGCGCGCATCCACCGTCGACCATTCCTTGAAGTACAGGTGATAATCGTAAGGATTTTTGGCGACCGTCCAGCAGTCGAACATCTCATCCATGACTAGAAAGCCCATACGATCGCACAAATCGAGAAATTCCGGGGCCGGCGGATTATGGGCCGTGCGGATCGCGTTGACCCCGAGCGCGCGGAGCAATTCGAGACGCCGTTCCCACGCCCGCATCGGCGCGGCCACGCCGAGCGCGCCGGCATCCTGATGCAAGCAAACACCCTTTATCTTTAGGTTTCTCCCATTAAGCCAAAAGCCCGTGTCCGCCTCGAAGTGCGCGTCCCTGATTCCGAACGCCGTGGTGCTGTCATCCACGAGCGCCTGGTCCGCCCGCACTTTGATTACGGCATGATAAAGGTTGGGATGATCAATATCCCAAAGTTTTGGGCGGCTCACCGCCAGGTCTTCCTGGAATTCCACCGCTTGACCCGGCGCGATGGGCTGGGGTTTCGTCTCCCGGCTTTGAACGGTTCGGCCCCGAGGGTCGAGCAGGGTGATTTGCAAGGTCACGGCTTGCGCGGTGTCGGATTCGTTTGTCACGCTGCTTTGGATATGTACGGTGGCTGCGTTGGAGTTGGCGTTGGGCGTGCTGACAAAGGTTCCCCACGGTGCCAAATGAACCGGATCGGTGACGACGAGCCGCACATGACGATAGATGCCCGCGCCCGCGTACCAGCGCGACGCCGGTTGGGCGGAATTGTCCGCGCGCACGGCCAGCGCGTTCGTCTGGCTGCTGCCAAAGTTAAGCTGCCCGGTGAGTTCGTAACGGAAACTGACATAGCCGTACGGCCGTTTGCCCAGCGAGAATCCATTGATCCAAACCTCGCTATTCGCCATCACCCCATCGAACTCAATGAACACGCGTCGTCGCGAAGCGCCTTCCGGCAGTGTGAAATATTTGCGATACCAGCCGATTCCCGCAGGCAGGAATGCGCCGGCTCCTCCGGCAGGGTTCGCTTCGTCAAACGGGCCTTCAATGCTCCAGTCATGCGGCACTGAAACCGTTCGCCAGCCAGCATCGTTAAACCCAGGTTGCTCTGCGCCGGGACAGTCGCTTTTGAGAAATCGCCAGTCGCCGTCGAAGGAAACTGTGGTGCGAACGTGGTCAAGCGGGCTCACCGCTCGCGTCGAAGCCGCCAGCAGGCAAATGAGAACGACCATTAGACGCGCGCGCGCAAGCTTCGCCCCGGCTCCAGGACTTTTTCGTTTCATGGCTGAATTTGACCACTCTAGCTCGAATCGAGTCGCCGTCCATCACTCAAATGGGGGGTATACCTACCAACGGTGGCAGGAGGTCCGCTTGCCAAGCGTTGCTGCCTTCGCGACATTGGCAAGTGGCACCATTAGTCCCAACCCTAATGCCTTCAGGAAATTCCCCGGCCCTGCGACAGCCCGGTAGGGCGAAGGAAAATAGCCCACCGATTCATCGGTGGATGAACAAAATTTACCCAACAATGAATCGATGGACTATTCTTGGATGTCCCGCCCGGACAAAGCTTCAGCAGAAAGGTGGCCATGCACTATAAACCAATTGAGTCTTACGGCCTCATTGGCGACCTGAACACAGTGGCTCTCGTTGGATTGGATGCCTCCATCGACTTCATGTGCTTCCCCCGGTTCGATTCCCCCACGATCTTTGCCGCTCTGCTTGACTATCGCAAGGGTGGCAGCTTTCGCTTGACGCCCTTGATGCGTGGAGCGAGGCAAAAGCAACTCTATGTGCCGGACTCCAATATTCTTTTGACCCGCTTTATGGCGGAGCAGGGAATGGTCGAAATCTCGGATTTCATGCCCATCACCGAACTCGGCCACGCCCATGATCTGGTGCGCCGCGCGAAAACCATCCGCGGCGAGGTGCGGTATCGCATGGTTTGCGATCCGCGCTTCAACTACGCCCGGGCGGGACATCGCGTCGAAAAAAAGAAACATGAAGTGATCTTCATCAGCGACGGGGAAGACAAGACCGTGCTGCGCCTGCGCAGCGAAGTGCCCCTGCGCGTGGAAAATGGCGCGGCGATTGCGGAATTCACACTGCGTTCCGGCCAATGCGCCGCGTTTGTCCTGGAAGACGCGCATCGGCGGGGTGGGTCGCCATCGGCTGGGGCGGATTACGTTTCCGAGTCCTTCAAGCAAACCATGAACTTCTGGCAGCGCTGGGTCCAAAAGTCCCAGTACCATGGCCACTGGCGGCAGATGGTGAATCGATCCGCGCTGACGCTCAAGCTGCTGACCTCCGCCCAGTACGGATCCGCCGTTGCGGCTCCCACGTTCGGGCTGCCCGAGGAGCTCGGCGGCGTGCGCAACTGGGACTATCGTTACACCTGGATTCGTGACGCTTCGTTCACGTTGTATGCGCTGATGCGGCTGGGTTACATGGAAGAAGCCACTGCCTTCATGCGCTGGCTTGAAGCTCGCTGCAACGAACTTGAACCCGGCATGCCGCTCCGTGTGATGTATGGCATTGATGGCCGGCACAAGCTCGATGAAACCGTGTTGCATCACTTCGAAGGCTATAAGAAATCAAGCCCGGTCCGCATCGGGAATGGCGCGTACAACCAGCTTCAACTGGATATTTACGGGGAGCTCATGGATTCAGTTTACATTTACAATAAATACGGCCAGCCAATCGATTACGATCTTTGGCAGCAACTGACACGCTTGATCGATTGGGTTTGCGACCATTGGCGTCGGCCCGACGAGGGCATTTGGGAGGTGCGGGGCGGACCGCAGAAATTTCTTTCCTCCCGCGTCATGTGCTGGGTGGCCGTCGACCGTGGCATCCGCCTGGCACAGAAGCGCTCTTTTCCCGCGCCGCTGGGCCGGTGGTTGGAAATCAGGGACGAGATTTACCGAAGCGTCTACGAGGAGTTTTGGGACCCGAAACTGAAATCCTTCGTGCAATACAAAGGGGCCAAAGCCGTCGATGCTTCGGCCTTGCTGATGCCGCTGGTGAAATTCATTGGTCCAAACGATCCGCGCTGGCGCTCGACGTTGCAAGTGATTCAGGAACGCCTGGTCGAGGATTCTCTCGTATACCGCTATAATATCCTTGAAGGCGCGGACACTGGGTTCCCCGGACGCGAAGGGACATTCTCCGCGTGCTCATTTTGGAATGTCGAGTGCATCGCCCGGAGCGGGGATGTCAAGCTGGCGCGGTTCTACTTTGAGAAGACGCTCGGCTACGCAAGCAATCTGGGACTCTACTCGGAGGAGCTGGGTTTGAATGGGTCGCAACTTGGGAACTTTCCACAAGCGTTCACACACCTTGGCTTGATCAGCGCGGCGTATTACCTGGATCGCGTTCTGGATGCCTCCCTGTAAAGCCGACTGGAAAATTCGGCCAAAATTGTAATTTTATTCGCGGCGCTCTCGATTAGGTTGTGTCCATGATCGTTGAGCGTGATCAATCGCAGGCGCGGGAACGGAATCCAGGGGCGCACCCTGCCAGCACCACCACCAACTGGCTGCTAATCAGCGCGGCTTCGGCTGTGCGTTCGCACCCCGGTGGTGCTGGCAAGATGTGCCTGGAGTCCGGCGCTCGTTCTTCTTTCGCTTGCCAATTCCGGGCGTCTCCGTATAAACCCGTTGACCTTTGAAACCGCCATTCTCACCAGAGTTCGTTGAGGACCCATGCAGCCGGGCTCGAAGACCCGCAAAGGGGCGACATGCCTGGCGCGGTTTCTGGCCGGTTCCGGCTTGCGCGGCTTCGTTGCGGCGAGGGCTGGAGTTGTTGATTGTCGCAGTTGTTCTGGCCAATGCCCCACTCGGCGCTTTTGCGAAAGGGTATAGCAGCGGCGGCCACAGCTATTCTTCGCACAGTTCCTCTTTTTCAAGCCACAGTTCCAACTTCAGCAGCAGTCGAAGCTCAAGTTCCGGTTTCAGCAGCAAAAGCTTTTCCAGTGGCGGCGGCAAGAGCTACAGTTCTGGCGGCAACCAGCGGAGCAGCTACAGCTCAGGCAAGAGCTACAGTTCCGGTTCTGACCGCAGCTTTTTCCCGTCATCGACGGATCGGCCCAGGAAATCCAGTTTCTCGAATGGTTCGGGATCGTCCAGTTCCAGCTCCGGCATGACCTTCGACACCAGCGCCGCCCGCGCGGCGAAGGAATCAGCCAGCAAACGCGATTTCAACGATTACAAACAATCTCAAGCGGCCCGGTCCTCCAGTGGTTCATCCGGCCGTTCGTCCGATTATTCCGGCCCGGTGCCGCCGGTTATTCCGCGGTCGCAGTCTGCGGCCGGGGGCGGCTGGAATGGCGGTGGTTACAGCCGGCCTTACTCTCATACCTCCACTGTGTGGTATCCCGATCCTTACACGTATTCCACGCGTTCGATTCGCATTCACAATTATTACGCACCCTATTGGTCGCGACCAGTGGTGGTTTACAACGACAACTACAACAGCTTCTTCTGGTGGTGGCTGCTCGATCAATCACTCGAAGACCGGGCGTACTGGGTTTATCACCATCGCTACGATATGGACGATGCGCGCTACCGATCGCTCGTTTATCAGGATTTGGCGCTGGAAAATCGCGTGGCGGAACTCGAGCAACGCCAGGTACCCCGCGACCCCAATTACGTTCCCGCCGGAATGGACCGCGACCTGATGTATACCGACAATTACGTCAACCGGGTTTATGCCAACCGGCCCACGCACACCGGCCAGATCCTTTTCTGGTTTATCATGGTGCCAGTCGCGATTTCGGCGGGCGGCTTTTTTATCTGGTTGATTTTCTACAAACGCTGGCAAACTTCGGCCGCGTAAAACCCACGAACCAAATCAGACATAGCCACCCGCAACCAAACTTATGAGCACACACCTGCCGGAATACTTCCCGATCGACATCGCCGTGACCGCGGCGTTCGGCTGCCTTGCAATCCTCTTGATCGTGCTGGGTTACAAAGTGTTCGACAAGCTCACACCGAAACTTAACTTCGATGAAAACCTGGCCAAGGGCAACATCGCCGCCGCAATTGTCATCGGGAGTTTCATCCTGGGCTTGTGTTACGTGGTAGCCCACGTTGTTTCGGCCATCGTCGGAGGTTGAACGAGACACTTTATGGGCGACCCGAAGAACAACGGCAAGACGCTCTGGGAAATGCTCACCCAGCGGAGCAAGCAAACCGCCGCTCCGGTGGCGTTTGCCAACCCGCTGGATTTGCGGATTGGAGCAGGAGTGCTCGTCTCGCACGTCAATGGCCCCGAGTTCGATGGTTACGATTTCACGGTCAAGGAAATTCGTGAATACGTCCGTCGAATCAACAACCAGGAGTTTGGTTTCACTGATTATGTTCTGAAAGGGATCAACTCGAAGACCTTCGATTCCGCGGATGAGGTTATCACCCATTTGCGCGTGGTCCCGAACCCGCAAGGCACCAAGGACGCCGTATTCCTGCGGCTTTATGATGAGTTCGCGTTTGCCGAGGATTTCCTGGGCGTCCTCAAGGACACGACAGGGGTCTTTGAGATCACGGACGACAAAACTGGCGAACAGGAAACCTACACGCGCATCAACGATTTGAAGGACTCGTATGAGGCGATTCTTCTGATCATCACTGCCACCACAGAGGACGGCAAAGCTCCATTGGGCACCACACAATCGGCCAAGCTAGAGTATTGGGATTACTGGCGCGAGATGGATATCGGCGGCGGCAAAACCGCCAGGCAGTTCATCTTTGTGGAAATGAATTCCGACACCGGCTGGTTCCAAATCTGGCGCGGGACGGAGTTTTTTCTCTAGGCGAAGAACGAAGAATCGCGCTCGTTACAGCGACGCGCGCAAAGCATCAAACCGGCTCTTGCCCGAATCCACGGTGACCGGCTGTTTGCCTTTCTCATCACCCATTTCGACCAACTCCGGCGGCAGTTCCCTTAGGAATGGCGAGGGGTGGCATGGAACCACTTCGCCGTATTTTTTTCGCCCGGCGCAATGGCTGATGCACAAGCTCTGCATGGCACGCGTGATGGCCACATAAAACAGCCGCCGTTCTTCATCCAGGGTGCCTTCCAGTTTCGAGCGCGAGTGCGGGAGGAGGCCATCCTCCACGCCGACGATATAGACGTGCGGGAATTCCAATCCTTTGCAACTGTGCATGGTAATCAAGGTGACAGCATCGCCTTTCGTCTCCTGTTCCTCCTCGCGTTCGTTGTCGAGCGTAATTTCCTCGAGGAACGCGTGAAGCCGCTCGGCGGGTTGGGGCGTCGCCGGTTGGCCGTTGTCCAGTGTGGCTACGAGGTCCTTGAGGTTCCGCACGCGGTTCTCGGCTGCTTCCGGTGTCTTCTCAGATCGTCGCAAGTCATCCAAATATCCGATCTCGGCGAGGAACCGCTCCGCCCAAACTTGCAGCGAGAGACTCTGCCCGTCATGCAGTTGCACGCGCGTCCGCTCGATGAACGCGACAAACTCCTCGATGCTCCCGCGCGTCTTGGTCAGCAAAGTGGTGGTTACCAGGGGATTCTTCATCGCCGCAAAGACCGAGCAATGCCGCTCATGGCTGGCGGCGAGCAGCCGCTCCATGGTCACATCGCTCAAGCTGCGCGCCGGGACATTGGCGATGCGCAGGAGGCTGACGTCGTCATTCGGATTGATGAACAACTTGAGATAAGCCAGGAAGTCGCGTACTTCGCGACGGTCAAAATAGCTTTGACCACCAATCAAATGGTATCGCACGCCCGCCTGGCGCAAGGCGGTTTCGAGCGAACGGGATTGAATGTTCGTGCGGAAAAGTATCGCCTGGTCGGACCATGGTATGCGTTTGGCTACGCGCGCATATTCGATTTGTTCCACGACCGCACGCGCTTCGGCTTCGTCACTGGAGTATGCTTGCAAGGTGATTTTCTCGCCTTGCCCCTTCTGCGACCAGAGCTGCTTGCCGCGGCGGCGAACGTTATGTTTGATGACCGCGTTGGCTGCGTGTAGGATGGTGTTGGTGGAACGATAGTTTTGCTCCAGCTTGACGACCTTGACCTCTGGATAGTGCTTCTCCATGTCCAGCAGGTTCGTGATTTCCGCTCCGCGCCAGCCGTAGATGCTTTGATCATCGTCACCTACAACGCAAAGGTTGCGATGTTCGCTCGTGAGCAGGTGGACCAGATTGAATTGCGCGGCGTTCGTATCCTGGTATTCGTCCACCATCACGTAGCGATACTTGTTGCGGCACGCCTCCAGCGCTTCCGGATGCTCTTTGAAAAGCTTTAATGTGAGCAGGATCAAGTCGTCAAAATCCACCGCGTTGCAAGCGCGCAAAGCCGTTTCGTAGCGCGACCGAATATGTTCCGCCATGGCGGAAACGCTGGGATCCGCCAGCGCCTCGGCCCGGGAACCACCATTTTTGTAGCGGCTGAGCAGGTTCAGGATAAGCGCCGGGTCAGTCTTCTCGCCTCGGGCCGAAATCTGGCTCAGGATTTTTTTTATTGCGCCGATCTGCTCCGACTCGTCGTAAATGACAAAGTTTCGTTTATAACCCAGGCGTTCGATATGCTGTCGCAGGATGCGGACACAAAGCGAATGAAACGTGCAAACGGTCGGGCGCTCCGGTTTCCCTCCATCGGCGCGTTTGGCCGGGCGCGGGATCAATTTGCCGACCCGCTCCTGCATCTCGCGTGCCGCCTTGTTGGTGAAGGTCACACCCAGGATCTGGCCTGGCGCAACCCCCTTCTCGATCATGTGGGCGATGCGAAAGGTGATGACCCGTGTCTTGCCCGTGCCGGCGCCGGCCAGGATCAGGACCGGGCCGCGAATGGTCTCGACGGCTTGCCGTTGCTGCGGGTTCAGTGTGTTCAGATTCAACATCGCGCGCGGAGTGTAATGCGGCGCGAAACGCTGGCAAGCGGATTGCAAAAATGCCGCGAATTACCGCTGCAAGACCGGCTTGGCCGCGGCGCATTCCAGGTGCCGCCCTTGCCAGAGCGGAGACTGGCAAGCGAGCGAGGAGATGGAGAAATGCGTGAATTGGCTGGCGCGCATGATGCGATCGAGCTCCCGTTTGCCCAAGCCGCAGAAAGGCACTGCCGTGCGGCGGTCGAAAGTGCGCCGCACGCCGCGGGGGAGAAACGGATAGAGTACATTGCGAATTCGCCGGCGGGCCCGCCGCGAGGGCGAGAGCGTGGCGACATCCACGACGTTGAAGAACAAGTGACCGCCAGGCGCCAGCCAATTGTAAAGTCGGTTCAGCAACTCCACCGTGACCGGGCAGCCGTTCCCAAACATCCCTAGAGAGTAAATGAGATCAAACGATTCCGATGGAAAGGAACTGAAATAAACGTTCTCCCACCGCAACTCGATTCGCCGGGCAGAGATGTGCTCGTGCCGCACCGGCCGCTCCGCTGTTTTTAACATCGCCTCGGACACATCCACGCCGATCAGCCGATCGACGTTCTTGAGACAATGGAAATAGCGTCCGCTGCCGCAGCCCACATCGAGAACCTGGATGCGGCGTCCAAAGGAGCCTGAAAGATTAAGCAGGATGCTCTCCAAGTGCCGGTGGTGCTCGCTCGTGACTTCGATCTCATCGTCGCTGCGATACCGGGCAGCGATTTGCTGATAGGAGGCGCTCAAGTTCTCCCCAATGAGGTTGAGATCCATGGCGGGTTCTTTCGTCATCATTCAGTACGCGTTAATGGCAGCCGGGGTCTTGGCGAAAAACTGTCCCGGCAGGGCGCGGCAGTCACTCCGCGCGCGCCCTGTCGAGGATAACTCTTAAGCAGCGGCTCGGACTTCCGTATCCGTTCTTGAGCGGAGGAAAGCACGGGCGCCGCTCGCTCCTCCCCAGGCTGCAGCCAACCCGCTCAGGATCAGCACTACGAAACTCGCCCAACCGGCGGTGGAAACTCCAGTTGCCGCTGTATTACCCACGTCGCGAGCCTTCTCTTCAGTCTGGGTTTTGGCCTGAGAGGCGGTTTGGATCCAGCGGTCAACGGTCTGGTTGGCCTGATCCGGGCTCATATTGTTCTTTGAGGTCAGAATGTTGACGACGGCCTGGCGGTCCTCCGGCTTGACGTTGGGGGCTTCCCGAACCATTCGTCCGACAGCCGTGGCCAGCTCGGGGCCGCCTTGCGACATCTTTTGGGCTTCCTGGCGCACGGAATCCGCGCCGCCGCCCGTAGCGCCTTCCAGAGCGGAACCCAAGCCCCCTTGGCCCTGGTTCGCGGTGGCGGACATTGCAGCCTGACTGGCGCTCGACAGGGCGGTCTTCAGGATTCCCGCAGCACCGCTCAGCAGTCCGCTGGTGGCGGCAGAGAGCAGGAAGGCGCTCAGCAATGTGGCCGCGCCCCAAGTAACCAATCCGTGCAAAGACCCTTCTGCCCCCCGGTAAAAACCGGAGGCGCGCCCCGCCACCCAGCCTCCAAAGTACAGTGAAATAATGCTCGTGACGATCAGCCAAATGGCCGCGCCGATGCCATAGCTTTGCGCCGTGCTCTGGTCCGCCGTGTACGGGTTGAGCGCTGTGGCGCCAATGCTGATGCCCAGGATCGTAAGGACCAGTTGACACACAAGTGCCATAACCATCCCGGCAAAAATCGCCGCCCATGATATACGCCGCACCACGACTGGGCGCGTCGCGGATGGATCGTAAGCAATTTCCTCTTTCATGTTAGCTCCTTGATGTGAAGTAAATGTGACCGGCTGGCTTCAACTTGTCGGCCGGTTGGATGTCGTTGAGTATTATCTTTATCCTTCACGAATGCCTTCCTAGAAAAACTAGTTCCTGCGTTATGTCCCGGTAATAGGGTATTGACCCCTTTGTCACGTTGTAGACAAGGGGTGGTTGAATCCCGACGATTCCGGGGCTCGGTACGATGATGAGCGGCACCCCGGATAAGGGATCTCATCGCGAGGGTTCGCTGCCAAACGGAAAGTGGCCCGTTCGTTTGGCCCGGAATGTCCGCCGCCGATTTGGTGCTATTCGCCGTCCGGTCGAAGGGCCGAGGCGTTGATGGCGGTTTTGGCGAGGCCGGTCAACTTCTGGTCCGTTTTTTCTTCTTCATCCAGGGTCTGGCCGAGCAAATTCTTGATATCATCCCGTCCCATTTGCTTGGCCCACTGAACAATTGTTCCGTAACTGGCGATTTCGTAATGCTCCACCTTTTGCGCGGCGCCGATAATGGCCGCATCCAGGACCGCGGGATTGGCCCGCTGGCTGAGCACGTCGTTCGCCTCTTCCAGAATGCCTTTCATAGCGGGGCAGGGCTTGGCCTTGGCCGGCTTGCCCAGCATCTTGAAAACTTCTTCGAGCCGGTTGACGTGGCCTTCGGTTTGTTGCAGGTGCTCCTCAATGGCGGATTTCAACTCCGGTGAGGTTGCCTTTTTTGCCACCTTGGGCAGCGCCTTTGTCAACTGCTTCTCCGCGCTGTACAGGTCCTTGACTTCTTCGAGAAATATCTCGTCCAATGAATTGATCTTTTGCATGTGTGCAATGCGTTGAGGTTTACTGTTGTGTCAAAATGGATAATCCCCGGTTTTCAGACTGTTCCCCCGGCTGATAACGAAAGATTTTGGGCGCGCCTGCCAGCGGGGCGGTGGTCCAGGTGCTGTTTTCCAGTGGCCGGGCTTGCTGAAACTGCGCCGGGGTCGCGTCCAGGATCAGTTTCTCACTCCCGGCGCTTTCCTTCAGGTTCTTGAGTGGCGTGGCGAAGAACTGCCGGCTTGCGGGCTTGTCCGGCCCGGTCAGCGAGAGCCCGGGTCTGATGATCGCAAAACTCGTTTGTGGATTTCCAAGCTGGATCAGCAGGTCGGAAATCCTTCCGACCTTCCGCCCCTGGCGATCTTGCAACAGCCTGCCGATCAAATCGCTGCCAAACTTCAAGGCTCCGTTCGCGTCCGACTGGGAGATACCCGGGGCGGGCTTTGTTCCTGCCTGCGCTGCCTGCACAGGCCAGGTTTGCTGATAATAGTCGTAGATGCGACGGCCCGCTTGATCGCCCAACTTCAGCAAGGAAGCCCGGGTGAAAGTAGGCGCAGTTCTCCATCGCTCCAGGCTGATGTCCGCGGCCAGCACGCCACGCATGGCGGTGGCGGTGCTCAACATGCCGGGCGGTATCGGCTTCAGCTTTCTCCCGATCTTTGCGAAGCCACCGGTCGAAATGACTATGTACTCGACCCGGCTCGAGCGAGCGTTGATAAGCAGGTCGCTGACCACGCCCAGTTCATCGCCCCGATTGTTTTGGACGCGATTGCCCACCAAATTCCGGGCGAGCATTCCCGGATCAGCGGGTGGCACCTCGTGCTTGCGCTCGCTCGGCGGCGGGGGTTCACCATTGGAGAGTTGAGCGACTGAGCTTGAAAGCGAGGCGGTGAGAACGAGAGCAATGCCCACGAGGTGACGAACTTTTGCCCCGCCTTTCTTCACGATTTGACCATCTGCCGAGACAACTTCAATCTCCATGGGGACTTTCCCGCAAAGTGCGATTGGCGCCGCTTAAAATTTGTCAGACCCGTTTCCGGCGACTTGGAACGGAGCTGCTTTTGCCATGCTCTTAACCTTAGTCTCCCGGGTACTCTTCTTGCAAGGGCGATCAAACACAGCGCAATCCCCGGTGAAACGATGCGTTCAGAAGGCAGTCGTATGAACGTGCTGTTTTTGCCACTGCGGTTCACCTGCGAGGCATGGGCCGGGAGGGGAATTAAACTCGAGCGCCAAGGGCCTCCTCACCCCGGCCTTCTCCTTCTTTCGGGGAGGAGAGGAGAAAATGGTGCCGTGCCAGCCGGGATGCAACCGCGATGCGTTGCCGCAAAACTGGAGTCTTTACATCCTCGTGCTATTGTTGTTAACTAGGGTATCACACGGGAAGAAGCGCGGTTCATTATGATGAACTTACGAACCTGCCGGGAGTCGCTGGGGCAGCATCGCCCCTCCAAGGCGAATCGTGCGCGGCAGAATCGTTGTCCCCAACCGCAAGCCTGACGGAGGAACCACCATGCATATCGTTGGAAATATCGACAGTCTGTTGAATCAGAAGGGAAGGAACGTCTGGTCCATCGACCCGGACGCAACCGTGTTCGAAGCCATTCAGCTCATGGCCGACAAGAACATCGGCGCCTTGCCGGTGATGCGCGGCGACAAGTTGGTGGGCATTTTTTCCGAACGCGATTACACGCGCAAGGTTGTGTTGAAAGGGAAAACCTCCAAACAGACACCCGTGCATGAAATCATTTCCCCCACAGTCGTTTCCGTCGATTCCGGCGAGACAATCGAGGAATGCATGCGCCTGATGACCGAGCATCGCGTCCGGCACCTGCCGGTGATTGAAGGAGCGCGCCTGGTGGGCATCATCTCCATCGGCGATCTGGTCAATTGGATCATTTCCGCGCAGTCCGTGGCGCTGACGCAGATGCAGGATTATATTTCAGGCAAGTATCCGGGCTGAAAAGCGCCAATCACCGACATCCAACCACCAGAGAAGCTCCAAATCCCAAGCTCAGGAGAATGCGGTGTTGATGCTTGGTTGTTGGAGCTTGAGCGCTCTTATTCCGCCTTCTTCGGTACTTCGGTAAGTTCGTAAATCCCCTTTGAATCGTATGCCATCACATACACTTCCCCGTCGAGGTCCTGGCCGAAACTGGTGATGGGGCGGGCGGGATTTCCTTTGGCGAGGACGCCGTGGGTTCCCAATTGACCGTTTTCGTAGCGCAAACCCCAGACGGTGCCGGAGACGTAATCGGCATACAGATAAAATCCGACGAGGTCCGGCAGCTTCTTGCCCCGATAAACGTAACCGCCGGTGATGCTCAAGCCCGTGCCATGATCGGGGAATTTGCTGTCCTGCGCCAACGCCTTGGAATGGGCATATTCGATGACAGGATCAATCCAGTTCTTTCCCTGCGGATGGTCCCGGAATTGATGGAATGCCTCGCGGTCACTCCAACCGTAGTTGCCGCCTTTGACAATCAGATCAACCTCCTCATACTTGTCCTGGCCGACATCGCCCGCCCATAGCTCGCCGGTCTGGCGGTCAAAACTGAACCGCCACGGATTGCGCAAACCGTAGGCCCAGGTTTCGGGCCGAAGTTCTGAATCCTTGTTGCCGACAAACGGGTTGTCCTTGGGGATGCCGTAGCCCACGACGCCCTCGTGCGAGTTCACGTCGATCCGCAGAATTTTGGCGTACACAACGTGCAGGCTTTGGCCGAAGTTATGGGGATCGCCGCCTTTGCCACCGTCGCCAACCGCGATGTACAGGTATCCGTCCGGCCCGAACGCGATGCATCCGCCGTTGTGATTCCAATACGGTTTGGGGATTTCCATCAGCACCCGCTCCGTGCTTAGATCCGCCTTGTCCGGGTCGGATGCGGAAGCCTGGAATTCGCTGAGGACGCTGCGTTTGGGATACTGCTGGCTGTAGAAAATGTAGAACTTGCGGTTGGATTTGAATTGCGGATGAAAAGCCAGCCCGAGCAGCCCTTCTTCAAGTTGTTCATGCGGCTTGCGACTGGTGATGTCCATGAAGAGTTTGGCTTCCGTGCCGTTCCGATCGCTCGGCATGATCCAAATCTGGCCATCCTGCCCGACAACGAAAATACGCTTGGACCCATCCGGCGCTTCTTCAAGCCACAATGGGCGCGTCAGCTTTAGTTGCGGATAGGCGGGTTTGAGTTCCAGAGCGGGCAGGGCATCGGCGCTCTGAGCGGACGTTCGCCCCACGCACGGGCAGAAGACACTTAAACAAACCCCAACCAACCAACCCGTTTGGAAAAATCTCATCATGACGGTGAAGTTAAGGCGGAGGGGGGCGGATTGTCAAAGGATTGTCGCTTCGTCCACAAAACAGACAAAAAGAATCGACAGACCGGCGGCAGGCTGGAACAATTCGATCGGCACTCGGAGTGCTAAGAAGCGTGAATCTGAAGTTCGTTTTGCCAGCCCTTTTGCTGCTCTCATGGGCGGCGATGGCTGACTCTCTCAAGCCGGAGGAAATCTATCAAAAGTTACTGCCCTCGGTAATCACCCTCCAAGTGGAAAATGCCCAGGGCGAAAAATTTGTCGGCAGCGGTTTCCTAGCGCTTGAAGAAGGAGTGGCCGTGACCGCCTGGCATGTAATCAGCGACGCCACCCGGGTCTCCGTCAAATTCGCGGACGACCGAACGGTGGCGGCTTGCGGGGTCATTGATAAGGACGAAAAGCACGATTTGGCGCTGATCAGGCTGGCGGCCACAGACCGGCCGCAAGTCCAGATTTGCGCTTCCAATCCGCCGGTGGGTGCCCGCGCCTACGCAATTGGGACGCCCAAAGGTTTTGAATTTAGCATCACGGATGGCTTGATCAGCCAGATTCAACAAGTAGACGGCTTCACGCAATACCAGGTGTCCTGTCCGATCTCCGGCGGCAACAGTGGCGGGCCGGTGGTGAACGAACACGGCGAAGTAGTGGGTGTCACTTGCTGGACGAAGAAGGATGCGCAAAGCCTGAGCTTCGCGACGCCCGTGAGCTTTCTGGCGTGTCTGAATCCAAAGCAGACGCAACTTTGTATGCAGTGGCCGACCAACACGCCGGTTGCGGCAGCGACGCTACGAGCGGACAAAGAAACCGGATCGCCCACCCGGGCCAGATCGCTGGATTCTGTGCGCGAGTTGAAAGGATTGCTCAAGAAATCGGTTGGTCATGAAGTGACAGTGGTGGTGATCGACCACGGGCAGGAACGACGATTCACGATCGTGGTGCCCGATGATTTGGTGAAGTGACCTGGCTGAGCAGAGCAGGGGATGCGCAGCCGAAGTATGGAGTCCCGGCTTCAGCCGGTGGAGAGTTCGTTTAGTCGCCGCACAGCTACTTGACGGGACTCCTTCAGGAGGTTCCGTCAGTAACCCAGTTCGGATTTGCGCTGGTCGGCCGTCGGCAGCGGGTCTTTTTTCTTAACAATGGCTTCCTGCCCGCCATCTTTCACCCGCCTGGCTTCGGTCGCGTTCAATTCGATATTTGCCTGGTAGGTATCCGGCACACTTTCCTGCGCATAGATTGCTTCAACCGGGCACTCCGCCACGCACGCGGTGCAGTCGATGCAATCGTCCGGATGGATGACGAGTTGACCGTTGAGTTCGTAAAAACAGGCCACCGGGCACACCTCCACGCAGTCGGTGAATTTGCACCCTTCACATTTGCTGGTAACGACATGAGCCATAAGATTCCTGGATCAATTTGTTGCTGCGTTTATAGCTCACAGGCTTGACGCTTTCCGAGGAAATTGCAAACACAATTTATATCAGCCTTGCGCGAAGCGCATGCCAATAAACATAGCAGCCGGCGTAAGGAGGCTCCATCCTCTTTCCGAAAAAAATAGAGCAACCCTATTTGTGGACGTCAATTTGATTGTCCACCTTGCCCGTGCCAACGACGCCTTCGGCGAGTGCGCCGAGGGCATCCTTTTGCTTCTGGTTTTTGGCCCGGCCTGTCAGCGTGACGTGACCGTTCACACTGAGGATCTTGAGTTGTTTGCACGAATAAACACTATCGGAGTCGTTGCGAATGATGGCGGTGAGGATGTGCTGCTTGATTGCTTCGTCGGACATGACGGGAGGCGCTTCGGGCGCAATGGCCGGCGCAGGCGCGGACTCAATTTTCTCCCGGACATTTTCCCGCGTGGGATCAGTTGACGTGGCCGTGCCGTCGTTTCCCTGCTGATAGAGCCGGTAGATGGCTGCCGCCCGGGCGGGATCGGTTATTTCCTGGAAGAGCAGCTTGCCTTTGTGCGCGAAGGTGGTGATCTTCGCCTTGTCCGCATTCAGCAACAACCCTGGTTTTTCCGGATCCATCGCCAAAATGGCGGGCGGCACTGCGTAACGGGTTTGTTCCGATCCATCGAGCGAGAGCACGCCGAATACGAGGCGCGCCGTCGGCAAATCGACCATCAAGTCCAACAGATTCCCCACGTCCTCGCGCGCCCGGCTTCGCGCGGGCAACCCCGTCAGCTTGCTGGCTCGGATGATGCCTGATGGCGCGGACGCGCTGGTCCAAGTCGGTTGCTGATGAAAATGGTCGTAAGCGTCCGAAACCACTTTGGCTAGTGCGGCATCGTCATCCACCCCGTTGGGGAGATGCGGAGCGGTTTGCAGATGGTCCTTTCCGGCCTCCAACAATGCCTGGTTTTGGTCAGCAGTCAGGAAACTTTCGGCTGGAACTGCGACAAGAAAATCATCCGCTCCGCCCGCCGGCTTGATCAGCGCACATAGGACGTGTCCTGAAACCAGATTGAGCAACAGGTCCTCCACCTTGCCGAGCTTATGGTCCTGACGATTGCGCACGGGCAACCCGACCATTTGGCTGAACCGTTGCATCGCCGCCAGGCGTTCGGCCGGCGGAAGCCCGGGGACGTCTTGATCTGCGAGTAAGGCAGGGGCGAAGGCGAGGGTAACGATCGCCCCCAGAGCGATGACTACTGAGCGTTTATAAACGCGCATATTTCCTTTCCGGTTGTCGCCCAGAAAGGCGCCAGGCATGGACTTCGCCGGAATCGGAAGTAACTGGGCGCTGAAGCGGGGAAGCGCTGGCCACTTCCAAATTGTAAGCGAGGCAGGAGCCCTGCCCGGCCCTTAAAGGGCACTGGTATCAACATCAGGCTCTTTTTGAGAAAAAGCAGGCCGCGTGCCGTCTCAAGGGTGCAAAAGAGCAATCTTTGCGGCGAAGTTTATGCCAGCAACGCCATTCCTACATCATCCGGCAAGGCTTCCGAATGCAGCCGCACAAGCTCGACCAACGATTTCGCCGCCGTGTCCAAATCTCCCTCGCCGGTTCATCCATCAATAGAAGGTTGGCAAGCATTGCCCGATTGCATAACCGACGAAAATGGCCATGCCGAGATCGCCATCGCGCCGTGATCCCTGGTGCGCGGCCATCCTGCCGATGGCCGTTCCCACCAGCAGAACCAAGGTGAGGAGCGCCGCCAGGAGCGAGAACAAGGGGGCGCCGCTCATTGCGCAGCCAATCGCGATGATAGACGTAACCGGCATCAGAATCCAGCTTTGAAGCCGCAAGCTGCCCGCAGCCTTGAGGGCCAGCCAGACAATGGCCATCGCGACGATCTGCGTGGGAATGCGCCGCAGATGTGGCGCTGCACCACACCATTTGCCGCTGGCAAGGACGAAGGCAACGATAATAAGGCCCGAGATCAGCGGCCCGCGCATCAGCGCCATTCGAAGGGGCAGCTTGGGGAAACAAAATGCCAAACCGAATGCGCCAAGCATGCCGAGCGCCAAGCCGGCCAGCCGCCAGCGCCAACATGTCGGAGCAGCGGGCGGCTTCAGGCCAACTGCGGCACAAGCAGCTTCGATGCCCGCATTCACGAGCCGTGGATCGAATGGTTCGAGCGCGTGATCTGACCAGGGAGAAATTACGAGGCGCGTATCCGTTTGCACCGTGAGCCGGTCCGGCGCAAAGAATTCCTCGAACTTGCCCGCGAGGAGAAGCAGCGGCGGGCCTTGTTCACCCAGTGTCGGGAGGGCCCCGGCGGCAATGAAGAGTTTTGGACTAAGGCCTGCGTCGCGAACGGCTGCGGCACCCGCGCCTGCGCCCATTGAGTGGCCGACAAAAACATCCACCGATCCGAGCGTGCGTGCGATCTCTTCCAGGGTGCGCACATTCCCGGCAGGAGAGAAAGACCGCACGGACGCACCGTGTCCGGGCAGGTCCACAGCGTAGCACGCAAACCCGGCGGCGGCCAGCCCCTCACCGAACCGAAAGAGAGTTTCTTTCGAGGCGGTAACACCATGCGCAAGCAGCGCGACGGGATGCGGGCCCGAGGCTGCGGGCTGAAACTCAAGGGCCGGAGTATCTCCAGCGAGGGTCAAGGCTTTGACGTGGATGCCAGGCTCAATCCGGTGTGAGAGCACGATACCTATGGCCAAAAAGGCAATGGCCACCGCACGCATGCGCCAATTAGCTCGCGCGTTCATCGGTTGACCCCTTCGAGCGACGGCCGCGTCGATCTGTGCCGCCGGGTTGCTCATTTGCGCTCCTGCAACCAAACATCCACCCGCGGCGCTTCCCAATTATACGGTTTGTCCAAAATATCCAACCATCCATCCCCGTTTAGATCCGCCACCCGCGCCTCGTGAAAATCAATTCCGGTCGAAAACACCGTCTCGCGGAAATTCCCCTTCCCATTGCCGAACAAAATCCACGCGGTGGCTTTCGGATTATCCGCGTCCTTGCGGTTCTCCGTCCATTTGGCCATCTCCGCTGCAAAAATGTCCAGGTTCCCGTCTCCATCAATGTCCGCCACCTGCAAACTGTGACCGTGCACCATGTCCCGCTCCAGCAAATTGCGACCCACCCAATCCGCGCTGTTCTCCGGACTGCCGTTGCATTCGTAAAAACGCAGCGGCCCGCTGCCATCGCCCGGCGCGATCACGACCTGCGGATGCTTTCCCGGTTTGAACTTCCCCGCCGCAATCCGCCCGCCAATGGACCCGATCTGAATCGCCTCGAACTTTTTCCCGCCCCGATGCTTGAACCACAAATTCCCCGCCAGCAAATCCACCTTTCCATCCCCGTCCAGATCGCACACCGCCATCCCTTCGGCGTAGTGAAAAGCAATGTTGCGCGCTTCGCCTGCTTCGCCCGAAAAGATTTGCGTCAATGGCCACGCCTCGGCATGCCGTGGGTCCGGAGGAATCTCCGCCAGAAAAATCGCCTGCGCGCCCTGGTTCCAAAACGCAAGCTGCGGCTTCCCCGTGCCCAGGAAATCTCCCACCGCCTGGTCATGATGTTGCGTCGCGCCGCCCTTCTTGATCACATGCCGCTTCCAGGAAACCTTCGGATCAAAATGGGGATACGGATTTTCCCACCACCACACCTCATGACTTTGCCAATCCCCGCCGAAAATAATATCCGGATGCCCGTCTCCATCCACATCACAAACCACACCGCCCGCCTCGACCGTCAGAAAATCCGACTCAATCACATACCGCTCCCAACCCTTCGCCGCATGCCGATACCAAACCAACGCCGGCGCGGTTTGCCGAAAACTCAACACAAACCCATTCACCCCGTCCTGCGCCAAATCCGCCACCAATGCCCCCGTCTGCTCCGTGGACCGCCCCGGCGCCGGCAAATCCTCCGTCGCGCTCGAAAGATGCCGCCACCGCAACTCCGCTGCCTGGCCCGTCAGTTGCGCGGCCATTATTGCCCAGGCGACGAGGTTGAAATAGCCGCGCTTCATTTTGATGTGCGGCCGATTATACTCAGGCTGGCTGCCACGGGAATGTAATTCTTGAAAGTCATCTTGTAATATTCCGCGCCAGTGGGGCGGGCCAGTCTTCGGAAGCAATGGCGCGCCAAGATTGGTCCTTTGGCATGCTTTTGCAATTGTCTGTCAAACCATCCGGCCTCTAACATGGAACGGCGAACCATGAGCATCGACACCAGCGCGCCAGGCCGGCCAACCGCATTAAGCGACCGGGAGGAGTGTTTGCTGGTCTTGTTGCTGTGTGTGGCCGCTGGATTAAGGGTGCTTGTTTTCAGCCTGGCGTTTCCCTTTTTCAACAATGTCGATGAGGTTGCCCACGTCGATCTGGTTCTGAAGTATTCGCAAGGCCACGTTCCCCGCAAAATAGAAGCCATGTCGCCGCTGACGGGCCGGTATATTACCTGCTATGCGACGACTGAATATCTTTCACGCGCGGAACAACTTGTCGGCGGAAAAGTGCTTCCGCCGATGTGGACCCGGCCACAATGGGAACTTAATGCGCACTTGCAGCAGAGTGATTCACGCTGGGGCAAACTCGCCAACCACGAAAGTTCGCAGGCGCCTCTTTATTACTCATGGGCTGGATTCTGGATGCGGTTGGGTCAATGGTGTGTTTCTTCGGATGGCGCTTTGCTGTACTGGATACGCTCTTTAAACGTGTTGGTGATGGGAGCATTGGTGTGGCTGTCGTTCGTTGCGGCGCGTTTAATTTTCCGTGAACGCCGTTTTTTGCGGCTCGGCGTGCCGGCGTTGCTGGCGTTTTTTCCGCAGGACGCCTTTTACGGGGTTCAGAACGACGTGCTGGTTCCACTTTGTTTTGGAGTGGCGTTTATCGGCCTTGTCCGACTCCTCCGCGATGACTCAATTGGTTGGCGGGTCGCCTTGATGACCGGCCTTGCGCTGGCGGCAACCGGCCTGACCAAAATCAGCAGCCTGCCGCTGCTGGGCGTGGCGGCGGCGGCGATTATATTCAGATCATGGCAATTGGCCAAAGCCAGGAAGCTGAAGGCGGCGCTTCCAGCCCTGATGTTGCTGGCAGTTAGCGCCGTCCTCCCGCTCGCGGGATTGGTTTGCTGGAATAAGGCGCATTATGGCGATCTCACTGGATCAGCCGTCAAAATCGCCACTTTGGGCTGGACCCGCAAGCCGTTCGCTTATTGGTGGTTACATCCCATCTTTTCGGCTGGCGGTTTCTGGACCTTCTGGAGTGAATTGGCGGCAAGCTTTTGGCGGGGGGAAATTGTTTGGCTTGCCAGGCCGTTGGCGTGGAGGCCAGTCGATTTTTTCTACTCGCTTTCCTCAGCGCTGCTGGTCGGCGCTGGCATGGTGAGTTTGTGGCCACGGTTCAAGGGAGCAACCGAATTGCAGCGGCCGCCGTTGTGGCTCGCGGTTTGCCTGTGCGTCGCTTCGGTCGGCTTTCTCGCGATGCTTTCCCTGGCTTTTGACTTCGGCGATTGTGTTTACCCGTCCCGTGCGCATCCGTATTTTGTTTCCGGACGTTTGCTCAGCGGCGTCCTGATCCCGTTCTCGCTCCTTTATGTGCTGGGATTGGATCGTCTATTCGACCGCGCGAAAAGCGAATGGGTCAAATGGTCGGCGCTGGGCGCCGTGGTGCTGGTCGCCACCGTTTCGGAAATCGTCATCGACTGCCCGGTTTTCGCCAGCCAGTTTAATTTCTATCATATGCCGGCCAACTTCGATCCACACTTGATCGTAAACTCCGAACCTCAACAGCCTCCGACCAAATGAAAATCACTTACTACCTCGAAGTCATCTCCTCCTGGTGTTATTGGGCCGAACCAGCCTGGGCCGAACTCAAGCGGCGTTACGGCGGGCAGGTCGAGTTTCAATGGAAGATCGCGCACATGCCGCCCGATGCATGTCCCCGATCCCAAGCGCAGGCTGAGTGGTTTTACCGCCGCTCGGGAACCATCGTGCGCTCGCCGTTCATGCTCAATGCCGGCTGGTTCGAGCCCGGGATGGGGCCGTACCAGGTTCCGAGTCTCGTTGCCGAAGCGGGCAAGGATTTTGGCGTGACAGATGATCGCATTCGAATGGCGCTGGCAACGGCGGGAGAACGCGAAGGGAAAAAAGTTGGCCGATGGGAAATTGCCGCGGAGATCGCCGCCAAGGCCGCTGGACTTGATCGCGTGGCTTTGCTTAAACGCGCTCAATCCGCCGAAGTGGCCGCACGCACCGCTGAAAGCACGGCTGAATTCAACGCGCTGCAAGTGAGCCAGCGGCCGACTTTTCTTTTGGAGAATGACATCGGCGACCGCGCCACGTTTTCTGGCTTGGTGAGGGTTGAACCGATCGCCGCCGCGGTCGAAGCCATGCTCGCGGATGCGGTGGCTTACGCTTCGTACGCGGCGCATCACGGCAGTCCACCGCCCGGTTAAGAGCCTATCTCGGTAGATGGCATGGGTATTGGCGGGTGAGCGAAATCGCGCTACACCAAGGTTCATATGAAAAACAAAACCAACACCAATACCCACTCCACCAT
>JAJPHR010000014.1 GCA_021325145.1 Verrucomicrobiota bacterium | reverse complement strand
GGCGGCCAGGCCGCCCCCGGCCATGCCCCAGAGGCGGAACTTCTCGTAATGCGTGGCCATGAAGGCGGCGATCAGCGCCAGACCGTAGCCGATCAGCATGCAGATGATCATGTGGGAGGCAGCAAAGAACACCCTCGTTAGTTCCACTGATTGCTTATCCGGCGATGGATTGAGCAGAATCATGAGCAGGATCGCCAGACAGGCCCAGATGGCGGTGAGGCCGATGAGCCAGGCGCGTTCGCGCTTTTGCAGTTTCAGGAAGAAGAAGAACGGAACCAGCGCCAACACCAGGCAGACCGGGTTGAATTCTTCGTTGGCTCCGGTCAGATACATTCCGATCTGCATCAAGAGCCGGTCTGGCTTTCCCAAAAAATTTGTCGGATCGATCTTGCCATATTGACCGCGCGTCAGCGCGTGGATGAAGCCTTCCACCGTGCGCGAGTAGCCCCAGTTCATTGGCGGATTGGACATCGAGGTCAGCGGCATGTAGAAGTAAAAAGCCGCTCCCGCGAGCCAAAGCAGCATCATGCCAAACGCAGGCCAGATCGTGCTTTCATGCCGCCACCAGAAATAAATCCAGAGGCCGATGATACCCAGGAATATCAGCCCCGCCAGCGCGCCCGAATGCAGATAGAAGCAAAACATGCCCACCAGCGCACTGAGCGCAATAGAAGACACCGGCATCACAATTTCGGTCGTGAATTTCCGCGGCGTCGGTTTGGGTGTCGAGTATTCCCACAGACTTAACGCAGCGCAACCGAGGAGCGAACCGATGCCGACCATGTGGAAAATGTCGTTGACGAGATTGCTCGGCGTGAAAATTCCGAGGACGTTGGACGAGAGAGCGAAGACGCCGAGCACGTAGCAGAGGGAATTCAAAAGCAGCAGGTCGCGTCCGAGCTTCGGGTTGGCGGCGAGGACGGTGACCTCCAGTCCCATGGCTGCCAAAATCAACGTCTGATGGTTCGTGAAGCAAATGCCGAACAGGAACCAGGCCAGATACAAATAGCGCCTCTGCCACGGCGCATACAACCAACGCAACAGGCAACAGATCACGCCCATGAGCGACAGCACACTGAAGGGATACACCTCCACGATCACCGACTGGCTCCACATGTAACCGTTGTAAGCGAGCAACATGCCCGCGACGAAACCCGAAACCATGCAAATCCAATTCTCCACGTGGCGGGGAATGCCGCGTAATTCAGGGATGCTCTCGATGATCATGCTGCTCCCACGCGAAGTGATGAACGCGAGTGCGCCCGCCGCCAAAGCGCCCGAGATGGCGGAGGCGAGCGCCACGCGATAGGCGACATTCCCCACCGGGACCAGCACGGTGAAGAGCCAGGTCACGACCGTCCAAAGTGGATAGCCGGGCGGATGGGGCACGGCGGCGTAAAAAGAAGCGGTCGACAATTCACCCGAATCCTCCAGCGTCACTTCCGGCGCGAGCGTCAGAAAGAAACCGATGAACGCCAGAATAGTCGTGATGCCAAAGGCAAGCCAATCGACTCTTCGCGCAAACGGCAACACCGAAGGCGTTGCTTCGGGTTTCGACGCGGTGGCTTTGGGTATAATCGGCGTCAGCGATTTTGGTGATGGGATTTGCGCCGCCATTGTTCCCGTTCGAACGCGTTTCTTTCTGAGTGCTGCTTTAGTGTTATCGGCATTCATTGAGCAAAGCGGTTGCGCGAGGGTTCTCTAAAGGAGGCCGCCCTTTGTCCAATTCAGGACCGTTTTCTGTCTTCACCGAAAGGACACCGTCGCGGGATGATTTGTATAAAGGCATTTTCCGATTGCTGGAACGCCGGTTTGAACGAATACTTGCGGGCATGCGCTGTGAACTCAGAAGCTCACGATTCCGCGGTCGCCATTGCCTCAGTTTTGCGGGACACCTAAACGGGTGGGGACCATGGTGAGCCTGCTTCTGGTTGGGCTTTGCCTGGCGGCGGTGATTTGGATTTATTTTTCCAACAACCCGATGCGCCATGGCCGGTGGTTCATGGTCCGCCGTTTCATCAACTGGTTTCCGCTGGGGATGACCTATGCGTTCTTGTACATGGGCCGGTACAATTTGAACGTCTGCAAGGACGCCATGGGGACCATGATGACGAACGATCAATTCGGCATCATTTTTGCAATTGGAACGTGGACCTACGCGCTCGCGTTTGTGGTCAACGGTCCGATAGTCGATAAAATCGGCGGGAAGAAGGGAATTATCATTTCCGCGGTTGGCGCGGCCGTAGCCAACATCTTACTCGGGGTGTTGACTTATTTAATGGTCACGGGCCGGTTGAAGATGAAAGTGCTCGTCCCTTTTGCGGTGCTCTATTCGCTGAACATGTATTTTCAGAGTTACGGGGCGATGTCGATCATCAAGGTCAAGGCCTACTGGTTCCATGTGCGCGAGCGGGGAGTTTTCGGAGCCGTCTTTGGCACGCTGATTTCCATGGGCGTTTATTTTGCCTTCGACTGGGGGCAGTCCATTGTTGACATGACCAAGGCGTCGGCGGCTGCGGACCCTGCACCGGGTTGGTTCCCGGCGCTGGTTCGCCGCGTGTTTGTTTCGTCCTCAAGCCCCGTGGATGCGACCTGGGCGGTGTTTTTCATTCCCGCAGGCATCATGATTGGGTGGGCGTTGTTGGATTGGTGGTTGATCAAGGACACTCCCGAGGAGGCGGGATTTGAACACCTGGATACACATGATGCGTCCTCCGGAGTGATGCACGTTGAGCTTACTACGATGGATCTGTTGAAGAAGGTGTTCACGAGTCGGCTAATGCTCATGCTGGGCGCCGTCGAGTTTACGACGGGAGTGCTTCGCAATGGCGTGATGCAATGGTACCGGATTTTTGAGAAAGGAGCCAATCAGCCCGAAGCAGCGTTTTTCGTCCAGCACTGGGGACTGCTTTTGTGCATTTTCGGCATCATCGGAGGATTTGCCGGCGGGCTGGTTTCCGACCGGTTTTTTCAATCGCGGCGCGGGCCGCCGGCGGCAATGCTTTGCGGTTTGATGCTGGTAATGGCCATTTTGATGGCGGTGTTTTTGTACTCCGCGCCCAGAATTGTCGGTTCTGCCGCGGTGCTGATTTCGATGGGCGTGATTGGTGTTACCTCTCTGATGTCCGGCACGGCCGCGGCTGACTTTGGGGGACGCAAGGCGACCGCGACTTGCATGGGCATTGTCGATGGCTTCGTGTATTTGGGCAGCGGTTTGCAATCGATTAGCATCGGTTACCTCGTGGGCTTCGATTGGCACTGGTGGCCGATCTTTCTGATTCCGTTTGCGCTCATCGGTGGCGTGTTGGCCTTGACGATTTGGCATGAGCTGCCTGCGGCCACGAGGAGGTACATCGCGGAAGTGGAACAGAAGGGGAAGGGGGCGGAAGTGGCGGTTGCAGTGGAGAAGGCGCTCTAGCGGGGAAAAAACCAAGCTATGATGACCTATTTTTTGGTGGCTTTCGGGGGTGCGCTCGGCAGTGTGGCCCGCCTGTGGTTTTCCGGGCTCGTTGCCGAGCGTATCGGCGCGACTTTTCCTTGGGGAACCATTCTGGTCAACATTTCCGGCTCATTCATCATCGGCTTTTTCGCCACCTTGACGGCTCCGGAGGGCCGGTGGGTAATGGGGCCGCAAGGCCGGGCGTTTTTCATGTACGGCATTTGTGGAGGCTACACCACGTTCTCCTCGTTCTCGCTTCAAACGCTCGACCTCGCGCGCAGCGGTGATTGGCTCAAGGCCGGGGGCAACGTGTTGGGCTCGGTTGTGCTATGTTTGCTCGGAGTCTGGCTGGGGCACGTCCTGGCAATGGCTGTCAACTCATCAAAGGGCCACTGATATGCAAATCCCACGCGACGCGGTGCTGCTGCGCATCTTCATCGGCGAGAGCGATCGCCACGAGCGCAAGCCACTTTACGAAGCGATCGTTTTGAAGGCGCGTGCGGCGCACCTGGCGGGCGCGACCGTCCTGCGCGGGCCGATGGGCTTCGGCAAGTCCAGCCGGCTGCATACCGCCAAGATCCTTCGCCTTTCACTGGATTTGCCCATGGTCATTGAAATCATCGACAGCGAGGACAAAATCCGCGCGTTTCTGCCCGCGCTTGACGGCATGATTGGCGGCGGCCTCGTCACGCTGGAAAAAGTCCAGGTCATTGATTATCGTGGGGAAGCAAAATAAAAACATGCGAATCGTTAACTTAAATCCAGACACCGACATCGGCGCGAGTTCGTGGTTTGTGGACCTCGAGGGGCATCGGCTGTTGATGGACTCGGGTGTGCACCCCAAACGCGAGGGCCGTTCCAGCCTGCCAATGTTCGATCTCATCAAAAATGAGGAGGTCGATGCGATTGCCTTGTCGCACTGCCATCACGACCATGTCGGCGCACTGCCGGTGGCTTTACGGTATTTTCCAAAGGCCCACGTGCTGATGTCTGAGCTGAGCTACTTTCTAATCGAGCGAGTCCTGCACAATTCCGTGAATGTCATGACCCGGCAGCGGGATGAAATCGGGATCAAGGAATATCCGCTTTATTCGCACGATGAAGTCGATGACATCGCGCCGCTGTTCCAGGGGTTCAAATACAACCGGGAGGTCGAGTGGGCGGCTTTTCACAAGGCGCGCGCCGGATTGTCGTCCCCGACGCTGGAGTTCTTCGATGCCGGGCACGCGCTCGGTTCCGCCGGGATGATGATTCGAGGGCAAAAGCAAACTCTGTTTTTCACCGGGGACGTTTCCTTCCGCAGCCAGACCATCCTCAAAGGCGCCCGTTTCGAGGACATCAAGGCGGATGTGCTGATCATGGAAACAACCCGCGGCGACCGCGCGGTGCCCGAAGGTTTTACCCGGGAAGCCGAAGTGGAGCGTCTGACGCAGGCCATGGAGCGCGTGCTTAAACGCAAGGGCTGCATTCTCATTCCAACCTTCGCATTGGGGCGAACGCAGGAAATTCTGGCGCATCTGGCGTTGCTCACCCGTTCGGGTCGATTGAAGGCCCAACCGATTTATATCGGCGGACTGGGCCGGGTTTTTACCGAGATTTACGATTTGGAATCGCACCGCACCCATCGCCAGCACAGCAATCTTCAGCTGCGTGAAGCCTTGAACCTGGTCGTCCTGGAAAAGGGCCAGATCGACAAGATGAAACTGTCCGGCGGGCGCATTTTTGTGATTACGGCCGGCATGATGAGCGAGAACACCGCCGCGCATGACCTGGCCTTGCGCATGATTGGTGACGAGCGACAGGCGATCTTCTTCGTCGGTTACGCGGATCCGGACACCCCCGGCGGCCGGTTAAAAGCGTCGAAACCGGGCGAGACGTTCCTGTTCAGCGGCAGCGGCGGCGAGGTGACGCGCCGATGTGAACTGGACGACTTCGACCTGACCGCCCACGCCAACCGCGATGAACTGCTTAACTTCGTCGGGCAGGTTTCTCCGCATACCGTCCTGCTTGGACATGGCGGGGATGTCTCGCGCCGGTGGTTCGAGGAGAACATTCGCTCACGCTATCCGAAGATCAAGGTGATCCAGCCCGAACCGGGAAAGAGTGTCGAAGTTTAGTGGGGGAGAGCATTCCCGCTGCAACTCGCCTTTGCGCGTTCGTGGCTTTGTTGGTATTCATAGCTGGTGCAGACGCGTTTTATTCTGGGACCAGCGGGCAGCGGCAAGACGTTCCGCTGCCTGACGGAAATCCGCCGGGCATTAGCCGATGAGCCCGACGGGTTGCCCTTGCTGTTCATCGCGCCCAAGCAGACGACCTACCAGTTGGAGCGGCAACTGCTGGCTTATCCGTCCGTATCGGGTTACACACGCCTGCACATTTTGTCCTTCGAACGGCTGGCTTTTCATCTGTTCAATGAACTTAAGAAGCCGATTCCACGGATGCTGGACGAAGAGGGCCGATTGATGGTCTTGCGCGGGCTGCTTGCCCGGAAGCGGGATCAATTGAAACTTTTTCGCGCCAGCGCGCGGCTGACCGGTTTTGCCCAGCACTTGAGTGAAGCCCTGCGCGAATTGCAGCGCCATCAACTGACTCCCGAAGTGCTCCATCAACTGGCCAAAAAAGCCCAAAGCGTCGAAGGGCTCGGCTACAAGCTGCATGACCTTGCCACGATGCTGCGGGACTATCTTGATTGGCTGCAGTCGCATGAGTTGGAGGATGCCGACCATTTGTTGGAGTTCGCGATGCTGACGTTGCGAGCGTCGCCCGGGGTGCTGGAGTTTGGCGATTTATGGGTGGACGGTTTTACGGAGTTCTCGCCCCAGGAACTGGATTTGCTGGCGGAGTTGCTGCCATATGTCCGAAGCGCCACGCTCACTTGCTGCCTTGATCATGTTCCGACGGAAAAGGCTTCGTGGCTTTCAAATTGGTCGGTGGCGCGCCAAACGTATCAAAAATGCCGGGCGCGCCTTGCGGGCGTGCCGGGGTGTGAAATGCAGACCGAGTTGTTGACGCGGCACATCAACAAAAGCCGGTTTCCAAGCAACCTCGTGCTGCGGCACCTAGAAAGGTACTGGGCTGATCCGCGCGAGCTTGACGCTTCGCCCGCGGTGCTTTCGGAGTCGCTGCGAGTTGCCGTTTGTGCCACGCCGGAGGAGGAGGCCACACTGGCGGCGCGGGAGATTCTCCAGTTCGTTCGGCGGGGCGGTCGTTACCGGGAAATCACGGTGCTGGCCCGCAAGCTGGATGGTTATCACGAACCGCTGGTCAGTGTGTTTACGCGTTACGAGATCCCTTTCTTCCTCGATCGGCGCGAGTCCGTGGCGCATCATCCGTTGGCCGAGTTGACCCGCAACGCGCTTCGCACCGTCACGACCGGATGGCAGCATGATGATTGGTTTGCCGCGCTCAAAACCGGCCTGGTGCCGGTTCCGGAAAGCGACATCGATCATTTGGAAAACGAGGCATTGGCGCACGGCTGGAAGGGTTCAATATGGGGCAAGCCACTGACTCTTCCGGACGAACCTGATGTTGCCGCCAAGCTCGAACGTGTGCGCGCCAAAATCGTGCCGCCTTTCCATAAGCTGGCGCAGCAGTTATCTCTGGCGGGCAGGCGGCCGACCGGTCCCCAACTGGCCGATGCGTTGCGTGTGTTTTGGAAGGCGCTGGGGGTGGAGGAAACCTTGCAGGAGTGGAGCGAGCTGGAGACACGACCGCAGCCGGTTCATCTTACGGTTTGGGAGCAAATGGGCGCGTGGCTCAAGAATGTCGAGCTGGCGTTTCCCACCGAGCCGCGCTCGATGCAAGATTGGCTGCCGATTCTTGAAGCCGGTCTCGGGAATCTTACCGTCGGCGCAATCCCGCCCGCGCTTGACCAGGTGTTGATCGGCGCGATCGATCGCTCACGCAATCCCGATATACGGCTCGCGCTGATCCTGGGAATGAATGAATCCGTGTTTCCAGCTCCGCCGAAACCGGCGGTGCTGCTGACTGAGGCTGACCGCGAGGCGTTGGAGAAACAGGGCGTCTCGCTGGGCGCCGGGGCGCTGCAACAAATCAGCCTGGAACGCTTTTACGGTTACGTCGCCTGCACCCGGGCGCGGCAACGCCTGGTGTTGACCTACTGCCGGTCCGACCTTAACGGCAAGCCGCTCAATCCCTCGCCGTTTTTGTCGCGGATACGGAAACTTTTTCCGGGCTTGGAAATGGAAGTGTTTGCGTCGCGGCTCAACTGGCACGAGAGCCAGCACCCCAATGAACTCATCGAACCTCTCTTGCGTGACCAAATTCGCAGCAGCCTCGTTGGTGATCAAAAATCCGCGTCTGCT
>JAJPHR010000067.1 GCA_021325145.1 Verrucomicrobiota bacterium | reverse complement strand
GCTTCCTTCGAGATGAAGCCGAAGTGCTCCTGCACAGCGTGCAGCAGCATGAGCGACGCACTCCGCTTTTGCGGGTAGTGCGTGATCAACTCGTCGATCTCTGCTTCCAACGTGGCTGGAACAATAAAGCCCATGTCTCTCAATTATTTTGAATGCAATGCGATACGGTTGCCTTCGCTGTCCAGAATTACCGCGCGAAAACCATACGGGCCGATTTGGTGTTTTGCTTTCAGTATCTTGCCGCCATTCAACTCGACAGTCGCCAGAGCCAAATCAAGCCGGCCATCACAGTTCAGATAAATCAGCGGACCGTCGGCCGACGGGCGCGCATCGTCCATTTTACAAAGGCAGCCACTGACGCTTTCCTTCGCGCCAGGCAGCAGGCCGAAGCTCATGCCGGAGTGAGACTGCTGCTCGAGCTTGACGCCGAGCACCGCGCCGTAAAAAGCAATAGCGCGTTCCAAATCACTCACCGGGATGTCACACCAAACAATTTGGTCAGCCATAAGCGCCCTTTTTCACCGGTCACATTCTCCCATCACGAAATCCAGCGAGCCAAGGATGGAAACAGTGTCACTCACCATGTGGCCGGGCAACAGATGGGAAAGGATGCTCAGGTTTACGAACGAAGGTGAGCGGATCTTCAGCCGGTGCGGCGTGCCGCCACCCTTGCTGTTGATATAGAACCCCAGTTCGCCCTTGGGATTCTCCGCGCCAAAATAAATTTCCCCGGGCGGTGCATTCTCGCCCTGGGTGACGAGGATGAATTGGTGGATTAATTCTTCCATCTTCGTCAAAACTTTTTCCTTCGGCGGCAACACGGTCTTGCCGTTCGGGATGCAGACCGGACCGTCCGGCAATTGGTCAAGGCACTGGCGCAGGATGCGCACGCTCTGGCGCATCTCTTCGATGCGGACAAGATAGCGGTCGTAACAATCGCCCACCGAACCAACGGGAATGTCGAATTTCAGTTTGTCGTACACCAAATACGGATGTGCCTTGCGCAAATCGTAATCTACTCCGCTGCCGCGCAAATTGGGGCCGGTCAGGCCGTAGTCGATTGCATCGGCTTTGGAAATGACGCCAATATCCCGCGTGCGATCCACAAAGATACGGTTGCGCGTGAGCAACTTTTCGGACTCGTCGAAGTTGACCACCACTTCGCTCAAAAACTTCCGGCATTGCTCGACCCAACCGGGCGGCAGGTCCCGCGCCACGCCGCCAATCCGCGTATAGCTGGTCGTAAAACGCGCTCCCGTCAACGACTCGCAGAGGTTGTAAATCTTTTCGCGCTCCGTGAACGTGTGCAGGAAAACAGTCAGCGCCCCCACGTCCATTGCAAACGCTCCCAAGCCGAGCAGATGCGCCGAGATGCGCGCCAATTCGCAGCAAATCACGCGAATGTACTGGCAGCGTGGCGGAAGATCCTTGTCGATGCCTTCCAGTTTTTCCACCGCCAATGCGTAAGCCACATTATTTGCCAGAGGCGCGAGATAATCCAACCGGTCCGTGTATGGCACGAATTGGTTGTACGTCATGTTCTCGGCGATTTTTTCGTCGCCTCGGTGCAGGTACCCCACATCCGGCTCGGCCTTGGTGATAATTTCGCCATCCAGCTCCAGAACAATCCGCAACACCCCGTGCGTGGCTGGATGCGATGGACCCATGTTGAGGACCATCTTTTCGCCCTCCATGTCCGTCAAATCCGAGGCCCGCGAAACAGCTTTCCCTTCCGCAGCAGTGGCGGCGATGCGCGCCTGCGGGTCCTGAAATTGAATTTCCTGGGTCGCCATGTTATTTCGCCTTCTCCACTGGCCCCGGCCCGTGCGAATGGCCGTGGGCCTCCTGAATGTCCTTCCGCCGTTCGAGCCGGGCATTCGTATCCAGGGCATCGGTTTCCGGAATGCGCACGCGCGGTTCACGAGCAATGCGATCCTTCCCGCCGGCGATGGTCACAAACGGCCCGCCTTCCAACGGCGCCGGTTTCGTAAAAGCCACTTCCGGCAGTTCGCTCGATTTGCCGGCCAGCGGAAAATCCTTGCGCAACGGGAAATAGGGATACCCTTCCCACATCAAAATCCGGCGCAAATCCGGGTGCCCGCGAAAACGGACGCCCATCATGTCGTAAATCTCCCGCTCATGCCAATTGGCCGTGCGCCAGATGGTTGAAACCGTCGGCAACTCGGACTTTTCCTCGCTCACGTCCGTCTTGAGCCGGAGATGGCAACGATGGCCGTATCCATAAAGCTCATAAACCATCGTGAAGCGTGGATCATCGCCGTAATTGTCCACGCTGCTGAGATCGACCAGGTAATCGAACCCCAGCTCCGCTTTGGCATAGACGCAAACTTCCGGCATGCGCTCCGCGTCGAGCACCTTGAGCGACACTTCGCCGCGGAACTCGACCGGATCGGAGATCAGATCAGCAAATTTGGCTTTGAGTTGTTGCGCGAGTTCGAGGGCCGACATTGAGGTTTAAGGTTCTGAATTCAAAATTCATTAAGTTAATATGGAGGCGGCGGTCTATTTCGCCGCTTCTTTTGGGAGCCGCAACACAGGTTCGTTCGCGACTTTGCCCTGCAGCTTGATCAGGGCATCCAGCAACGCCTCGGGACGCGGCGGGCAACCCGCCACATACACGTCCACGGGGATAATGCGATCCACCCCCTGCAACACCGCGTAGCTGCGATACATCCCGCCGGTGGAAGCGCAGGCGCCCATGGCAATCACCCACTTCGGCTCCGGCATCTGGTCGTAAATCCGCTTCACCGCCATCGCCATTTTGTAGGTGACCGTACCGGCCACAATCATCACATCGGATTGCCGCGGCGAGAAACGCATCACTTCCGACCCGAACCGCGCAATGTCAAAACGGCTCGCGCCCGCGGCCATTAATTCAATCGCACAGCACGCCAGCCCCATGGGCATGGGCCACAATGAGTTCTTGCGAAACCAACCCAGTGCGGCATCGATCCGGGTGACAATGACATCCCCCTCGATCTTGGAATTATAGCCGAGTTCGGTGCTGGTTTGCATAGGATTAGCGATTGGAATACCGCTGACGAAATGAAACTAATCATCCTGCAAACGTGAGGCAAGTTGAATTTGTGATTTTTTTCACAAGCTATCTCAACTCGCTGAAATCCAATGACTTATAAAAACCGCCTTCGACTTGCCAAAGCGGTTCAATTCCTTCAACTGGCGAGCCCAAACACACCACGAAGGCACCATTATAGCCATGACCCAAGGAAGATTGATGCTCCACCATCGCGGAGCCTTCCACTTGGCCTTGCTTATTATACACCCCTTTTTTGCCCGTCCCAGCGTCCCAAAGCCCGTAAACATTGGCGATTCTTCATTTTCTACCCGTCCCAAAGCGGTCCCAGATCCGATCACTATCACTGTGTTTGGCAGGGACGGCGTGCTGCGCCTCGCTTGCTCCGAAGCTTTCGCGAGCAGGCGCAATGTCTCTGCCCTCCCGGCGAGGACAATATTCGGATGCGCCTCGGAACACAGGGGTAATAACCATTGACAGCCTAAACAACGCCTGTAAGATGCGGGAAATTGGACCGAAATTGGAAACCATCCCACTGTTTCGCGCTGATTCTATGGCAAGACTGCTGCGCCCGATCCTGTTGGCTGAAGACGACGAGAATGATGTGCTTCTCACCCGGATACTCCTCAAGCAATGCCGGATCTTAAACCCCTTGCACGTCGTACGCGATGGCGATGAAGCCATCCTTTACCTTCAGGGGGAAGGTCCCTACGCCGACCACAGCCGCTATCCCACGCCAGTTTTTCTCCTGCTGGACTTGCGGATGCCGCGCATGGACGGCATGGAAGTGTTGCGTTGGATGAAAGCGCACCAGGGCGCCGCCGTCCCAACCTTCATGCTGACGGCCTTTCAGGATTTGAACCTGATGAATGAGGCTTACCAACTCGGCGCAAAATCGTTTCTGACCAAACCACTCCACGAGCGGGATTTTTGCTCCCTGCTGGCCAGTTACAATGGCATCAGTACTGGCCCGCAAAACCACCAACGCTTGACTGGGTTGCTCCTTGGCCTCTGCTGATTCCATCTCGGCGGATGCGCAAAATAAATGTCGCACCAACTGACTCGAAAGCGTGAAAAATACGACGCCTGCAAAGGCGGCGTGCAATTTGAGCAGGTCGGCCGCCGCTTTCTCCCTCTCCTGGGGATGAGAGCGGGGCGTAATTTCTGAAATTTATCGCGTTTGGAATGCAACCGCTTCTAGTATGAACAAGTCCGTTTGCAAAGTGCTGCTGGTCGATAACTCCGATGACGACCGATTGTTATTGCGGCATCTGGTGAAAAAACACGCGCGGTTCCACATTGTTGCGGAACTTTGCGACGGGGAGGACGCCATCTCGTACTTGGGTGGCCAAACCATTTTCTCCGACCGCGAGAAATATCCCCTCCCGGACGTCATGCTCCTCGACCTCAACATGCCGAGAACCACTGGGTACGGAGTTTTGGAATGGCTGCAAACGCGAGCGTTCGAACAACTCAAAGTGGTGGCCATTTCGGGGTCTTTTCCGCATGACGAAGTGGCGCGAAGCCTTGACCTGGGCGCGCACGCCTACCAGATGAAAAGCGGCCTGGCCGCCGGGCAAATGGCGCTGCTGGCAAAATTGGAGGCGTTGGTCGACGGGCAGGAGCATCCTCCCGTTCCCAAAGGCGAGAAATGGACCACTACCACGCTGCGAAATTGGGTTGAAGTCGCCAAAAGCCTGGCCAGGAAAGGGGAACCATTCCGGGTCAGAGACGTGGAAATCAACCTGCATCGGATTATTTGCGGCTCCATCGCCAGCGACCACGGACTGCAGCAGGAGATGCTCGATGAGACCACCATGCGATTTACGCCGCGTTCGCGTCCCCCCAACTGAACCAGGGAAATTTCCCGGGAATAATCATGACTTCCGGATAACGGATGAGCGCGAGCGTAAAGCTCGCCCTTTATGGCGTTATTTTTCTGATTATCAATAATAATTACTGACATCTTGCCATTCCACTGAGCCAGGCTTTTAAGGCGCAAGATGCAACAACTCTCAGTCAGCCATTGAGGCACCGCTGCAACGATTAATTCCGGGTGATTACGGATTGGCCCGCCTTGCTTGCATTCGGTTTTCTGCTTTCGACCCCATTCCAAGCCCGAAAATAAACTTATTTCATCGGTTTACTACAATTAATTCATCTAATACTGCGTCGGCTGGCTCCGT
>JAJPHR010000104.1 GCA_021325145.1 Verrucomicrobiota bacterium | reverse complement strand
TATTTTGGCGATTTCGATCCCTTCGGCGACTTCGACCTGATCTTCGGCGCGGCCAAGTTGAACCTGCGGATGGTGGACTTGCCGATTCGCTATCGCGCGCGCACCTACGGCCAGACCAATATCCACCGCTGGAGCCACGGATGGTTATTGCTGCGAATGGTGTTGTTCGCCGCGCGGCGGATGAAGTTTCTGCCCGGCAAGATAAACCCAAGCCGTGCAGAACCCGTTTGAAGAGCATCTGCGCGTCTGGAACACCAAGCCCTTGTTGCGGGCGATCTATGCCTCATTTTTTCTCAAAGTCATCGCGCTCATGGATCTAAAAATTCCCGGCCGGGTTCTCGAACTCGGCGCTGGCGTGGGCAACTTGAAAGCGCATCTCCCTCAAGCCATCACGAGCGATCTCTCTCCCGCTCCCTGGGTGGACCTGGTTGGCGATGCCTGCGAACTTCCCTTTCCCGACGCCAGCCTCTCTCATCTGGTGCTGCTCGATGTCTTTCATCACCTCGAAGCGCCGAATGCGTTCTTTCGTGAAGCGCGCCGAGTACTGACACGCACCGGGCGAGTGATTCTGTTTGAACCTTACCTCAGTTGGAGCAGCTTTCCGGTTTACACCTTGCTGCATCACGAACCCGTGGCTTGGCGCAAGCCCATCAATTCCGCCGATGTTGCTCCGCGCCCGCGCGGTTACTACGCTGCTCAAGGCAACGCCACGCGGCTTTTCTTTCGCGGCGAATTGGGCCGTTGGCCGCCGGGCTGGAAAGTCTTTCACGCACAAGTCTTCAGCAGTTTCGCTCACATCCTCTCCGGCGGTTTCAGCCGCCCATCGTTTTATCCGATCCGCTGCCTGGGAGCGCTCCAACGTTGCGATGAAAAACTGTCTCGCTGGCCGCGTTTATTTGGTGGGCGTTGCTTGATTGGGCTCACCCCCCAGCTCAACGGAGCGGATTAGGATCAAGCGTAATAAAAGACAAACCCGGCGGCGCTTCGAGCCAGTTCACTGACCTTTCAACTTCGCCGCCATGCTCCGGCTGATTTCCGCCGACCAATACAACTTGAAATGACCAACCTCTGTTTCAGTGGGGTACATGGCCGCCAAATCTCCGGCGGGCCGGCCTGCGGCCGTGGAAATGATGACATCGGGCTTTTGCGCCGGTCCGGGCAAGCGGCCCGCCGGACCTTCCACGAGCACGTGATGAATGGGCCCACGAAAGCCGGCCTCGCGCAGCATCACCCAAAAAGCATATTCCGGGCAATCCACCGACTCCTCCAGCTTCAAACCCACCCTGCGGCAATCGGACGCCACTATTCGGCGCGCGATCTGGCGGATGGGTTCGTAATCCTGGACACATTGGAAAGAGAGCATCTGTTCGGCGCGCGGCTGCGCCCTCCAGGCGGAATCGAAAATTGGACGCGAACGATTATTGATTACAATTGCGATTGCGAAAACGAACAACCCCGTCGCGATGGCGCAGCCAAGCCAACGAAACATTTTCGGAGCCAGAACAGCCGCGACGATTGGCATGAACAGCAACAGCAGCGGCAAATGAAGACGGGAATTCCAAATTTGCCATCGCAGCAACGCGCAGAACAGGACCGCCCCCGCGGACGCAAGCCCCAGCGCGAGCAGCGCCACTCGATTTCTCCGCGCGCCGACAACTCCAACCATCGCCGCCACACCGATCAATCCCACCTGCCAGGGACTCGCAGCGAAACTGTCGAAAACGAAAAACTCGTCCGGCGGCTCAAGGGTCATGGCGCGGGGAAGATTCAGGTCCGGATCATTCAAGGCCCGCCCCGTCCAGCCGTTGACGGTGCGAATCGCGCGGTTCAACGCGTGCGTCAACGGCGGGAGGCCCGTATTGGAGTGCAGTCCGGTGTTCCGAATCAGGTTGGAAAGAATCCCGCTGACGGAAACGTGCGAAACGCCCCCGCCCGCTCGCGCGGTCTGCGAGCCGATCATCGAGCCAAACAGACCCTGATTACGGGCCAGATGTGGCGCGGCCAGCAGCAGGCACACGGCCACCGCCTGGATGAAGCCGGAGAGGAGCTGTCGTGACGGTGAGTGTGAATGCTTCCAAATCAGGCCAAAGGCCAGCGCCAGAATCATCGGCACGGCGTAAATCACCATCGTAAACTTGGCCAGAATGCCAAGCCCCATGGCTGCGCCAACCCCCGCCGCATAAATCCGGTTCCCGGGATTGTGCCACCACAAGAAGCTCAAACCCGCGAAGCACAGCAGCCAGAATCCCGTGACCAGATCGGTTTGCGTGCTGATGGATTCAACGATGGCAATGGGCATCGTCGCCACCAGCACCGCGGCAAGCGCTTGCGCCCGCGGCGCCGTCCCGACCGGCATTTCAGCCGGCAATAATAGGCGCGTCAGAAAAGTGGCGGCCACCACGGACCCGGCCAACGCGCACCATTGCACCAGGTTTGCGAAACCATCATTGCCCCGGAGCAGCCAGAGGTGCGCCTGCACGAACCCGGACCACGGCCCCATCTGAAGCTGCGCGTCCATGTTCGTCGGGTAATGCGCGACGCTTTGGTTTTGGATCCAATGCATGACCCGCGCCATGTGATAGGTGAGTGAATCCACGTTCGTGCTTGGAGTCAGCAACGCGATGCCGCCCAGAAAAATCATGAATAGCACCGCCGCGGCGAGCATCAGGCGTGCGTCGAGCGGCCAGGCTCCCAATTCTTTCCAGCCGATGGCGAAGTTCCAGGACGCGCTCGTGGATGGCGCGCGGCGTCGGAGAAAAACCAACATCCCCCAGAGGCCCGCATTGACTGCGAGCCACCAAAGCCGCACTCCCCAGGCATCAAGCAGCGTCGCTACGCTCAGCGCCTCAGTGCCGATCGCGACCAGCGCACCCCAGCCCGCACTCGCCAGAATGAAAGCGATGCGCCAGTCCGGATCGATCTGTCGACGTGCGCTTAGCTCACGACACAATAAAAAGCATGCCAGCCATGCTGACACGAGCAGCAAGAGCATGCTTACAAGCCTGTTTTACGCCTCCCGGCGTGTCAAGCAGCGCGCAATCGAAACATCGAATTATTCACACTTCAATGGTTTGGCGCGCGGGCGGGCAGACCGTTCAGCTTCGCCAGGTAAACCTCCGCTTCGTTCGTGCGCCCCAGGTGTTGGAGCGCAGTCGCGATATTCTGCAAGGCGCTTCGGTTGGAGGAGTCATTGCGCAATACTTCGGAGAATTGTTCGATGGCGCGATCAAGCTTTCCCTGCTGGGCAAAGGCCACCCCGAGGTCATTCAGCGGCGGGGAGAATTTCGGGTCGAGCCGGGCTGCTGCTTCGTAACTGGCCCGGGCCGCATCGAGTTGGCCGGCGGCCATCAACGCATCACCAAGCCGGATTCGTGCCTCCGGATACTCCGGGGCCAGGCGGACGGCCGCCTGCAAATTGTCGATGGCATCGGAAAATTCGCCGCGTTGTGAGTGTGCGCGGGCGAGGTGCATATACAAATCAACCCGGCGTGGTAAAAAAACGGGGCCCTCCTTCCAGCCAGCGAGAAGCTGCGTGAAAAAACCAACATTGGTTTGCCACAAAAAAGTTTGACGATAGCTCATCACCGACAGGAGGGCCAGCAACACCGCCGTTCCGACTTGCAAAATTTGCCGAGCCCGGACTTGCGGCCACCACTTTGCAAAGCCGCCTCCCAGGAGGACCGCCCAGCAAATCCCGACCGTCATGCTGTAACGGTCGGATGGATAATGCGGGTGCTCCGAAAGGCCCAGCATCGGCACCAGCAATCCCAGGTGGCAAAACCAGATTACAAAGAGCCCCGGCCAGCGCCGGCGCTGGCAAAAGAGCCAGCCACTCAAACCGAGCACCAAAATCGCGCTCAGCACAAACGGCGCGTCAAACGGTTTGAAGTCCATCAATTGTGTCGGCACGGGCGTCAGGTGAACCGGCCACCACGGCCGCCAAACATAATATGCCCACATGTAGAATGCCTGCATCACCCGTGCCGCCGGACTGAAGACCTCAAGTGTCGTCAAATGACTCCAGGCCGTGCTCGGATGCGCCCGGACGTGCAGGTTGAACCAGCCGAAAAAAAGCGCAGTCGCCACGAACGGAAGTTTTTCCAGCCAGACCCGCCGCGCCGCCGGCGTCAGCCAGCGCCAGGGATCGACACTGAGCCGGCGCAAAGGGTAAATATCAAACGCAATGAAGACGACACAACCGCCCAGAGCAATGGGAAAGGAGACGAGTGACGCCGTGAACAGCGCCACGCTTGCCCAGTAAAATGGCCCGCTCCGTCCGCTGCCCGCATCCGCGGAACGCAGATAGCAAAGCAACGCCAGAAGAAAAAGAAACAGGGGCTGCACGAAAACCAATTCCACAGTCCAGGCAGTCGTTTCCACGCGCATCGGATGCGTCGCCCACAAAGCGGCCGCCAGCGCGGCGGCGATGGACAGGTGCGCAGGAGCAGTTTCCCCGGTCATCTGCGCCGCCAGCAGGAGCTTTCGGACCAGCAAAAAAACCAGGCCGGCATTGGCGGCGTGAAACAAAAGGTTGACCAAGTGGAACCAAAATGGATTCAACCCAAAACATTGCTTGATTACGGACCAACTCAGCCAGGCGAGCGGCTGGTATCGTCCAAGATAATCCGTCCCAGTGAAGATCCATTTGAGCTGCTGCCAGCCAAGGCCGTTGAGGTGCGGATTCTGGGAGATATTGATGTCGTCATCCCAGAATAGAAACTCGCCATGAACAACCGGGTGAAAAACCACGCACACCAGCAGAAACAAAAGCAGGAAAAGCCGCGTTTTAAGGTTGAGCCTGCCCCGGCTGCCAGATCGAGTGCGGGATCCAAACATGCAATGGACAGAGCCTAAGCCGCGGCCTTATTGACGCAATAAAAAACTTGGCAACGCCGAACGAACAGTTCTTAAGCGGCCGCTTTCAGCAACTCTTCCGCGATTTGCACCGCGTTGAGCGCCGCGCCTTTGAGCAATTGATCGCCGACAACCCAGAAACAAAGGCCGTTCTCCAGCGCGCAGTCCATCCTGATTCGTCCCACCTGGCAGTTGTATTTTTCGGCGACGTAGAGCGGCAGCGGGTATTCCTTTTTTTCCGGCGCATCCACTACATCAATGCCGGGCGCTTTGGACAGCGCCGCGCGCGCGGTTTCCACACTCACCGGTTTTTCAAATTCCGCGCTGACGGCCACCGAATGCGCTCGATACACCGGCACACGCACGCAGGTGACACTCGCGCGAAACGAGGAATGATGCATGATCTTGCGCCCCTCGTTCTGCATCTTCATCTCTTCCTTCGTGTAGCCGGAGTCCAAAAAGGAATCGACGTGCGGGAGGACGTTGAAGGCAATCTGGTGGGGATAAACTTCCTTGGTCACGGGCTTGCCCGCCACTACTTCGCCGACCTGCCGTTCCAATTCCTCAATCGCCTTCGCTCCCGTGCCAGAAACCGCCTGGTAACTCGACGCAAAGATCCGTTTGACCTTGAAAGCTTGATGCAGCGGGTAGAGCGCCATCAATGTGATCGCCGTCGTGCAATTCGGGTTTGCGATGATGCCCTTGTGCAACTTCACGTCGCCGGCGTTGATCTCGGGCACCACCAACGGCACTGATTCATCCATCCGAAAGGCGCTGGAGTTGTCGATGACGACGCAACCCGCCTTGGCGGCAATGGGTGCGAACTCCTTCGAGATGCTCCCGCCCGCGCTGAACAGCGCGATGTCGATTCCTTTGAATGAGTCTTTGGTCAACTCCTTCACCGCGGTCTCTTCGCCTCGAAACTTCAGCTTCTTGCCCACGGAGCGGGCGGAGGCCAATAAAGTCAATTTGCCCACCGGAAACTTGCGCTTTTCCAGCGTTTTGATCATCTCGACGCCAACGGCACCCGTCGCGCCGACCACGGCCACATGCGGTGTTTTGTTCATACCAGAGCCAGCCACTATAGCCCGCGCCGGTCCCAAGTGTCAACCGATGTCAAAGCAGGGTAGTGCACTAATTTGAGAAATCACGGTTTTCGCCAGTTCCCATTGAGTAAATTTGAATAAGAATGATCCGCAGAAATTTTATATTCAGCAAAAGGAATCAACTGCGGTGCGAATGCGTTGGTCCCCTCATCGGCGAATGAAATCTGGAACGCAACTATAAAAGGCGAAACATTCTTGGCGGAAACCCATATTGAAAATGGTATTTTGTTCGTCAAGAAGTGCTCGGAACCAATTTCTGGCGCAAACGTCATTTCCGGAATCCAATCCACTTTTCGCGCAGGGACAAATTCCTTTTCGAACGATAAAAAGCGGAAATGGCCATCTCGTGAGCCTATTTTCTCAAATCCTTCACCCGGAATACAGTTTAATCCCTCATACAAACCGAATGCTAAGTCCAAATATTCGACTGTTGATCTCGAAGCATTTTCAATTCCGAATCGTACTGTAACATTTCGTTGTCCATGGGGGACTGGAACTACGAGTACTGCATTAAGATTTGAGAACGCCAAGTAATCGCCAGTGAACATGAGGCAATCGTTAGTTAAGTACAGGCAGTTTGGAACGCTAACCGAAAACAATAAACTCAGATTTGTAGGCGAAATATTGTGCAGTATATCGGAGTTTGAAGTCGTTCTCTCGAAACGCATTCCTAATTCATCAAAACGACTTGGAACACTGGTTATGATGTCATGGTCCTGTTTGCGCTGGGCGGCGAGGTGTCGGTCTTCTGATCTTCGTTGTTGCACAAGCAAAGAAGCGGTTGTGAAAATCGCAACGCTGAGGAGTGTTGCCACATTGTACCACGGCTTATTTTTCTTGTAAGTCCCGACAAATCTATGAATCGCAACAAATATTATCAAGCAAAGCACCAAGGAAATCGGGAACAACTGAACTGCGGGGTTCTCGGAGAAGAACCCGAAAAAACCATTGGCTGTAACGCTCAGGAGCCAGACCATAACGACGAGAATGCCGCCGGCAGCTATCACGATACTCGAGAAGACGCTTCGAACCGCCTTCGCACGAGTGGCATTTTGCGGATCATTATCCTGTGGGTTATTGGAGCCTGTGGCCTCTTTACCCTCTTTCCTATCGACTTTCTGCTGCAGAGCGGGCATTGCCGTGATGGGAGCAGAAATGTCATCGCCAGCTTTCTTAGCAGCTGCTCTTGCTGCTTCTCGTCGTGCCTTACGAGCTTTGGATGCCATAAAATTCTAGCTTCGGCCCCGCGCACCAACCAGTCCAGCGTGGAAGTTCACTGACCATGCAGTGGCGACCATTCCGGTCAGCGCAGCCTGGAAAAGCCGAGGTGATAAACCCGTACGCGCAAGAGCATCGCTTCGGCCAGCAAGACGAGCGTGAGCCCCCATGACCGTGCGTTCCTCCGCGCGGCCACTTTGCCGCTACTCGCGCCAAAGGCTGGGTTGGCGCGTGGCCCGGAGCCGGATTTGTTTCCATAGGAATGCCGCCGGAGTTTATCGTACAAATTCCGACCATTCCAAGGCGTATTTAAGTTTGTTGGATTTGAAATAAACTTCCACTGCCGCCGTCTAATCCGCAGACTGCAATGATGTCCGGCATTCAACGCACCATTCAGGTCGGCTACCAGCTTCGGGTCCATTTCACCCGGGATGTTTTTGCTCCGGCCAATCCGCTCCTGCGGGAAGTGCTCGTTTCCGAGGGCGCAGAACGCGTGCATGGCGTCCTGGTGGTGCTGGATGAATCTCTTGCCCGAGCGCGGCCGGAGCTGGGCCGGGAAATTGAAGCGTTCTTCGCCGCCGCTCCCCGGTTGAAATTGGTCTGCCCGCCCCTGATCCTCGAAGGCGGCGAACGCACGAAGAATTCCTACTTTCACGTCTCGGAAATCCATTCGCACATCGACCGCTTTCACATTGATCGTCACTCGTATGTCATCGCGGTGGGCGGCGGCGCGTTGCTGGACATGGCCGGTCTGGCCGCTTCCACGGCGCATCGCGGCGTGCGGCACGTGCGCATTCCCACCACGACGCTGAGCCAGGCCGATTCCGGGGTGGGCGTGAAGAATGGCATTAACGCCTTCGGGAAAAAGAATTTTATCGGGACGTTCACTCCGCCGTTTGCGGTGGTCAATGACTTCGACATGCTGGAGTCGCTTTCCGTCCGCGACAAGCGCGCGGGCTATGTCGAAGCTGTCAAGGTGGCATTGATTCGGAATCGTGAATTTTTCGAGGCCATCGAACAGGAAGCCAAATCGCTCGCCGCGTTCGATCCGCCGGCCATGCAGCGGCTCATCCGTCGCTGCGCTGAGTTGCATCTCGACCACATCGCCACTTCGGGCGATCCGTTCGAATTCGGCTCGGCTAGGCCCCTAGATTTCGGCCATTGGTCGGCGCACAAGCTCGAACAATTGTCTGAATACAAAATCCGCCACGGTGAGGCGGTGGCCATTGGCATTGCGCTGGATGTTATTTATTCGCGCAAGATGGAGTTTCTGGGCGCACGGGCCGCGGAGCGCATCCTCACTTTGCTGGAAGCGCTGGGATTCGAGCTTTACGCGAACGAATTGCTGCACGCTGATTCCAACCAATGCCTCCTGGTTCTGAACGGCCTGGAGGAATTTCGCGAGCACCTCGGCGGCGAACTCGCCATCACGCTTCTGCGCGATCTCGGCCGCGGCTTTGAAGTCCATGAAATGGTCCCGGCGAAGATCGTGGAAGCCATTCACGAACTTCATGACCGCCACATGCGCCGCGCGAAGCTTATACTATACTAATGAATAGCTATCTGCCGGTTTCAAAACCGTTCTTTGCTTAGTCCTCATCTTGGGCCTAATCTTAACCCCGGCGCGGTGCTCAGACCGACGAGGTTATGATGATGGGTGAAATCTCGATGGAAAAAGCGGAATGTAGAACTCCGGCTCTGCTCGTGGCGGCTGCTGGTGTCCGCGCAGAGCTGGAGCTTCGCGCCCGGATCATTGGCGCACTTCCGTGAAACGCACTGCTGTCCTTAACGTCGTTGGTCTCACCGAATCGTTGCTCGGCCCGGCCACGCCGCGGATCAATCAATTCCTCGGCCGGGGCGCCAAGGCGAACATCGTTCCCGCATTCCCGGCGGTCACCTGCACGGCTCAGTCGAGTTATCTCACCGGCACGCCGCCGGCACAACACGGCATCGTAGCCAACGGCTGGTATAACCGCGAGCTCGCTGAAGTCCAGTTCTGGAAACAATCGAACCACCTCGTCCACGGTCGGAAGATTTGGGAGGAACTGCGGGAGTTGGAGCCCGGGTTCACCTGCGCGAAGCTTTTTTGGTGGTACAATATGTATTCCACCGCGGATTATTCCATCACTCCGCGCCCGATTTATCCAGCGGACGGACGCAAGTTCTTTGACATTTATTCCTGGCCTTATTCCATCCGTCCCAAAATCAAGAAGGACCTCGGAGAATTTCCCTTCGCCACTTTCTGGGGACCTGCCGCTGGCGTGAAGACGCCCCAGGGCGCTCGGGACGCCGCCAGTCGCTGGATCGCCAATTCCGCCAAGTGGATTGAAACCAACCACTCGCCAACGCTCAGCCTGGTTTATCTGCCGCATCTCGACTACAACTTGCAGCGCCTTGGACCCCGGCATCCGGATATTGTGCAAGATCTCCGGGAGATCGATGCCATTGTTGGCGACCTTCTCGACTTCTTCGCCCAGCGCTCCGTCCAGGTCATTCTACTCTCCGAATACGGGATCACTCAGGTCGATGCTCCCGTTCACATTAACCGATGGTTGCGAGAAGAACGCTGGCTGGTCGTCAAGGAGGAGCTGGGATTGGAATTGCTGGATTGCGGAGCCAGCAAAGCCCTTGCGGTGGCGGATCACCAGATCGCGCACATCTATCTAAATGACCGTTCCATCGAGAAAAAGGTGCGGGCCACCATCGAATCCATTACGGGTGTGGAAAAGGTCCTGAATCGCGCGGAGCAGGCGGAATTGGGAATTGACCATGCTCGTGCGGGCGATCTCATCGCTATAGCATCTGAAAGCGCCTGGTTCACGTACTATTATTGGTTGAATGATTCGCTGGCTCCCGACTTTGCCCGTTGCATTGATATTCACCGCAAGCCGGGTTATGACCCCGTCGAGCTGTTTCTGGACCCGAAAATTCCAGCGGTGAAGCTAAAAATCCTGCGGCGACTTCTGCAAAAGAAGCTGGGCTTTCGCATGTTGATGGATGTCATACCACTTGATGCGAATTTGGTAAAAGGCTCCCACGGTCGCCGTCCGGATCGGGCTGTTGATTTCCCGTTGGTGATCAGTTCACGGCCTGAGTTGCTGCCGAATGGACAGGTCAGCTCAACCGACGTTTACCACCTGCTCAAGCGGCATGTCCTATACTAGCATGCTCGGAGCGGTTCTCGGCGCGCACGGAGTGACGCCCTACCGATGCAGCCCCGCAAAACCGAATGCGTCGTGCCGAGATAGGTTCTTAGTTTGATTAGCTTGGCCAATGTATTGTCTAAGTCGGAAACAACCCAAGTTCCTCTAAATCAGCGGGTTTGGCGCGAAAACTTTTTTGATATTTTTTACTTGTTGGGCTTGCACAGAGGGGCAGGCCGATTAAGTTGCGAATGCTTCTTTGTTCTCTACGGAGGTTCGTGTGTGGGGCGGCAATAACTCTTATCCTTCCGCCGCCCCTTTTTGTACTGAAGCCGGTTCAGAACCCGCAGGCAATTGCCCGCCTCGCTTAAGCCAGACCATCAGGATGCCAATATCGGATGGAGATACCCCTGAAATTCGTGCTGCCTGACCGAGGGTTACGGGCCGAATCTTGCCTAACTTTTGACGGGCTTCCGTCCGGAGGCTGGGGACTAATTCATAGTCAAAGGTGGGCGGGATCTGCTTGTCTTCGAGCTGTTTCAGCTTGGCCACTTCCAGCTCCTGGCGATCGATGTAGCCCTCGTATTTGATGCCAATTTCCACCTGCTGAATGACTTCCTGCGAAAGGCTGGAATTCCGGTCTGGCAGATCGCAATAGGTTAACTCCGGGCAACGAAGCAATTGGGCCAGAGTGTCCGAGCCATGACGCGTGTTTTCCAATCGTTCGATCTCGGCTCTAATCGCCTGCTCCTTGCTTTCAAATTGACGGAAGTTGCGCTCGGCCAAGAGACCGATTTGATGCCCGATGGCGGATAATCTCAAATCGGCATTATCCTGGCGCAAAAGCAGCCGATATTCGGCTCGGGACGTAAACATGCGGTAGGGCTCGACGGTGCCTTTGGTCACCAAATCGTCGATCAGCACTCCGATATAGGCTTGGTCGCGGCCAAGGATAATGGGATCGCGGCCTTGGACGCGTCTGGCGGCATTAATTCCTGCCATAAGCCCTTGCGCTCCAGCTTCTTCGTAACCGGATGTTCCGTTGATTTGGCCAGCCAGGAAGAGATTGCGGCAAGCCTTCGTTTCCAAGGACGGGTAAAGCTGGGTCGGAAAAGCAAAGTCATATTCGACTGCATAGGCTGGACGCATGATCTCCGCGTTTTCGCAGCCGATGATGGTACGAACCATTTCGACTTGGACCTCGAACGGCAAGCAGGTGGAGAAGCCGTTGACATAGATTTCGTCAGTGGCGATGCCTTCGGGTTCGAGGAAGATCTGCTGGCGTTCTTTCTCTGGGAATTTGACGATTTTATCCTCAATCGAAGGACAGTAGCGCGGCCCTACTCCTTCGATCACCCCGGAATACATGGGCGACTTATGGATATTGGCGCGGATGAGGGTTGCCGTGGCGTCGGTTGTGTAGGTGATGTAGCAGGCGAGTTGGCCGTTGAGATGGTCGAGGACAGAGCCGGGCGGATACTTGCCATTGGAATGGCCAAGGTCGCGAGGGTTGACGCCCGAATGTTCCACGTGGAACAAATCCTCCTTCCAGTAAGTGAAATAGGGAATCGGCTCATCGCCAGGCTGGGGCTCGGTCTTTGAAAAGTCGATCGAGCGGCGAAGCAAGCGGGGTGGGGTGCCGGTTTTGAGGCGTCCCAACTCAATTCCAATCTCTTGGAGGGAGGAAGAAAGACCCATTGCGGCGGATTCACCCGCCCGGCCGCCTGATTGCTGATTCTGGCCGATGTGCATCAGCCCTCTAAGGAAGGTTCCGGTCGTGACAATGACAGTAGTGGCGTGGTATTGGACCTCCAAAGTCGTCTCAACGCCATGAACTTGACCGTGGTTGTGCAGAAGTTTGGAGGTTTGGCCTTGCTTGACGTCTAGGTTTGGTTCCCGTTCGCAGACCCATTTGAGGCGAAACTGGTATGCCTTCTTGTCGCATTGGGCTCGGGGTGCCCAAACTGCGGGGCCTTTCTTGGTATTGAGCATCCGGAACTGCAATCCGGTCATGTCCGTGGCTTTGCCCATTTCGCCACCCAAGGCATCGATTTCGCGGGCCAAATGCCCTTTGGCGAGGCCGCCGATGGCCGGGTTGCAGGACATTTGGCCGATGGTGTCGGCGTTGATGGTCAGGAGCAATGTCTGGCACCCCATGCGAGCGGCTGCCAAGGCACCCTCAACCCCGGCGTGGCCGGCGCCAACAACAATGACATCGTATTTCTTGGGATAAACGAACATCTTAAACGGTTTACTGACCTCGCAGATATGCGGTCCTGGCTTTAGCCGGCTAAGCTATCGCTGCGTTGTCTGCTGCCGCCTAAAGGCAGGACTCCATGCCTGATAAATCCCGCTTCATCCAACCTGGTAGGTCGCCTCAAACGGCGTCTTGCCGAGCGTCTTTTTGACCCCATGATCGGGATTCGAGGCCATGTGTTCACATACCTTGAAGACAGTTTCAAATCCATCATGGGCTCCGATTCCGCTGGCGATTTGGGCTGAAGTCAGAGCGTGGCCTTTCTTCTCGATCAAATAGTTCAATGCCTTGCGTTGCAGTTCAATGACAGCGGCAGCGGCCTTCTTGCCGGCTTCCACGCCAGGCTGATGGTAGGCATTAATATTAATGAGAGAAGCATACAGGCCGACGGCTCGCTCGAATAGAGCAATTAAAACCCCGACCGAGAACGCGGAAACTGTCTTTATCGTTAATGTCATCGATTCACGCCCGTTTTCATGCAAAGCCTGCCTGGTTCCGAGGAAAAAGCCCTCCAAATAGTCACCAGAGGTTACCTGGGGTTCGACCTCAATGGATTTGCCATTCCGGTCCTGGAGCACCTCGATGAAGGTGACAAAGAAGTTAAGGATGCCTTCGCGCAATTGCTGGACGTAGGAATGTTGGTCGGTTGAACCCTTATTTCCAAATACGGCAATGCCTTGATTGACGACTTTGCCGTCCAAGTCTTTTTCCTTGCCCAGAGATTCCATGATGAGTTGCTGGGTGTATTTGGAAAACAATTCCAGCCGGTCTTTATACGGCAAAATGACCATGTTCTTGGTTCCTTTGCCGTTACCGATATAGTGCCACATCAAGGCTAGTTGTGCTGATGGATTATCGTTAATCTTGGTTTGGCGAGTGACATCATCGCAGGCTTTCGCCCCGGCAAGCAGTCCGTCCACATCAAAACCTTGAAGCGCTGCGGGGAGAAGTCCAACGGCGGAGAGCTCACTGGTGCGGCCTCCGACCCAATCCCACATGGGAAATCGCTTAATCCAGCCGTTTTTGGTCGCATAGACGTCCAGTTCGCTCAATGCACCAGTGACCGCCACGGCATGCACTTCGAATTTCAAGGCGGCGCGTTCGTAGGCAGCCTTGGCCTCCAGCATCCCATTACGGGTCTCCTTCGTCCCCCCGGATTTGGAGATGACGACGGTCAGGGTTTCACCCAACTGATCGCCGATCTTGGCCAATACTTTGTCCATGCCGTCTGGGTCGGTATTGTCGAAGAAGTGGATCGAGAGTTTGTCCGTTTCGGGGTTGCCCAAGGCATTGGACACAAATTGGGGTCCAAGGGCGGAACCGCCGATGCCGATCACGAGGAGTTGCTTGAACGGGCCGTGGGCGCCCCGGATGGTTCCTTCGTGGACCTGGGCGGCAAATTCCTTGATGGCGGCAAGGGTGTCCCGAATCTCCTTGGCGATCGTTTGGGTTGGGGCGAGGTCGGGGTTGCGGAGCCAGTAATGGCCGACCATGCGTTTCTCGTCGGGGTTGGCGATGCCGCCCTTTTCCAGTTCGGCCATGGCTATGAAAGCCTTTTGGATCGGCGTGCTCATCGAGGCCAGAAAATCGTCCGTGAAGTTCATTCGGCTCAGGTCAATGGCGAGGCCGAGCGTTGGGAATTCCGTGTAGTATTTTTGAAAGCGTTGCCAGAGTTCAGCTTTTGAGAGAGTCATAAACTTTAAAGGCGTAGGGTAATGCAAAATGGGTCGAAAACCAATTACTTTATCTCGGTAGGGCGCGCCACTCCGTGCGCGCCGCCGATGGGCAGAAGAGTGCCCGCTCTCCGAAACAGGTTCTCCCACAAACAGAGCATCAAACTCGAAAGTTCATCACCTTACACATAGGACAGACAAGGCGCGGCAAAACTCGGCGTTTGAAATGGCGGGGGATTGTCCTTACTCTCGCGCCATGACTGAAAGCGAAGTCTTGCAAATTTTCCGCGATACCGGGGCGCTGCTGGAGGGGCATTTCATTCTGCGCAGCGGATTGCACAGCCGACAGTTTTTTCAGTGCGCCATTGCGCTCCAGGAAATGCCGACGGTTGAGCGGCTCGGCGGCGCGCTGGCGGACAAGGTCCGTTCGCTGGGCGTGGTCACGGTCGTGTCGCCGGCGATGGGCGGTCTGGTGCTCGGCCAGGAGGTGGCCCGGCAATTGCGCGCGCGCTTTATCTTCGTCGAGAAGGAGGAAGGGAAACTGGTGCTGCGGCGCGGATTCAAAATTGCGCCCGGCGAAAAAATCCTGGTGGTCGAGGACGTCGTCACCAAGGGCGGGCGCGTGCAGGAAACCATGGACATCGTCCACGCCCATCAGGGCAGGGTCCTGGGCGTGGCCATGGCGGTGGATCGCTCCAACGGCACGGTGAATCCGGGTGTCCCGGTGTTCAGCCTCCTCTCCCTGCACGTGGAAGCTTTTCCCGCAGACCAGCTTCCGCCCGACCTGGCCGCCCTTCCGGCGGTCAAACCGGGAAGCAAATAAGAACCTGCCCCGCGGTGCGGTCATTGGGGCCAGGACATGGCTTTTTGAATGACTGTATGGAACTTCATTTAAGCGAATAAAAAGTTTGACACGTTGGCGACGCCGGGCAACTTTGTCAGCAATCCAAAGTATTTATAATTGTTCAGTAATCGTGGACTGGAAAAGCGCCGGGCCGGGCGGCGAACCGAGCGCCCGCCAGCGGCAGCGGGCTGATTGCGCTCCGGAAGGGAGAATTGATGATCTGGTGGAAACAAACCCAAGCTTTCTGGTGAGTCCGCAAAATTAAGGCGAATTAAGCTAAATTAAAGTAAATTAAACCTGCAAAAATAAATCAGGCTGGCGGAACCGGGTAAATCCGGGCGGGAAGACCTGGCCGGGGTTATCTATCCGCTGCTTCATGGGGTGTTCACCCCATTCATTACTGGGGTCGAGGCCCCATAGTGGTGACAGGTGAACCCAATGCAAGCTGCACCGAGCCAGACGACGAATTTGCCAAATACCGACTGCAAAGATTCGGAGGTCTTTTGCGGGCCGATACGTGCTGCTGAATTGATTCGCCCGGCTGGCCAACCAAACGTGGAGCGCGGCAGGAGTCTAAATTGGGGTAAGTCCGCTTTATTAAGGTATGCTGTTGCCTTGTTAAGCGTCGAGGTCGCCACCCTGGCCCGGATGCAATTGGATCCGGTCCTGGGTTATCACAGTCCACATGCGACATTTTTTCTGGCGGCGATCATCAGCGCCGGAATCGGAGGGTGGAAGCCTGGTTTGTTGGCGCTGGTTCTGGGAGAACTGGTGGTGCGCTGGCTCTTCATGCCCAACGTAGGGAGTTTTCTGGTCGGAGGCGATGTTAGCCAATGGATCGGGTCTTGCACCTATTTCGTCGTGAGCGGCGCGGCCATCGGTTTGGGCGAGGCGCAACGGATTTCCCAGCGTGGGGCCGAAACGGCGCTCGCGCGTTTGCAGGACGAAATGTCCGAGCGGAAAATCGCCGAGGAGGAGCGCTACCGGCTGCTGCTGGAACTGGAGAAGGAACGCGGCCGCTTGAACGGCATCCTTCAGCAAAGCCCGGTGGGCGTGATTATCGCGGAATTCCCTTCGGGCAAAGTGCTCTTCGGGAACGACGAAGCGGCCCGCATCCTGCGGCGGTCTTCGCTGGCAAGTCTGCATGCGGGCGAACCGAGCCGGCACTGGCGCGGATTTCATGCCGACGGGCGGCCTTACGAATCGGGGGAATGGCCGCTGGCCCGGGCGATTACCCGGGGGGAAACCGTCCAGGATGAAGAAATCCAGGTCGAGTTCGAGGAGGGTGGCCGAATCAATATATCGGTGAATGCGGCGCCGATCGAAGATCCCGAAGGCCGGGTGGTCGCCGGCATCATGACTTTACAGGATGTTACGGAGAAGCGACGGACGCAGGCCCGGCTGGCGGCTTTCTCACAATTGGGCCAGAGCTTGAGTTCGGTGCGCACGCCGCTGGAAGCCGCCCGGATCATCGGCAGCATCGCCGAGGAGCTGCTGGGCTGGGATGCCTTCAGCCTGAGCCTGTGTGAAACCGAAGGGACCCGTTATCAACGCATCCTGCAGGTTGATACGATCGACGGCAAAAAGTGCGAACTCAAACCGTACGAGGAGAAGGAGATTCCGTCCCGGATGGTGCGGATTCTTCAGACCGGGGCCGAGTTGATTTTGAAGGAAGAGCCCTTGGAACTTCTGACGGACTGCGTTCCCTTTGGCGACAAGGCACGGGCTTCGGCTTCACTGATGTTCGCGCCCATCCGGGAACAGGGGAGCGGGCTGGGGGTGCTGAGCATTCAAAGCTACCAACCGCGCGCCTATGACGAGGCCGATCTGGAGGTATTGCAAAACCTGGCGGATTATTGCGGCGGAGCTTTGCGACGAATCCGGACGGAGGCGGACCTGGCGCAATCCAATGAGCGAAACCGGCATTTGTTTGAAGAAGTCACCCGGCAGAAGCGCCAATTGGAACAGCAGATTGCCGAGCGCCGCCAGGCGGAAAAGGAAGTCCACCGATTGAACGCGGATTTGGAACGGCGGGTGCGGGAGCGCACCCAGGAATTGTTGGTGGCCAACCAGGAACTGGAGGCGTTTTGCTACTCCGTTTCCCATGATTTGCGGGCGCCGCTGCGAAGCATCGCCGGGTTTACGCAGGCCGTGACGGAGGATTGCGGGGAGTCTCTTCCGTCGGAGAGCCAGCAATCCCTGGGCTTGGTGATCCAAGCGACGCGCGAGATGGACCAATTAATCGAGGACCTGCTTGGTCTCTCGCGCTTGACGCGCAGCGAAATGAAGCGTCAATCGGTGAACTTGAGCGACTGTGCCCAGGAGATTGCAGCAGGATTGGGACAGCGCGATCCCGGCCGCGTGGTTGAGTGGGTAATTGCGCCCGACGTGGTGGTCCAGGGCGATGCGCGGCTGTTGAGGATCGCGCTGGAAAACCTGCTGAGCAACGCGTGGAAGTTCAGCGGAAAGCGCGCGCAGGCGCGCATCGAGTTTGGCGTCGAGTTCCAGGCGCAGGGCCCGGTTTACTTCGTGCGCGACAACGGCGCGGGGTTCGACATGACTTACGCAAGCAGACTGTTCACAGCCTTCCAACGGTTGCACACGATGGCGGAGTTCCCGGGCCATGGCATTGGCCTCGCCACCGTCCAACGCATCATCCATCGGCACGGAGGGCACGTCTGGCCGGCCAGCGAGGTGGACAAAGGTGCGACATTTTATTTCAACCTGCCGGCAAATATGGAGGCGTTTCTGTATGAATAGCCCGACCCAAATTTGTGGCAGCCGACGTGAGGGCTCTTCTGGTTCTCCTCACGCCGGCTGCCGCGATTTTTTGACATGAGTCGGAAATTTATCCTGGTCGTGGAAGACAACTCCAATCATGCGATGCTGGCGCGCCGGGCGTTTGAGAAGAATAAAATGGAGAACAATTTGAAGATAGTGCCTGACGGTGAGACCGCGTTGAAGTTTCTGTTCAGCGACGAGCCCAAGCCGGCGCTGGTGCTGCTGGACTTGAACATGCCGCGCATGGACGGCCTGGAAGTGCTGCGCCGACTGCGGGCGGATGAGCGTACGCGCCTGGTGCCGGTGGTCATGCTGACTTCGTCGAATGAACCCGAGGACCGGCAGAGCACGTTGCAATGGGGGCTGGATGGATACATCCGCAAGCCGGTGGACTTCGGCGAATTTGTTGAGATTATCCGGCAACTGGGTTTATATTGGCTGCGCATGGATGACGACAGCGAACCACGCGAATAGCACCCCTAAAGTGAGCCGGCCCATACGAGTCTTGTTGGTGGAGGATCTGGAGCGCGATGCCGCTTTGCTGCTGCTGGAGCTGCGGCATGGAGGTTATGAGCCGACTTACGAGCGGGTGGAAACCGCCGCCGCCATGACCGCGGCGCTCGAACGGCAACCGTGGGACGTGGTCATTGCGGACTACATGTTGCCAGGATTCAGCGGACCCGCGGCCTTGAAACTGTTGCAGCGAAGGGGCCTGGATTTGCCGTTCATCATCGTGTCCGGACACATTGACGAGGACACGGCGGTGGCGTCGATGAAGGCGGGCGCGCACGACTATGTGATGAAAGACCGGCTGGCGCGCCTGGTGCCGGCCATCGAACGGGAAATGGCCGAGGCGGAGGTGCGCCGGGCCCGGAGGCGAACGGAAGAACAATTTGCGCGCGAACAGTCCTTCCGCCAGGCGATCGAAGACTCGATTCCCTCGGGCATTGTCGCCGTCAATGCCGAAGGCCGGCAAACTTACGTCAACTCGGCTTTTTGCGAGATGGTGGGCTGGAGTGAGGCGGAGTTGCTCGGGGCCACCGCACCGTTTGCCTATTGGGCTCCGGAGGAAATTTCGTCCACCGCGACGGCTTTGCAGACCACGCTGGAGGGACGGGCGCAGCGCAACGGTTTTGAACTGCGTTTTCAGAATCGGAATGGCCGGCGTTTTGACGTCCTCCTGCTGGCCAAACCGATGCATGATGCGCGGGGACAGGTAGTGGGCTGGCTGGCCTCGGTCACGGATATCACCGAACGCAAACAGGCCGAACGACGGCTGCGCGTGCAGTACGCGGTCGCGAGCGCCTTGTCCGGGGCGGATTCCTTGCAGGCCGCCGCGCCGAGGATTCTCCAGATCATTGGAGAGGGTTCGGGCTGGGATGCTGGCGGGCTCTGGCGGGTGAATGGGGAGGCGAAAGAGTTGCATTGCCTGGAGTTCTGGCACAAGGCCGAACCGCCGCTGAAGGAATTCACCGCCGCCAGCCGGGGTAGAAAGTTTGACATTGGCGTCGGATTGCCCGGCCGGATTCTTTCGTCAGGCCACCCTTTTTGGATCAGCGATCTCAGCCGGGAGGAAAACTTTTTGCGGGCCCGGGCGGCGACTGCCGAAGGATTGCGCAGTGGCTGCGCGGTCCCGATCCGGTTGGGGGAGGAAGTCCTGGGCGCGCTCGAGTTTTTCAGCCGGGAAACGCGCGAGCCGGATGAAGCGCATTTGCAATGGCTGGGTTCCATCGCCAGCCAGGCGGGCCAGTTCATGGAGCGCGAGATGGCACAAGCCGCGCTGCGGCGCGCGCATGGCGAACTGGAGCAGCGCGTCAAGGATCGGACGGCCGACTTGATGGCGGCCAATGCGAGCCTGGAAGCGTCCATGCGTGAACGCCGGCGGTTGGAAACCGAATTGCTTGAAATCACGGAAAAGGAGCGGCGGCGCATCGGGCTGGACTTGCATGACGACCTCGGCCAGAAACTGGCCGGGCTGGCGCTCATGATGAAGGGCCTGGAGGTGGCCTTGACCCGGAAAAAGCTGCCGGAGGCGGAGGAGGCGCGGAAGATTTCCGCATTGATCGGCCAGACCGTCCATCATGCCGGCGACCTGGCCCGGGACCTGGCGCTGGGTGAACTGGAGGGGACGAACCTGCCGCTGGCGCTCAAAGATTTGGCGGCGAATGTGAAGAACCTCTTCGCCATCTCCTGCCAGTTCAAAACCGCCGGGCGCATCCCCGAGCTCGAGAGCGGTGTTATTACCCAGTTTTACAAGATCACGCAGGAGGCGGTTACCAACGCCGTCAAACACGGCAAGGCCAGGCAGGTTGGGATCGAACTCGTCAAAAAGCCGGACGAACTCGTGCTCAAGGTCCGGAACAACGGCCTTACTTTCCCGGCCATGATCGACCAGCACAAGGGCATGGGACTGCGCATCATGAATTACCGCGCCAACCTCATCGGCGCTTCCCTGGAGATTACGCCCGGCAAACCCCGGGGCGCCGTGGTGACTTGCATCCTGCCTGTCCCCGCCCGCGCCGGGAACGGGCGCCAGCACGCCCCACGAAGGGTCAACCATCCCAATCAGCCGGGGTAGCTCATTGAAGTGGCTTGTGTAAGAAACCATCTCGACAATTTCCAGGGCAACCCCTCAGCGAATCCGGCACTTCACTGAGCCATTATTTTGTCCTGCAAGCAAAAAAATAATTGCCCTCAGGGCAATCGCCGTGAACACTAGTTATGAATATGGGAACGGTCAAAATTCATCTGGTCTTAATGGCCGAGGATGATGACAATGACGTCTTCTTCCTGGAACGCGCCTTCAAACAAGCGCAGATCGCCAACCCGGTGCATCGCGTGAAAGACGGCGAGGAGGCGCTCGCTTATCTCAAGGGCGAGGGACAATACTCGAACCGGGAGAAATTTCCCCTGCCGCATCTGATGCTGTTGGACTTGAAAATGCCGCGTAAGAACGGCTTTGAAGTGATCCAATGGGTGCGCCAGCAACCGGGATTGAGACGGATGCCGCTGGTGGTCCTGACCTCTTCCAAGGAAGACCCGGATGTGAACCGTGCTTACGAACTGGGCGCCAATACGTACCTGGTGAAGCCGGTGAAGTTCGATGGGTTGGTGGAGATGATGAAGACGTTGAATCTCTACTGGCTGATTCTGGCGGAAAAGCCCAGTTTGGCCGGCTAACCACGATCAGAACACGGCCGTTATTCAGTGAAGTGCGGAGCGCGGAACTCCTGCGCGCGTGAAACAAATTCTTCGCGCGAGGAAATCATTGCCGCCATTCGGCCGGATCGTGATCGCGAGGGGACGGAGGTGAAAGCTTGCTGGAACGTCATTTTCCGCCGAACGGGATATTGACGTAGCCGCCCAACCAAAACTTGCCGTCGGTGTTGGCGCCGCTCCAAACCGTGCGGGTGTAGAATCCGTATTGAATCTGACGTTTGATGGTCGTGTAGCTGAAGCCGGCTTCGGTGGAGTCGCTGTTCTCCCGGACGCTGCGCGGGTACATGATCGCGTGAGTCGCCGGATCAAATACGATGTCGTCGCCCTGGGTCGACCCCAGACGCCGGTAGCCAACGTTCAACTCCCAGCCTTTGATTTTCTGGAAAAGACCGGCCGAGGCGATGTAGTGATCGTTGTGAGTGGTATGGTTCCACCGGAAAAGAGCATCGCCATAGAGGCCCAGCCCGGGCCAGCCGAAGTGTTTTCTCAGGAGCACTTCGGGCTCGATCGCCGCCGAGCGGTCTCCGGGCGAGAAGGCAATATATTGATTATAGCTGCCCGGCAGCACTGCCCCGGCGCGGAAGGTCAACGTGGGCACCCAGCCGCAGTTCGTTTCGTCTTCATGGAAGGCCTGATAGCGGACGCCGAAGGGTATATCCATTACTCCGACGGTCGACGTGACCTTGCCTTGCGAAAAAAAGCGCCAGCCCACCGTCGTCGCACCCAGGGCGAGGTCCGCCGCCCATTTCTCCGCTAAACCGTATTGAAGCGTTATATAACCTTGGTTGATGTCGATGCCATAGCTTTCCCCATCCGCGATGGTGGTTACGTTGTGGTAGGTGGTGCCGGCCCAAATGTGGTAGGCCTCCGCCCGCTGGTAATTCAGGCCGGCAACGAACTGGCCTGCCGGCGGGACGTCGGCCCATTGGGCAAAGGGGGCGTGGGGAACGTTTTCGCTGGCCCAAACAGTTTCCAGCCCCAAAATGAGAAAGAGGCTGGCCAGCAGCCCGGTACACGATCCAAAAACTTTGCGCACGGATTTCCTTCTGATCTTTCTGCCCAGTTACCTTCTGCTAGGTCCGCACTCCTTCTATCGGGCTGCGCCCCTGCGGTCAATCTTCATTTATGGTTGCGTTGAAGCATCCGGTCGAGCATGATAAGAAAAATCGGCTGGGTGATGAAAAAGATTCTCTTCGTGGATGACGATGCGCTGGTGGCCCGGATATACAGCGAGAAGCTGGCGGAGGCGGGATTTGAGGTGGTCGTGGCGCAGGATGGGGTGGCGGCGATGAAGCGCGTAACGGAATTCAAGCCCGACCTGGTGGTGTTAGACCTCCTGATGCCCAAGCTGACCGGGGCGGACGTGCTGAAATACATCCGCGAACATCCGACGCTCAAATCCACCCGGGTGGTGGTGTTTTCAAATTCGTACCTGGCCGCGCTGTTGGATCAGGTGGGACAAACCGACGCCGAGTACTCGCTCCCAAAATCAGCCACGCCGGCGCTGCTCATTGAAACGATTCACAAGGTGCTGGCCGGCCCGGAGCACATCGTGAAGCCAAGCGCCAAGGCGGCAGGCGCGAAGCCGGCGCCCGCATCCGTCCCCGCAGCATCCGTGTCGAAGCAGCCCTCGCAGTCAAGAGCGGCGCAAGACCAACAATTTCGCGAGCGAGTGAAGCGGGAGTTCGTTGAGCACACGCCGCGCATGATTGTGGAGCTCCGGCGGGTCTGCCGCGAATTCCTGGATGCGGCTGATTCGGCGAATGAGCTGGCGTTGATCGAGGATTTGACGCGCAAGGTCGGTTTTCTAGGCCAGACCGCCGCGATGGCCGGTTATCAACAACTGGCGCAGTTGTCGAGCGCGCTGGAAGCCCTGCTGTTTCATCTTCACGAAAAAGAGAGCGCGGTGGACGACTCCTGCCGGAACACGATTGCCAAGGCGGTGGTTCTGCTGGCCGAACATCTGGACGGGGCTGACCAGGCCCAAATGGACAATCTGCCGCCCGCGGCCATTTTGGTGGTGGACGATAATCCCGTATCGAACCGCGCGCTCGTGCAGACACTCGTCGGCGCCAACCTGCCCACCACCGGCATAACGGACCCTTTCGATGCGCTCGCCAGTCTCCAGGCAACGCCATACGACCTGGTGCTGCTCGACATTGAAATGCCGGGCATGGACGGCCTGGTGCTCTGCGAGCAAATCCGGGCCTTGCCACTCCACAAACGGACTCCGGTGGTCTTCATTACCAGCCATGCCGACTTGCGGACGCGCTCCCGCTCGATTCTGAGCGGTGGCAACGAGTTCATTTCCAAACCGGTGCTGCCGTTGGAGCTGAACGTCAAGGTTTTTGCGCAGTTGCTGAAGCACCGGGCGGACTGAGGGCACGGCGGAGGATTGGGAACGGGAGGAAATTCAACGGCAAGTTGAGCGGTTGTCCCGGGCAATGCGATACGCAGCCAATTGGAGCGTGGTTCATTTATTATCAGACGTGAGGAACTCATTTTGGCGTTGTCCATTAGGGAGAGAATGAAAAACAATCACGTCGCCGTTCTTTGGCAAAACTCATCGATCATAATATGAAAGGGATGATTTTAATTCCGCTCTTTATGGCAGGCATATTCGCATCGGGATGCTCGGCTCCTTCCAAATCGAACTCAGTCGCCGCCACATCCGCAAGTTCGACACCGCCCAGGGTTCATGCGAGTGCATTGGAAGGGACTTGGAAAGGGCGGGTTGTAACGCCCGGCCGCGAAGGCCCGGCTTCGATAATCTTCTCCGGCCAAACCTTGGAGTTCCACGGCGATGGGACCAACGATTGGGTCAAGGGAACCTTCACGCTCCGGGAAAACACCGATCCGAAACAATTGGTCGGCATCGTAACCGAATGTGCTGCTCCGGAGTATGTCGGTCAGAAAGCTTATGCGATCTACAAGATCGAAAATGGCACATTAACGCTCACGGGAAATGTGCCGGGCGTATCAAATTTTCCCGCGGCATTCGACGATCCCAATGCCGGTCAGATTGTCTTTCAGCATGTTCGATAGGCCACCGTCATCACTTCGCCGCGCATGGATTGCAGGCGCTTATATAAAACCTTTGTCGCATCCTTCCTCGATGGTTTGTGTTTGGAATCGGTGGACAAAGTTTGCGACAAAGGTAACCAGACTTGCCACGGATCATCACGCCGCCCCGATTTCCTGCGGACCTTTTCCACCATTGACGAGGAATAGCACAGCCATGCGCACGGCAAGACCGTTGGTGACCTGCTCCAGGATCACGGAGCGGTGGCAATCAGCAATCTCGCTGTCGATTTCCACGCCGCGGTTGATCGGGCCGGGGTGCATGATCAGCGCGTCCGGTTTGATGAGGGCGAGGCGTTTGCGGTTGAGCCCGAAAAGGCTGATATACTCGTTTAAACTGGGGAACATTGTCTGGCGCTGGCGTTCGTGCTGGATGCGGAGCAGATTGATGATGTCGGCGTCAGCGATCGCTTCCTCGACGTTGTAACTGACGCGGCAACCCATCTGCTCGAAGACCTTGGGCACGAGCGTGGCGGGACCACACAGGGTGACGCGCGCGCCGAGCTTCAAAAGCGCCCAGATGTTCGAGCGGGCGACGCGGCTGTAAAGAATGTCCCCCAGGATCGTCACGTTCAGTCCGGCGATTCGGCCCTTCTTTTCGAGAATGGTGAAGGTGTCCAGCAGCGCCTGGGTGGGATGTTCGTGCGCGCCGTCGCCCGCGTTGATGACGGAAGCGTTGAGAAAGCGGGCCAGAAAGTGCGGCGCACCCGTGGCGCTGTGACGAATGATAATAATGTCGGCGTTGAGTGCTTCGAGATTGCGGGCGGTGTCTTTGAGGGTTTCACCTTTCTTCAGCGAGGAAGCCTCGGCCGTAAAGTTGACGATGTCGGCGGTCAGCCGCTGGGCGGCGAGTTCGAAACTGATGCGTGTGCGGGTCGAGGGCTCAATGAAGAGGTTGACCACCGTTTTGCCGCGCAACGCGGGGACCTTCTTGATGGCGCGGGCGCTGACGGCTTTGAACGCGCGCGCTGTGTCCAAAACGGTGTGGATTTCGTCCGCCGTGAGGGATTCGATGTCCAGCAGGTGTTTTCGTTTCCAACTCATGCGCGCTTTTCGAGTTGAACGACGTCTTCAGCGGCGCCTTCTTCGGTGAACTGGACCAGAATGTTTTCGCCGTTGGCCGTCGGGACGTTCTTGCCCACGAAGTCGGCCTTGATCGGAAGTTCGCGATGGCCGCGGTCAATGAGCACGGCAAGCTGGATGCGTTGCGGGCGGCCGAAGTCGTTTAGCGCATCCATGGCCGCGCGGACGGTTCGGCCGCTGAACAACACGTCGTCCAGCAGCACGACCGTTTTGCCGGTCACGTCGAAGGGAATCACCGTGGGATGAACGGTCGGCGTGAGTCGGCCATCGAGATCGTCCCGATGCATGCTGACATCCAGGTTGCCGATGGGGACGGGATGGCCCCAAATACCCGCGAGCAGCGCGCCAAGGCGCTGAGCCAGAGTAACGCCCCCGCGCTGGATGCCCACCAGCACGACGTCCGCGCTCACTTCGTTGCGCTCCGCTATTTCGTGGGCGATGCGGATCAAAGCGCGACGGATGGCGGCGGCATTTAGAATGAGCGTCGATTCAGACATGGTCGGGGGAAACACCAAACACCAGGCCTGAACCGTCTGAAGGCGAAACTTCCCGCCTGCGTACACAAAAATAGCGAGCCAGCGGCGTGCCGGATCGCTCCAGTAGATGGGTTGGGCTCATGGCTTCCTTGGCAACCTCACAGGATTGCGTTAAAGGAGGCGGGGGTTGTTATTCGGTTACTCGGCTCGGGCAGTTTGAGTTTGCCGGTTCCTTCGCCACTTTGAACGGTGTTTCACGATCCAATCGGTCAAGGCGCGCTCGAACCCGATGTCGCGGCCGGCCTTCTCCGATTCGATCCATTTGTGTTTGAGAATCTCCTCCCGTTCAGCCTGAAACTCGCGGTAAAGCGAGGAATTCTTCAGCAAATCATTCCCATTACCGACGGAACAGTCTTTAGTGTCGTTCAACATAAATGCCAAACTCGATTGTGATAATTATGAAACATTTTCGATGCCATGCAACACTATTCTGCCATGAAAATTGATGACACGATTCCTGGCAATCCGGACGAACGAAATCAAGTTCGCTCATCCCATCTTTTTACGCAATGCTTCTGCTACACGTATAAATGCTTGAGCCGGAGCTGTTTCTGGAGCCGATACGACCACTGGCACGCCCTCGTCACCGGAGACTCGAATCTCCGTAAAGATTGGAATCTCGCCTAGGAAAGTTGTCTTTTGACGCTCCGCTTCCTGCCTGCCACCGCCGTGCCCGAAGATTTCCACCCGCTCGCCCCCAGGCGTCGTAAAATAGCTCATGTTCTCCACGATTCCCAGTATCGGGACGTTCACTTTCTGAAACATCCCAATCCCTTTACGCACCACGCCCAAAGACGCTTCCTGCGGCGTCGTCACAATCACCCCGCCATCCAACGGCACCGTTTGGCACAAGGAAAGCTGCGCATCCCCCGTGCCCGGCGGCAAGTCCACCAGCAGATAATCCAATTCACCCCAAGCCACCGAAGTCAGGAACTGCTGAATCGTCTTGGTGATCATCGGTCCGCGCCAAATGACCGGGTTATCGTCCTCGATCAGAAAACCGATGCTCATCAACTTCACCCCGTGCCGAACCGGCGGCACCATCATCGTATCGCCCGCCGTGAGCGCCGGCTTTTCCCGCGTGCCCATCATCAACGGGATGCTCGGTCCGTAAATATCGCAATCCAGCAAGCCGACGCTCGCGCCCAGATGCCTCAGCCCGCAAGCCAGGTTCACCGACGTCGTCGATTTGCCCACGCCCCCCTTGCCGCTGGCCACCGCAATGATGCGTTTGATGCCCGGCACCCGGTTTTGATTCTGCCACGGGCTTTGAGGCGAAGCCGCCGCCGGCCCAGCCGCCGTCGTTTTGACCTCCACATGAACCAACTCGACGCCCGGCAACGCCTTGAGCGCCTGCTCGCTCTCCGTCTTAAGCTGCCGGACCACCTCCGGCGCGGCGTTGCCCAATTGGATCACCAGGCTCACCGCGCCCTCCCGCGCGCTGATCTGCTTCACGATGCCGAACGAAATGATGTCCCGGCTGTAACCCGGATACTTGACGACACGCAACGCGTCCTTGATTTGTTCTTCGGTAATCATGTTCGAATATCGCTCGAGCGGCAGGATTAACCCGCTTCCTGCCCTGCAACGCAATCTAAATCAAAACCGGCGCGCGGCAAGGGTGGCACGGGCAACCTGCCCGTGCCGGTCGGCGACCCGCCGACCGGAATGAAGCGCGGCAAACCAACCCAAAGGCCCAGCCTGAGCTTTTTGTGGATACCGCCATGAATTTTTGTTTTTTGAGGCCGGACTAACCCGGACTAACCCGGACTTATTTTAATTTGGTTTAATTTTAGGCGGCTCCGGTTTAATTTGCCTTAATCCAGTCTCCATGCGTGAATTTCACGCGCGATTCAAGCCCCGACTGCTGCGGGAAAAAACGAGGCTTAATTTACTTTAATTTGGTTTAATTTACCTTGATTGCCCCGCCAACCTTCGAGTTGTCCTGGTGGCGTGCGCCTGCCGGGCAGGCTCGTCGCGACAAAGCCTTTTGGCGATAGCGGAAGCTTCCGTGCGAGCCGATGTCGGTTCCGATTTCCTTTTGATTTCAAAGAGCAGCCCCGCGGTCACGGGCCGCGACACTTCAACACCATCCTTATTACTCCGCCGCTGCCCCCCTGTCAAATTGAATCTTAATAAATCTGTATTGGCCTTTGCAGGCCGCCGGGTTTTTCAATTCCGCAACCCAACGATGGGTCTTTAGTCCCATAACCTTCATCCGGCTTTCAGGAACAGGATCGTGTCTCGTACTTCAAACTCTGTGTAATGGTTACGCGGAGAACGAAAACCGACAGATGATGGGCTAATTCCGCCGGGAAACAAACGAACGATGAAATCCAATCTCCCCAAGGCAGTCGCACTGGTGTTCGCAACGCTGGCGCTTGGTTCAGCAATCGGTTCGGCGCGGGTTCAATCCGCCCCCGCGGGGTCGTTTACGCTGGTTCAATCAATGAGCCAATTCCGGAGGGCACACACGGCCACCCTGTTATCCAACGGGAAGGTGCTCGTCGCCGGCGGCGCGCCGTTTGCGCCGGCGGCCATCTCCGAAGTTTATGACCCCGTCGCGCAAACCTGGAGCAACTCCGGCGCATTGAACGTGGGACGCGAATTTCACACGGCGACCCTGCTGGCCGACGGCAGGGTGATGGTGACCGGTGGCCAAACCGCCAGCCGCCTGCTCGCGAGCACGGAACTTTACGATCCGGCCAGCGGCGTGTGGACGAACACCGGCCCGCTGAACGTCGAACGTGAATTGCACACCGCCACGCTTTTGACCAGCGGCCTCGTCCTGGTGGCGGGTGGCTTCCAAAATATCGCCAGCGCCGAGTTGTTTGACCCGACGAGCGGGCAATGGACCCTGACCGGCTCCATGAATGTGCCGCGCTATCAGCATACGGCCACCCTGTTGCCCGACGGCAGGGTTCTCGTTACGGGCGGGTTCAACGCCACTGATCTGCTGGCGAGCGCGGAAATATATGATCCGAAGACGCAGCTCTGGACGCCGACGGATTCCATGCATTTTGCGCGGGTGACACATACCGCTTCATTGTTGCCGAACGGCAGGGTGCTGGTCACCGGCGGCGACGGCGCTGGCGCACCCTCCGAATTATATGATCCGGCCAGCGGTTTATGGACGGAGACCGGCACTCCAATCATCTCGCGAAGCGGGCACGCTGCGAACGTTTTGCCCGGTGGCCAGGTGCTGGTCACCGGCGGCCGCGAGGATACGCACAACTCGATCGATTGCGACTCGGAGCTGTACGATCCGGCCACGGGTTTGTGGTCGCGAACGGGCGCGTTAAATGGCGGCCGCACCAGCCATGCGGCAACGTCGCTCGCCAATGGCGATGTGCTGGTGACGGGAGGCGCGACCAGTGGAACCGCCTTCACCGAAAAGGCGGAAGTGTACGATGGTTCAGCGAAAAACTGGAGCGCGACCGGGGCTTTGTCCTCCTCGCGCGCGGGTCACTTTGGAGTTTCGCTCGCCAACGGAAAGGTGCTTGTCGCCGGAGGCTTCAACGGGTTCTTCGATTTTGTCGACAGCTCGGAGCTTTACAATCCGGTGAGCGGAACCTGGCAATTGACCGGCGGCTTGAACATCCCGCGCCAGGAGGCTGCGGCGACTTTGTTGCCGAACGGCAAAGTCCTCGCCGCCGGAGGTTTTGGCGGCCAGTCCTTCCTCCAAAGTGCCGAGCTGTATGATCCGGCCACAGGCGGCTGGACTATCACCGGTTCGATGCACGACGCCCGCTGGGAAGCCGCCGGCATCCTGCTCCCGAATGGAAAAGTCCTCGTGGCGGGAGGATCCACCAACACTTCTCTTGTCGGTATGCGCAGCGCCGAGCTCTATGATCCAACCAACCAATCCTGGTCGGTCACAGGCTCGATGACTGATGCGCGGTGCGCCTTCACGATGACGCTATTGTCCAATGGCAAGGTGCTCGCCGCTGGAGGATTTGGCACCAACGGCGCGCTAATCACCGCGGAACTCTACGATCCCGCCACCGGTGCCTGGACGCCGACCGGCTCACTCGAAACGCCGCGCGGTTCGCATACAGCGACGTTGTTATCGAATGGCAAGGTGCTCGTGGCCGGAGGCACTGATTTCTTTACTGTCGCCAGCACCGTTCCCATCGACCCCACGCGGTCCAGCGCGGAGATTTACGATCCAGCCACGGAAACCTGGACGCCCACGGCTTCCATGGGCCAGCCGCGCCAGACGCACACCGCCACTTTGCTGCCAAATGGCAAGGTACTGGTTGCCGGCGGTGTCAGCTATTTCGGCGGCGTTTTTCCAACCTCCGCCGAACTCTACAATCCCGTCACGGGAAAATGGTCACCGACGTTTCCCCTGGTCAGTGGGCGGCAAAATCATATCACCGCCCTGCTTACCAACGGCCAGGTTCTGGTCGCGGGAGGTTTTAACAACACCGACACCGGTCCCACCACCGAGTTGTTCGACCCGGCAAGCGTGGTGGCGACTCCGGCTCTTCTGACGCAGCCGACAATGCTGAACACGGGCGCAGTTCAATTCACTTTCCGAAACACACCCGGCCTCAGCTTCTCCGTTTTGAGCGCGGCAAATCTATTCACGCCTGCGAACGACTGGAGTAACCTGGGCGCCGCCTCTGAAGTTTCCCCCGGCCACTATCAGTTCACAGATGCACCGGCAAACAGCCCGCAACGTTTTTATCGCGTCCGCTCGCCGTAAAGCCTGTCTCGGTAGGGCGCGTCACTCCGTGCGCGCCGACGGCGGGCAGAGGACTGCCCACCCCTACCGAGACAGGTCCTTAGCGCGTCCGCCGCCGAAGGGCCGAATTCAGCAGGTCGTAAGTAATAAAGTAACATGAATGCTCAATCCAAATCAGCAAATGCCCGGGTCAACCCGGGCAACCGGGAGCCCGGCAGGTTTTCAGCCATGGCTGGCATAGAAAAATCACCGGCTCGTTTACGGATCAAGTCCACGAAAAGCCAGGAACATCATCACCAGCCGAATGCCGGCTTGCGCTCCATCCGCGGCCTCATGATTCGTCTCGGGTGGCTCCGCTTGTTTAAGGCCATTGTTTCGGACACCTGCGTCCGCCGATAGCAAGGCTCCTTGATCCCGTTCCGGGTCGGTTCCTGGTATGGTCCCATAATCCTCACGCTTTCGGGAACAGAATCGGGTTTCGCGTTTCAAACCCTCGGTAATTGTCGCGCAGGGTGCGAAGCCGGAAGGTGATGGCTCGGTCCCGCCGGGAATCAACGAACAATGAAATCAGATCTCGCCTGAGGCAACGGGCTTTCCGCACAAGAGTTCCCGCCCTATTTCAGTAGATCGGCATAATATTCCGGAACATATCAGCGCCTGGGAACATTTCTCCGCCTCATTCGTCGTAAAAACCCAACAGCGCGTTTGGCGGCGCTGACCATTGGAAAAAAATAACCAAATAAAGTTCTGAAACTCTGATTGTCCGTCAACAGTGGAAACCCGGCGGGTTTCCAACCACAAATTCAATAAAGTTATTCATGGAAAGTTACAGCACACGCATCCGGGCCTGCATCCTCGGTTCCTTAAATCTTCTCCTGGCGACAACCTTATGGGCCGCTTCCGGCAACCTCGATCCCAGCTTCGCAGGCTCGGGGTTCAAGCGCTTCGGATTTGAATTTGGCGATGATTTTGGCAATGCAGTCGCGGTTCAACCGGATGGCAAGGTGGTGGTGGCCGGGTATAGCACCATTACCTTCGGGGTGGGGGCTTCCCAACTTGCTTTGGCGCGCTTCACCACCAACAACATCCTTGATCCTTCTTTCGGCAACGGCGGCAGGGTGATTACGCAGGTGACCGGCAACACTAATGCCATGGAGGCAGGAACGGCGGTCCGGATCCAGCAAGACGGGAAGATTGTCGTCGGCGGCACGGTTACCATTGGCACCAACAGTTACACCCTGGTGGCGCGATTTAATTCCGATGGTTCGGTGGACACTTCCTTCGGGCAGAATGGGATCGCCACGAACTTTTTCAACCAGGGTTGCTTTGGCAATGCCCTCGTAATTCAACCGGACGGCAAAATCATAATCGGCGGCCGGGCCACCGACGATTTCGGCAGCAATTTTGGGTTGGCGCGCTACGGTACCAATGGCGTGCTGGATCCTTCCTTTGGAGGCACGGGAACGATTGTTACCGATGCGAACGGTGACGCGGAGCTTTTTGCGCTCACGGTGCAGGCGGATAACAAAATCCTCGCGGTCGGCACTGGCGGCTTTGATTTCGCGGTTCTCCGATACCTGACCAATGGTCTGCTGGACACCAGTTTCGGGCCGGGTCACAACGGAAAAGTTTTTACTCACCTGGGCAATGAGGGTGCCTTCAACGGCGCCAAGTGCGTGGCCATCGAGTCGGGCGACGGGATACAGACGCTGGATCGGATCGTCGTCGCCGGCTTCACGTCTGATACCCGCAGCACCAGCCCGTTTGAAACCGTCCGTTATCGGATGGCTGACGGCGCGCTGGATACGAGCTATGGCGGCACCGGGATCGTCTCCATTCCCGTGGCCTCCGGTGATTTTAGCCAGGTCAATGCCGTGGTGGTCCAGGGGACCGGAACCGAACCGCGCAAAATCATTCTCGCCGGGCAGGAAGACGAGAGCGATTTCTCGCAGCATTTCTGTTTGGTTCGCCTCAACGACAATGGAACCCTGGACAATTCTTTTGACGGCGATGGCAGGGTTTACACGCAGTATGCTTCGAACGAGGACAACGCCACCTGCGCCGTTCTGGTTCCCGGGAACAGCCTGCTGGTGGCCGGGTCCACCCTGGTCAACGACGACAACCATGATTTTGCGCTGGCGCGCTATCACATGTCGGATGGTTCGCTCGATAACACGTTTAATGGCAATGGCAAAATGACGATCGACATGGGCGAGCGTGTCTCGCAAGCCAAAGCCATAGCCGTGCAGCCGGATGGAAAAATCGTGCTGGCAGGCAGAGCTGATAATGGGACCCGTGGCTCGGGAGTAAGCATTGCCCTTGCCCGGTTAAACGCGGATGGGTCGTTTGACATGTCGTTCGGCCAGTTTGGGAAAACCACCGCGACCTTGGGCGACGGAGAATCCGAGCTGGATGCAGTGGCGATTCAACCGGACGGCAAGATCGTGGCCGCGGGGTTCAATGAAACCAATCTTTTGGTCGTTCGATATACCGCCAACGGATTTCCTGATCCCACGTTCAATGGAAACGGAATCGTAACCACCGCGGTGGGCACGGGCGGGAACGGGGCCAATGCCATAACGGTGCAATCGGACGGGAAAATTGTGATCGCGGGCAGCACGTCGGGCGCGACCTTTGCCGTCCTGCGCTACAACACCAACGGCACGCTCGATACTTCGTTTAATGGCAATGGACAGGTGATCATTGATTTTGGTTCCGGCTTCAACCAGGCCACTGCGGTGGCGATTCAACCGGATGGGAAAATTGTCGCCTCGGGATATGCGGTATTTGGCGGGACCGCGGTGGATATGGTGGCCATACGTCTGAAGACCAATGGCGTGGGGGATTCTTCGTTTGGTGTCTTTGGCCAGGTGGCCGTGCAGATTGGATCGCCCGGCTGCCTGGGCACTTGCATGGCCCTCCAGCCGGATGGAAAGATCCTGATCGGAGGCTATAGCGCCAACGCCGGGAGCATCGATTTTGCCCTCGTGCGCTACACCGCCAATGGCGTGCTGGATCCGACCTTCAATGGCAACGGAGAAGTAACGACGTCGATCAGTGTGGCCCAGGACATGGGCATGGCCCTGGGGTTGCAAAGCGACGGAAAAATCGTCTTTGCCGGAAACGCCGACATTCTGGGACACCCGGAGTTTGTCGCATTGCGTTACAGCACCAACGGCGTGTTGGATACAACTTACGGCATCGGCGGTTTTGCCTTCGCGGATTTCGTGGACGGCGGAGACAACAATTTAAATGCGCTGGCAATCGATTCGGCGGGGCGTGTGACGGTGGCGGGCGACGCCGCCGGATTCTTTGGCATCGCGAGATTGCAGGCCGATCCGCATGTGCAGATTCTCTCGATGGGCCGCATGGCGAGCGGCCACGTGTTGCTAACGGGCGCCGGTGTGCCGGGCGCAACTCATACGGTCCAGGGTTCCACCAGCCTCACCCCCGGCAGTTTCAGTCCCATCGGACAGGTCACCGCCGATGGCACGGGCTCTTGGCGATTCGAGGACGCGGGGGCGACGAATCTGCCGAAACGATTTTACCGACTGACCTTCCCGTGACGCCACGACGCTGCAAGTTATTGATGCGAGGATCGGGCGCCTGCCGCCGTGGCCAGGAGGTCAGCGCGCGGCCTTTGAGCTGGAACTTTAGTCCCAGAAACATTGGTTCGTTTTCAGGAATAAATTTCCCCGGCCGGCAATCCATTCATGTACAGGCATAAAGGGCCGCGATTATGAAAACCAACAGATTTATAGCTTGGACCGCTTCCGCGGTTCTCTCGTTAGCATTGATGAACCATTCCGTGCGCGCGTTGGAGCCTCAGACGCTTTTTAACTTCCAACTTGGCGTTGGCACCGTCACGGGAACCCTGGTTCAGGGTCCGGACGGAAACTTTTACGGCACCACACAGCACGGTGGCCCGACGGGAAACGGAACGGTGTTTCGCGTCACGCCAGGCGGGGTGCTGACGACCCTGGTTTCAGGCCAGGCCAATCCGGCGGCGGGACTGGCCGTGGGCAATGACGGTCTGCTTTATGGAATGACCGGCGCCGGTGGCGCGTTTGGTTTCGGCACCGTCTTCAAGCTCACGACGAATGGAGTGTTGACCAATATCGCCGTGCTCGACGGCGTGAACGGCGGCAATCCGCAATTCGGGCTCGTCCTGGCGAGTGACGGAAACTTCTACGGCGCTTCCCAGGAGGGTGGCACCAACGGTGCTGGAGCTGTGTTTCGAGTGACCCCGGGTGGGGGCCTTACGACGCTGGCCTCGTTCGATTCTTCCTTCCTGGGCGGCTTTCCGGTGGCGGGACTGGCCCAAGGGCCAGACGGCAATCTCTATGGCATCACGACCGCTGGCGGCAGCGCGGGCCGCGGGACCATTTTCAAAATCACGACCGGAGGGACATTAACCACGCTTTATTCGTTTCAAGGCCTGGACGGATTCGTCCGGCACGCGCGCTTGACGCTGGGGCCGGACGGGAACTTTTACGGCACGTCCCGGGATGGCGGCAGCGCCGATATGGGCGCGATTTTCCGAGTCACCACCAACGGTGTTTTCACGAACCTGGTTTCCTTCACCGGCACCAACGGCACTGTTCCCCTTGCGGAACTGACGTTGGGCACTGATGGCCAGCTTTACGGCACGACTCAACTGGGTGGCAGCTCGAATCTTGGAACCGTGTTCAAGGTAACCACCAACGGCGTGTTAACCACACTCGTCTCCCTGAAGGATTCCGTCACCGGATTGCCATCCTCAGGCCTGCTCCTGGCCGGCGACGGCAACTTTTACGGATGCTCCCCGGGTGTGGTCTTCAAAGTGACGCCCGATGGAGTTCTGACCACCCTGGTGTCCTTGATTCCCCTCAGCGGTGTGCATCCGGAAGGGGCACTTACACTTGGCCCTGATGGGAACTTTTACGGGACGACGCGGGAGGGCGGCACCAACAATGCGGGGACCATATTCAGGTTGACGCCGAATGGCGCGTTCACGTCGTTGTTCGCTTTCAACACCACCAATGGCTCAGCGCCGCAAGCCGGGATGGTCCTCGGAAGGGACGGGAATTTTTATGGCACGACTGAATTGGGCGGCCCGGCGAGTTCCGGCACGGTGTTCCGGTTCTCGACCAATGGAACGCTCACCACGCTCGCTTCGTTGGGTGGAACCAATGGGAGCGATCCCCTATGCCAGCTTGTCATGGACGCCAATGGCAATCTTTACGGCACCGCCCCGGAGCAGGGCGCCAACTTTGACGGCACGGTCTTCCGCGTAACGACGAATGGCGTGCTGACCACGCCACTCACGTTCAACGGTACCAATGGCGCGAGTCCCGAGGACGGATTGACTCTTGGTA
>JAJPHR010000050.1 GCA_021325145.1 Verrucomicrobiota bacterium | reverse complement strand
TACGCCTTGTCTCAATAGTTGGAAGCGGTACAAACTGTACCACTACCCAATAGCTTTGACTGACCCGTATCCAAGATTTTATCCTGTAAATCCTGTTCATCCTGTCTTATGCCTTCACTCATCGCCTGCCAATTACTCGTTGCCCTCCTGAAATCCCGGCGTGACATAAGGTACAGGACTTTCAGTCAGTGCTGCGCAGAATTGAGAGTTGAGCGTGAGAAGCCAAAGGGCAAAGGCCCTTCGCGTCAATTCGCGTCTCCCTTTCTCTGTGTTCCTTGCGGCTAAACTTCTTCCCGTCTGCGTGGTCTGCGGTCAATTATCCCTTGTATTGGCCTTCATCCGTGCGAATCCGTGTCTGTGTTTATCCGTGGTAGAGGATTCCGCACCTCGCATTTGTCACGCATGTTTTCCCGCGTCGCCGAGGGCGGCGCGGCGCCGGCGGCCGCTCAGCAGGTAGATGTCCGCGCGCACCTGGGTGAGCGGGTCACCTGAAGCATCAATGCCGTCCACTCTTGGGAGCGGGTCGAAGATGATCTTTCGCCGCTCCGGCGCCTGGTCATCCACGCGGGCGGTCAGGGTGACCGTGCCGAAGGGGATCTCCGTCCGACCGGCTGGCCACGTCGTGCTCGCGTCGGCGACATCATCGCCGGGCTCGGCCATTTGGACGAAGATGCCGAGCTTGACGGGTTCCTTTGTTAGCCGCGGGCCGAGTTCGTCGAAGAGAAAGTTGGGGGACTTGGCTGCCGCCGCTTCGTTGGAGAGGTACTCGGTCCCGGCGTTGGGCCGGATGCGAAAGCGCCCGTGGCGGCTGACGCCGCTGGAGTTGGTGAACTTAAAGGCGGTGCCGGCAAAGAAGGCTTCGCGCGCGAAACTGGTGGGGATGGGCTTTGGGGCTTCCACGAACCGTTTCGCGTTCGGGTGGCCTGCCAGGAATGCTCCGATCGCTTCCGGCTTGCCGGCCCCGGCAGCAGCGGCGGCGCGCAGAAACTCAAGGAACTCCTCACCGGTGCGGACCGGAAAGCCGTCAAAGGAATGGGCGACAATGTCCGTGTGCAGGTGCTCGTCGAGATGGAAGCGGACGGCGATCCCTCTGGGGCCGGAACGCGCGGGGTCGTTGTCCGGGATGTTCGGCAGGCCCGTCGAGTCCGAGTAGCGGACGGTCACGGGCGTGGACGGCTGGTTTGCGTGCGGAGCGCGCGTGAGTTTTGCCGCCTCGGCTGACGGCGTAAACGTGCCCGAGCACATCAGGCCCTTGGCGTGGGCGGGCCGAAAGCCGGCGTGGACGCCTTGCAATTGGTCGAAGGCGTCGAGCAGCTGCTGGGCAAGGGCTGGATTGCCAAGCTCGCCCATGGGCATTCGTTTATCGCTATTCATAACTTCCTCCGATCCTGGTTTCAGTTTTCTGATTCTTTATCGGACCCGTGCGCTGTCCACGCATGGTCATTGTTAGCGCCGTTGATGGTATCCCGAGGCGGACAGGTCGGAATATGTCACAAGCTCATTGATCTGTCCATATTTGCCAGGAGCAAGGATTGCACTTTAGCCCACGCTTGTTACGCGGAAACCAAAACAAGTTTCCCATAAATGGACGTCGATTCGGCTTTTTGATAAGCCGCTCGCGCAGCTCGGAGTGGGAGGGCTTCGGCGTCGAGGACCAGTGTCCAGTGCCAGCCGGGCGGATTATTTTTCCAGGAATCGTTTGAGCGGCTGCCAATAGTGGGTCCGCCAGCCCTGGTTTTTTCGCGCGTAGTCACCGGCCGGAACTCCCACCTGGGTGAACCGAAGTTGCGTCCGGCCGCCGGGCCGTGGGGCCAGTCGGAATGTGACGATGGAGTAGGTCCCGGGCGGCCAGCCTTGTGAACGCCACGCTTGAACGATGCGCCGGGGCGGTTCGAGTTCCAGGGTGATGCCGGTGATGTAATCATCGTAGCAGGTAAAGGGAGCTCCGGCTTTGGCGCGAATCCTGGCTGGCGCGCCAGTGAATTGAGCATGCTTCTTTGCGTTCATCAGCGCGCCGTAAACTTCCCGGGGCGCGGCGTGAATCAGGACGGTGTGTTGGATGTTCCTCGTTTTCATGGCGGTCTGGCGGTGAATATCGGCGCTCACTGGTGACACTTTTAACGGTGCGCGTCACCGTTTTTCGTCGAGGCGGGGAGGTTGCCGGATCTGTCAGCTGCCGACCCGGGCCTTGAGCTCGGCTACTTGTTTCTCCAGTTCGCGCGTGCGGCGAATCAGCTCGGGCAATTGTTGGACGGCGATCATCTGGCGCTTGGCCTGTTTGTCCGGAGCGGCGGGGATGCCGAGCACGGTTCCCTTGTCGGGAATGTCGCGCATGACGCCGGACTTGGCGCCGACGGTGACCTGGTGGCCGAGTTTCAAATGTCCCGCAATGCCCGACTGCGAAGCGATCACGCAATAGTCCCCGAGGCGGGTGCTGCCCGCGAAACCCACCTGGCCCATGACAAGGCAATGCCGGCCAATGCTAACGTTGTGCGCGATGTGAACGAGGTTGTCAATTTTGGCGCCCTGGCCGATGACGGTGGACCCGAGCGCGCCGCGATCAATGGCCGAATTGGCCCCGATCTCGACATCGTCGTGGATGATCACGTTGCCGACTTGCAAAACTTTGCGGTGGCGGCCCTCGTCGAAGACATAGCCGTAGCCGTCCGAGCCGATGACTGTGCCGGCGTGGATGCTGACGCGATGGCCGACCTGGCACCTGGCATAGATGACGACGTTTGGGAACAGACATGTGTCGTCGCCGATTTGGCAATCGCGGCCCAGGTGATTGCCGCCCATGAGCACGGAGCGGGCGCCGACCCGCACGCGCGGGCCGATGACGCAATTCGGCCCGATGTGTGCCGTGGGATCAATCTGCGCCGACGGGGCGATGGTGGCGCTGGCATGAACGCCGGGCGCGTGCTGGTCCGGCGGGAAAAAAACCGGCAGCAACCTGGCCACGGCAACGCGCGGATTCGGCACGCGGATGAGGACTTTCTTCGACGACGCAAACCCGCCCGGCACGAGAATGGCGGTGGCCTGGCTCTCCTCGGCGGCGGCGAAGTAGGTTTCCTTTTCGGCGAAAGTGAGGTCGCCGGGTTTGGCGCCATCGGCGGAGGCAAGGCCGGTCAATTCAACCGAGCCATCACCGAGGACCTCGCCGTGGAGTTGTTCCGCAATTTGAGAGGCAGTGAAAGGCATGGCAGGGAGGGTTGTTCAGCGGGGCTCGGCCTTCGCGATATTGTTTGGAGTGATGGAGGGTTGTTCCGCCTCCGTGCCCTCTTTTTCCCGGGCCGATTTGATGTCGCGGAGGCCGACCATCCGTTGAGCGTCCACATCCCACGCTTTCAAACGCAGGCAGCGGAGAATTTCCATCGGATGCAGTGAGGTGGTCCGGGGATTGTTCAACTCGGGTATGGCGTTGATGACCTCGGGCAAGCGGTAGAAAGGGATGCGCGCATTCAAGTGGTGAATGTGATGATAGCCGATATTGCCGGTGAACCAGGCCCAGATCGGGCCGGTTTTCAAATAGCTGGAGGATTCCAGCGCGGCTTTTTCGTAAGTCCAGCCGGCATTGTCGTTAAAAGACACGCCCGGAAAGTTGTGCTGGGCATAAAACAGATACGTTCCGAGGGCGTCAGCGATGAAGAACGGAATGCCCAGCGTCAACAACAGCGCCAGCCAGCCAAGGAAATGAGCAACCGTCACCACGATCAAGAGATGCAACACGATCGCGATGAGGCAATCGTAATGTTCGCGCGGTTTATTGTAGAACGGGTAAACACACATCCCGTGAAAAAATACGAAAACATACCCGAACAGGATGGTCAGTGGATGGCGCATGAACAGGTAATTGAAGCGCTTTGCCTTCGAGGATTTCAAAAAGTTCGCCCTGGTCATGATGGGGAAGGAACCGATATGAGAACCGCGGAGCTTGGAGTTGTGATTGTGATGGTGGTTGTGGGAGCTTCTCCAAACGCTGCTGGGGGTGAGGGCGAGGATGCCAAAGACCCGCATCAGCGCCTCAGCCAGACGGGAGCGGGGCAAAATCGCCTGATGCTGTTGATCGTGATAAATCACAAAGAACCGGAGAATAAGCAGACCGGTGAGGAAGCTGCAAATGACCCGGCCAGCCAGATGGAAATTCCAGAACGTCCCCGCCAGTGCCGCCAGCAGAAGAAATCCAGTCGAAAGAAGGTAAAACCAACTCCTCGCAGTGGAATCCACAGCGTACGGTTTGGTTGCTAAAATCAGGTCTTTGCCGGTTCTCAAAATGGCCGTTAGGTCGATACCATACTCCGCCTCGTTTCAGCATTTGTCGAGGATTACTTCGCCAGGGCGTAAAACACCGCCTCGGAGACGGCGCGGCAGGCAGACGCATGGGCGCAATGTGGTCGCGGCGCGGGTTTGGGTTCATTGCCGTCGAGCCGCGCCCGGTCGAGACTCAAGGGATTTTTCGCCGCTTCCCAAAAACCGGGGCACTCGCCCAAAAGACGTGCGCTGCGCGCAACGTGGTCTCCGCCTGGGCGGGGAGAGGGAGTTGACGGCAGGGTCGGGATGGGTCCCGCATTACCGTAACAAGACAAATTCATTTGCGTTCAGGGAAAGGGTGTGCTCTAATTCGATGTTGGTCAAGGGAGAGTCGGCGCCTGGCGCCGGAATGTCCAAGGAGCGGGTGGATTTTGCCTGGCTCCGTTGGGAAGCCGGGCTGGTTCTTTGACAATTTAAAACCTCGCGGAAGCAAACGATGATCACGAGGCCGCGGGTAAACGATTTGGCTGGCCCGGTGTAGAATAAAATATGACATGTTCCCGGCGTCGCCGGGCGAAAAATTAAGGTGAATTAAACCAAATTAAAGTAAATTAAACCAAAAAATTAGGTTTAAGGGCGAGTTAAAGCCGGGTTTGGCCCGGGATGGACCGCCGGGAGTCAAAAGGCGCAAGGGCGGCGTGTATGCAAATCGTTTACAAGCTGGCACTGCGATAATCGGCTTTTTTTGGAGTCGAACGGCTGCCTCCGTTCGATTCCAGGAAGCACAGCCGGGCCGGTCCTGGGGTTTATTGCGACGGAAATTTGGCCTTGGGTGGCGGGGATTGCCTGGTCTTGGATGAGGAGTTGCTCCTGCGATCCAAACTCACGGGTGATCGGCGCCATGCCCTGGCAGTGGCCGGGGCGTGACCAGGTGCTTTTCGCCAGGGTCAACCCGCTTGCGAAAGCGCGCGACCGTCCCCGAGAGCACCAGCGCCAAACCCAGCACGCACACAATCGCCGCGCCAGTGGGAATATCGAACTGATACGAGCAATAGAGTCCGACGACGCTGGCGACCGTCGCCGTGATCCAACCGATGGCTAGCAAAACGCCCAGGCGTTGCGCCAGAAAATTCGCACAGACCGCCGGCACGATCAGGTAGGAAAACACCAGCAGCACGCCGCCGATTTGGACGAAACTGGTCACGACCAACCCGAACAGCGCATAAAAAAGAAAATCCCACCAACCCACGGCTAGGCCTTCCTTTTCCGCGCGCTCCGGTTCAAAGGAAAGCGCCAGGAACTGACGGCGAAAGATGAAGTGGACCACACCGACCCCGGCAAAAAGACCGAACGTTTTCCAGACGCGATGCGGGTCCACGAGCAGAACGTCCCCGATGAGCGTTCGGCGCAATTCCTCGTTACCTTCCGCGCTGCGGCTCAGCAGCAGGATTCCCGCCGCCGCCGCCACGACATACACGATGCCAATCAAGGCCTCCTGGGGCACATGATGATGACTGTAATTGCGCGTCAGGGTGAAAATGACCGCCCCAATGAGGGTGAAGCCCAGCGACATCGCGTAGGCCTGAATGGAATTCGGCTCGTAATGGAGCAGGATGGCGACGCAGGTGCCGAGGGTCGCCACCTGTGCCAGCGCGAGATCGACAAAGATGATCTCACGCCGCACGATGTGAAGCCCGAGATAAACCAGGATTCCCGGGAGCAGCAGGCACGCGATCAGCGGCCATTTCATTACGGACAGGATTTCACTCATGGGATTGGGTCTTTCGCGCGGTGGATTTGAACCGGCTTATTTCTTTTCGCCCAGCGCCCTGGCCAGCGCGTTGACGGTGTAATCGATCAAGGGGATGTAACCGCCTTCCGTCCCCTTCACGCCGCCCGGAAATTGGGAGACGTCCAGCACGGTCGCATCCGTGTTGCGCGCCACGGTTTCGGCGGTCTTCCGATTCAAATACGGGTCCACGATGATGACATGAGTATTGTCCGCCTTCATTTTCATGATGACTTCGGCGAGATGCGCCGGCGTGGGAGGAATGCCCGGCTTGGGCTCGAGAAACAAATCGATTTGCAATCCGAAACGATCGCCAAAGTAGAGCCACGAATTGTGATACGCCACGACGTGCTGGCCTTTGAATGGCGCCAGCGTTTTCTGCCATTCCACGAGCTTCGCATCGATGGCGTCCGTGAATCGTTTCAAGTTCGCGCGAAAAATATCGCCCGACCTGGGGTCCAGCGCGCAAAAGGCGTTGGCGATGTTTTGCGCGACAATTTTTGCGTTGACGGGGTCGGGCGTGTAATGCGGGTTGCCCGCGGCATGGACATCACCTTTGGAACGGTCAAGCGTGGAAGGGACTTCGAGCAACTGAATCCCCTGGGAGCAAGCGACGTGGCCGGGCGCGCCCGCGGCCAGCTTCTCATTGCGCGACTGGTCCAGCAAGGCCGGCAGCCAGCCAATCTCCAGCTCCGCGCCACCCTCGACGAGCACGTCCGCATGGTTCAACTTCACGATGAAGCTTGGCTTGGCGTCCACAAAGTGAGGATCCTCCGTGGGCTTGGCCAATACGGTGAGATCGATTTTATCGCCGCCGATTTCCCGGGCGATGGAGCCCAAATCCGGCGTGGTCGCCACGACATTTAATTTGGCCTGCGAAGTCGCCGCCAGCGCGATCAAGGCAAGAATGATGAGAGAAACTTTTTTCATATTTCAAATGGTTCAGATAATAGTGTTCAACCGTGTTAAAATTTGTGCGCGCCGTGCGCGCCGAGCAGGAATTCCACCTGCAGCCAGATCGAGTGCTGGGTGCCGATGAATTCGCCCTGGTCGAAATTGTATTGCAGCCGAATTTTCGAAAACTCACTCGGATAAAATGTCAGGTCCGGTGAAATTCGCGTCCGCTGGCCTCGGAAAACATCCTGCGAATCAAACAACCCATGGTTGCCATCGACCCATTCGCCGCGCAACCCGGCCACCCATCGCGGTTTGAAACCCCACAGGACCTGCGAATAAAATCCCCAGTCACGCAACGTTTCGGCGGGCAGGCCCGCCCCGGCGTCCGCGCCCGCGTCAAAGATTTCATATAAACCTTCCGTCTGCCAGGAGACGAATGGAAAGCCTTCATGCGCGTTGGCGGGCTTCCATTTCCAGTAGAGGTCCGTTCCATAAACTTGCGTGTGCTTGTGCGTGCCCGTTTCGTTCGGCCCGAAGGCCGCCGAGACGCCGGCCACAACCGTCTGCTGGTCGGTCAGATCAAATGAAGAGGCAAGGCGCGGCACGTAAACCAAATCACCCGGTCCGCGCAAAATGTTGTCCATGGTGGCGCGCCCGTGAAAGCGATCCACCCCCAGGGCATCGGGCTGTCCGGGATTGCGAAAGCTGAAGGCTGTTCCGCCTTGTCCGTCCAGGACGCCGAGAAACGCCTCGGTGTAGAAAGGTGTCGGGACCAGCCAGGAGGCCTGCGCGCCGACGCTGCGCAATCCCTCGGGACCAAATGCGCGCGTCAAAATCAGCGGGTCATCCACAAACGCCCATTGGTGCGGGTGCTGGGGATTTTGGCGGCCGAAGGCAGCGAAGAACTGGCCCCCTTTGACCTGTAAATTTCCCGGCAGCGAAGTGGTTTGCAAATAGGCCTCCTCCAATTCGATTTCCGTTTCATTGTTTTTGTCGAGTTTGAGGACGATGTTGCCGAATCCTTTGAAGTAAGGGTCCACGGCGCCATCCACCGCAATCTCGGCGTTTCGCAAAGAAAACCCGCGTTTGATCGGATCGTGGTCCCCCAATTCGAGTTGCGCGGAAGGATCGTGGGCCGTCGAACCGCCCACGTCCATCAGCGTGTCGAAGCTGATATTCATATAGGCGGAACCAGCGCGCGCAACCGTCATCGGTTGTGACGGGGACCAGGGCGCGGACGTTGCCGGCGCCGGCGTTGAAGCAGGGGCGTTCGTTTGCAATTCCGCGGCGAGTTGCTGCTCCAACTTTTTCCTTTCCGCTTCCGCCGACTGCTTTTTGGTCATTTCGTCCAATTGCTTCGTCAGCGCCTCGATTTTTTGGCGCTGCTCCTCCTGCACCTGCAATACCTGCCGCAGTTGCTGTTTCAACAGTTCCACTTCGTTTGTCTCCTGAGCGTGTGCGGCCAGCACAAACGCGCAAAGGGCAAAACTTGATATAATTGACGTTCTGAATCTCATATAGGGGTCAAAATGGCGGCCAAAATGGACGCACTCCGTGTTCCAGGGAAAAACCGAACCGGCTTTAGTGATCAGGCCTGAGGCGGCGCACGTCCACGCGAGACTCGATAATCAAAGGTGGGAGGATGCTGAAACTCGGGACAACGCAGCGCGGTCACGCAAGCCAGCACGGGAATGGCCAAGCACACACCGGCGCCGGCCAGCCAGGGCGTGTCCTGCGTCAAGCAGGTAACGGCGCACTGATGAGTTGGTGAATGTGAGTCGGGATGCAACAGGTCATGAAGTTGGGGTGACCCAACCAAGGCACTGGCAGTGAGCCACAAAGCCAGCATCAAGGCCCGCTGCCACGATTCTGGCCGCCCAATGGTGGTGCTGAGATGTGCCGTTTGACCGCACGTTCACTGCTTTAAGGCACATCCCCCGCGAGTGCAAGCCTGATTGTCAGGCCCGATTGCGTGGGGAAAGGCGGGATAGTGACTGATCGCCCGTCTTCTTCGCGGGTAAGCTCTTCATTGATTTTGCTTTTCAAGGTTGCGGACAGGGCTTTCTTCGGGTTACGGTTTGGGGACAGACAGCAGGGCTTCGAGAGTGCTCTCAGCAAGCGGCGCTGCTGCCAGCCCCGAAAGCTTTCGAGGCTGCGGTCCGCAAACTGTATCAAGCAATGGTAGACAGCATCGAATCGTATGCCTGAGCCGAGCAGCAAAGCCGAATATGTGGTGGGGGTGGACCTGGGAGGCACGAAGATCCTGTCGGGCGTGTTCACGAACTCGCTGAAGTTTGTGGGCCGCTCGAAGATGAGCACCAAGGCTGAGCGCGGGCCGGAGGCGGTCATTGAGCGGATCGCGCACTGCGTGCAGGATGCGGTGGATGAATGCGATTTGGACCTCAAACAGGTCAAGGGCGTGGGCATTGGGGCACCCGGTTCGGTGGATTCCGAAACCGGCAAGGTGATGTTCGCCGGGAATTTGGGCTGGAAGGATGTTTCGCTGAAGAAGGAATTGGAGAAGCAATTGCAGTTGCCCGTGTTCCTGGGCAATGACTGCAATGTCTGCACGCTGGGTGTGCATGAAGTTGAGCTCGAGGGCAAGCCCAAAAACATGGTGGGAGTGTTCCTGGGCACCGGCATCGGCGGCGGGTTGATTTTGGACGGGAAGGTTTTTACGGGGTTCAATCGCACGGCGGGCGAAGTGGGCCACATGGTGCTCGAAGTCAACGGGCCCAAATGCACTTGCGGCAACCGGGGTTGCTGGGAGGCCTTGTCCAGTCGCAGCGCGCTGTTCCGCCAGGTGTTGGAGGCGGTCAAGAACGGGCAAAAGACGGTGTTGACCGATATGCTGGGCAATGATCTGCGTGACTTGCGCAGCGGTGATCTCCGCAAGGCGATCAAGCAAGGCGACAAGTTCGTGGAACACATCGTGGAGGAGGCCGCGAAATACACCGGGGTGGCCGTGGCCAATCTCATTAACGTTCTCAGCCCGGAAGTGGTTATCATCGGCGGCGGATTGGTGGACGCGTTGGAGAATGAGATGATGTCCATCATTGTGGAAACCGCCCGCGAGCATGCGTTCCCCGGCTCCGACAAAGGAGTCAAGATTCTGGCCTCGAAGCTCGGCGATGACGCGGGGATCACCGGCGGCGCGGTGCTGGCGCGGCGGGAGACGAAATAAAGCGCGGAAGCAATGGAGCAGCGCAAATCTCATGTCCGAGCCAATTACAAAACCGGTTCGCCGCGCGGTCATCGACGTGGGCACCAATTCGGTGAAATTGCTGGTGGCGGACGTGGCCGGCCGCGTGGTGGATCCCGTGGTGGAGGAGAGCGAACAGACCCGCCTGGGCAATGGCTTTTTCCAAGACAATCAATTGCGCCCAGGGCCAATTTCGGAAACCGCGAGGGCGGTGGCGGCTTTTGTCGCACGAGCCAGGGAGGCCGGGGCAGGCTGGCCGCGGGTTATCGCCACGAGTGCGGCGCGGGACGCCAAAAACGCGGGGGAATTGACAGGAGCAATCTTGAGGGCCACCGGTCTGAAGACGGAGGTGATTTCCGGCGACCAGGAGGCCGACTGGGTTTTTCAAGGCGTTACGACTGATCCGTTGCTGGCAACGCAGCCGTTGTTGTTGCTGGACGTGGGCGGCGGCAGCACGGAATTCATCGTCGGGCAGGGAGATCGAAAGCATTTCCGCCAGAGTTTTCAGATGGGAACGGTGCGGCTGCTGGAGCACTTGCCGCACGGTGATCCGCCAAAATTGGAGGAACTCGCCGGCTGCCGGAAGTGGGTCGCGGATTTTCTGGAAAACGAAGTTCGCCCGAAACTCGAACCGGCGTTGCGCCGCGAGCAGGATATGGTTTCAGGGCAAGCGGGGATTCAGCTCGTCGGCACCGGGGGCACGATCACGATTCTGGCGCGGATGGAGGCGCGGCTTGAGAGTTATGACCGGGAACGAATCGAGGCGACGCGGCTGAGTCGCGCGCAAGTGAGCGCCCACGTGGAACGGCTCTGGAGCCTGCCGCTGGCCGAGCGCAAAATGACTGTGGGATTACCCAAGAAACGGGCGGATGTGATTTTGTTCGGCGCGGCGATTTACGAGGGCGTGATGAGCGCCTTCAAGTTCGACGAACTGCGAGTGAGCACGCGGGGATTACGATTTGCAGCGGTGATGGGATAGGAAAGATTCAACCGTCATCTGCTATGGGTAACGTCTTCCGTAACGGACATTATACATTTCGGAAACGACCCAGAAACGTCGTGGGGGCGGGCCGAGGCGGGCTTAATGAGGGCCTGACGAACGAGATTTGCGCCGGTTGCGCAAAGCGGCGGCAATAAGAACACCCAGACCCGAGCCGAGCAGTGCCAGGCTGCCGGGTTCGGGGACAGGCGAGGGCGAGAAAAGCAGATTGTCCAGAAGGAGAATGCCGCCGGCTTGCGTGGAGTCGTTCTGAATCCGCAAAGGCAGTGATTGTCCCGCAAATGCCGAAACATCGCCTGCGAATACATTCCCACCGAGACTCAGCATCGGCACGTTGATATTGTTGATGGTGACGCTGAATGGACCACCCGTGGCGTCGAGGTCGAAGGACTCGGCACCGGCGGGGATGTTGCCGATTTGCGCAATCCACGTGTTGACAAACGCGGAATTCGGATCGCCGGGGCTAAGATGACCGTTGATCAATGCGAACGAATAGCCCCCCATGATGGGCGTCAGGCTCGAGCAACTGGAATCGACCAGAAAGTATGAAGCGGTGCCGCTTGTGTTCACCGTGTTGTGGCCGATAAAAGGACTGCTCACCCCGGCATGCTGCCAGCCGGGCGCGCCAACGTTCCAGGAGAGAAACATGGCGCTGGGATCGATGGTGTTCGTGCCCGCATCCTCGAAGTTGAAGTTGACGTAGCCCTGGCCCGCGGCGGCCAATACACAGCCAGCGGTCATCACGATTAAGAGCGCTCTTTTCATGGTTACGCCCAAAGCCCAACGGATTTCATTTTTGTTCAACACCCTGCGGGAAGCACGGCTTCGGGCCTGGCCCGAAACTGTGATGGGGCACAATATTTAAGGTGCGCCCAGTTCGATTCGCGCTCAGGCTAGGAAAGCTGACGGCGGAGTGCAAGTCCGAATTTCTTCCCAAAAGGCTTGTCCCGGGGCGCCGACTCGATTGTAATTTAGGCCGCATGAAGATGAAGTTTCAGGCGTTTTTTAACGCTATTGTCGTCCTGCTGCTGCTGACTCTGTTCTGGTCGGTATGGACCAGTGTAGCGCAAACATCCACCTCCAATGCAGCGCCGGTGGAGACGGACGCCATCGGCAGCCATACGAACAAACCGTCAGCGACCAACAAGCTGGCCAGGATAATCCCGGAGAATAGCGACGTTACTCCCGATTGGGTGGAGCATCTGGCCGGGGATTTTCCGTTCCTGAAGCAGGATTTGTGGGGCAACGAGCTTTGGAAATACCTCGCTTCGCTGGTTTATATCTTCCTCGCCTTCTACGTTTCCAAACTGCTGGATTATTTGACGCGCGTCTGGCTCAAGCGCTGGGCGGAGCGGACGAACAACAAGTTCGACGGCCTGGTGCTCGATCTGCTCAACGGCCCGATCAAGGTGGTTGCTTTCGTGATTTTCCTGCATGTGGGACTGAACATTTTCCGCTGGCCGGAGAAGGTGCAGGCCATTTTGTCCAAAGGGTTCACGGTGATTGTGGCCGCCACGCTCACCTACATGGTGTTGAAGTTCGTGGACCTGCTGCTGGGCTATTGGCGGCAGCGGGCGGTGGCCGACGCGGACCGCGCCTTCAACGAACAATTGTTTCCGATCGTCCGCAAAAGCCTCAAGGCATTCATCGTGGTGGTGTCGGTGCTCGTCACGGCACAGAACCTGAACATTAATGTCACCGCGGCCATTACCTCGCTTTCCATCGGGAGCCTGGCGATTGGGCTGGCAGCGCAGGACACGCTGGCGAACTTTTTCGGTGCCATCGCCGTGTTCATGGACAAACCCTTCCGCATCGGCGACGTTATCAAACTGGACTCGGTGGAGGGCGTCGTGGAGAGCATTGGTTTGCGGAGCACCCGCGTTCGCAATGGGAACGGCTTCCTGGTGACCATCCCGAACAAGGCGGTGGGCAACGCCACGATTACCAATATCTCGCGCCGGCCGAGCATTCGCTCAGAAATGAATCTCGGTCTCGCTTACGAAACTCCTTTTGACAAGTTGCAGCTCGCGCTGGCGGTCCTGGCGGAGCTTCACCGGGGCAGGCCCATGATTTCGGATTTGTCGATCACCCTGGACAAATTCGGCGAGAAGGGCGTGAACGTCCTCATTACTTATGCATGGGGTTCGCTGGATCAAAACGCCTATATGAAAAGCGTGCAGGAATTAAACCTCGCCATCAAACAGCGATTCGACCAGGAAGGCATCCGACTCGCCTTCCCCTCGCGAACCGTTTACCTCCGGCAGGATTCGGAATGGCGGTTACTGGAAAAGGGAGACGGGAAGGAAATTGAGAGCGTGGGCGGATGAGTGAATTAGCGAGCGAACGAATCGTCTTCGTTTCTTAATCCTAATATTGCTCTTAAGCGTCCCGTCCCGCCCCAAAGAACGCCCTGGCCGTCAGGGCGTAGTCGGTCCAAATGCCGTTCACGCGCATTTTTCGCTTTCGCCGGACGGCGACGTTCGATTCAAATTTAAAGAGAACGGGTCAGGCTGCGTTCGAATACGAAAAGGTTGTTCAGCAGCCCTGCGACCCTAGCGGTAAGCGGATGAACTTTCACGATCCGCCAGCATTGGAGCAACCGATCCACATATTTCATGGTAGATTCCGGTCAACGCACGAAGCGCCGGGCCGATTTTTGTATGAGCTTTTCAACCTCCAGCAACCTTAAATTGACGCTATTGAGAATGAGACCGAGGCCCAGGCTGAAGAATGAAAGGACAACCAGCGAAGCAGCAAGAATGACGCTGGCGATGCTTTGGATCTGATGGTCACGGACGAACTCCAGGAGGGGTTTGAAACCCGCCGCCACGGCTGCCAACGCCAGCAGAATACTCGAGCCTCCAAAAAAAGTGAGAGGCTTGTAAGATCGGATCATCAGGAAAAGCTTTAACAGAACGAGCAGGCCATCCGAGCTGGTTTTCAGCTTGGAATAGCTGCCCTCCGGTCGCGCGCCGTAGGGCGCCGGAACTTCCCTGATGACCAAACCACGATACAGCGCCTGCAGGGTCAATTCCGTTTCCACATCGAAACCCTTGGCGGTGATTGGTATCAATTGCGCCGCCTGACGCGTAAAGGCCCGATAGCCGGAAAAAATGTCATTAATATCAGCATCAAACATCCAATTGATGATACTGCAGACCAGCCGGTTGCCCATTATATGAAAGTTGCGGAATGAATTATCGGCGAATCCGTGCAGCCGGCTGGCCACGGTCATGTCCGCATCCCCTTTCAAAATCGGCAGCAGCAGGGCGTTGACGGATTTTGCGTCGTAGGTATCGTCCCCATCCACCATGATATAGATATCCGCATCCACCTGCTCGAACATGGAAGCCACAACAAAGCCTTTCCCCTGCCTTTTCTCGCGCCGCACATTGGCCCCGGCTGCCCGCGCAATGCGCGCTGTGTCATCCGTTGAATTGTTGTCGAACACGCAAATATCAGCGTGGGGCAGGGCTTCTTTGAAGTCCCTGACCACTTTGGCAATGGTCTTTTCTTCCTGATAGCACGGGATCAGGACCGCGATGCTTGGATTTTCGTTTAATGAGTCCGCCATAGGAAGTAGGAGCAATCACCGCTGGCCGGTGTGCGCGCTCGCGGCTGCATCCTGCGAGCCGTTGCGGGGAACATGTAATCGGGCACAAACCAAATCGGAATGATAATGAAACAGGGCATTTTTACAAACTTTTTGTTCCCGCCGGCGGGAGGGGCGGCAGTTTTAGCAGATACCAATCGGTGGCGTCCCGGCCAGCCCTCAGGGCCAGGGACAATGTTTGTACCAAATCGGCATGCATGCCCGCCTGCCATTGCTCGAGCGGCCCGGCGAAGCGCTGCCTGAATTGTTCAGAACTGATGAGCACATAGGTAATTCCGCGATGGTCCAAATCTTCCCGCGAGTCTTCAGGCAGGACGTGGCAAACCCGCCGACCGCCGAAAGGGCGCCAGAGAGAGGTTTCCGGATCGTCAGCGGTGATCATGCCAACCACCATGACGTCGGCAGGCAGGAGGTTTCGCACGGGCGCAAATGCATCCGCCCGCTTCCCATACACCGCGTAAACGGTCTGCGCACGCTTCACCAGTGCACTCGCGCCGTGGTCCCTTTCCCCTAGTTTGGACAGCACAGTCCGGGCTGGCCAAAGCGGGCGCGCCGGTGAAATAATGAGCAACGCTGCCGCCATTAAGAAGACAAACATCCCAGACACCCGCCACCATCTGTGACTTCTGATCCAGTCGCCCGATTGGTTTAGCAAAAGCAAAGGAAAGAGCAGCCCGTATTGGGGCGCAAGATATCGGGCGGGAGTCGATGAGCCCGAGACCGATATGAGCGGCAACAGCGAGAGCCAGGCTCCGGCCAGAACTGCCGCCCGCAAAAATCCCGGGGCGCGTGACGGATTCGCGCGGATGGCGCGGCGCTTCGACAGCGCTGTCGCGATAAACGTGAGCAGGCCCAAAAGGCTGATGCCAAAACCAAGCCCGGCACTCTCCTCAGTTTGCATGTCAGGAACACTCAGACAAATCGCGCTGGGCTCGAAAATTTGCCCGAGCCTGCGGGTGCGTTCCTGGGAAATCGTTTTCAACATTAGCCGCTTCCAGACATCCGTTGCCGGGAAAACCGGCGGAACCAAATTATGAATCCCGATCAGCATGGAATTGTGCGTTATGTGAAGAAGCGGATCGGTTTTAACGAACAAAGCATGCTCCGCTGCCTGCCCGGACCAGTCTCCGCAATGCTCCACGTTGAGGGCGGCTATGGGAAGAAAGGAGCAAGCCGCGCCCACGACGCCCACGCCCAAAGTTGCCGCTACATGTTTCCACACCAACGGAATCGAAGGAATCACCGCCACGAACCAGGGCAATAACAATGGCATATTGCTGCTCTTGGCCCCGGTCATTAATGCGGCCGCCAGGCAGGAGAGCCAAAAATCGCTGATGCGCCGCGATGCGCGCGCGTGCAGGGCGAATACGATTGAGGCCAGGGCAAAGACTGCGGAGAAGGCGTCGTTGCCGATACTCCCGGCCTGGAGGAGGAAGCAATAGCCCGAAGGGAACAGCCACATCCAATGCCAGGCGGCGCGAGGACGAATTCCAAAACCTGTGAAGGTACTGAAAATCAATCCGGGCAGCAGCAGGAACGAAATCGCGTTGATGAGAAAGACCAGGCGATCAGTCCTCGTAAACAGAATGAGCGGGGCGGAGAGCCATTCGAACCCGCACGCACGCACATTCAGACGTTGGAAATCCGTGTGGATCCAATGCCAGCGTCCCTCGGCCAGCCAATGCAAAACGCGTGGTTCGCGATAGGTGAGTCCGTCGTAATTTGTGGGTGGATAAATCACTCCGCCGGCCAGCGCCAGGCAGGCGAGAACCAGGAATGCCGCGGGATAGGCGCGGGAAAATTGGCGGCGCCACCGCTGGAATTGGAACCCGGGCCAGCATGGCAACAGATGCTTGCGGAACACATAAATCGCCGCCGCACCGACCAAAAAACAAACTGTGTACCCGGCAACATTCAATTGATGGAGCGCGGAGAGAACCCAACCCGCGCAATTGAGCCAGGCGCAAACAACCACCCAGGCTGCCACGGGCCAGGAGATTTTCGGCGCGGAACGATGCATCAAAAAGCGGAATGCTCAGCGGATGGCGGCCACCGGCTTCGGTTGAGGAATTATCCCACGATGCCGGAGCGCGGAGCGCGGCGTTTCGCCTGTTTCCCGCCTGGTTGCCCACGGTGATGAGCTTTTTGCTGCAAGGATATCCGCATGCATTCCACATACTCTAGCCATGGCCCTGCACGCGGGTCAATTACATTGCCTCCATTTTCGGCTCTCGCCCGCGTCAGCTATGAAACCCGGGTGTTTCTTGCTTGGAGCTCGAACCCTCCACCTCATCCTCCGGCAACGATCCTCACGATTTCCAAACGGTCACCTGCCCCGAGCGTCCGCTGTGTGAATTCCGACGGAGCGACGGCTTCACCGTTATGCTCGACCACGACGCTTTTGGGCGGAAGATTTTGTGCCAGCAAGAATTCAGTGATGGTGCAAGGGAGGGTTGCCTTCACCTCGCGCCCGTTAGCCGTGACAGATTGCTGTTCCATCACTCAGGCGGGAAGGTCCGGCTGCCCGTGCCATTCATGCGGAATATCGCGCATGACCAGCGCGCAATCGAACGTGACACTGTCCGGCGGGAATTTCGTCTGATCGTTGAAGAACGTGGAATACTGGTGCTCCACCTTCAAAGGCTCGATATGCCACGTCGAAGTCTTTAAGCGCAGTCCTTCAAAGCGTTTTCCATCGCTGGTCGCGGAATATCCAAGCGACCCCGCCTCGAAAAAACTGGAGGCCTCCGCCAGGTCATTAAATTCCGAAAACGGAGGCATTTCGTCGGTGGTTGTCCCGCGAACCTGGACCACCACGCTTTCATCGTTCGATACCATTTCCAAATCGATCTTCCGGCCGTCGTCTTCCACGCGGAACTTCGCGCCGTGATGCTCTCCCGGGAACACCCGCCCTCCCAGCAATCGGTTCAGCCGCGAATCCGTGTCGCGGCGCGGAACATAGACGCCCTCCTGAGTTTGGCCCTGTTCATCTTCCCACATGACGGCGATCCGGTGCGCCGCGTTTTCGCTGCTGCGCCCGATCAGCGCGGGCATGCCGTGCGGACGGATCTGCTCCAGGCGGATCAGGCAGATTCCGCCGATGGCCCAGCCGAAGTGCAGCTTGGGTCGGAACTTCGGCGGCAGCACTTTCGCCATTACTTCCGGGATCACCCGGTAATTCACCAAAATCCGCCGTCGAATGACTCCCTCAATCACAGGCAGTTTCATGCTCGTTCCTAATTGAAATATTTCATGCTGTCAGCGCGGCGTCCCAGTCCTTCCACACGGGTTCGTAACCCAGCCGCCGGATCAGTTCCGCAACCTCGGCCACCGAGCGTTCATCGGCAATTTCGAACTGACCGGTTGCATTGGTGGCGCGATCGGATTGCGGCGCCCATTCGCTCGAGCCCGCGGCCAGCTCCACAATGCGACCGCGCTCGGTATGATGAATCTTCTCGCGGCCCGCGCCCGTGTAGCCGCCCGGTTCGGTATGGCTCCCGGCGCTGAGCAGCGTGACCCCCAACGGAATCAAGCCGTCGCGCAACCTGGCCGGTTCGCGAGTGGAGAGCACCAGGCCGGCATCCGGCAGCACCAGCCGAAACGCGCATACCAATTGCGCCAGTTCGCGGTCGCTCATGTGCGTTAACGGTTGAAATTCCCCCGCGCATGGGCGCAACCGCGGCAGCGAAATGGTCAACTGCGCCTTCCAACAATTGCGCAGCAGAAAATCCGCATGCGCGGCCACCGCAATGGCTTCCTGACGCCAATCGGATAATCCGTACAGCGCCCCAATGCCCAGTCGCCGGAAGCCCGCCGCATACGCCCGCTCGGGTGTTTCCAATCGCCAATCGAAATCCCGCTTCGGCCCGGCTGTATGCATCTCGCTATACACCACGCGATCGTAAGTCTCCTGATAAACCACCAAACCATCCGCGCCCGCCCGCACGATGGGACGATAATCCTCCGTCTCCATCGGGCCGACCTCGAGCGAAATGCCTGGAATTTCGGCATGCAACGCGCGAACGCACTCGGCCAGGTAACCGTTGGACACAAACCTGGGATGCTCGCCCGCAACCAGGAGCAGATTGCGAAAGCCCTGGGCCTTCAATGCCCGCGCCTCGCGGAGCACGTCCTCGACCGACAACGTCACCCGCAGGATCGGATTGTCGCGCGAGAACCCGCAGTATTTGCAATTATTGATGCACTCGTTGGAAAGGTAGAGCGGCGCGAACATGCGGATCACCTTGCCGAACCGCTGTTGCGTCAGCGCCTGGGAGCGGCGACAGAGCAATTCGAGCAACTCCCCGCCTGCCGGCGAAATAAGCCGCGCAAAATCCTCCAGGTTGGGCTGCGTTTGGTTCAGGCTCGCGCGCACCGCCGCCGTCCCCGCGCTCAGCGAGCGCCGAACCAGCGCCGGCAAAGGCAGCGCGTTGAACTCAGCCACAAAACTCATGCTAACCAATTAAACACGCGCCAGCGCGAAAACCAAGCCTGGTTTTTTCGTGAGCGCAGGAAATACC
>JAJPHR010000055.1 GCA_021325145.1 Verrucomicrobiota bacterium | reverse complement strand
TTGCCGCCCGCGCCCACGGGCGAGGCATAAACATTCGGAACGGCTTCGAGGCGCTCGGCATCGATGAGCACCTTGCCGGATTTGGCGTCAAAGCACGAAACCATGCCGCGAATGTTCGCCAGGCAATACAGTTTGTCACCATAGAGCAGCGGGGAGGGCACGTAAGGCATGCTCTTGCCATACTTCCATACGATCGCGTCGGAATCGGTCAAATCGCCAGAGTGGCCGAGGTGAATGGCGACCAACGCGTTGCCCTGAAAGCCGCTCATGCAATAAACCACGCCATCCGCCGCCACCGGCGAGGGGATTACATTCTTCGTCAATCCACGGCATTCCCAAAGCAGTTTGCCCGAGGCGAGGTCGTAGCTGCGGATTTTGCCGGTGGCATCCGTGACGACTTGCGCCTTGCCGTCGTGCTCGACCACAAGTGGAGTTGCCCAGGAAGTTCCTTCCTCGCGTTTCTCGCGCCACAATTCCCGGCCGGATTCCTTGTCGAACGCCACAATGAAGGAACCGCCTTCATGGTCGCACGTGACGACCACTGTACTACCCGACAGCGCCGCCGAGCTGCCTTCGCCGAAGCCCATTTTGATTTGCATCCTGCCCAGGTCCTTTTCCCATTTCAGATTTCCTTGCAGATCGTAGCAATAGAGTCCGCGGGAACCGAAATAAGCGAAGACAAGATTGCCGTCGGTCATGGGCGAGGCGGCGGCGAAACTGCCGTCACCCTGGCGGACGCCTTCGTGCGGGACCTCCTCGCGGGCGATTTTTTGCCAGACCGTGGCGCCGGTATCGCGGTCCAGGCAAAGCAGCACAAATTGGTAAGCTTCGGTCGGCTTTTCCGAGGGCATCATTCCGCCCGGGCCGCCGGGACGCCGACGCGGGGGCGCACCGGCATCGGGCGGGGCGGCGGCGGGTTGGGCCGGTTGAGCCGGAGCGGCGCCAGCAGCGGGCGGATCTTTTTTCTCGGTGGCCTCGGTTTTCTTGCCGGTGGGAATCGCCGTCTGAACGAAAACGCGGTTGCCCCAAATGATTGGCGTGGCGGAGCCGTTGCCGGGAATCGCCACCTTCCATTTCACGTTGCTCGTCTCGCTCCAGGTGGTCGGCGGATTGGCTGCGGGCGCGACTCCGGTGGCCAGGGGCCCGCGCCATTGCGGCCAGTTTTGTTCGGGCGAAGTGGTTGCGGCGTTGACAGCGGCACCAGCCAGCAGCAGCGTGAGGGTAAGAAGTTTGGCCGATGGTGGATTCATGGCGGTGATGTTACTGCGGCCAGGGCTGCATATCAAGCGGGGTGTGAAGGCTCGTGAAGCACAGGGGGCATCTCGATTAAGAAGGTTGGAATTAGGGATCGGAATATAAGCACCAAAAACCAAGCTCCAAGCTCCAGAAAAACACCAAGAGCCAAAGCTCCAATATACTCGAACGTCACGGGTGGCGCTTTGGAATTGGCCCGTCTTTATTGAGTTGTCACAATGTCACGGGTTCATGGATAAAGGTGCCAAGCTCCAAACACCAGGGAAGGAGGCTATATTGAAATGTATTGAAATGGGGACGAGGACATCACTGGGGTTCATTTCACCGCTGAAGGAGGTCTATAAAAAACAAAACCGGGCTAATCAGTCAGGGGGTGACCGAGAAGCCCGGGGAATTTTCGAATTTGGTACAACAGTAGGATTACGTAGATATCCGGTTCGAGTCTGTACCGAACCCAAACCGAAATCTGTGGGCAATCAAAGAACAATTTTATTCAATGCCCGAAATTCAAAAACGCTTACTGTTGGTAATAAAGCACGATTGCTAATGAGTGTCAAAGAAAAAAATAAAATATTAGCAGAACTTTACGAGCTGACCCGGCGGGTCGTTCACCCACTTTGGCGGGCCAGGGGTTTGGGAGAGTGGCACGGCTTGGGGGGCAAATGTCACGGGTTGTCACGGGTCGTGTCACGGGTAGCGATTCAGAAAAGGCCCGTCTTTATTGGATTGTCACGGTGTCACGGGTCCAGACCCCCGGGGGATAGGGGGAGCGAGGGGAGGGGAAATTTGCCAATAAAACTAACAAGAACCAACGCGCCACCCTTGCCGATTGGACGGCTGGGAGGATTTCGCTTACAACTAGCGCAAGGCTAAATTGGATTAAGCGGCAATAAACAGCGTTGGCGAGCGCACCATGGACTCAAACAAAATGCCGAGCCCACCGGTCACCGAACTGGCGGTGAGCGGGATGACGTGCAGTAATTGCGCGCGGCATGTCGCCGAAGCCATCCAGGGCGTGCCGGGCGTGGCGAGGGCTTCAGTGCAGCTCGAGGACGGCCGGGCTTCGGTGCGGTGGGCGGCGCAACCAAATCCGGACGCAGTGATCGCGGCGGTTGGGCAGGCCGGTTACGAAGCGCGGCTGGCGGTCACGCATGGCGAGGGAGAAAAGCCGCTCGCTGGCCAGGGTTCGGGTTGGTCGCCACTGAATGGCTGGCGATTCAATGTCGTGGTCGGGCTGGCTTGCACGCTGCCGCTGATGCTTGGCGAATGGGTGTTCGGGCTGGAGGCATATGGGTGGTTTCACTGGGTGGAGTTTGCGCTGGCGCTGCCGGTGCAGGCACTCTGTGGCGCGCGGTTTTACTCGGGCGCGTGGCGGCAACTCAAGGCCCGCGACGCCAACATGGACACCCTAGTGGCCCTGGGTTCCACGACCGCCTTCGGTTACAGCGTTTGGGCATTGTTCAGCGGGATGGGCGGCCATCTTTATTTCATGGAGTCGGCGGCGATTATCACGTTGATCAGTCTCGGCCACTGGGTCGAGGCGCGCACCAGCGCGAGAGCCGAGAGTTCCCTGCAAGCGCTGCTCCGGCTCGCCCCGCAAACCGCCCGCCGCCGCAATCCGAACGGCAGCGAAGAAATCGTGCCAGTGCGAGAGCTGGCTCTGGAAGACACGGTGGTCCTCAAGCCGGGCGATCATGTGCCAACCGACGGTGAAGTTCTTTCGGGCGATTCGACGGTGGACGAATCGATGCTGACGGGCGAGTCGAATCCCGCGGAGAAACATCCGGGCGACAAACTTTACGCGGGCACCGTGAATCTGAACGGCCAGGTGCTCATGCGAGTAACCGCCACGGGCGAAGCGACGGCACTGGCGCACATCATCGCGGCGGTGGAACGGGCGCAAAACAGCCGGGCGGAAATCCAGCGGTTGGGCGATCGCGTGAGCAGCGTGTTCGTGCCGGTGGTGGTATTGATCGCGCTGGCAACGGGCCTTTGGTGGGCGTTCGCGCCGGAGCAGGCCCAAGCCCTCACACGGGCGCTGGAAAAATACTTGTGGCCGGCAACCGCTCATGGCCAGCAACTCGCGACAGCGTTCATCCAGGCCGCTGCGGTGCTCATCGTGGCGTGTCCCTGCGCGATGGGCCTGGCAACACCGGCAGCCATTATGGCGGGCACGAACGCCGCCGCGCGCCATGGTATTTTGATCCGGGACGGCGTGGCGTTGGAACGCGCGGGGCGCATCACCGCCTTGATCTTCGACAAAACCGGGACGCTCACGCAGGGGAAACCAGCCGTAGTGGACACCCGCACCTTCGGCGATAATCGAATACTTGCAGGAGCCGATGCGATTAAACTCGCCGCCGCATTGGCGCGCCGCTCGAATCACCCTCTCAGCCAGGCTGTGGGCCGCCTGCATTCGGATGATTTTTCGCTCAGCGATTGGGAAGAAGTGCGCGGCTCAGGAGTGCAGGCGCGCTTCGCCTCCGGGCTGGTTCGATTAGGCAGATTGAGTTGGTTGCGCGAAGCCGGAGCGATGCGAGCGCCCTCAGAGAGCAACTCATTCGAAGAAAAATGGACCTCACAAGGCGCAACGGTGCTGGGCCTCGCGGCCGGTGAAACCTTGCTCGGGATGCTGGCTGTCCGCGACGAGGTCAAACCCGGCGCGGCAGAGGTGGTGCAACAGCTCCGCGACTCGGGGTTGGATATTTATCTGGTCACCGGCGATAATACGCTGACCGCGCAGGGAATCGCGGGGCAGGTGGGGATTGCGTCGGAAAATGTCTTTGCCGAAGTGCGGCCCGAGCAAAAAGCCGAGTTCGTCCACCAGTTGCGCGGCAAGGGAGCGCGGGTGGCATTCGTCGGCGATGGCATCAATGACGCTCCGGCCCTGGAGGCGGCGGATTTGGGCATCGCCGTCAGTCGCGCGAGCGACGTCGCTCGCGAAGCCGCGGACATCATACTGCTGAACTCGGAGCTTGAAGCCGTGCCCGAAGCATTGGGGTTGGCGCGGGCCACGTTGCGGACCATCAAACAAAACCTGTTCTGGGCGTTTTTTTATAATGCGGCCGGCATTCCGCTGGCGGCGTTGGGCTTCATGAGCCCGATCTTATGTGCCTTGGCGATGGGGCTGTCGGACCTGGTGGTGATTGGAAATGCGTTGCGGCTGTTGCGCTGGCGCCTGCGTAAAGACAGTGGAAGGCGGGTCGTGCCTCGCGGGAATGTGTGAACAAAAAGGCCAGTCCCTGGAGAGGGACTGGCCAACCCTTCTGAAGCGGGCGCCAAACCAACCCGCTAGTATTAATTCGTAACGAACAGGCTCAATCTTTCAAAAAAGTGACGAATCAATCATTTTGTTTGCAAGTGGCTATGGATAAGGTGTTTGCGAGTTGGTTTCTGGTTGAAACAGGTCTGCAAAAGAGGAACTTTACGGAATTCTTCGAGCAAATCAGCGGAATTTAAATGCGGCGGCGGCGATTTGCGTCTGCTTACGCTCTACTTCCCCGCGGCATCCAGCGCCACAACTTGTTCGATCAGATGACCCAGGAGAATTCGTTCGCGCGCGCCCGACGCGTCCACACGGAAAATGGCATTGCCGTTCGAATAAATGACCGATTCATCCTCGGCTATATCGAAGGATAAAACACCTTTGGCCACCACCTGCGCTGGAGCACCGGAGCGTTTCCGCATGAGTTCCCAGGATTTGGGAACGAGATCCACAGGTTCCTCGCCGGCTGGAGCGGCATTCTGCGCTTGAACGAGATTACCCCAGATCATCATCTGCTTCATATCCATTTCGCGGCCGCGCGCTCCGCCCGAAGTGGTCAGTTTTTTGCCGCTATAGGTCATCGAAAAGAAATCAAGGTAATGGAAAATTGCGTTTACCATCCGGAACGGGAAAAGAAGCACATCTTTCACCATCGTCAGCGGACGAACCTCCCGGCCGGTCACATACGGCCGGCGAATGTAGTAGAGCGTGCCATCCTTCGTCATCTGGGGCGTGAGCAGATCGTGGCGCGGTTCCTCGACGAGGCATTCAACTTCGCCGCTGTCGAGATCGAGGACTTGGACGCTGTAAGGAGAGAGCCCGGCATAATGCCCATCCCGGTTGCGGCCCACGCCGGCGGATTGATACACGATGCGCCGCCTTTCGCCCGGAACCCAACGCGGGGCGGTGTCGTACGAATCGCCCTCCGTGGCTTCCATCAAACCCGTGCCGTCCGCCAGCATCACGCCAATGTTGGCGGTGCCGAATTTGTGCTCGACACTGCAAGCCAGATCGCCCCGGTCGCGATTGACGTTGAGGTGGCGCAAGCGCTGGGTGTTGTTGCTCCAAACGCGGCGCTCCTCGGCCCCGAGATTATCCACGGCGAGCAGTCCGCACATGGCGTCGGTTTCCAATGAATAGTACACCTGCCCGGCGCCGGGGCCGCGGCAAATGCTGGTAATCGCGATGCGAATGGCCGCGCCATCCCTGGCCGCCTTGCCCCAGAGCATTTCGGAAGACAAAAACTTGTCGCCTTCCCCGCCGGACTTCCAGGCGTGGCGTTGCTGGGCCTTGACCGCGCGGTCGCGAATGGTCTGGCCGTATTGGCTTTCCACAACGCGCGGCGGTTCCTCGCCGATTTTCAGGTGCAGTTTCCCTTGGGAAAGATAGGCGATGTTACAATTGCAGTTCATTTGGCCAACTTGCTGGTGAAAGCCAGCATACCGCCGAAAACAGGCTCCGCAACCTTTCTTTGGCTGGCAGAGTAGGAGCCCATCCCGGTTGTGCGCTGGCCGAGGTGTGGCTTCCGAGCGAAGGAGCGGATGAGCAGAAAAAGTCTTTTATTACCGTACGAAACCGGACACAGGCGCCTTGGTATTCAGTAGAGGGTAGAGGCAGGGTGGCGCGGCACTGTGGAACGGACCGGATGCACTCTGGCCAGCCGCTGCCACCCCGGAAGATGCACCGTCTGCACAAACGGTTGCGGATTCTACACGCTGAGCACGAGTCCGGAAACCTCCCTGCTTCCCGGGCCATCCCAGTGGTGCTACCGAAAAGTTCTTAGTTTCCGGAGTTACCTGACACCCGCTGACGATCGGACACAAACGGAGACTGACCCAACCTGCGCTTGCGCAATTCGCAGCAGCGCACAATGGATTTGGTGGGATCAGACATTTGCCTAAGATCCGCAACGGAACTGCTTGTTGACGGTTTTGACATCATACAACTCCCTATCAGCCTAAGCCGTGCCAAGCCCATTTTGGGGCTAAAACCGCGTAAAAACGGGCTTTATGGAGCGGGTGTGCGGCAGTTTCGACGCATTTCGCGCAAAAATCACGCGTGAGGGTTTACCTGGGCTTCTTCCCGACCAGATTCTTCTCGACGATGGCGGCCAGTTTGGAGCCGCGCGCGCCACGGCCGATGGCGAGGACGACACCGGTATCGCCGTCAACCAGTATCGGGCAGGGTATGGACGTGATGTTGTATTTCACGGCCAGGCTGGCTTCCCAAAATTTTCCGTCATAAATCTGCGGCCAGGACATCTTGTGGATCTCGGTAAAGTTGACCAGCGCCGCTCCCTCTTTGGCTTGGTCCAGGCTAACGCCGAGGACTTCGAATCCTTTGTCATGAAGCTTGTTGTAAACGGAAATGACGTTCCGCAATTCCGCGCGGCAAGGGCCGCACCAGGTGGCCCAGAAGTCAAGCAGGACGACCTTTCCTTTGTAGTCGTCCGGGAACTTGACGGTGCCTCCGCTGACGGTTTTGTCTTCGAACAGAATGGCCTTGCCGCCAGTGCCAATGGCGGGCTTTTCAGCCGCGCCGGCGCGAACGGCGAGTAAAAGCGCCGTGAGGGCGGTGAACAGAATACAGACGATTGTTTTACGATCGGAATTTTCCATGTTGGAAGCATCTTCGTTTGAAAGCGCCCCGGCAATCAGAATAGAGCGGCATTTAACTTGCACGCGGCTCAGTGTATCTGGCAAAGAACCCTGTGCTCATGCCGCCGGAAATCTCCGTGATCGTCCCGATGTTTAACGAATCGGGAAACGTCGCGCCATTGGCGGCGCAGGTGCTTGCCGCGTTGCGCGAGGAGCGGCGTACGCTCGAACTGGTGCTCGTGGATGACGCCAGCACGGACGATACCTGGACGCAAATTCAGGCCGCGCACGCGGCGGACCCGCGGGTGCGCGGCGTGCGCCACACCCGCAACGCCGGCCAAAGCGCCGCCGTCTGGACGGGCTTTCGCGCCACCTCGGCGCCGATCATCGCCACACTGGATGGCGATCTCCAAAATGATCCCGCCGATCTGCCCCGCATGCTGGCCGAATTGGAACGCTACGATCTGGTGTGCGGCATGCGCGTCGCGCGGCAGGACAGTTTCATTCGCCGAATTTCCTCAGGCATTGCCCGGCGCGCGCGGAAAGCGGCCCTGAGTGCGGATTTTCGCGACACCGGCTGCGGCTTGCGCGTGTTCAAACGCTCGGTGCTGGACGGCCTTTTCCCGTTCAACGGATTTCATCGCTTCATGCCCATCCTCGTTCACGGCAGCGGCGCAAAAGTCTGCGAAGTGCCGGTCAACCATCGTCCTCGCGTGTCCGGCGTTTCCAAATACGGCGTCTGGAATCGGTTGGGGCGCGGCGTGTTTGACTTGATTGGAGTAGCGTGGTTTCAGAAGCGAAGGCTGAGGGCAACGGAGACAACGGAATTCCCGGCAAAGGAACGTGAGTCGAATCCGCATGGCTGATTCCGTTCCCGAATCGAGTGCAAGCCACCTACCATTGGCGGCAAGTTGAAACGGGCGACGTCGATCAAATGGAATTCCGCCCTGGCCCGGCAAATCGCCGCTTTTCTTGGCCCCCCGGTCCCGGTCCGCTGAACAGCCCTCACTCGAAGTAGGCCCGGTTTTCCTGTCGGAATGAGCCACTCGGCGGCGATATACTTATAAGATGACGGCGAGTGATTGGGAATTGATCGAACGCTACGCGCGGGGACAGTCGGAAGAGGCCTTCGCGGAATTGGTCAGCCGTCACGTGGACCTGGTCTATTCCGCAGCTTTGCGCCAGGTCAGATCGCCGCAGTTGGCCGAGGAAGTCGCGCAATCCGTATTCATCGACCTTTCCCGCAATGCCGCCCGGTTGAAACCCGATACCGTGCTCAGCCCGTGGCTGTACCAAGTAACGCGGCGGACAGCCATCGATGTGGTGCGCCGGGAGTCACGCCGGCAGGTTCGCGAACAGCTCGCTTTGGAGATCGCCGACATGAATTCAAACAGCCCCGCCTGGTCCCAGATCGAACCGCTGCTCGACGAAGCGATGGAGACACTGGAAGCCGAGGACCGTGCCGCGCTGCTGCTGCGCTATTTCGAGAACAAAAGCCTGCGGGAAGTCGGGCAGGCGCTGGGCGCGTCGGAGGACGCGGCACAAAAGCGCGTGAGCCGCGCCGTCGAACGTCTCCGCGAAGCGTTCACGAAGCGAGGCATCAGCGCCGGGGTTGCCGGCATCGCCGCCCTGCTTTCAGCCAATGCCGTGCAATCCGCGCCCCTGGGTTTAAGCAGTGCCATTTCGGCAGCTTCGGCCCTGGCGGGAGCCGCCGTTCCAAACGCAACCCTTGGACTCACCAAAGCCATTGCCATGACAACAACACAAAAAACCTTGATCTTGACGGTGCTCGCTCTCGGAGCCGGGGCGGGAATTTATGGGGCCCGCCAGGTTTCGCGATTGCACGAGCAGGTTGACGCTCTTCAGAACCAGCAAGCGCCGCTGACGGCGCAAATTGAACAGTTACGCCACGAACGCGACGACTCGAAAATGAAATTGGACGCGTTACTTCAGGAGAACGAACAATTACGCCAAGCCAGCCAGGACGTCCCGAAACTCCGGGGCGAAGTGGCGCGGCTGCGAGCCGATGCGCGAGAATTGAGCGCGTCGAAAACCGGAACGAACAGCGCAACCGAGACCGAGATGCGGTCGTGGCTGGCCAGGGTGGACCAACTCAAGCAACGGCTCGCGCTCACACCCGAATCGCAGATTCCGGAACTCAAACTCCTTAATGACCAGGACTGGCTTAATGCCGCCAAGGGCAAGCTTGAAAGCGACGAGGATTATCGGCGGGCATTGAGCGGCCTTCGCGGCGCGGCCGAGAGCAAATTCGCCTCCGATTTGAGGCCGGCGCTCAGCAAATACATAAAAGCGAGCGGCGGCCAATTTCCCACCGACCTTTCTCAGGTGCAGCCTTACTTCAAGTCGCCAGTGGATGACGCCATATTGCAGCGGTGGGAAATTGCGCCTGCGGACAAGATCCCGAATGTGCGGGTGGGTGGAGACTGGATCATCACGCAGAAAGCCGCGGTGGACGAAGAGTATGACGGCGCGTTCGTCATCGGCCCAAGCGGCTATGGGACCACAAATTTCAAAACAGTGGCCAGCGACAGGGATATGGAGTCCGTCAAAAACGTATTGGACCCGGCCTATCAAGCTTATCTCAGCGCGAACGGCGGCAAGGATCCGAGCGATCCGTCTCTGTTGGCTCCCTACCTCACGACGCCGGAACAACAGGCCGCGCTCAAACGGTTCCAGGAGATTATGGCCGCACAAAAGCACGACGAATAGCGACGCCTTCCTCATGGCATTCTGTTGCCCTGAGGTCAGAATGATGAGTTTTCGCGGGGTGCCTCCGCAAAAGCCTAATCCTTGCGGCCAAAGTGATTTCGCGAGCCCGATCCGCGGGCGTTGCAAGCCGGAAGATTGACAAACAGACCGTGGTCAGGAAATCTCGGCTCATGCGGGCAACCATTCTTGTGTTCTCGTTTCTGCCGTTTCTCTACTATGGAGCCAAGGACACGGCGTTTCATTTTCGTGGCCGCAAAGTGAGTTTGACCGAGCACGTTCTGCATGCAGCGATTGGCCTTGTGCTGGCGATTATGTTCGCGCACGCGTTGAGGGGAAACCATTGGATTGTAGTGAGCGCGATGGTGATTTTTGCCGCCGCGGGCGCCGTGGATGAATATATCTTCCATCGCGGCATTCCAGCCGAGGAATCCGATCTGCATGCGAAGGAGCACCTGGCGTTGCTGATCTTCTTTGTCGTGTCCCTGGCCACGCATTGGCTGGAGAAAAGTCATTGGAGTTGGACGGAAGCACTGGAGCGGCTGCGAGGAGCTTCGGGGGGTGCGCTGTGAGTTTCATCTCGCGGGCCATGTTGTTGACGCTGTGTCTTGCCCCGTACCTTTATTTCGGCGTTCGCGATGTGCTGCACCACCAGCAGCACCGGACCCTCTCTTTCGCCGAACGTTTGTTGCATGTGACTCTCGGGATGACGCTGGTAATCGTCATTCCCCATGCGTACCTGGGCCATTATGATGTGGTCATTCCCGGTGTGGCTTTATTCGTGATCGCCCGGGCGCTGGACGAATTTGTTTTTCATCGTGGATTGGCGGCAGCCGAAATTGACTTGCATGCCAAAACTCATTTCGGGTTTCTGATCTTCGTGGTTGGCCTGATGGGGTTGGATTGGTTACAGCAGCAAAATCATTTCCCATGAATTTCCTGCACCCCGCCTACCTGCTGTTCGTCGGCCTTGCCGTGCTCATCGCACTGGCGTTTCCGGTGACCAAGCACCTTCGCGAGGAGCATCTGCGGCGGCAGTATTACTTTTTGCAAGGGGTTACGCTGCTGGGCGCGGTGGCGGGCGCAAAGCTTTCGGTATTGATTGGCGATTATGATTGGCCGTGGGTAACTGTGAATGACTGGCGGAGCGTGCTCTGGTCGGGACGCTCCATCACCGGAGCGCTAATCCTCGGTTTTCTTTGCGCGGAGCTGGCGAAACCGCTGATCGGATACCCGATGCCGCCCAACGACCGGTTCGCCGCGCTGTTGCCTTTCACCATCGCGACCGGGCGGGTCGGCTGCCTCATCACTGGTTGCTGCCGGGGCCTTCCGTATGACGGTTGGTGCGCCATTCGAGGGGCGGACGGCATCCCGCGATATCCGGCGCAGATTTTTGAAATCATCTTTCAACTTGCGATCGGCGTTCTATTTCTCCTGCTGGTCAAGGAGGGAAGGTTGTTTGGCCGATTGTTCTCCCTTTACCTTGTTGTCTATGGCGTATTTCGGTTTCTAACGGAGTTCATCCGGGATACGCCAAAATTCTTTGGCAACTATTCAAGTTATCAATTGCTCGCATTGTTGATGATTGGGTTGGGCGCGGCATTCTTTTTGAAGCGCACGCTGGCGCCGCCGCCGGGCTGGAATAAATTCCGCATTCAGAAACAAGCCCCCCAAACCGCCGCTGCCGCATTGGAGGCATCCCATGGCTGACGAAGACAAAAACAACTGGCTGAAGCAACTGTTCAAGGCGCTGCTGATCGCCCTGGTCGTGTTAGTGGCACTGGTGGTGGTGGCGTTCGGGTTGCTCGTGGGCTTCTGCGCGTTGGCAAGCAGACACTAATGGCCAACGTCATTGATTCCGTCAAAGGCCGGTTTCACCGTGAGTTGGTGGCCAACCCAGTCACGCATGGCTGGGTGTTGAATCTCTATCGCAGCGGCGAGCGTTATCCGCAACGGGTCTGCGATTATTTCCAAAGTGACTTTGCCCCGACGCAGGAACTGGCCGCGCAACTCCGCCAGCATGCCGCCGACGAGGACAAGCACGTTCGTCTTTTTTCCCAGGCCCTCAAAACGCTGGAACAACCGGTGATTGAAGCGGACTTGGGCGATGTATTCAACGAAGTGGTGCGTTCGTTCACGCCAGGGACTTTTCACATCATGGAGGGCGATCCAGCGGAAGTCCGCCGTCGCAAGCTGGCGAACTTTCTCGCGCATGCGCACCACCTGGAGAAACGCGTCGCACAGTCTTTCGCCTACCACATGGATGCCTGCGAGCGAAGCGGCAAGAGCGAGATCGCCCGCCTGGTGTCCCGGACCAAAACCGATGAAGACCGGCATGTCCAATACACACGGGCGACGGTGTTCGATCTGCTCACCCACCGGGAGGCGCAGGCCGTGATGGATCAACATCGCCGCGCCGAAGCGCGGGCCAACCTCTCGTTTTCGCAGCGGCAAGTGCGGGCATTCCTGGCGCAGTTTGCAGCAACCACACCCAAACATCGGCAGTGGCTTTTTCGCATCTGCGCGACAATAATGGAAACCGCGGGTCAATATGTTTGAGACCAAACAAGTGCAGTCGCAGCCGCTTGGGCCACGATTGGAGGCGTTACGGCAACGATTGGTCAGGCTCGACGAACCGGCCACCATCGAGTTGTTTCAACCAAAGCATTGCGACCGGCTGCTCAAAACCACCATCAGCCTTTGCCCCGACTGTCTGGCGCACGTCCCCGCGCTGGTGTTCACCTGCGACGGACGGGTGCTCATGCGCAAACTCTGCAATCACCACGGCCACTCGGAAGCGCTGCTGGAAAACGACGAGAGCTTCTACCATCTCTCCAACAAGGACCGTTGGGGACGACGTTTTGCGGGGGAAAAGGTCATGGATTTTCCGGCATTCACCGGCGCTTGCTCTGGTGGTGAGAATGGCCATGAGCAGGACCAGGGAAATTTCGCCGACCAAATGGGGAACAAGTCCTGCACCATTCTTGTTGAAGTCACGAACGCCTGCAATCTCGCCTGCCCGGTTTGCTACAGCGACGCGCGCGGCGACCGGAAGATGCCCCTGGCGTTGTTCAAAGAATACATTCTCCGGCTTATCGAACACAAAGGCGCGCTCGATTCGGTGCAACTTACGGGCGGCGAGGCGGTGTTGCATCCCGAGTTTTGGGAGATGGTTGCTTTCCTGCACGCGCAGCCGGTGAAGAAAATCTACCTGCCGACCAATGGCATCGCCTTCGCCGATGCCGAGCTGGCGGCGCGCTGCACGCCGTTTTGCGACAAACTCATGGTGCTGCTCCAATTCGACGGCCGGCAACCGGACACCAACCGCGCCATGCGTGACGCAAACACGATCCGCGTCCGCGATCAAGTCATCGAAAATCTTGGCCGTCTCGGCATTCACATGCAACTGACCATGACCATCACGCTGGACGTCAATGACGACGAAATCGGCTGGGTCGTCGAGACTGGCTTGCGTCACGCGCACGTCAAAGTGGTCGCACTGCAGCCCGTCACTTATTCCGGGCGGTATCAACTCGCGCAAGACCCCATGCGGCGCCTGTCACTTTCAGACTGCGTCAAAGCGGTGGCCAGCCAAATTCGCCGACGCACAAACGCAGGCGACTTCAAACCGATCCCATGCAGCCATCCCAACTGCGGTTGGATCACGCTTTTCGTTCAACGCTTTGGCGTGACGGCCAACATCGCCCGCCATGTTGACCTCGATCAAGCGATGAATCGGGTTGCCAATCGCACCCTGCTCAACTCGGACGAATTGCGTTCGGTCGTAGGCACGAACCAGGGCGGCTTGATTAACCGCGTTGGACTCTGGGCGGGGCGCAAACTCATCCGCTCCACGGATGTTTTTGCCGTTGCCATCAAACCGTTCATGGACCGGTTCAATTATGACCAGGATCGCATCTCGGCCTGCTGTCATCATCTGCTCGATACGAAAGGGAACCCGGTTTCCTTCTGCGAATATAACGCCCGGGTGCGCCCGGGTGATTTATGGGATTCATTTCCGCCGCTCAAATCAGCAGTTACCGGAGTGACATGACAAATCGCGGGCTTCTGCCCGACCTCATCCCATGATAGCCGCTGCAGTTCAACTCATCATCTTGATGGGAGTGTTCACCATCCTTGAGGGCCGCTGGCCTTCTTCGCGGGCACACAAGTGGTGGCGTCGGCCCCTGCTCGTGGACCTTTGCAGTTGGATTGTACATCCGCTCTCCGTCAGCGCCGGCATCGCTCTCGCCGTCACCTCCACCACCGCGGTGTCGGCTGTCTTTCCCAACAGCGGCTTCTGGCTCACGTTCTTCATGATGCGGATGCGCGTGACTGCGTTACCCCTTTTGGCCCAGATGGCAATCGCCCTCATCATCGCAGACCTGCTCGCGTATTGGATACATCGCGCCTACCATCGCTTCCCTCTGCTGTGGGCTTTTCATATTGTCCACCACACCAGTGAGGAACTCGATTGGCTTTCCACGTCCCGGCTTCACCCGGTAAGCCAAGTGCTGAACACCATGGTGGCAGGCGTCGTGCTTCTCTCCATGGGGCTTCCCGTTATCGCCGTGGTTGCGGCCAACGTTTTCATTGGCGCTGCCGCGTTACTGGTTCATGCGAACGTGAACTGGACTTTTGGCCCCTTCCGGCATCTACTGGTCTCACCCCTCTTTCATCAGTGGCACCACGCGCGCGTTGATGGCGACGCCCACCAAGATGAGGTTGGTAACTTTGGAGCCATCTTCAGCATTTGGGACCGATTGTTCGGAACGTGGTCATTGCCCAGTGCGAACCGCCCTGCCCGCTTTGGAGTTGAAAACGCGCCTTCAGCGACTATCGCGGGCCTGGTTCTTCATCCCTTGCGCGCCTGCGTCCACTTTTTTCGGGTAAGAAATGCCCCGCCTACCAAATTGCTTCAGCGGCGCAAGCCCGCCGAATGAATCACGCGTTTCACGGCAATGATTTTCTCCAGTGCAACGCCGTTTCGGAGAGGCGTTTTGCGACTTCAGGATTTGCGTCGGCGATATTGTGTGTCTCGTTGCGGTCGGCCTCCAAATCGTAAAGCTCAAGTCCGGAGCCGTCGGCATTGACCAGCAGTTTCCATTTGCCATCGCGCATCGCCACGTTTGGGCTGTGATCGCGGGGATTTCTGGGATAATCGAAGGAGAAGTTGTTTCGGCCATATTCCCAAAACAGCGGCTTGTGGCGAACGGGGCTTTTTCCAAAAAATGAATCCGTCAAATCCTCGCCGTCGAATGCCGTGCTTCCGGGCAGAGGCGTTCCGGTGAGCTGGCAAAGCATGGGAAAGAAATCCACGGAACTTATCACGGTTTTGTCATCCACGCGGCCGGCGGGGACATGGCCCGGCCAACGGATGATGAGAGGCTCCCGATCTCCGCCTTCATACAAGCTGATCTTGCTGCCGCGCAGACCGCCCGCCCGTTTGCCGCGAAACGTCGGCAGAGGACCGTTGTCGCTCGAAAAAATGAGGATGGTGTTTTCCTCCAGCCCCAGTTCCTTCAGGCCGTCGAGCAAGCGGCCCACTTGTTTGTCGTATTCGCGCAGCACGGCTTTGAAGTTTGGAGCGCTCTCGTCGTTTTCCTGCCGCCGCTGCTCGAGATCGGTGCCCTTTGGCACCCACGGCGTGTGAACGTCGTCGGGCCAGAGATTGACGTAACAGGCTTCGCCCTTGTGGCGGCGCAGGAAATCCAGCGTCTTGTCAACAAAGTATGCGCTGCGGTCCCAGCGTTTGACCTGGTCGTACTTGGACCAGATCCAATTTGTTCCAGTGATGATGGGATCGGGCTCCGGGCTTTCCCAAGTGCCGGCGTGTTCATCGAAGCCGTATTCGCGGAAGGGCGGCGCGTTGGTGACGTCGCGGCCGCCGCCCATGTGCCATTTGCCGAAATGGCCGGTCACGTAGCCCGCTTCCTTGAGCGTGCGTGCGATGGAAGGAGCTTTGGGGTCGAGAAAATCCGCCTGTTCGCATTTGCGATTGCCGGCGCGGGTTTGCAGGTAGCTGGTCATGCGCCAGCGCGCCGGGAACATGCCAGTCGTAAAGGCTGTCCGCGAGGCCGAACAGACGGGCGAGGCAACGTAGAATTGCGTGAACTTTGTCCCTTCCGCCGCCAACCGGTCGATATTGGGCGTGGGAACAAAATCTCCTCCGTAACAACCAACATCGCCGTAGCCCATGTCATCGGTGAGCAGAAAGATGATGTTTGGCTTTGTGGCTGGGGCCGCCTGACTGGATGGCGGTAAGAGCGCCAGAATGCCGAGCAACGAAAGGACGCCCGTAGCGGCAAGGAACCATTTCATCGGCTTCATGGGACGATTTTTAACGTTGGACAGAGTCAAGAGAAGAGCGATGACTGTCAAGGTTGGGCTGAGGACTTATCCCGGTAGCGTGGGCAGTGCTCTGCCCGACGTCGGCGCGCACGGAGCGGCGCGCCCTGCCAAGGCAGGCCCGAGCGGCAAAGTTGGCGGCTTCTGTTTCAATTCAGGAGGACACGATTTTCTTACTGCGTTGCCCCGCCGGCAGCCAAGCTGCGAAAATAGGCGGCCGGATCGAATTCCAACACTGAAACCATCGTGCCGCCGGAATTGCCAGTGATGTTTTGATAGAACAGATGAAGTTTGCCCTCGCGATCCCATTCCTGCGGGTCATAGACCGGCTCCCAACGGCCAAGAGATTCACTGGTAAGTTGCAAGAGGTTCCATTTGGCGCGCTGGGGATCGTCGGTCCAGGCGAGCATCGGCCGTCCGCCTTGCTCCGTTTCGCCGTAAACGACGAAGACGCGGTTGGCCTGATCTGTCACGACGATGGGACGTCCTGGCCAACTGTTCGACTTGCGATGGGTGACGGGGTTTGTGTGCCAGGTTTTTCCGTCGTTCCAAAGCACCATGATTTGCACAGGATTCTCGGTTCCACCGGCTGGTGCCCACCACGCGGCGATAATAGGAAGGTCATTGCGATCCATGGTCATGCCGCACTGATTCATGAGCATGTTCCGGGTCCGCATCGGAAGGATGATTTGCGCGGTGCCCTGGCGAATGGGCAGGGTATAATCTCCGCCGCCCCACTTTTTCCATGTCACCCCGAAGTCGGGCGACCAGGCGTAAAGGATATCGTGGTTCGAATTAAAATCGGGCGTGTCGCGCCAGCACCAGGAAAAGTGCAGGTTGGTCTGGGAATCGAAACAGGCAAAGTTTGGGTAAGCGTTGACGCTGCTGGAAATGCCCTCGATAAATTTGTTCTGAATTCGGGACCAGGTGTGCGTGGAAAGGTGCCAGCGATTCAGGACGGTATCGCCGGAACCGGAACTGCCGGAACGGTAGATGAAAAGCAGGTCGCCATCGGGCAGGTTGACGAACTGCGGATAAGTCACCGAGTGCTCCGTGCCCGTCATCGGACGGCGGGTGACCTCCAGGGATTCGGAGGTCGCAGCGCGCGCGTAGTTCAGGGGCTGGGCGTGCATTCCCCAAGCCACATGCACAACGCCCTCGCCATCGACGCCGATGCTGGCGATGTCGTGTCCGTCGGTCGGGCTGTTCGGTTGAAAGCGGGTTTCGTGAATCTGCCAGTTGGTGGTGCCCAAGGCGCGGCGCGCGAGGACCAGGTTTTCAGCGGAATTGTAGAACGCGAAATACTGGTTGGTTTGGAAGGTGGTGAGGCTGTGCCGATTGTAGCTCGCCGTGTTGTAAACCGAGTAACCTTTGGTCACGGGGACCAGCTTGACCCCCGGCGCAAGCGCCTGACTCAAAGCGGCGAAGGGCATTAAGACGACCAACCCGGCCGCCAGCATTCGAGCGAAACCAGGACCGGCAAAGCGTGAGATCATGGCGCGAAATGAAACCAAAAGAACAGAAAGATGCCACAAGAATTTTACTTCGGCTCGGCGGCCACGCCCGCGTCATCAGAAAGACACCACCTCACCCCGGGCCTTCCACGGCCATTTAGTTAAGGAATATGGAACTCTTCCCATGACCCCATTTCCGGCTCGCAGTCCGCAGGTTAGCGGTTAAGGTTGTAACGTGCGGACGGTTTATTTCGATTACAACGCCACGACTCCCCTGGATCCCCAGGTGCGGGAGGCGATGTTGCCGTTTTTGGAGGGAATCTACGGCAATCCCAGCAGCGTGCACCATATTGGCCGGCGGGCGCGGTCGATTTTGGATGATGCGCGGGATCGCGCGGCCAAGGTGCTGGGAAGCAAGCCAAGCGAGGTTATTTTCACGAGCGGCGGGACGGAGAGCAACAACCTGGCGATCTTCGGCGCGGCCCGGTTGCTGAAACCCAAGGGGCGGCATCTCATCACTTCGGTGATCGAGCATCATGCGGTGCTGCATTGCATGGATTATCTCGAAAAAAAGGAGGGATTCGAGGTGACGCGACTGCCGGTTTCACGGGAAGGATTCGTTTCACCCGAGGATTTGGCAAAGGCCATTCAGCCGGACACCATTCTGGTCTCCATTATGGCGGCCAATAACGAGATCGGCACGGTCGAGCCAGTCGCGGAACTGGGTGCGCTTTGCCGGGAGCGCGGGGTGCTGTTTCATACGGATGCGGTGCAATGGTTCGGCAAGGAGCCTTTTCAGGATGTGCATCAATTCAACGCCGATCTGGTTTCCATTTGCGCGCACAAGTTTCATGGACCTAAAGGGGCTGGCGCATTGTTCGTGCGCTCGCCGCTGCTGCCGGACCCGATTCTTTTCGGAGGCGGGCATGAAAATGAGCGCCGGGCGGGGACAGAGAATCTGGCGAGCATCATTGGCATGGTCGAGGCACTGGAACGATTTGTCCGGGTGCCGGTCTTTTCGCGGGAAGCGCTCCTGCCCTTGTCAGAGCAACTGGCTTCGATGCTGGAAGGGTTGGCAGGAGTTCGCATGGTCGGTCCGCGCGATCGCCGGCTTGTGAACACGGTTTCTTTCCTGGTCGAAGGCTCAGACAGTATCGCGCTGCTCGCAGGACTGGATTTGGAAGGCATTTGCGCTTCGAGCGGTTCGGCGTGTTCGGCGGGGTCCATTGAACCGTCGCACGTGATTGTGGGTCTGGGAATCGAACGAAAGCTGGCAAATTCGCTGGTGCGCTTCTCGCTCGGACGCGAATCAACGCGGACCGAAATCGAATACGCCGGCGAAGTCGTGCCGCGCGTCATCAAAAGGGCACAACGTGCGCAATAACCTTGGGGTCTGGTGTGAACAGTTTGCGAGCAGTGTGAACAATGGCAAGTTGGCGGCTTGTCTGGCGGCGATTTATTGGCTTGTTTGGATTCAAAAAAAATCGTAAGTCTTTGTGGTGACCTTGACAGCGCAGGTTGTTTGCCTTATTCACAACGCTTAATAATAAGAACATTTTCAGTACAGATAGATACTATTAAGGCCAAGTCCAATGAATCTAACCATTTCGAAGGAGCAAATCATCAACGGCCTGCAAGCGGTGCAGAACGTGGTCAGCACGCGCACGACGCTGCCGATTCTCTCCAATGTGCTGCTGCGCGCGGAGAAGGACCGGCTGGAGTTGACCGCGACGGATCTGGATGTGACGATTTCGTGCGGCGTGGAGGCGAGTGTCAAAAAGGCGGGCGCCACCACGGTGCCGGTGAAAAAGCTGTTTGGGATCATTCGCGAGTTGAACAATCCGGAAATCGATATCGAGGTCGATGATAAAAATGTTTGCAGTGTTCGTTCCGGGGCGTCGTTTTACAAGATCAACGGGTTGAGCGCCGATGAGTTTCCGCCGATGCCGAAATTCAAGGAGGACAAAAAAGTAGTCCTGCCGCAGGAGAAGGTCCGGGGGATGATGAAGAAAACGTCCTTCGCCATTTCGACGGACGAATCGCGCTACGTGTTGAACGGGATTTTCATCAGTCTCAAGGAACACAAGATGACGATGGTGGCGACCGACGGCCGACGGCTGGCTTTGGTGGATGAGGAAGTGGATGTGACCGAGCAAAGCCAGGGAGAATTCATCGTGCCCGCCAAGGCGGTGAATGAGTTGAACCGTTTGTTGCAGGACAAGGGCGAAGTGGAGACGCGTTATTCGGAAAACCAGGCGGCGTTCACGCTCAAGGATGAAAAGGGCTTTTCGATTTTGATCATCACCAAGTTGATCGAGGGAAATTATCCGAATTACAGGCAGGTCATTCCCGGTGAGCCGAAGGAACGAGTGGCGCTGGCGCGGGAGGAATTTCTCCATGCGTTGCGCCGGGCCGAGATCATGACCAGCGAGAAGTCCAACTCCGTCAAACTGGCATTCACCAAAAATAATCTTGCGATCACGGCCAACTCACCGGAAGTGGGTGAAGCGCGGGAGAGCCTGGCGATCAATTACAAGGGCAAGGAAATGGCGATTGCGTTCAATCCCAAGTACATGATTGATCCGCTCAACGCGCTGCCGAATGACGAGGTGTTTCTGGAGTTGATCGATGAATTGAGCCCGGGAGTGTTGAAAATCAATGGGCCGTTTCTGTACGTGGTGATGCCGATGCGGTTGAGCTAGGGGAGTAAAATACCAGGCTCCAAAATCCAAACACTAGAAAAGCTCCAATTTCCAAGCAACAAGGGGAGTGTGCTTTGAGCTTGGTCTTTGTTACATCTGTTCCAACGTCTGAATTCCCAAAATTTCCAGACCCTGACGTAGCACCTCGGCGGTCAGACTGGAAAGGATAAGGCGGCTTGCGCGTTCCTTCGGTTCCGCTTTGAGGACGGGGCAGTTTTCGTAGAAGCGAGCATAGTGACTCGCGAGTTCGTAAAGATAGTTGCAGAGAAGGTTGGGACGATAATCCTCCACAACGGCGCCAAGGACAAAATCAAAATTAAGCAAATGCCTGGCCAAAGAGATTTCCTCGGGCGCTCCGAGTGAGACAGAAGCCGGTTCGCTGGTTTTAGAAGTCGCATCCGAGTCATCCTTGCGGAAGATGCTGCTGATGCGGGCGTAGGAATATTGCAAATAAGGAGCGGTGTTTCCATGCAGCGCCAGCATCTTGTCCCAACTGAATACGTAATCGCTTTGCCGATTCGGAAGCAGGTCAGCGTATTTGATCGCTCCAATGCCCACCACACGCGCAATTTCCCGGCGTTGAGGTTCCGGCAGATCGGGTCTTTTGTCCGTGACCACCTGGAAGGCCCGTTCTTCCGCTTCGTCGAGAAGATCGGCTAGGCGCACCGTTTCACCTGAACGCGTTTTGAAAGGCTTGCCATCTTCGCCGAGGATCGACCCGAACCAGACATGGGCCAGCTTGACGTTTGCTTCCGGATGCCACCGCCTGAACGTGGCAAAAATCTGTTGGAAATGAAGCTGCTGCCGTCCATCAGTGACGTATCCAATCTCTGACGGATGCCAGGTCTGGAGGCGGTACGCCAGCGTGGCCAGATCGGTGGTGGCGTAATTGGCTGCGCCGTCGCTCTTTTGGATGAGGCTGGGATTGGGCTTCCACTCGCCATCTTCCTGCTTGAGAAAAGGATCCTGTTTGGGTGGCAGCGAGCCGTCGGAAAAGACCGCAATCGCGCCTTCGCTCTCCTTGGCAATTCCTTTGTCGAGCAACTCCTGCACAATGGCTTTGAGCATCGGGTTGTAAAAACTCTCGCCCAACGTGTGATCGAAGGTGACACCCAGCCGGTTGTAGATCGTCTCAAATTGCTTTTTTGAAATGGCGATAAGTCGCTCCCAGATTTCCAAATTTTCCTTGTCGCCGGATTGAAGTTTCACCAGCTCCATCCTGGCCCAATTCAAAGCGCCCTCGGGCTCGATCTTGTCCAGCTCGAGTTCCACATCGTAGGAGAAACGCGAGCGCAAGTAAGCCAGCGCCTTCGCATCGCCCTTGCAAGCCTCGTTAACCAATTTGTAAACCCGCTCCAATTCACTGATTGGGTCCGGCAGCAAGCCCGGATCGTTCTCGAAGAATTTTTCCACTTTCCACGCGAAAATCATCATGCCGAACTGCGTCCCCCAATCGCCGATGTGATTGTCTGTGATGACACGATGGCCCAGCAGCCGCAGCGCGCGCGCCAGTGAATCTCCCAGAATCGTGGAGCGGATGTGGCCCACGTGCATTGGTTTGGCCACATTCGGCGAACTGAAATCAATGACCACGGTGCGGGGCTGCGTGGTTCGCTCGAAGAACAGATGTTCGCCACGGGCAGCGGATTCGAGAGTTCGTTCGAGGGTTGAGGATTTCAGCCGAAAGTTTAGGAACCCAGCGCCGGCGATTTCAACTTTTTCGCACAACTCGCCGACATCGAGCCTGGCCAGCACGTCCGCGGCGAGTTGGCGCGGGTTGAGCTTTCGTTCCTTCGCCAGCGCCATCAAGGCGTTGGTTTGGTAATCGCCGAATTTAGGATCAGGGCACGGGCGCACCAGGACGTTGGCGGTGTTTGCGTCGGGCAAGACCGACGACACCGCCGCCTGCAAACGTGCTTCGATGGATTTATGAGGTAACACGGTGGAAAATGACCAATGGCCAAGGCCCAATGTCCAAAGAATAACCCAAACCTTAACGCCCGAAAACCCTCATTTTCCGCCGTACTCCTTGATGATTTTGTACATGGCGTCGGCGGAGGGAGCTTCTTCGAGCGCCTGGCGGAATTCCTTCTTGTGCAGCAATTTGGCGATGTTGGCGAGGGTGTGAAGGTGCTTCTGAAACTGGCCTTGAGGGACGAGGAAAAGCATGACGAGATTGACCGGCTGATTGTCCAAGGCATCGAAATTCACGCCTGTCTTCGAGCGTCCGAATGCACCCACGACCTCGTAGATGAGGTCGGTTGAGGCATGCGGGATGCCAATGCCGAAACCAATACCCGTGCTCATGGAGGTTTCGCGCTTTTTCACCACGCTGGCGATGGCCTCACGATTTTCGGGTTTAATCTTCCCGCTCGTGACCAGATTATCGATCAGCTCGTCGATGGCCTTCCAACGGTCGGCCGCCTGCAATTCCGGCAGGATATTATCAGAGCCCAAGATGTCGCCGAGATTCATAGCGTAATTCAGCCCGCCCATTTCGCCTGAAAAGGCCCTTGAGTTCAAGACCAAACGGACAGGAACTCCAGGCGCCACGCACGTGCGTTCGGAGGCATGGAGTTCCGGCCTGCATCTGAAGGCGAGACTCCATACGTTAATACGCCTCGCTCATTCGACCTTCTCCCTGTCTTCGCTCCCGAGGGCGTTCTAAAACAATCGGCCCAACCGGTGCACAATTTCCCCAGTGGATACCAGCCACCATCCCAAAGCAGTAAAGACCCCCACCCGCGCAACTAACAATGGCACACCAATCAACAACACGCCAATGTTCCCCAGGAAAATCACCACGGCCGAAAACGCGTACCCGTGCTGCGTAATGTCCGATTGCTCGGTTTTCAACACATGCCAGGTGAGTGTCAGATGGAACGCATAGGCGGCTCCCAGAAGCAAATGAAACCAAACCGCATACGCCTGCCAGTTCCAGATCAGGTTGCCCAGCGCGAAGGCCAGTCCCACCGCGATGACATAAAGGGGGAAAAAATAAGGCGCCAGTGAGATCAGAAAATTGCTTTTCGTGACCACCACGTGGCCGCCAGTGGACCGGACCTTCAATTTCTTCACCTGGCCGGCGAACAACCAGGTCCAGAGCGCATGCGTCAATTCGTGTCCGAAGACGTACATCCACATCGGCTTGGGCAGCAGCACGTAAATGACCATCCAACACGCCGCTCCCGACAGCACCGCCACCCAAATCGTCGTCGCCTGGCCGCTGGCTTGCAGCACCATCCAAAGGGCCTTAACCGCCCCAACACAAACGGGCAGCAACAGGATGGCGATGATGGTCTTGCACCATTTCGGCATGGCGGAACGATAACTGAAATTGTCAAAAGTCCAAGGTCCACCGCTTGGGTGTGAACGCGCGGCTGGAAGCCGCTCTCACTGGCAGCCAGGATGGCTGCCGCTACGTAGCGGCACGCTTCCAGCGGGCCAGTGAGGGCGGCATCTTGCCGCCGAGTTATGGTGATACTAACAAAGATGCCCCAAGCCGGGAGAGAGCCGGACTTTGGACTCTCCGTGCTTTCCAGCCGCCTTGACGCGCGCCCGGGTTACGCTTAAATGAAAGCGATGCCAACTTACGAATACGTTTGTTCGAAATGCGGACATGAGTTTGAAAAGTTTCAATCCATCGCCGACGCCCCGCTCCGCACGTGTCCCAAGGAGTTGTGCGCTCAGAAAAAATGGGGCAAGGGCAAGGTGAAGCGGGCGATCAGCGCCGGTGCGGGACTGATATTCAAGGGCAGCGGATTTTACATAACCGACTATCGCAGCGAGAATTACAAAGCCGCCGCCAAAAAGGAAGCGGCCCCGGCCGGCGATTCCAAACCTGCCGCCGAGAGCAAGTCGTCCGGAGACAGCAAATCGGCTCCCGCCAAGGCCGAAGCAAAGCCCGCTCCCAAGCCGGCCAAGAAGAGCGATTAAAATCCAATCCAGCAGGCTGTTATGGCTCCAGGTCGGCTTGTTCCAGCACCTTCAGTATTTTATCGAAGGCACTGGGGATGTCGGCGTAACTCGTCAGATCCACGGTAAACCGCGCATCTTGATTCCGCCGGGAAACGGCGTGGGCGTCTGAGAACAGGATGTCCGCGAATTTCTGCCGATGGTGGGTGGTGGGTTTGACTCCGTAGGTGGCCAGGTCGGGCGGACAGAGAAAAATGGTGTCGATGGCCAGGGCACGGATGGGCAGGCCGTTTCGGTTATCGCCCAGATTGTCCAGTTGGAGATGGGCGGGCGCGTTGGTGGCGGCGAAGGTATCGTGCAACAAAGTGTTTCCCGAATGCCGGTAGTAATAACCGGACTGAGCCTGGTAAACGCCCACCTTCGCCAATTCGGCGTCCGCATCCAGTGGCTGATCGCTCCCCGGACAGAAAATCACTTTGGGCTGGGCGGAGAGTTGCTGTGACAACATCAGTCCCAGACCCACCGGAGCGCCGCTTTGGAGCGAAACGAGACTCGTGGGCGCGCCGGTGGAAGGGTAAAAGTCGGATGGATTGCTGAACGGCGGGGCTTGAGGCCCATAAGGAATCCTTCCGCTGCTATCGACCGCATAATTCTGCAGGGCGACGCCCAATTGTCGCAGGTTTGACAGGCAGGCAACTCGCTGCGCCTTTTGTTTGGCGGACGCGAGGGCTGGCAACAGCAGGGCCGCGAGAATCCCAATGATCGCGATGACTACCAGTAATTCAATGAGGGTGAACGCCCGGCGAAATGAAAATGGACCGGTCGTTTGCATCACGCCAATTCATGCTCAAGGCAACTGGTGCGCCCCATAGAAACGCTGGCTGAAATTGGTGGCAGGGTCGGTAAACAACGTTGCTCCAGAGACATTCGTGAGGCTCCCAATACTGGTCCAATTCGTCGCCCGCTGCGTGAGGTTCGTTGCCGCGAGGATTTCAAAAGGCAACCCCGGTTCGCTTTGCAGCGTGAAACTGAATCGGCCATTGGTCCGGACGGGATTGGCCAGCGCCGTGGCCACAACTTCCATCAAGCGGACGTTGTCCAGGTCCCAAACCCCGCCAATCAACTGCGGGGCCACCGTGGATTGGAATTGGATCCCAATCTTTTTCCCGGCCCAGGGATCACTGGCTTTTACGTCCGGCACCGTCACCTCGAAGTAAACCAGGTGGCTGAGGTTCGCGAAGACATTGGTGTCATAAGTAACAGTGGTGGATGCCACCGTCACCATGTTGCTGCTGCTGTCGCGATAATACAAACTCGCCAGGAGAGTGGATCCAGGCGTCAACGGCTCCTCCCGGCTGCTGGTGACCCCAACTTTCAAGGTGTACGATTTGCCCGGTTTATAAGTGGCGTTGAAGGCGTGCGTGGGCGCCGCGTTGGACCAATCCGTGGAGTTGAAATCCTGAAAGAGCGCCACCTGCGGATACGCAAACAAATAACCCAGTTGGTTCCCATCGGCGTTGTCGATGTAATCGGCGTTCGTGGACGGGGCGTTTGCGAATACACCAGCCAGGTTGTCCCACGCCCCGAAGATGTTCGGGTCAAACGTCCCCGGCTGCGGCGGCTTTTGCCAGGAATCAACGCGCGGATCGGCAAATGGTGTGACTTGCGATTCAAACGAAAAGTTGGGCACGTCGATCGTTTCGGTCAGGCGGACATTGTCCAGGTCCCAGACCCCGCCGATCAGCGCGGGGGAAATGATCGAAGATTCAAATTGGATGCCGATGTTCTGGCCAGCCCATGCATCGTTCGTTTTCACGGCCGGAACGTCCACATGGAAATCGACCAGGTGAGTAATATTGGCAAAGACGTTCGTATCGTAGGTCACATTCGTCGCCGCCACGGTCACCATGTTGTTCGAATTGTCCCGATAATACAGGCTTACCAGCAGCGTCGAGCCGGGGGTCAGGGGTTCCTCGCGGCTGCTCGTCAACCCGACGGTGAGATGGTAGGATTTGCCCGCTTCAAACCTGGCGTTGAAGGCATGCGTTGGAGGCCCGCCGGTCCAATCGGTCGAGTTGAAGTCCTGAAACAGCGCCACCTGCGGGTAGGAGAAGAGATAGGCCAGTTGGTTTCCATTGGCATTGTCAATGTAATCGGCATTCGTGGACGGAGCATTCCCGAACACGCCCGCCAGATTGTCCCACGCGCCGAAAACATTGGTATCAAAGGTCGGCGGCTGCGGCGCCTTTTGCCAGGAATCGACGCGCGGATCGGCAAACGGAGTCACCTGTGATTCAAACGAAAAATTGGGCACGAACAAGGTGCCGGCGAGCAGCGTTCCCGACATTGCCAACAGGAGGATCAAGCTCAGCAAGCCGGGTTTCAGTTTGCGGCGCATTTGCATTGGCCGGCAGTTGGTGCAAGGGGCATCAAGGCGGGATTTCTTCATGTCTTCGGGATAATTGACCGGTTCTGACTGTCGTATCGGCGAAATTCGTTTCCTTCGGCAAAGCTTCCTTGCTGGCACTCACAAATCGCGAATTCAGGGAACAAGCTCCGCGTCAGCCAGCACATTCTCAACCATTGGACACTTCGGCAATTCTGCATCCATTGCGCACCATGCGCAAGTGCATTTGAGCCAGACGCCGCCGGGCGTGGAGAAATTCACGCTTTTTGTCTCGCCAAGCCTTCCATTCGCGGGCAAAAAGGTTAATTTTATCGGCACATGAATGAGCAAATAGTCATCCTGGATTTCGGCTCCCAATACACGCAGGTCATTGCGCGGCGCATTCGCGAGTGCAATGTGTATTCGACCATCCTCCGCTACGACACGCCCGCCGCGGAAATCGCCGCGATGCAGCCCAGCGGACTCATTCTGTCCGGGGGGCCCGCGAGTGTTTACGCCAAGGACGCGCCGCGGCCGGACAAGGCGATTTTCGATTTGGGCGTCCCCATCCTCGGAATTTGTTACGGCGTCATGTTGTTCGCGCAATATCTCGGCGGAAAGGTCGAGCGCGGACTGAAGCGCGAATACGGCAAGGGAACACTGCGCGTGCAGGACAGCTTCTGCCCGCTGCTGGCGAACCTGCCCGAAACCCTCCAGGTCTGGAATTCCCACGGCGACAAAATCATCAAGCTTCCGCACGGCTTCAAGACGGTGGGCGTGACGGAAAATTCCGACTTCGCCGCCATCGAGAATCGCGCGCGCAAGATGTTCGGCCTGCAGTTCCACCCGGAAGTGGCGCACACGCCGCGCGGACAGGAGATCATCGCCAATTTCGTCCACAACATCTGCGGCTGCGGCAAGAACTGGACGATGCACCGCTACATCGACCAGGCCGTGGATGCCATCCGCAAACAAGTGGGCGCCGAGCGCGTCATACTGGGCTTGAGCGGCGGGGTGGATTCCAGCGTGGCGGCGGCGCTGTTGCACAAGGCCATTGGCGATCAGTTGACCTGCATCTTTGTGAACAATGGATTGCTCCGCGGCCGCGAGGCTGCCGTGGTCCAGGAAGTATTCGTCCGCCACTTCAAAATTAAATTGCAGTACGAGGACGCCTCGAAATTATTCCTGCGACGGCTCAAGGGGGTGACCGATCCGGAGCGCAAGCGCAAAATCATTGGCCGCACGTTCATCGAAGTCTTTCAGGCCGCCACCAAACGCGCGGGCAAAGCCAAGTTCCTTGCCCAAGGCACGCTCTATCCCGATGTGATCGAGTCCGTGCCCATCGCCGGCAACCCCGCCGCGATGATCAAGAGCCATCACAACGTCGGCGGCCTGCCCAAGAGGATGAAGTTTCAATTGGTCGAGCCGCTCAAATGCCTGTTCAAGGATGAAGTCCGCGAACTGGGATTGGAACTGGGCCTGCCGCGCGAAATTGTCCTTCGCCAGCCGTTCCCCGGCCCCGGCCTTGCCGTGCGCATCCTCGGCGAAGTGACGCCGCGCCGTTGCGAGATCCTGCGCGAAGCCGACAGCATCGTGGTCGAGGAAATGAAAGCCAGCGGCTGGTATTACAAGATCTGGCAAAGCTTCGCCGTGCTGCTACCCGTCCGCAGCGTGGGCGTCATGGGCGACGAACGCACCTACGATTACACCATCGCCCTCCGCGCCGTCGAATCCCAGGACGGCATGACCGCCGACTGGGTCAAGCTCCCCTACGACTTGCTGGAAAAACTCTCCAGCCGCATCATCAACGAAGTCAAGGGCGTCAACCGCGTTTGCTTCGACATCTCGAGCAAGCCCCCGGCGACGATTGAGTGGGAGTGATCCCCCTTGGACGTTTAGCATCGGTCATTGATCATATACATCTACCCCCCTTTACCCGTCCCACCCGTCACAAGGCCGGTAAACGTTGGGTCTTCTTCACTTTCAACCCGTCCCAGATCTGTCCCAACTCAAACTTTTGTCCTCCATTTTGTCCTCACCTGTCCCGGAGGACACCCGACAATAGCCCGCCGTTTACAACGGTGGGTCGCGTCGTCAAAATTCCTCAAGTCCCGCAGGGCGACCGCGGAGCTATGGTAATCGTTAACCCTCTGTAATTCGAGGGATTATGCCGGATTTACAACCGGTCAGGGGATTTTCTCAAAGGTTAAAAGATTGGACAACGATTGTAATATCCCGTATTTCCCTATCCATGAAAGCTGACGACTGGGTAAAAATCATTGCTGCCATCGGGGTAATAATCGCTGGAGGGTTCGCGGTCAAATTAATCGTGAATCGAAAGCAAAAGCAAAATAACATCACAAACGTAACTCAGAAGAACAATACAATTAGGGGCGATAATGCTGGACGGGACATTAACAAAAACTGAAAATTGCACCGACGTTAGCCAGAAAAACGTGCAGGTTAGCGGAGATAATGCAGGACGCGACGTCATAAAGAATGTCACGATCAATACTGGGCCACCTAACGGAGTTTTACCCGGCGCTGCTATTATCGCTCGGCTCACGCAACGATACCTTCAGGAAAAGAGCAGCAATACCGAGTTCCGCGAGACAATTGACCGCTTGGAGCATTATCAGGCTGTCACGGGCCCTATCGTTCCACTCGAAGACAAATTGAAGCAGGGTGGCCGCGAAGATCTAATCGGATTTGCGCTGAAGACCAAGGAAATGTTTGCCAAAAAACTGGCAAAGCATTCATTGTATGAGTCCGCTCAGCAAATTCACGCTTTTCTCTTGGCCGAGGTGTACACCCGCTATCACGAGCATGTCTATCAGCGTGTTTGCAATGGGGAGCCACCTGAAGAAATTAATGTTTTGATCCGTTCGTACATTATCGACCCGCTCCTGATGATGCTTGGCGACAATGTCCTCAGTCATTACGCCGACGAAATTAACGGGATGCTCTACTTTCTAACGGGCAATTGCCACATTAGGTGGACAAGATAAATGCTGCTTTACCATCCAGCGTTTGACATTTACCACGGCGTCTTTCGTATGTTGCGGCTTCTCCAAAAATTTCCGGAGAGGGCGGTTGAAAGCGACAAACTTAGAATCCTCGATTTTTATCTATTGTTCCCCGGTGAATTACAGGGATTCACTTTCCCCTCCGAGTTTCGTTCGATGCGTAAGGAGGTAGCCGTTGTCGACAACCCGTATCAGCAAATTAACGACCCAAAGCGTATCTTTTTCCGACTTGAGCCATACCAGAATTGTGCATTGCGAAGTCTTGCGGCTCACCAGTTCATCGATGGAAAATTGTTCAACCAAGGACAGGTTTTGAGAACATCCAAGGCATTACCGGAGGCTCTTAATGCCGCTGTAGAACGGGCCAACGAGGAGTCCCCAGCCATAATATCACTGCTCACAGGGCCATTGCTAAACTTGGATTTTTACGGGAAGTCGGGACTAAAGGGGCGGAGTGATTTGTTTGAGTATCGCTATGATGCTACGCATTCCACAACTGGCGCTTAAGCGCCTCGTTATTCAGTCCAGAGGGGTAACTGTGTATGACGAACAGTTCCGTCTTGGAGTAAGCATCATTCGAGGCACCAATAGCAGCGGCAAGTCTACAATAGCGGACTTCATATTCTATGTCCTTGGCGGCGAGGTGGCTAAGTTTAAGCCCGAGGCAGAGCGCTGCGAGGAGGTGTTGGCGGAGATTCAAGTCAATGGAAAACTACTTACGCTCCGTCGAATTATCAAGCCTGGAGGAAAACAATCTATTTTGATTTTCTACGGCGATTTCCAAGCGGCGATGGCATCCCCGGTGACTGGCTGGCAAGTCTATTCGATGGTACGGAGCGCAAACAAAGAGAGTTTTTCGCAAATGTTCATTTCCTTACTAGGTTTGCCGGAGGTTAAGACCGAAACCGACAATAGTATTACGATGCATCAGTTGTTGAGGCTAATCTACATTGATCAACTGAGCCCGGTGGACGCGCTTTTGCGGTTTGAATCGTTCGATCCGACACCAGTCCGCCAAGGGGTTGGGGACCTGCTTTTTGGCTTATACGACGACAATTTGTACAACGAACTTTACGAGTTGCGAGAAAAAACCAAAAATCTCGAAGTGGTTTCGGAAAAGTTGGAAGGTCTATACAGGGCGGTTCGTGAGACGGGAATTGAGATCGATGAAGCGATATTAGAGACCCGTATCACGGAAATCGCGAATCAACTTTCCGAGATCGAGCGGCGGCTTGCAGAACAGGCCTCCGACGCTCTGACGCAGGTCACGTCACCGGATGTTAAGGTAAAAATTGAATCTCTGGCCGACGAACTTAGGAAGCAAAAAATCGCGATCAGTGAGGCAGCAACTGTGATTGGTTCGCTTGAACTAGAAATTGCGGACTCGGAAGCTTTCATCGCGGAATTGAAAAGCCGGATCGCATCTATTGACGACTCGTTGACAACACGGCAGTCTTTTGGCGAATTGCCTCTTACTCACTGCCCCCATTGTCTTTCTGTACTCCATGCGAGAACGGATACTCGCCTATGTGCGCTGTGCGGTAACGAATTACCAGAAAGCCCCACCGACTCGAGAGCGCTGCGGATGAAGCAGGAGCTTTCCCAGCAACTCAAAGAGTCACAAAAGCTATTGGTCGATAAATCGCAAGCCTTGACCAGATTACAAACAAAGATCCCCGATTTGAGAGCATCCCTAAACGCGACCCAGCGACGGTACGAACAAGCCGTGCAACAGGTTCGCCCTCCCAGGGATCAGAGAATCGATAATCTCCTCGTCCAGAAAGGAGAATTGACCGCGGAGGTCGAAAACATTACCAAGCAGAAGAAGCTCGCCGCGCTGTTAAAATCTTACGAACTGCAGAAAGCAGCACTCCAAGCGAGCGTTCTATCGCTTGGAATTTCGATTGAAGGCCGTAAGAGGGCACAGTTAGAAAAACGCTTTCTTGCAGACCAGACTGTCGAACGAAACGTTCTTTTCTTGCTTAAAAACGATTTGCCGCGAGAGGAAATGTTTCAATCGGGTACGAAGGTTACCGTGGATTTCGGCAAGAACACGTTCTGGTTGGATGGAAGAAATCAATTCTCCGCCAGTTCGGTTGTTTATCTGAAGAACAGCGTTCATTTCGCGATCTTTTTTGCCTCGTTGGAGCTAGATTTCTTCCGTTATCCTCGATTTATTATCTGCGACAATATGGAGGACAAGGGAATGGAACAAGAACGCAGCCGCCACTTTCAGAAGCTTATCGTGAAGCTATCTGAGGAATCGCAAATTCAGCATCAGATCATTTTCACCACCTCGATGATTGATCCATCACTTAATAACGATAAATATTGTATCGGACCCGAATATAACGAGCATCGCAAGAGCTTGGATTTTGGCAAGTTGAAGCCCTCCTGACATGACAGCGTCCGTTCCTCGCAATGTGGTATTTGAATAGACTTCGTGAAAGAGGCAGAACCTTCCTGTGCCGTATACGCATTGTGGGGCGACCTCTGCGTCCATCCCATGATTCCGTCGTTTCTCCAACTTGAAGTCACGTTTTGTGACTTCAAGGCGTGCACAGGGCCCAGCATTCATGCCGCCTCAGCATGCATGGATGCGCCTTCGCAAGGCGATTGAACGAAGCAATGTCTGGGGAGGATTGGAGTCGTTCCCAGAGAATAGTTTGGATCTGGTCGCAAATTGCGACCCGTTGTGCGCCGGTCCGCCTCCACACACTTGACGCCCGTTCCAATGCCTGCAACCTTGTACCCGCTTGGCGCGAGATTCGTCAGTTGTGGCGGCAAGCAATTTGTTCGCTAAGGTTTCGCAAACTCCCGCTGCGCAGTCCCTGTTGCGGCGTCTGGAGGAGGGCGGCGCATTGTCTTGTGCCGGCGTCAGCGCCGCAGCCCAGCCGTTTCTGGCGGTTTTGTTGCGACGGCTCCTTCCCGGACGGCCGATTATCGTGGTCACGGACGGGCTTAAAACCCAGGAAAGCTTCCAGCAGGACGTCGAAACGTGGCTCGTTTCGAAATCCGAACTCGGTGGAGGCCGCGGGCCGAGGGAGCGCACGCCAAAACCCCTGTTCTATCCCGCCTGGGAAATTCTGCCGCACGAAGCCAAATTGCCACACGCCGATGTCATCAGTGAGCGATTGGAAACGCTTGTTGCCCTGGCGGGCAAATCCGAAATCCGAAGTCAGAAATCCGAAATGGTGGTGACCAATGTCACCGCGTTGCTTCAGCGCACGTTCCCGGCGGGAGCGTTGCAGAAGCGAACGCGCACGCTCAAACGCGGCGAGCGCATTGACCCGCTTGATTTGGTGGAGTGGCTGGAGGAACAGGGTTACGAGCCCGAGGCGGAAGTCAGCCAAAAGGGCGAACTCTCGTTGCGCGGCGGCATTTTGGATGTTTATCCGATGACCAGTCCCTGGCCGGTGCGGCTGGAATTTTTTGGCGATGAACTCGAGTCGTTGCGTCATTTCGATCCGCTCACGCAGATTTCCCGCGAGCAAATCGATTCCGTCACACTCCCGCCCGGCGGCGAGTTGGGAATCCTTAAGCGAGTGCGGAATGATGGAGGGGAAACGTTGGCCACGTTGCTCGATTACCTGCCAAGCCAGACCGTATTCTTGCTGTGTGAGCCGGATCGCCTGGCGGAACACGCCGACCAGTATGCGCAGCAAGTGCCTGAAAGCGATCCGTTCTTTATCGCGTGGGACGAGTTTCAGCGCGAGTTGCTCGAACGCGAAATGACCGCGCTGGCAGTTTCTGAAACCGCGGGCGACTTGAATGGTTCCGACGTGGAAGGCGGCTCGGAAATCATCGATCCAGCTCCCGCCATCCTCAATCCTCAATCCACGATCCTCAATCTTCAGTCGCTCGACGCTTTCCGTCCGTTGGGAGCCCGGGCGCCGGAACCGCAAATCGCCGAAGCGCAACGACGCGAGTTTTTCGCCCAAATCCATCGCTGGTCGCGGCAGGGTTATGACGTTCACGTCTTCTGCAACAACGCCGGGGAACGCCAGCGGTTCGAGGAGATCTGGAAGGATTACGGCTTCGATGGGGAGGTCCCGCTCGCGATTCAACTGGGCGCGTTGAGCCGTGGATTTGTTTACGATGAGGCGAAAGTGGCGGTCGTCACCGATGCGGAAATCTTTGGCCGTTACAAAGTGCAACGCCCGCGCCGGCTCAAATCGCCGCATGCCCAGGCGACGCGTTCCGCGCTGGACATTGATTTCACCGAGCTTGAAGAGGGCGACTACGTCGTTCATCTGCAACACGGCATCGGCCGCTATCTCGGGCTGAAGGTGTTGCCGGTTTCCACCCGGCGCGGAAATGATTCCGAGCCCGCCCCAACTTCCGGTTTGAGCTCCACCGGCCAGGAATGTCTCGTGATCGAATATGCGCCGGGTAATCCGGAACTCAGCCCGCCCAAACTTTACGTGCCCGTGACCGAGGCGCACCTCGTGAGCAAATACGTGGGCGCGGGCAAGGCGCGTCCGCAGTTGAACACGCTCGGCGGAACCCGCTGGGCGAAGGCCAAGGAGCACGCCGAGCGCGCGGTGCGCGATGTCGCCAGCGAACTGCTGGCGATTCAGGCCGCGCGCGAATCGCAGGCCGGCCATGCCTTCGCGCCGGACAACCCGTGGCAACGCGAATTCGAAAGCGCCTTCCTTTACGAAGAGACTCGTGACCAAATGCGGGCCATCGTCGAGACAAAGGCCGACATGGAACGTCCCAAACCAATGGACCGTTTGATTTGCGGCGACGTGGGTTTCGGCAAGACGGAGGTGGCGATTCGCGCGGCCTTCAAGGCGGTGATGGATGGCCGGCAGGTCGCCGTCCTCGTGCCCACCACGGTGCTGGCGCAACAGCATTTCAACACCTTTCGCGAGCGCATGGCGGATTATCCGGTGCGCGTCGAGTTGCTCTCGCGCTTCCGCACGCCGCGCGAACGCAGGCGCGTCGTTCAGGATTTGCCCGCGGGTTCCGTCGACATCGTGATTGGCACGCACCGCTTGTTGCAGAATGACATTGCGTTCAAGGATCTGGGGCTGGTGATCATCGACGAGGAGCAACGGTTCGGCGTGATGCACAAGGAGAAGTTCAAGCAACTTCGCCGCCTGGTCGATGTGCTGACGTTGAGCGCAACGCCGATTCCGCGCACGCTTTACCTGGCGCTGACGGGCGCGCGCGACATGAGCACCATCGAGACTCCGCCGCAGGACCGGCTGCCCGTCGAAACCATCGTGGCGCAGTACGACGAGCGGTTGATCCGCGATGCCATTCAGCGGGAGTTGAATCGCGGCGGCCAGGTGTTTTTCCTGCACAACCGCGTGAACACCATCGACACCATGGCGCAAAAGCTGCGCTCGCTGGTGCCGCAGGCGCGGATCGTCGTGGGACATGGGCAAATGGAGGGCGACGATCTCGAAGAAATCATGACACAGTTCGTGAACGGCGAGGCTGATGTGTTGCTCTCGACGACGATCATCGAAAGCGGGCTGGATATTCCCAACGCCAATACCATTCTCATTGATCGCGCGGATCGGTTTGGGTTGAGCGATCTTTACCAATTGCGCGGGCGCGTGGGGCGATACAAGCACCAGGCCTACGCTTACTTGTTATTGCCACGCCACGCCGGCCTGCTGGCCGACGCGCGCAAACGCATCACGGCGCTCAAGCAGTACTCGACTCTCGGCAGCGGTTTCAAAATCGCCATGCGTGATCTGGAGATTCGCGGCGCGGGCAACATGCTCGGTCCCGAGCAAAGCGGGCAGATTACCGCCGTGGGATTCGATTTATATTGCCAGTTGCTCAAGCAAAGCGTCGCTTCGTTGAAGGGCGAGAAGGTCAAGCCGCGCGTCGAGGTCGAGGCCCGGTTCGATTTCCTGGCACTTAATCCGGGGGAAGAAGGGGAGCGGGGAAATCCGAAACCCGAAGTCAGGAATCCGAAGTCCATTTCGGAGCCTGAGATTATCATTCCCCGCGAGGTGGCGACAACGGTTACAACGCCGGAATCCGATGAGTCCATCCTTCTCGAATCTCAACCCGCGACTCGCGCCGCGGCTTACATTCCCTTGGCTTACGTTTCCGAGGCGCGGCAGCGCATTGACATTTATCGCAAGCTCGCTCAGGCAAGTGATAAGGCGGCGCTGGACCGTTTACAGGCCGAGTTGCGGGATCGTTTTGGCCCGCTGCCTCCGGCGTTGGAACTGCTGTTGCTGGTGGCGGAACTGAAAATCCTCGCCGGCGAGCGCGGCGTTACGGTCATCGAAGTGAAAGAGGACAAGCTGATGCTCACCCGCAACAACGATTACCTGACCGTCGGCGGCAAGTTCCCGCGGCTGACGAAGAAAGACGCGAAAGCCCGATTGAAGGAGATTAAGCGGTTGCTGCTGGCGCTGTGAAATGGTCGAGTTTGTGCGTCACGAGGCCGTCAACGGCGGAGCGCAGAGTCGAGGCGTTACTGCGTTTCAGTAGATCTCACCACCGCCTCAACAACGCTTTCAATGCTAATGCCCGTCATACACCGGAAGTCGATGGGACAAGTTCGCAGGAAGCATGGCGAACAGGGGACGCCGGCGCGGAGGCTGGTGTGGCGAGGATCGCCGGGCAGGCCCGGGCCGGTCAGCCCAGGCGAGGTGCTGCCGAACGGGACCACCACCGGCGTTCCCAAGGCCGCCGCCACGTGCATGGGACCGGAATCATTGGTGAGGAGCACCCGGCAGAGTTTAAGCGCGGCGCACAATTCGCGCAGGTTGGTGGCGCCGGCGAGATTGATAACATGCGGATTGCGCGCGACTTCGTCGCGGCCGAATTCG
>JAJPHR010000059.1 GCA_021325145.1 Verrucomicrobiota bacterium | reverse complement strand
TTGGTTGTAATGGTGGAGTGGGTATTGGTGTTGGTTTTGTTTTTCATATGAACCTTGGTGTAGCGCGATTTCGCTCACCCGCCAATACCCATGCCATCTACCGAGATGGGCTCTTAGGTTCGAATTGGGTGGGATTGAGTCTTTGAGAAAGGTTTTGAGCTGTCCTCACGGCAAAGCCGTGACAGAAATTAGCCGGAGGTTGAGCGTCAGCGACACCTCCGGACCACCGGCAAAAGCTCGGGCACCCTGAAAGGCGTGCCAGAATGACGCTCTCAACCCCGCAGGGCGTCTAATTCCACCCAACCAACTGTCCATCAGCCGCTTGTGTCATTTTTGGCCTCGGAATGGGCTTCCCACGCCGGAAAAAAAGAGGTTTAATTTGGTTTAATTTACTTTAATTGGCCTTAATTTCCAGCCTCGCCGGGACCCGCGCCACCGGGCAAACCTTGCCGCGCCCAACTGCCTGCCCGCCATTTCCACTCATAAGTGGAAATAAGCGGAAACCGCCGTGCCTTTTCCATCCACTTCGTCCATCATCGCCCACCCTGGGACAGAGATGACGCCTGCTCACCTGCCACGATAGCCTTGGCGCAGGTGGGTCCACGTCGCGCCGAGCGCATGCTTTTATTCTGATTGTCAAAGAACCATCCCGGTTCCCCAAGCGGAACCGGGCAAAATTCACCAGCGCCACGCACTCAAATCAAATGCGCGGCACATCGCTCCCACCTCAAGGATCGCCCTCCCAATCCTTCCGTCATCCCGACCCTGAACACAAATGAATTTTTCTTGCTGCAGCGTGACGTGACTAAAGTTGTGGCGGAAAATCGCGGAACCAAAAGTTCTCCGGGGAGGGCCCACCTTACGCAATGCCTCCGTGTCAGCGGTCACTTCAAACCGGCCACTCTGGGGGCGGTTTGTTCATATCAAGTTTCTTGGTGCAAGCAAGCGGCTTTTTCGGTAGTGGTACAGTTTGGATTTAAGATTGGGATTGGGTCCGTGCGGTAATCGACTTCATCTTTTGAATTTGCGATATGATCTCCCTTAGCTTCTCCTTAACCGCTTTCTGGTCTTCTTTCAATGACTGAGCTTCGGCCACAAGTTGAAGCATCCTGTTGCATGCTTTTTCCATCTCTGTGTCTATTTCACGTCCAGCAGATTGACGATTTCCTTCAGGCTCCATACGTGGTCAGAAATACCAGCTTCCATGGCAGGCGTCACGCGCAAACTCATGTGAACGCGGGTAGTGGTACAGTTTGTACTACTACCGCCTTTTCCTTTTCCATTTCTACCCACCCGGTTTCGCCACGTTGTGCGCCGGCGGTGAATCCGCATCCGCCAGCGCGTGCGCGCTCAGGTAAACGTGTTTGGTGATGCTGGTCAGCTTCAGCCAGTCAATCTTGTCCACCGTATCCGTGGGTTCATGCCAGTCTAAATTGTATCCGGTGAACCACCAACAGACAGGAATTCCTTTCCTCGCGAAACTGGCCTGGTCGCTTCGATGAAAGACGTACTCCGCGTCATTAAGGAGGTGAAGGCCCACGAACGCATTCATCTTTCGCACTACGTCGTCGAGTTCGGTTGAGGCGCGCCGGCTGCCCACGAGCCGGACGGTATCCATGTTCTCCGAAGCGCGATCTGTCGTCGGCTTCTCCTGTTGCTGTGGACCTTCGGAATCCCGACCCACCACGTCCATCTGCAACATCGCGACGACCTTGGCGAGCGGAACGGGAGGGTGCGCAACGAAATAGCGGGAACCGAGGAGCCTTTGTTCTTCGCCAAAGAAGGTCACAAATACGATGCTGCGGCGCGGCAGCCTGGGGTTTGCCGCCATCGCTTTCGCAACCTCGATGACTGCCGTGGATCCTGAGCCATCGTCGTCCGCGCCAGGATAAGTTCTGCCGTCTTGAATTCCAAAATGATCCAGATGCGCGCCAACGACCACATATTCGGACTTCAGAACGGGGTCTGAACCCTCCAAAAGTCCGACCACATTCTCGGTCTTTAGCTTTTCGACGTGGCCGGTGATTTCAAAGTTTAGCGGCTCCGATCCGAACGTGACGGCGGCTGAGCCACGGGAAGGAACTGGCAAGTTCGAGATTCCCGCCATGTTCAACAGCGCTGGCAGCTCGCGCACGGAAATCAAACCGTAGCCGGGACTTACTTGCCGGGGCGATTCATCCTCCAGTTTCCATTCGGGACCATGGAAGGTGCCCAATTGGGTGAGCCCATTTTTTTGCACATCCTCGAACATGTCCACGATGTGAAAGATCGCTGCTGGCTGGGCCTGGCGCAGTGCCGGAAAGAACGCCGTTTCATTATCGCCCTCGGAGTCGGAGTCGTCCGAAATCAGGTCGCGCCGGATGCGGAGAAATACAACCTTTTGCTTCAGATTCGCGACTTGAGGCAGTTTGGCCGGCTTGCCCGCGTACTCGATGAAGACGGGTGGTCCAGACGCGGTGGCGGGGCCGTCAAACCAGAAACTATCGTTGTGATTGAACTGGTAGTTTTTAGGATCAAGTTTGAGCGTTCCCCCCGGACCGCGAAACTTGATTCGAACATTCCAGCCAGCGGATATTTCGGCTTTCTGGAAGTAGCTTGCCTGGTCCCCAAGCGGCTTGAGGCCGATACGTTTGAACTCGACAGCCACGAATCTCGCCGCCTTATCGAAGCCTTTCTGCCCAGTTCCGCGCCCGTCGCACCGCGTCGCCAGGTAAGTGAGAATCCGCCTGGCGTCGCCAGTCTTGATGGCGTCACAGCCGATTTTGAGATCGGACGGGACCGGCTGAGCGCCAGGATATTGGGCCTTGGCGGACGAAACAAGCAGCACTCCACAGAAGAGCACGGTTAGGACCTGTGAGAAGAATGGAAGCTCACGCGGACCTTCGTGATCAAAGACGCAAGCACGCTGCCGGATGGCTTACACCCGACGCTCCAATCATCTGAAGGTGGCTTCATGCGATCAGACGCGATGACATCTGCTTTTAAAATCGGCGCAATGCCCGAACACGTTAATAGGACGTCGATACTCGATAAAACCGCGAACCGGACGAAGGCGTGTTTGTATCCATATAAGTCCATACGCCATTGGTGTCCGCCGGAGCGCTGGCGACGCTCTCCCAGATCACTGGGGGCAGCAGGTTGGTGGTGGTCTGGAGCACGTAGTTAAATCCGGGTGTTCCCGGCATCTGAATGCTTAAGGACTTGTCTGAGTTGAGTTGAAACTGGAGGGTTTGCGGCGGATTGCCCACCGCGAGGTTCGCTACGGCGCTGGGAACCGACCCGAAATTGTTCGTCACCACCACATAGTATGGGCCGGAATTGGCAGGTTGCACAGAAGGCAGCGTCAACATGGCGTTCGTGGCGTTTGCCAGGGGTGCGTTCGTGTAAAACCATTGATAACTCAATGTTCCCATCCCAAGCGCCTGGACACTGAAGTTGGCCGTCGCGCCCGCAACCAGCATTAGGGATTGCGGCTGTTGCGTGATGGTTGGCAGGCCGCTTTCCAACATGTAAAGCTGCTGCACGTCATTCGAGGACAGGGCGCGATTGTATATGCGCACCTCGTCGATGAATCCATTAAAAGCAAGTGTTCCGTCTGTTCTTAATCCCAAGCTAGCCGGCGTGGAATTGTCCAAGCCAACTGGCGTATTGGCCGGCCCTGCCAGAGCCAATGAAATGCCGTTCAAGTAAACTTGCACCATCATTGTCGACGGCTCGTAAATGGCAACAACGTGTTGCCACACATTGGTTTGGTAGGTAGAGGCAGGTGTGTTCCAATCATTTCCACTCGCAAAGCGCGGCAGAAAATGCATTCCCGTAGCTGAAGTCGCCGAACCAGTTGCAAGCTCAAAGTTGTTTTGCCCTTTGGAAATTAAGAAGCACGCGGCTTGCAACTGAATTGCCGGATCTGGATATGTCAGCGGATTGAACCACATGCTAATGGTGAAATCCTCCGAACCAAACACGGGAGCTGACGCGGGTAATTGGATATAATTATTTGTTCCGTTAAAGTAGTAGGCTTGATTCGTGTTGCCGAATCTGTCGCTTGCCAATGTCGCACCAAACACTATTCCGTTATTTGTTCCTACTGCGTCATTCGCATTCCCGTTGAACGGATAAAAGGCAACCAGCCCTGCATAGAGATTTGAAGGATAGCCGTTCAGGTTCAGGAATGCGTTTGAGCTGACGGTGCTTCCAAAAGCATTGGCTGCGGACAGCGCGTAACCGCCGATGCCGGCGATTTGAACATTAGTGAGCGTCAGGTTTGTGCCGTACTGGTTGGTGAGCGGGTTGCCGTTGAAAAGCCATTGCAATGCGATCGGAGCCGTTCCTGTCACTGTGCAGCTAAACGTCACGGTGTCACCCAGGTTATTGGTCAGGCTCACGGGCTGCACTGTCACCGTCGGTGGAAAACCCACGCTCAGGTTCGCCACGGAACTTGTGACGCTGTTGAATTGATTCGAGACAATCACGCTGAAGCCGCCCGCATCGGTCAGTAAAACATTGCTGATGGAATAATTCGAGCCGTTCGCTCCCGTAATGGGGCTGCCATTCTTCAACCATTGGTAATTGAGCGGATAGCCGGTTACTGCAACCGTGAAACTGGCAGAGCCGCCCACCGGAACCGCCTGATTAGCCGGGCTGCCGACGAGCGTGATGGGAAAAAGGATTGAAAGGGTGGCGGGGGCGCTGGTGGCGCTGCCGACAAAATTGGAAGCCACAAAAACGTACGAGCCAGCCTGGCTCGCCACCACGTTTGTCAGAGTTAAAGTGGTGTTGGTACCCACCACACTTTGACCGAACCTCCAATAATAGTTCAACGAGGTGCCGGTTGCCGCCCCGGTGAAAGTGGCGCTCTGCCCCTGGGTCACCGTAAGGTTCGTTGGTTGCTGTGTGATTACGGGTGCAATTCCAACTTGCAAGAGCGCGTTGGAACTCGTGGTGCCGCCAAGACCGGTGCTGGCGAAAACGCTGTAATTGCCTGCGTCCGCCATTTGAGCGTTGAAAACGGAATATTGGCCGAAAGTCGCTCCCGGAATGTCCACTCCATCCTTGCGCCACTGATAGTCCGCGACCGTGGGGTTGCTGAGTTCCACGCTGAAAGTCACATTCGAGCCCACTGCCACATTGCGGCCCTGCGGTTGGGTAATGATCTCGGCGGGATAATTGTCGCCATAAAGCCGGACCAGGTTGACGCGTGGAGTCGAATTGAATGAAGAAAAGTTGCCTCCGGCCAGCACTTTTCCGTCGCTCTGAATTGCCAGGCAGCGGATTTGCGGGGTGATAAAATTTGTCGTCTTGTTAAAACTGCTGTCCAAAGTTCCATCAGAGAAAACCCTCGCCACGCCTTCACGAACGGAGCCGTTGTACGAGGACAACACGCCGCCGACATAAATATTGTCGTCCGGGTCCTCGGTCACCGCATAAATAGTATTGTTCGCTCCCACCGACGCAGCAAATCCGCTGTCCAGCGTGCCGTCCGCATTAAGCCGCCCGACGCGCACGCGGATGTTTGAATCAAGGCTCGTAAAACTGCCGCACCACACGCTTTTGCCGTCATCCTGCAAGAAAACGGACTGCACGGTCGCCGTCGTAGTGGGTTGGTAACTCGAATCGGGTGCTCCATTCGTCGTTAGCCGGGCGATATTGTTGCGGCTCAAACCATATGTTATGAAATTGTTAAAGCTGCCGCCGATCAGGATGTTGCCGTCGCCCTGCACGGCTATCGCGTTCACCATGTTGCCGCTGATGATTCCGGCATTGAATCCGTTGTCCACCGTCCCATCGGAGTTTAGCCGGGCGATGTAATTATGATTCGTGCCGCCTACCGAGCTAAACTGGCCTCCAATCAGCACCTTGCCGTCGCCCTGAAGACCGAGCGCAAAAACGGTGCCGCCCGGATTGCTGTTGGTGAACGTACCGTCAATGCTGCCATCCACATTCAGGCGTGCGACATTCAGGTGCGTTGGGAAGGGGGTGTTGAAGCTGCCCGCGACGAGAAGCTTTCCATTCGGCTGCATCCGCATTGCATAGACCGTTCCTCCAAATGAAATAGAGTTGGTGAAGGTGGTGTCCAGGGTTCCGTCCGGAAAGAGCCGGGCGAGTCCACTTCGCGTCACGCCCGCGACCGTGGTGAACGCCCCGCCAATCAGGATTTTTCCATCTGGCTGTGTGAGTACTGAATAAACGGTATTATTAACCGTGACATTGAAAGTTGTGTCTACGCCGCCCGCACCGGCGAAAGCGCTCCCGGTGGACATGCCGAGCAATGCCAAAGCCAGGAGCCGGAACGCGGTTGTGGAGAACATCTCTTTGATAATCATGATCATTCCTATTGGTTGCCTTCATCATCTGAATATCAGGAAATACGCCAAACGCAACTCTCCATTTGAACAGAACCCAGTCGGATGCGATTCAACACCGACTCAATATGTACTCCAAAAGTGCTCTGGGGTATTATCGTCTAACCGGCTTCCCTCCCTGCTCACCCAGAAAGGGAATTGACACCCGCCTCCCGGCCGAATACTTAATAAGTATTATCGACATAAACTTTACCGGTTCTTTTCCCCTCCCATGAAGCTCCCGCAAACTTTGCTCCTTGCCCTGGCCTTGGCCGGGTTTCTCTCCGTTCCCGTCCTCGCCGCCGAACCATCCACCTTGAACTTCAACGCCGATTGGAAGTTCATCAAAGCCGACCCTGCCAATGCATCCGCTGCCGATTTCGATGACCATGCCTGGACCACGGTTTCCGCGCCGCACACTTATAACGACACCGACACGTTCGACGATTGGTCATTGTCCAATCATCGCGGCGAACAGAATCAATGGGGTGGCCGCACGTGGTATCGCAAAAGCTTCGCGGTCCCGAAAGCGTGGAACGGTCGAAAGGTTTATCTCGAATTCGAAGGGGCGCGCCAGGTGGCGGAAGTTTATCTCAATGGCCAGCTTCTCGGCGTCAGCAAGACCGGCTTCATTCCGTTCGGGTTCGATCTGACGCCACATCTCCGTTTTGGCCAGCCCAATGTGCTCGCCATTATGTGCGACAACCGTTTCATGCGCGATCCGGCTCCAAAAGGCGATGCCTCCGAGGGCGATCAAAAACCAAAGTCAAAATCCAAAAAGAAAGCCGGGCCGGACCTGAACCTCGCGCCACCCGCCAGTCCCACGCTTGGCGAACTCTCTGCGAAAGTAAACGCGACCATCCCCGATGACGTGGACCAAATTGCCGCCGACCAGATCCCCTGGAACAATCCGCATTGGCATCCCGCCCATGGCGGCATCTACCGCAACGTCTATCTCCATGTCCTTGATCCCTTGCACATTTCGCTGCCGCTTTACAGCTTTCTCCGCACTGCCGGGCCGTATGTGTATGCCAGCGAAATTTCCGCCAAGTCCGCCACTTTGAACCTGGAAGTGCCCATTGAAAATGGCCGCGTCTCCGGCGAAAAGGTGGCACTCAAAGCCACCCTGCTCGATCACGAAGGAAAACCAGTGCTGAAGTTGAATCAGGACGCCGAGATCGCCGCCGGCGCGAGCGCCGAATTGAAAGTCTCAGGAGCGATCGCGAATCCGAACCTTTGGGAGCCGGATTATCCTTATTTGTATCGCGTTGAGTTGTCCTTGACCGTTGCCGGAAAAATTATCGACACCCAGGAAATACCTCTCGGCATCCGGTCGGTTCGTTGGGACGCGCAAACCGGTTTCTACATCAACGGCCATCACGTCAAGCTCCACGGCTGGGGCCAAAAACCGACCGATGAATGGCCCGGCCTGGGCGCGGCCCAGCCGGATTGGCTGCACTTTTACACGCTGCAACTGATGAAGGAAGCGGGCGGGAATTGGGTGCGCTGGGGCCACTGCGCCGCCGGCCCGGCCCTGATCAACGCCGGGGACGAACTCGGCATCATGGCCGAGCAACCCGGCCTGGACGGTGAATCCGATACTCGCGGCGCGGCCTGGACGATTCGCGCGGCAGGTTTTCGCGACATGCTCATCTATTACCGCAACCATCCCTCAATTCTCATCTGGGAAGGCGGCAACCAAAAAGTCACTCGCGAGCACGCCCAGGAACTGCGTGGCTACATGGACAAATACGATCCCCACGGCGGACGCGCTTATGCCCATCGCCGCGCCGATCAAACCACCGCCGAGGTCATGGACGTCGGCATCGGCACCGAAGGCGGCCGCGAAATCGCGCGCCTGCCGGTCATCGAGGGCGAGTACGACCGTGAGGAATCTCCGCGCCGCGTTTGGGACGACTTTTCGCCGCCAAACTTCGGCTACCCCGAAGCCGCGGGACAGACCTATCAACTCACCTCCGAACAATACGCTGTGAACCAGGTCGCCCAATACGTTCGCAAACTCGGCGCGCCAAACCATTGCGGCGGCGCGAATTGGATTTTCTCCGACTCCACCAGCGGTGGCCGCGTCGCCTGCGAAGTGGCCCGCGCCAGCGGCGAAGTCGATGGCGTGCGACTGCCCAAGGAAGCTTACTACGTTTGTGCGGCCATGTTCCGCGCCGATCCGCAGGTCCATATCATCGGTCATTGGAACTATGCCGTCGGCACCAACAAGACGGTGTATGTGGCCTCGAACGCAAAGGATGTTGAACTGTTCGTCAACGGAAAATCGCTCGGACACGGCAGGATTTCCGACCGCTACCTGTTCACGTTTCCCGAGGTCGCGTGGCAACCCGGCGAGATCAAAGCCATCGCATACAACGATGGAAAACCGGTTGCCACCCAAAGCAAGCACACCGTTGGCGCGCCCGTCGCCTTGCGCCTGACGCCGATAACCGGCCCCGGCGGTTTGCGCGCGAATGGTTCCGATGTTGCGTTGATCGACGTTGAGGCCGTGGATGCCAAAGGCGAGCGTTGCCCGACGTTTCAGCAACGAGTGGATTTCGACACCAAAGGCCCGGGCACGTGGCGCGGTGGCTATAACAGCGGGAAAACCAACTCGATCAACAATCCTTTCCTCGACCTCGAATGCGGCATCAATCGCGTCGCCGTCCGCTCCGAACGCACGCTCGGCAGCATCACGGTTCGGGCGCGTTGCCCGGGACTCAAGCCCGGCAGCCTCACCTTGCGCTCCCGGGCGGTTAAGGAGGAGGAAGGATTTTCGCCCGAGCTTCCCATTTTGCCAGTGGTCGCCCTGCCAAGTCATCGCGTGATGGAAACCGAGGAGACCATGGCAGCTCAGAAGCCCGCGGCGGCAGCCCAGACTGGCCGATTCACCCGCGCCTTCTCCTATTCCGGCCCCACCGGAATCGTTCACCTCGAATCCGATGCCAAGGACGGCAAGAACATCTACGTTGACCGCGATTTCCCGTTCCAAGGTCTGCCCGCGGAATTGAACGGCGCCGATTACGTCCAAGGGTCAAACGCAGACAAACTTTATCATGCGGTCGATTTGATCGAAATCGCCGTCAAGGCCGGCACCGTGGTTTCCATTGCGCATGACGACCGTCTCGCGCGGCCGGACTGGCTCACGCGCCAGTTCAAGCCCACCGAGACCAGCCTCAGCATCGAAGGCAAACCGATGAAGATCTTCCAACATCGCGCGGACGCCGACGAAAGCCTCACCCTCGGCGCGAATACGGAAAACGCCAACGCCAAGGCGTGCAACATGTACCTCGTATTCGTGAACGCCGCATCCGGAACACATTAATGGGCGCTTGCCTTGATCGTGCTCGTCGTCGTCCTCGTCCTCGATTTTGTTAAAGGAGCGCAGACCGAGGACGACCTCTGCGATACGATGGCCTGCCAGCGCGATTCTCCACTCGGTTAGTTCTCCGGCACATAATGATCCACCGGCTGAACCACCACCCGCGCCGGACCTTCCTTCGGCAGGCAGGCCGTAAAAAGCGCAATCACCTCCCCTTTCTCATTCGCATAGACAAACGGCCGCTCTCGCCGGCTAAAAGTCTCGGAAGTTTTATCGTCGTAAATAACCGTCTTGGTGAAGATCGGTTCATGGCTCATCAATTCGTAATGAACCCCGTCTTTCGAATAATATTGCGCGCCGGCTTTGCCGATGCCCGTGGCCTTGCCCTTCCAATCGTTTAACAAAATGTTATACTGGTTGTTCGCCCACCAGATGGTCGGGTCCTCCAACTCACCACCGTTTGGCAATAGATTGTCTCCATTGTTTACGAGCGAATATGGTCCTTCGTAAGTCGGCGCGGTGAAAGCAATGCCGCGATTCACCTGCATCGCATCTCTCAAACGGCCAAAAACGTAGATGCTCAAATCGGGTTTGACCAATATCGCCGGGTTGCTGACCTTCATCACAAATTTGTCCAAACGTGTCCATGGACCAGTCACGGAATCCGCCACCGCATAGCCGGTCTGGTTGGCCGAGTTGATGTGATACAAAACATACTTCGAACCCGCCTTCACGATTTTGACATTGTGAACCCGCGAGTTGTCCCAATTCCCCGGCCGCTTTTGCAAAACAACCTCCTGGAACGCATAGGGCCCGAACAGGTTGGTCGAAGTCGCCCGCACACATTCCGAGTACGTGGTCCAACCGCCCAGGCCGTATTGCGCAGGCCAGCGTGACGCGAACATGTGATACGTATCTCCCACCTTGATGACCGAGGAACACCAAAGGATGTAATCGCCCATGCTGAAGCCACCGTCCTTCACTGCGGGCAGCAGGCAATCCTTGAAACTCCGCTTCCCGGATTGGCGTGGCCCCACAACGGCGTCATTCGTTGAGGAAGCAGCCCCTCCGTGTGAAACGAAAGTCAGCACGATTACGAGCAGAATAGTCGGCCTATGATACAACTTGCGGAGGTTCATGTTGGCGCGATTTGTAATAGTTATAATCGAAGGCGGCAATAACCTTCGTATCGATTAAAGCGCAGCCCTGAAATCCAATTAGCCCGGACCGCGCCGGCATGCTAAACAAGAGTGGCGTCCCTGAACTGGCTGGATGGTTCGCTGCTGCCACGATTTATGAACAAAGCTTCGCTGGCTGAAAAGTTTGCGCTGATCCACGAACATTGGCGTCCAAAAGTTGTCGCCGAGTTGAACGGCCAGGAACTCAAACTGGTCAAGTTCGCCGGCGTATTTCCCTGGCATCAGCATGAACTGGAGGACGAGTTGTTCCTCGTTTGGCGCGGCCAGATGACCATCGAGTTTCACGGCCACAACGTGACGTTGCAAGCAGGAGAGTTCTGCGTTGTGCCGCGTGGAGTGGAACATCGCACGCGCGCCGAAGCCGAAGCCGAAGTTCTCGTATTCGAACCCGCCCAAACTCGCAATACCGGCAACGTCGAGGACAATGCCTTCACCGCTCCAAACGGCGTTAGAATATGACTGTCCGTCCTGACACCGCAACCAATTGGGTCCCACGACTGGCGCGCGAACAAGACATCCCGGCACTGGAAACTCTCATCCCGCTTTCCGTGCGCTCCTTGCAAGCCGCGTATTACTCGCCCGAGCAAATGGAAGCCGCCATTGGTCCAATCTTCGGCGTTGACCGGCAACTCATTAGGGATGGCACCTATTTCGTGATCGAACAGGATGGACAACTCATCGGCTGCGGCGGTTGGAGCAAACGAAAATCTCTCTTCGGCAGCGACACCGCCAGGGCCGCACAGGACGACGCCTTGGACCCGGCCAAAGAACCGGCGCGCATCCGGGCCTTTTTTGTCCATCCAACCTGGGCGCGTCGCGGCCTCGGGCGGGCCATTATGATCGCGTGTGAGCAGGCGTTGCTCGAAGCCCGGTTTCGCTCCGTTGAACTCGTGGCAACCCTCGCTGGCGAACCTCTTTACGCAGCGTCCGGTTATACTGTGGTGGAACGCTGTGCCCTTCCGATGGCGGGCGGTTTAAGCCTGCCGGTGGTGCGCATGACGAAGCGGTTTGGATGACGTTGCAAGCTTTTCACAAGGAGTGGAGACGTTTTCGTCCCTATTTTTTTCGGCCAACCGCCTGCGTGGACGAAGACATCCCGTCCTATCGCATCAAGTCCTGCTCTTCATCTTTGCCCGGCTCATCGAGCAATTGAATGCACGACGCCGGCCCGAGATCCGGGTCCTTCCATTCGCGGAAAGCCCACACGACCTTCTTTTCGGGAGTCACTTCGATGACTTGGACAATGGTCGGCCAATCGGCCTTGGCCACGCGCGCCGTCCAGTTGCAAATCACAGTGTTGCCGTTGGCGAGACGTATGGCTTGATGGACGCTGTTGATCTTGATGTCCGGAAGATCGCCGTTCTTGAGTTCCCAGACAATTTCACCCCTGGGATTGATCTCGCGTGCGAAGGCATTCTGATTGCCGCTCGTCAGCGTGTTCCCATTCTTCAATCGCGTCGCATGCCAAACCGACGGTGCATCACACGACCAAATCTCCTTCCAATCCTTGTCATACTCGATGACCTTGCCGAGGTTCATGTGCGAAATCAGATAGGTGCCGTCCCGGGTTATCCGCACGTTGCGGAACTGGCCGTGGACTGACTTTTGGTCCACCGGCTCCTTCGTGCGCATCTCGTGCTCCATCTCCGTCTTGCCGGTCTTGATGTTATAAAGCCTGAGCTTTGCATGGGGTGTTCCATTCTCCATGAACAGCACCTTGTCCATCCCAATGGGCTGGGCAGAATGGCATTCGTTCCAACCTTCCGCGCCCTTCGGACAACGATAGTCATAAATCGTCTTGCCCTCCTTATCAATCTTGCGCCAGCCGGTTTTGTAGGCGAAGACAATGTCGCCGTTCGAAAGCCGGTGCATGTCCGACAACTCGCTTTCCTGGCCGTTGAACTCGTCTTTTCTCGGAATCTGGTAAGTCCAAACCACCTTGCCGCCCTTGACCAGAAACAGGGTCGCGTTGGTTTTGCGCGTATCCCACTCCCCGGTATAGAGAAAATCGTGTTGCGCCAGACCGCGGCCGGGAAGGACCATCGGAGCCGGCGTCTCGGTGGGTGGCGCGGCCGAATCAGCCGCAAAGGAACCGATCGTGGGCAGAATAGTGAGCAGGCAAAACCAAGGGGATTTCATGACCAATCCTTACCCATTGAGTAGCAATGCGGTCAAGCATTTATTTATAATTATCATTTCTTCCCAACAGTTTGATCCCAAACAAATTGGTTTGGAACGGTTCATGCCCCAGTAGCCAAACCGGTGAATAGTTCGCCCGAATCCACTGCATCATCTCGTGGCCGTAACCGGGCTCTGCGCCGAAATAACCGGCCTTCCACTCCGAGGTATCGCGATGAACCAGCAGAATGTAATCGGGACTGTGCCGGGCATAGGCCTCGAGCACGTTGGTTTCGCCGTAGGCGAGCATCTCAGTGGGATTCACGCCCTCATAAGGAGTGGGATTGGGTCGCCGGGTCAGGTAGTTGATCATCAAGCCCTCGGGCAGAACAGCCAGGGTGCTGGACGGAGGCGTGTTCGACCGGATTAACCCAATCGCCCGCTGCAACGCCGGTCCGGGCTCGTAAGTTCCACCAGAATAGGCCATCATTCGATCCGCACCCTCACCGACCACTGCATCCTTCGCTCGATAAAACTCGTTGGAAGCCCGTAATAATTGCATCATCCCCGTCAACAGAAGCACGGTGGCTGTGACTCGAAAGGCCACGGAGTTGACTTGGAACTGTTTCATTGCCCGAGGCAGCAGGTTCAACAACAGAAAAACCGCCAGGAGGCCGGCGGGCATTCCCAGGTAAAATCCATAATGCCAGATCCGCGGCTTCAATCCCATCTTCGCAAGCAATGCAAAGGCGAAGACCGCCCAGAGCAATGGAAAGATCAAAGCCTCTCCTTCCGCGGAGCCCCGGTTGATCCACCATTTCCATCCGACAAAAGCCACTCCAGCCAGGGCAATTGGGCCGAGCGCGCTGCCGCATTCCACCCACCGCACCTGGCTGCACGCGCAAAACCCGGTCATTAAAACGACCAGTCCAAAACCAACGCTCGCGGCAACCTTGCGCCGCGCAAGCGCCCGGGCGAACAGCGCGACACCACCGAGCGCCAGGAGAAACGCGCCGAAACGCCGGATCATCAGCCAGAGATTCGCTCCCGGCTGATCCAGCCCGAGAAAAAATTGGTAGAAAGGATTCAGAGCCACAGGCGTAGTCATCAGCGCCACCCAAGAACCTGCGATCGCTTTTAAGCCTCCGGAAAAATTCCAGACACTCGTGAAATAAGCGACGAAAGCCGCAAGCGGCAGCACCGCACCAAGGACGAACAAGCCACAGGCTGCGGGACGCGACGCTGATCGATTCAACGGCCTGATCCAGTCAATCAATCCCGCCACGATCAAAGCCGCCGCCAGCGCGACAAACAGATCCGGCTTGGTGAGAAAAACGCCGCTGAAACATAGACCCGCGGCAAATACGTGTGAACCCCGACCGTCAGCCAGCCAGCGGGACAAGCATCCCAACGCGACCACCGAAAGCAGCAACCCGTGAAACGCCTCATCGGCGTAAGGACAAATATAATTGTAGTTCCCGCTCACCACATATTGCGAAAAAGCGAAAACACAAAGAGTGACCAGACAGATCATTGTTGCGGTCCATTGATCCGAGGCGCGGAGAAAGAGCCGGTAGAGCATCCAGATCAGAAGCGCCACCAGCACAAGGTTGGCAACGAGCAGGGCCGTAAAAGAAACACCAAAAAGCCGAAAAATGAGCAAATGAAAGTATTGACTCAATGGACCGCCAGCCAAATTGGTCATGTCCCGGCACAGGACTTTTCCTGAAGCCAGTTGCCACGGCAAATACAAGGCGGTGCCGTAGTCCACGAGCGTGTCCGGCCATTTGCGCCAACTCCAGGCGGACAAGCCGGCAAACACTCCGCCCAGCAACACCACTACGACCCAATCCGCAAAGCCTTTCTCGCGGTCGAATACTCTCCGCATGCCTGAGGTTTTGGCCAGGGCGGCGGAGTGATTCAACGGTTCACTGGCCCTGGCCTGAGCCCTGCGTAATGGCTCTTTCATGACAGTTTCCTTGCGCGCTCCTAATGGCCAATGTTCTTAAGCGCCTGGGGTCCCAACCGTTCACGCAGTTGGGCCAGGTACAAACTGGCTGGTGAAACGGGTCTTCCCTCAGAATCAAAAATCCCTTCCGGCAGTTTCGGTTCGTGACCAAAGGGCATCCCGCGGGTTTCCAGGTTCCCCTTGCAACCAATGGCCCAATTCGCGGAACCCGGCGGTTGCTGGATGACATACGATTTGGCGACGCAATTCCAGGCCACCGCCCAACCGATGGTCCAACCGTGGCCCGAACCCATCTCGCCGCGGTTCATAAAATCGATTCCGCTCTCAGGCACACGGCAACCATCGACCAGCAACCCCGTGGCCCAGCGCGCGTGCGGCTGAATGTGACCGTCCCCATGAAACGTGCAGTCCAGCAAAACGATTGGGCCGGTGGCCCGCGCGCCGGTGACGAAGTAAAAAATGTTGCTGCCCGTCGCCGAACAACGATCGAAAAGCAATTGCGTGCCGCCCGCCGTAAAATCCGCGGGCTTGGCCGCGCCCTCGGTCGCCACGCGATGTTTGATACTGACCTTCTCCACGGTAACGCGCCTGGCGCTCGCGCCGAGGTTGACGCTGTTCACCGTGTCTTCGATGGCGACGTCCCGCACCCAGCCATCGTTCACTTCGCTCAGGCGAATCGCTTGATGATGGCGTTGATTGATGGTCACGACTTGAGGCGGCGAGACAATACGCAGGTTTTCAACCCCCACATTGCTAATGCGATTGGAAGCAGCCACTTTCACCACCGAAGCGCCGGGCGGGTTAAGGTATTTGGAATCAAACGAATCCGTCAACGGAACATCGAAAGTAATCATGTTCCCCGAGACTTCCTGGATGACCCGCTCCGTTTCAGTGTCGCTTTGATCTGCGAGCCACGTTTCCTTGCGTCCATCGCGCACGAGCGTGTCCATGCCCATGAACTTAATCCAGGCGGATGTGACGGGTCGACGAATCAACACCGTATCACCAGCCTTGAAATCAGACGCGCCCGCCACATGAACCGAAGTCGCTCCCGAGGGGACGTACGCGTCAGAAATGGGCGTCGGCTCTCCTGCTTCACTATTCCCGGGAGAACGGGAACCATAGATCGAAATGCAAATATGCGGGCTTCCCGTCATTCTGATGGTGGTGCCATTCCTGCCGGTGCCACTGCCGCGCAAGACCACACCGCTCGCGTTGATAATCAATGCACGTTCGCAATTGAATGTGCCTGCCTTGAGCAACACAGCGCCACGGACACCACCCACGATGGGCAGTTTGGAAACTGAGTCGATGGCATTCTGGATTACAGCCGCGCCATCAGCGTCCGAAGGACTCACCGTCGCCCGTACCGGCACAGTTGGAATTTTGACGCCGCCACCCCCGTAACCAGCGGACGAAAAGTCCATAATCTTGTCGCCCGCCGGAAGTGTTTTGTAACCAAGCTTTCCGTCCTTGCCCAAGCAGACCCATTGGCTTTGAGCGGACGGCCGACTGCGGAAAGTCTCCGCGGCAGCGGCGGAAATTCCGGGCGGATGGAAAAGAAAGCCAGGAAGAACTACAATCAGGAGCCTCTGCCCAAGCGCCTTTGGGCAGCGGTGATTACGAAACAGTTGCGGCACCATGATTAGCTTTGATTAATGTTCTTGGCTTCGGAGCATGACGGAACTGACCGCCAGCGCAAGAAAATCTCATTGTTAATTATTAATTCCATTCCGAGCCCGGGTGTCGTATTAATTATTCATGAAGTCCGCAATCTCGATGTTGCTGCCGGCGGCTTTGGCGGCTTCGCCGATTCGGTCGGCGGAACCAGCCAACCCGTTTGCACCCCCAAACATTCCCGCGCCCTCGTTCCCGGCAAAAACGTTTAGCGCGATGGACTTCGGGGCCACCGGAAACGGACTCACGAACGACACGCCGGCAATTAATAAGCGATCGAGAAATGTAACTCAACGGGCGGCACGATTGTCCAGGGTTGGCGGAGGTGGCTGCGGAAACGGTTGAGAAGGGAACGATATGAGGAGAGCTGCCGGATTTTGTGCCAAGATGCTTTCTATTATTGCACGCCGCTGCTTGTGCCTCTGGCTCACATTTATCGTCGTCGCCCTCACTACTCCGCGCGCGTGGGCCGCCGATATTGAGCTGTCCTCGACGTCGGAGCTTATCATCCAGTCACCGCTCGATTACCAAGTCATCCAGCGAGAGAATCGGACTGAAGGAAAATTGGTTGTCGCCGGAACGATAAGGCTGAGGGCGAAGGGCACGCTGCCCGATGCGCTGGAGGTGCGGCTCATTGGCAGGAGCGCGACGGGAGATTTGCCGGGGAATTGGCAACCGTTGTCATTCGGTTCAGGAAACCCTTCCTTTCGCAGTGAAATAAACATTCCCGCGGGCGGATGGTATCACCTTGAAGTCCGCGCTTTGCGCCAGGGCGTGGAAATGGCGGCAGCCTCAGTCGGGCATGTCGGAATGGGCGAGGTGTTTGTCATTGCCGGACAATCCAACTCCGCCAACTACGGCGAGGAACGGCAAACGACCCAAACACGTTTGGTCGCCGCATTCGACGGCACGGGCTGGCAGCTCGCCAACGATCCGCAACCCGGCGCGGGCGGAACGCGCGGCAGTTTTATGCCCGCGTTTGGAGACGCCATGGCAATGCGCCTGGGCGTGCCGATTGGAATTGTGGCCATGGGCATTGGTTCGACCAGCGTCCGCGAATGGCTGCCGCCCGGCACGCGCCTCGCACGTTTGCCCACCATTACCCGGAATGTCATCACGAATAGCGCGGGCCAATGGGAGGCTGCGGGGAAGATTTTCACGAAGTTCACGGATCGGATGAAACAACTTGGCCCGCGCGGCTTTCGCGCCGTGCTGTGGCATCAGGGGGAATCGGATGCAAAGCAAGCCGATCCGGAGCGGACCCTGCCGGGGGATCTTTACCGGCAGTCGCTGGAACAACTCATTCGGGCCACGCGAAAGGAAGCCGGCTGGGAAATTCCGTGGTTTGTCGCGCAGGTGAGTTATCATTCACCAGATGATCCGGGCTCGCCTGATCTCCGCGCCGGACAAAAAGCGTTATGGGACGCGGGCATCGCCCTGGAGGGCCCGGACACTGACACACTCACCGGCGATCTGCGCGAAAAAGGCGGCCTCGGCGTGCACCTGAGCGCGAAAGGCCTGCGCGAGCATGGGCGGCTTTGGGCGGAGAAGGTTGGTCCGTGGGTGGAAGAACGGATTGGACCATAATAATTTTTCCCTCATATGGGATTTCCTGAGAGTGAATCTGCGTCGTCGCCTTGATCTAGCGGCTTCAGGATGGCTTGCTTCCAAACCGCTGCGTTGCGGCGAGGCGAAATTCAGTCGCCAGTCTCATTCGCGCAATGGCGGCACTGATGAGATCCACGACGATGCCCAAAGCAAACCAACATCCGATTACAAACGCCACCGAATCAGGACCGTTGATATTCGGCTGCAAGAAGAACAGGAAGAAGACAACCAGCCAGGGGACTCCCAGGATTTGAATCAGTGTCCCACTGACGGCGCGTTGATGCTTGCCGGCATTCAGGCCGCGCCACATGCCGACCCAGCCCAGCGCATTGAAATCAAAGAACAGGGTGACGATGCCGCCTGCGAAGATTTCGCAAAAAACTGCTTTATCCTTTCCTCCCATTTGCAATTCGTGTGGGAACATCACCACCACGCAACCCAGTGCCAGATTGAACAAGGAAAGAATGATCAAGGCGGGCATGAAATGTTCCCTGAGCGCGGCTTTTTGCCCGCTCAAGAACGAGTGGACTGGCAGTGGCGTGACGAGCAGCAGTTCGAGCGCGCCGCTCTGGCGGTCCTGGTTGATGCGCCGGCTGGCCTCCGCAATTACCAAAACCTTGATAATCTGATGCAATCCATAGGCGGCGACAAAAGAAGTGACAAAGAGCGGGATGTGTTGTGACGAAATGACGGAGGCGCAAAGGAGGATGAACCAGATTGGAGCGAGATACAGCAGCAGTCGAACCGCTGATCGCCGCGGTGAATCGTCGCGGGCGGTCAGCCAATACGCCGGATTTTTCCAACCCAGCTCCAGGCGAGGCCGCAACTTTTGCGTGGCCGCGCCCGCGGAGCCGACAGCTTTCTCCTGCCACAAGCGCGGCAGCAGGACGTTGGCGGCGACGATGCAACCAACGGCCAGACCAAAGACCGTGCCAAGCGACCACCAGAACTCTCTCGAACCAGTGCCGAAACGGTACCGAACATCGAAGCCCTTGAGGTAAGCGTAGGCCGGACTGGGCAGCAGCAGAAAATCCAGCGCCCCGTTATTCCAGATCGCCCGTTGCAACCACCAAATGGCCGGGAACACGCCTGCCAGCAGCGTCACTGCGCAGAACGCGCGCTGAATCGCGTGTTTGGCGTCGCGACTCACGGCGGAAGCGATCATCCCGATGCTCACCGAGAAAAAAAGCGTGGTGGCATAGACCAGGAGCAATCGCCAAAACTCGGGACCGGTAACTCCACCCAGCAACAGCGCCAAACCCAGGATCGGAAACACCGCCAGCAATCCAAAAAACGCGTGCAGTGAATTGGCCACCAACTTGCCGAGCACAACGTCGTAAGCCTTGAGATCGGTGAGGAACAGCAACCCGAGCGTGCCCTCCCTTATTTCTTCCGAGAGGCAATCGGAGGTCAGGAAAACGCCCGCGAACAAACTGAACCCGATGGTCAACATCCCCAGCCCACCCAACAAGTGCTGGCCCATTTGGGTGGATGAAGTGTGACGGCTGTTCGTAAGCAGCACAATCCACACACCCAACATGACGAGCGCCACCCAAAAACGCAGCCAATACGTTCCCGCACGGCGCGCGGCCACGCGGAGTTCGCGGTCAACGATGGGTAGGAGAGTCATGGCCAGCTTTCCCGATCTTTGGAACTTTTAGTTCACTTCTTCGCATGCAGTTTGGCCTGCTTGCGCATCTCCTCAAAAGCCTCGAGGCTACTGCGATTTGGGCTTCGGCTCGGAGGGCGAACACCCATCCAGGAGCCAAATCAGCGTCAACGTGGAAACCAACCGCACAGCCACTTTGACCTTTGAAAATCCACTCACGACAGCGATAGTCTCAAAACTCACGGAAAAAAGCAAATTGTAACCTGATCTTTGCCTTGCCGTCGTTGTGCAAACCATTGAATCGCGGTAACGAAGGGAGATGGAACCACGAATCTTGATCGCCGAACCCGATGCCGATCTTCTGAAACCGCTCGTCTCCAGCCTGAGCGCCGGTGGATACGCCGTTATCCCGGTTGCCACCGGATTGGAGACGCTCAAACAAGCCCGCGCTTTCCTGCCCGAAATCATCATTCTCGACTCCCGCCTGCCCGACATCGACGGCCTGGCCGTTTGCGATATCCTGCGCCGTCTGCCCTCCACCGCGACCACTCCGATCATTCTGATGACGTGGTCAGGGCAAGCGGCCCGCCCGGTATCCGCCGAAACCGGGCCCGACATTTGCCTGACCAAACCCTTCACTCCGGGTGAATTGGCTGAGCGAATTGTTGAAACCTTGTCGCGTTGGCGTGAAATCCGGTTGGATCGCGCCACCCTCGATCAGTTCGCCGACCTTGAGCCCCGGATCGATTGCTCGGAAGTTTGAAGGCGAAATGACCTTAAACCCGCTTCAGTGGGGGTAGACCGCGCGCGTATGCGCCCTGATCTCGTTGCGTGCGAGCAACCTGCGTCAATGGCAGTGAACGAATCCACTTCTCCAACTTCGTTCTGGCCAAAATCGGGCGATGCGTTACACTTGCCTGCCGTCCATGAATCGAACACTAATTTTCCGTAATGGCAGGTCTTAATACGAATTCGAACACCCCAAGAAACACATTACGATTATGAAATCTTCCAACGCTGAACGCCTCCTTCAGGAAGCCACCAAGGAATCTGCCGCCGCCCGGACCGGCTTGCTCCAGGCGGAACGTCGGGCCAAGAGCGCCAATGAAACTCAGCAACAGACCAGGCTCAAACTAAAGCAGGCAAAAAAACAGGCTCGGCTGGCCAGAAAAATCGCCAAAAAGGCCGCCAAGGAATTGGCCGCCGCGCAGCAGGTCTTGCAGGAGGCGGAAGTGTGGCGGCAAAAAGTCGAGAAGAAGGCGCTTAAGAAGCTGAAAAAAGCCGGAGCCAAAAGCGCGAAGCCCCAGCTCAAGGCCGCCAAAAAAGTGCCAAAGGCCGCGAAGCCGAAAAAACCGGTCCGAGCCTCAAACAAACCCAAACCGCTGGTGCTTCAAACTGCTAAAAGCAGTGCCATAAGGATACCAAGCGAGAAATCAGTGCCGGCCGTGACTCCGACGGCATCCACGCCCGGGATTACCCCTCCGCCAGCCTGACTTAGCCGTAACCATGCAGTAGGATTTCATTTTAGGCGTTGTTTTTATCCGCTGAAGGCAGGTCGGTTTTCTACTGCATTGCAGTTGGGAAAGGGACTGAGGATTTT
>JAJPHR010000024.1 GCA_021325145.1 Verrucomicrobiota bacterium | reverse complement strand
CGCCGGAGTCTCGAATTCGGCGATGATGCCATAGACTTTGGAAGGCGCCGCCATTAGTGGTGCCCTCCTTCCTTCGCGCCGCCCAGCGGATGATGCGGATCAGCCTGAGGCGTCACGCCCTTGACTTCGGCAATGGCGATGATCGGCACAAACCGCAGGAACAACAGGAAGAATGTGAAGAACAAGCCGAACGTGCCCAGGTAAGTAAGAATATCCACCCACGTGGGCCGGAAATAACTCCAGTTCGACGGCAGGAATTCGCGGTGCAGGGAAATCACGACGATGACGAACCGCTCGAACCACATGCCGATGTTCACCAGGATCGAAAGAACGAACACGAAGATCATGTTGGTGCGGACCTTTTTGAACCAGAAAAACTGCGGCACGAGCACATTACAACTAATCATGGTCCAATACGCCCACCAGTAGTGACCCGTGGCGCGGTTGATGAAAGCGTACCGCTCATAAGGATTGCCACTGTACCAAGCGATGAAAAATTCCATTGCGTAGGCGTAACCGACAATCGAACCCGTGGCGAGGGTCACCTTGCACATCAGTTCCACGTGGCGAACAGTGATGATGTCCTCCAACCGCAGCAACCGGCGCAACGGCACGAGCAGCGTCAGCACCATTCCAAAGCCGGAGAACACCGCGCCCGCCACGAAGTAAGGCGGAAAGATGGTCGTATGCCAGCCCGGGAGTTGCGAGACGGAGAAGTCCATCGACACAATCGAGTGAACGGACAAGACCAGGGGGGTGGAGAGGCCGGCCAGAATCAGATAGGCCTTCTCATAATTGCTCCAATGCCGGTTTGAACCGGTCCAACCCAGCGAAAATAACCCGTAGGCAAATTTCCGAATGAAGGTCTTGGAGCGGTCGCGCATTACGGCCAGGTCGGGAATCAAGCCCATGTACCAGAACAGCACCGACACCGTGAAGTAAGTCGAGACCGCAAACACGTCCCACATCAGCGGCGAACGGAATTGCGGCCAGATGCCTTCCATGTTCGGAATCGGGAACAGCCACCAGCCAAACCAGATTCGCCCGACGTGAATCAGCGGGAAGATGCCGGCGCACATGACGGCAAAAATGGTCATGGCCTCGGCGGCGCGATTGATCGACGTGCGCCACCGCTGGCGCAACAGGAACAGAATCGCTGAAATCAAGGTCCCGGCATGCCCAATGCCGATCCACCACACGAAATTGACAATCGCCCAACCCCACATCACCGGATGCCCCGGTCCCCACACACCCACTCCTATGGACATGAGGTAAAGAATCATCGTGAAGCAAGTGGTCATCAGCGTCACGCTGGGCACAAAGGCCATCCACCACCATTTCGGTGTCTTGCCTTCAGCGACCCCGGCAATGGCGTCCGAAAGCCAGCCGATGGAGCGCTGATGGGTGACCAGCGGTTCGCGCTCCAATGCTTTAGGAGGCGCTTTAACGACGAGTTCCTGCTTCCGCCCGGTCTGCGGAGGCATTTCAAAAGGAGCGACGGCGTCAGACATTAGGCCGCTCCTTTCTTTTCCGCGCCCGCGGGTTCCGCGTGGCCGCCACCTTCTTCAGATGGGTTTTCATTGTGCTTGATAAATTCTTCGGTGCTCCAGGGCCGCGTGTACGCGTCCGGCATCGCCGGGTTGGGGTTGCGAACCCGCGCCAGATAGGTAGTCCGCGGCTTGGTATTGAGAAAATCCAGCACGGAGTAGTTGCGTTCCTGTTTTTTCAGGACCGACACCCGGCTCTCCGGATCAGCCACATTGCCAAACACAATCGCCTCCGCCGGGCAGGCCTGCTGGCACGCGGTCTTGATTGTTCCTTCCGGCACCGTCACATCGCCGGAGGCGCCCGCCTTGACTTTTTGGGCGATCTTCGCGCCCTCGATTCGTTGCAGGCAGAAGCTGCATTTTTCCATCACCCCGCGCATGCGAACCGTCACATCCGGGTTCTTGACCAGCTTCAACAATTCCCATTCGTCCGTGGGCTTCGTCCCGCGGTCCGGATCACGCCACCAGCGCGCCAAGTCCCACTCGCCTTCGGTCTTGTGAAGCAACGGCGTCGTGTAGACCGGGCCCTTCAATTGTTCGAGCGTACGGCGGTTGTAATCGAAAAAGTTGAAGCGACGAACCTTATAGGGGCAATTGTTGGAGCAATAACGGGTGCCCACGCACCGGTTATAGGTCATCACATTCAAACCTTCCTGGTCGTGCGACGTCGCGTTCACGGGGCAGACGTTTTCGCACGGCGCGGCTTCGCAATGCTGGCACAGCATCGGCTGGGTAATCACCTGCGGATCTTCCACCTCGCCGGTGTAATAGCGGTCAAGGCGCAGCCAGTGCATCTCCCGGTTGTTCGCAACCTGGTATTTGCCGACGATGGGAACGTTGTTCTCGCTTTGGCAGGCCACCATGCAGGCCGAACAACCCACGCACGAGTTCAAGTCGATCGACATGCCCCATTGGTGATGGGCCGTCTTCTTTGCCTCGTCAAAAGGATTGGGATAAAGCGACTTCATGGCCGAGCCATCGACCATTCCCGGCGGCTTCTCCATGTCCATCTTCCTGGCGAAATCCGCGTTCTTGCGGAATTCCTCGAGGGTCGCCTCGCGGATGATGGGCCGGCCTTCCATTGAGCCGTGGTCTTGCGTGATGGAAAGCATGTGCTTCACGCCCGTGCTCTTGAGCTTCGCGCCGGAGGCGCAATGGAGGGCTTTCGTGGTGCGCAGCTTGCCGGCGTCGTAACCCGAGTTGAGCCCAACCCGCCCCGTCTTCTCGCGGCCATAGCCCAGCGCCAAGCCGATCACATTGTCTGCCTGGCCCGGTTGAATCCAAGCCGGACCTTCGACCGTGCGGCCATCCAGTTCGACTTGCACCCACGGCACTTTGAGCTGGTTATTCTCGTAGTTGACGATATTGAGCCCGAGATCCTCCGCCGTTTTCTGGCTCAGCAAGATGACGTTTTCCCAAGTCAGCTTGGTGACCGGGTCGGGCAGTTCCTGCATCCAGCCGTTGTTGTTAAACCGGCCGTCGTCCACGCTGTAATCACGATGGAACACCACTTCCAATTTGTCCTTCGCGGGCACTACCACCGGTTCAGCCGAGGCCAAAGCCGAAGCCACATTCGATCCATTCAACCGGACGGTGACGGGTTTGGCCGCGCTATCGGCCAGGAACCCATCATGCAAATACTGCTTCCACGCCTCTTCACCGCCGCCGCCAAGACTCTTGAACGTTTCGCGGACGATGTCATACGGAGCGGTTTTGGTCTTCTCGAAACCGGCGAGCGTCGCCAACACTTCCAAATCCGTGAGACCGCCGAACAGCGGTTCGATGAGCGGCTGAATCGAAACCACCGTGCCGTCGCTCGTGCGCGCGTCGCCCCAGGATTCCAGAAAATGGGCCTGTGGCAGGCTCAAGCCTTTGGCCGGAAACGATTCGTCCTCGTAATAGCCGAGGCGAACAACGTTCTTCCTGGCCTTGCCCTGGGCCTCGGACCACTTCAAATCAGCGGGCGCGGTATAAGCGGGGTTGCCGCCGAGGATGACGAGCGTTTCCACTTCCCCGTCAGTCAGCGCTTTTGCGAGATCGGCGATGCCACGTCCCTTCTCCGGCTCAGGAGCAGCGTGGAAAACGACTGTATTGCCGATGTTTCCCAGCGCGGCATTGAGGGCATGCGCGAGCAGGTGCACGGCGAGCGGCTGGCGATAACCAGCCAGCACGATGCTGCGGCCACGATTGGCGAGCAGGTCCTTGGCGCATTCAACCGCCCATTTCTTGATAAAATCCGGACTCCACTTTCGTTCCGACTTGGAGTCGGACGGTTTGAGTTGGTCGTTCAGGGCGCCAACGGTCTTGTCATCCGCCAGGCTGGCAATTGCTTTCGCCAAATCACCGTCACTCTGCCCGGCAATCTCCTGCGCCAGCAAAGCCCCGATCGCGATAACTCCGCTCGCCGGGATACGCAGCCGATGGTCCGCGTTCATGCCCGTCAGCGTCATCAGGGGCTCGACCGAGTAGAGGCGGCTCATGGAGGAATCTGGCCGCTCCAGCTTTCGTCCTTTGGCAAACCGGCGGATGTTGATATACGCGTCTTCCTCCGAACCGATGAAATCGCAATCGAGGGAGACAATGACACTCGCTTCGTCCAGCTTGAAATACGGCGTCACCGACTGGCCGAACGCCCGGGTTGCCGCCTCCCGATGAATGTCGAAGTCGACCGGCTCATGAACAAACCATTTTGACTGCGGCAGCTTGTCCTTCAAGGCCGCCTGCAAGCGCGCGCGCGAAGGCGAACTGCTCTGCTCCGCCAGGATGCACAGGCCCGTGCCGTCCTTTGCTTCGCTCGCAATCTTTTGCAAGGCAACCAGCGCGGTCTCAGCATCCACCGTGTTTCCGTTCTGCGCGAACCGAATCGCGCGGTCGGGGTCATACAGGTTGAGGATCGACGCCTGGGTAAAGGCGTCCGTGCTGCCATTGCTATCGGGATGGCCGGGATTGCCCTCCAGCTTGGTTGGGCGCCCGTCGCTCGATTTGGCCAGCAGCGGCACCGCGCTGTTTCGAGTCGGCCTTGCCGTGGCGAAGTATTTGGGCTGACCGTGGACGTAATTCTCCGGCATTTTGGAGAATGGATAAATCTTCTCCTCGGGCTTCCGGCAACCGCTCAGCCCGAATCCCGCCAGGAGAAACGAGGCCGACATCAATTTGACGAAGGTGCGGCGCGTGAATGGGTCGGTCAATTCGCTCGCGCCCGCGGGAAACTCGCGCTCCGCCCATTGCCGGAACTCCGGCGTCTCGGCCAGTTGATCCAAACTGCGCCAATATTTGGGGCCGGTTTCCGGCACTGGACAGGGTGGAGGAATGGTTTTCATCGATGACAAGCGGAGCAATTTTGCAGGGACTCAACCTTCCAATCATGCACGAACTTCGTCCCATCCGCTCGCTGCTTCTCGGGGCTTTCCGGTTTCCAATCCAAGTCCGTAATTTTGTCTGGCGGACGAAGATGCGCCGCCGGGTCACGATGGCAATCCAGACAGAAGGACATGCTCAGCGGCTTGGCCTGGGAAACTTCGTCCATCTTGTTGATCTGCCCATGACATTCCACGCAGCTAACACCCCGGTTCACATGGACGGAATGGTTGAAATAAACGTAATCAGGAAGCTTGTGAATCTGGACCCAGGGGATGGGCTTGCCGGTTTGCGCGCTTTCCCGCACCAACGCCAGCTTGGGATCCTGCGCCAGCACCTGGTTGTGGCAATTCATGCAGACGGAACTGGCGGGGATGTTCGAGTACCACGACTTTTCCACCGCGTTGTGGCAATAACGGCAATCCACTCCCAATTGGTCCGCATGAATGGCATGCGAAAAGGCGACCGGCTGGACGGGCATGTAGCCGACGTTGGTGTATTTATTGGTGAAATAATACCAGCAGCCAGCCGTCACCCCCGTGCCTGTGAGCAAAGCGCCGACGATGATCATCACCGGCAGCCGATTCGTCCACTTGGGAAAAATATCTGACATCTACAATTTTTGTTCAGCCAACCGCAAAATAGGTTGAGGTCTTAACGGCACGTCGTGCGCCATCGACGCGAAAACTGTGATTCTTGTCATCGCCAGTCCTGCGTCAACCGTTTTTTCGGGAATTTTTCTCTGCCGGTTCCGGTCTTAATCAGGCCGCACCCGCCAGCGTCACGGAACATCTCTAATCGTCCGCGATGAAAATATGTCCCTTCCACCCCGCTCGGCAAGAAAGTTTGTGAAATATTTCACGAATTAGGCCAGTTTAATTTTAGTCATCAGTTTTGGTAATAGAAGCCGCGCGGATGTGAGGACTATTAATTACACTTGTATACCCCTTGGAAGGCCTGAGGCTTGGATTCCCGAGGTCTTGCTGTTTGTAGTCCAATGAGGTGGGTCGCGGAGCGACCGCGACGAGCATGTGGGAAACAGTGCTATTGTGAACGGGAAATGGTGTTACGCTCCCGCTTTCAGCAACTCTTGTGGGGTCATTGGCATGGATCGGAGCCGGATGCCGGTCGCGTCGAAAATGGCATTTCCGACGGCGGGTGCGATGCCGATGATTGGGGTTTCGCCCGCGCCGGCGGACGGCACATCCTTGCGATCCAAAAGCACTATTTCGATGGCTGGCATGTCGGTGAAACGCGGCACGCGATAATCAGACAGGCGCGGGTTGGTGATTTTTCCGTTCTCGAATTGCACGGCTTCAAATAATGCCCCGCCCAGGCCCATGACCATTGCTCCCTCAACCTGGTTCTTGAGGTGGTCCGGGTTCACAATCGCCCCGCACTCGAAAGCGGCCACAGCCCGAAGCACTTTGACAACTCCGGTTTTGCGGTCGACGGCCACTTCCGCGCAGGTCGCGAGGTAGGAACCTTTTTCTGTGCCGGCGGCGATGCCAAACCCGTGACCGTCGGCGGCTTTCGTTTTACCCCAGCCGAAGGCCTTCGCGGCGGCTTCCAGAACTGCCCGCAAGCGGGAATCCCGTAAATTCTTGAGCCGGAACTCGAGCGGATCCATCTTCACCGCGCGGGCAAGTTCGTCCATGTGGACTTCCCGCGCAAAATGATTGGCCGTGGACGCCAGGCCGCGATAGGAACCCTGTTTAAGCGGATAGGCAGTCGGGTGAAACTCAGACCTTTGGCCTGGAATGTCATAAGGACTGCGCACGCCCGAGTTCCCGGAATTGTAATTGTGAAATTCCCATTCCGTGATGGTTCCGTCGCTGCGGACGCCGCTGGAGACTTCGATAATGCCGGCAGGCCGGAAGTAGCCCCACGTGAATTCCTCCTCCCTTGTCCAAACGAGTTTGACGGGTTTGCCAACGGCCTTGGACAAACGGGCGGCTTCGGTCGCGGCAGCGGTGGTGTGTTTCCCGCCGTAGCCTGAACCAGTGTCCGGCGCGATCAGATGCACACGATCCTCGGGAATGCCAAAAGCCTGCGCCACATCGCCACGAACTCCGAACGGACGCTGGGTGCCGGTCCAAACCGTGAGTTTGTCGTCCTTCCATTCGGCCACCGCGGCCCGTGGTTCCAAAGGTGTGTGAGCGATGTAGGCGACCGTGTAAGTCTGCTGCAATTTTTGGTCCGCCGCCGGAGTGCCTTCCGCCGAACCGGCCTCATTTGCGCGACCGGTTCGTTGCGGCCCGCGTGTGTTCTTCTTCAGATAATCAAACAACTCGGCGCTTGAAACTTGCGGCTTGGCCGTCCATTCCGCCTTGATGGCGGCGATGGCGCGTTCCGCCGTCAACACATCGGGAGCGGTTACTCCCACAAAATCTCCATCATGCACCACGGTCACGCCGGGCATGGCTTCGGCGGCCTTGGTATCGACGGACGCCAGTGTGGCGTCGAAAGCGGAAGGGCGAAGCACCTTGCCATGCAACATCCCCGGGCGATTGATGTCCGAGGCATAGCGGTGCTTGCCGGTCACCAATTCGCGCCCGTTCACCTTGGGCACCGACGTGCCGGCGATCTTCCAATCCGCGGCCGGGGTTGGGCTGGATTTGTCGTTCACGGATTTGACCAGCTTTTGTCCCTTGGTGAGCTGGCCGAACGCGATGGAGTCATTCGCTCCCGATCGGGAAATCTTTCCGTTGGCGAGCGTAAGCGAATCACGTTCGCACTTGAAGCTATCGGCCGCCAAATCGAGCAGCGCCTCGCGGGCTTCGGCCGCGATCTTGTGAAGTTGCGCCGCCATGTCCGGAGTGGTGCGGCTGCCGAAGGTGCCGGCATCGTACGGCGTCAACTCGGTGTCGGCCATGACCATGCGGATGGATTCCACCGGCGCGCGCAACTCTTCCGCCACCGCTTGCGTCAGCGAGGTGCGGATGTTTTGTCCCACTTCAACCTTGCCCGTGAAAACGGTAATCGTGCCATCTTCGCCAATGTGCAACCAGGCGCTGATTTCGGCTGGCCGTTGTCCCCCGCCCCCGCGCCTGCGTCCACCGCCGGTCTCCTGTTGGGCCAGCGCCGCGTCCACCAGGAACAGGACGACCACGCCGCAGCCGAGCACTTTAAAAAATTCACGGCGATCAATGTCAAAGCGATACGGCGCAGCGGCGGAGAGTTCGTAACGCTCCGGCTCCAGGATGAGTTCAGACGCTTCCTGATCGCTCATTTGGCGCCTCCTTGCAAAGCCTTTGCGCCGTCCTTGATTGCGGCGAAAATTCGTTGGTAAGTCCCGCAACGGCAGAGGTTGCCTTTCATGCCCGCCAGAATGTCCTCATCGGAAGGATTCGGCTTCTTTTGCAGGAGCCCCACTCCGGCCATGATCATGCCCGAGGTGCAATAAGCACACTGCATTGCGCCCGCCTTTAAAAATGCTTCCTGCAGCGGATGGAGGCGTCCGTCCGTCTCCAAACCCTCGATCGTGGTGACTTTGCGCCGCAACACCGTGCTCATCCGGGCGCGACAGGAGTGGATCGGGACGCCGTCAAGCAGCACCGTGCAAGCCCCGCATTGTCCCTCGCCACAGCCGTACTTGGTCCCGGTCAGGTCGAGATCATCCCGCAGGACACTGAGCAAAGTTCGCTCGCCATCCACATCGATGGCGAACTCCTTCCCGTTTACGATTACGTGTTTGACCCTGGCCATAGCTGAGCGCTTTGGTGCAAAAGTAATGACGCGTTGAACTCCCCTAATGGTTACAGAAACTCCGCAGGATTTCCAGTGTTATTATATGCGGAAGAAATCTGGTTTGAGTCCCATCACTCATTTCCTAATCAGTTGGGTTGCTGCGAACTCCGTGGACTTGAACCGCCGCGAGCGTGCCGTGGTGACGATTGCCGGCATTATTCCCGACCTGGACGGCGCTGGCATAGTAGTGGAGAACCTCACCCGACATTCGCAACGCCCGCTTACCTGGTTTTCTGATTATCATCACGTGCTCGGGCACAACCTCGGCTTTGGCCTTATTGTGGGCACGGCCGCCTTCCTGCTCGGCTCGCAAAAACAGGGCTGCCGAAATGGAGCGCTGTCGCTGGTCATTTCCGGTTCTGCCACCCGCCACCGAGCGCCTTGTAGAGCGCCACGAGATCGGTGGCGATGCTTTGATCCGATTGCGCGAGTTGGTCTTCCGCTGTCAGCACGTTTCGTTGCGCGTCGAGCACTTCAATGAAATTTGCCAGGCCATGCTCATACTGCTGCCGGACCAGTTCGAAGGACTCCTGGTTCTGCGCGAGGGCTTCGGCGAGCGCCGCGCGATGCTCGTGTTCCGTGGCGTAAGCGACGAGCGCGTCCTCCACTTCCCGCAACGCCGTCAAGATCGTGCTGCGATATTGCAGAAGGCTCTCCTGCCGATTTGCCTTTTGCAGGGCGAGGTTCGAAAGAATCCGCCCAGCGTCGAAAACCCGCCACGTCACCGTCGGGCTGACGAGAAAGTAATGGCTTTGCCAGTCAAACAAATTGCCCGTCGAAGTCGAGTCGAGCCCGATGCTGCCGGTCAAGGCGAATTTCGGGAACAAGTCCGCTTGTGCGCTGCCCACCCGCGCCGTCGCCGCCGCCATCTGGCGCTCGGCCCGGCGAATATCCGGACGCCGCCTGAGTAATTCCGACGGCAGGCCGACCGGGATTTCCGGCGGCGCGATGGGAAGCGGTTTTTCCTCGTTCAATTCCCGGTTCAGCGCGGTGGGTTCCTTCGCGAGCAGGGTCGAGAGCGAATGGATTGAGCGGCGCGCGGCGGCTTCCAGGGGCGGGATCGTGGCGGTGGTGAGCGCCACCTCCGCCGCCGCCCGGGTCACGTCCGCCTGGCTGGTCAGCCCCGCCCGCGCCCGGGAGCGCGTCAGTGCCAGCGTCTCATTTTCCGCGGCAAGGTTTTTCCGCGCGATGTCGAGCCGCTGCTGGGTTCCGCGCAACTCGAGATAATTCCGGGCCACTTCCGCGAGCAAGGTCACCGTCATGTCACGCCAGCCCTCGACCGCCGCGCCGAGATCGGCCGCCGCTGCTTCCAACCGGCGGCGAGTCCCTCCGAAAACGTCGAGTTCCCAGTTCGAGTCGAAACCCACTTGATACAAGCTCGCGGTCACACCTGGCAGGCCGCCCTTGCCAAACGGCGTCAAAGGAGAGGCAAAAGGGTTTGCGCCCACCTGTCCGCCGCTGCTCGATGCGCCGCTGGAAGTGCTGGCGGAGGAAGAAGCGGAACCTCTCCCCGGAGCTGGAGGATCGCCCGGCGGATCGCCGCTGCCGACCCCGCCGCCGAGGGGCAGGATCACGTTCTTGCTGCCACGGGCGCGCAGGTAACCCGCGTCCGCGTCAATGTTCGGGAACAAGTCGGCGGCGATGATGCTGCGCTGATAACGCGCTTCGCGAATCCGCGTTGCGGCCAGACGCAGGTCGTAGTTTTCGCTCAACGCTTCCGTAACCAGATGATCCAATTCCGGGTCCTTGAAGCTGCGCCACCAGTCGCTGGTTGGTGGCGCTTCCGCTCCGCCGCTCGCACCGGTCTTCAGTTCACCGAAGTGCGCTCCAACTTCCACGTCCGGGCGGTGATAGTTGGGTCCGACACTGCAGCCCGCCAGCGCCGCTCCGGCCAGCCACAACGCCAGCGAAGCCGCCCTGCCCGATTTTCTGCCCGGTTTCATGCGGCCGCTTGCGCCTTGCTCAAATCAATGTCCTTCAATAGTGACGTCAATCCCGCGGCAATCAGGCAACCCAGCATCAGCACGACAAAAACATCGAGATACGACAGCATCGCCGCCTGCGATTGCACAGTCTGGTAGATCACCGCCAGCGCGCGATTGGAGGCTTCGACCGGTCCCGACCCGTGGGTGGCGAAGCGTTGCGTCAGTGTGTGCAAGTGATTCTGGAACGCCTGTGACGTGGCCGTCAGGTTGGAAACAAGCCGGTCTTGGTGGATCTGGCCGCGCCGCGCGAGCAGCGTGGTCGCCACGGAAATGCCGACGCTGCCGCCCAGGTTGCGCATAAGATTGATAAGCGCGGAGGCATTGTTGGATTTTCCCGGAGGCAAGTCGGAATACGCCAGGGTTTGAATCGGGACGAACAGAAACGCAAAGCCCACGGCTTGAAATATTCGAGCCAGCGCGATGTTTTTGAAGGAAACCTGTGCGTTAAACCCGGTGAGATGATACAAGGCGAGGCCGCTGACGAGAAACCCGAAACAGATCAGGTATTTCGGCTGGGTCTTGCGAACCAGAACTCCGGCGACCGGCATGAGCAATAGCATGACGAATCCTCCGGGCATCAGTGTGAGTCCGGCATTGGTCGCATTGTAGCCCAGGAGTTGCTGGACGAACTGGGGAAGAAGCTGGGTGGTGGACAGAAGAACGAAGAGCGTCGCGAACATCATGATGGCGCAGAAGAGAAATCCACGGTTCCGGAATAGCGGCAGGTCAACGATCGGTTCGCGCGCAAACCATAATTCCCAGATAATCAGGCCCAGGATTCCAATCACGCTCATAAGCGTGAAGGCCACAATGAAAGGGCTCCCGAACCAATCGTCCTCCTGGCCTTTGTCGAGGACCACCTGCAAGGAACCCAGCCCCAGCGCGACAAAGACGAACCCGGGGTAATCCACGCGAATGCCGCCGCGGGTGGCTTCTTCATGTTCCTTTTTTGCGGCGGGCGAATCTTCCACCAGCAACCCGGTCAGGATCAGCGATGCGATGCCGACGGGGATGTTGATGAAGAAAATCCAACGCCACGAGTATTGGTCCGTAATCCAGCCGCCGAGGGAAGGCCCAATCGCCGGCGCCACGACCACCGCGACGCCATACAATGCGAAGGCCAGGCCGCGTTTTTCCGGTGGAAAGGTGTCCGCCAAAATCGCTTGTTCCGAAGGCGCCAGGCCGCCGCCACCAATGCCTTGCAGCACGCGGCAGGTGAGCAGAAACCCAAGGCTGGGCGCGAGCCCGCACAGGAAGGAAGTGGTGGTGAAAAGCGCGACGCACGTCATGTAAAACCGCTTTCTTCCCAGCACCGATGACAGCCAGCCGCTGATCGGGACCACGATGGCGTTGCTGACCAGATAGCTCGTCAGCACCCACGTGGATTCGCTCTGGTCGGCGGCGACGCTTCCGGCGATGTAACGCAATGCGACGTTCGCGATGGACGTGTCCATGACTTCCATAAACGTCGCCAGCGAAACAGTGAGGGCGATCAACCAGGGGTTCACCCTGGGTCGGTAATTATTTCCTGAATCAGCCATGGGAATCGGGTTTAACGAACCTTGACGCTCGGAATCACTGAAAGTCCGAGCCCCAACAAGCCCACATCGTTGGTGTTGGCGCCGTAATCGAAAACAATTTTCACCGGAACGCGCTGCACGATCTTCACAAAATTGCCGGTCGCATTTTCGGCCGGCAGAACCGAGAAGCGCGAGCCGGAACCCGCCTGGATCGAGTCGACATGCCCATTGAATTTCCGGCCCGGAAAGGCGTCCACTTTGATGGTCACCGACTGGCCCGGACGCATGTAGGTGAGCTGGGTTTCCTTGAAGTTCGCGGTGACCCACACTTCCGGCGAAACCAGCATGAACATGGCCTGGCCGGTTTGGACGTAATTACCGGCTTCAACGGTTCGCTGCGTCACGCGCCCTTCGGCGGGGGCGTAAATGCGGCAGTAGCCCAGATTGATCCGGGCGCGCCTCACATTCGCCTCCGCGGTCCGCTCGTCCCCGGCAGCGGTTTTGACTGAAGCCTCCGCGGTGTTCACGCTGGCCTCGGCGGACACCTTTCGGGCTTGCGCCTGTTCGAGTTGCGCCTGGCTGTTCTTCTGTGCGGCAATCGCATTGTCGAGTTGCTGACGCGAACGCGCCCGCTCATCCACCGTTTGGTAACGCTCCAGGTCGCGCGTCGCATTATCGAGCGCGACCCGCGCGGCGTCGATTTCGGCGGCAGCCTGGGTCACTGCTGCCTGGGCGGAGGTAATCTGCGCCTTCGCCTGGCCCAGGCGGCCCTGCGCCGACTCCAATTGCGCCTGGGCCTGTTCGAGGGCGACCTCGAAATCGGTCGGATCAAGCTCGATCAGCAAGTCGCCTTTTTGAACGAGTTGATTGTCATCAATGTGCCGCGCCAGAACGGGCGCCGACACCTGGGGAGCGATGGTTACGATGCGCCCGTCAATGTAGGCATCGTCGGTCGAGGTGTAGTGCCGCGAGTGCAACCAATACAGCAACCCGCCAATAACCAGGATGAGCAGCACCACGGACACGGAAAGGATAAAGGCGGGACGCCGGTAAACGGGCCTTCGAGGCGCAGTTTTTGTTTGGTTCTCCTGCTCTTCGGGTTCCACAATAGTAGGTCAGGCCAACGGCTCGCATTGAACGCCCTACTCTCCTTATCGTGTTCAATTTGTAACACCGGGGTGAAACCCGACTTCCGGGATGGGGAAATCCCCAGAAAGCTGAAATATGAAGCGCAGCATGCATCCGGCATTTTTTGACAACGCCAGATATCGGAACGGTGTCCTTGGAAACCGCGCGGCAATTATTCCCGGCTGCGAAACTTTACCGTGGCCTCGATGCATCAAGACTTGCCAGCGCGGTAACTTGGCCTTGAGTTTGGCCGCGCGTTCCATGCCGCTCAGTCCGGGCAGTCCTCTGCCCGCCGTCGGCGCGCACGGAGTGACGCGCTCTACCAGGATAGGCCCCAAGGTTGGAGGCAGTCCAGGCTGGCGCTCAGCCGCCCGTTTCGAACCCCGGATACAGTGTCATTCCGCCATCCACGAAGATGGTTGCGCCATGGATGTAATCCGAATCATCCGACCCCAGCCACACGGCGACGCGCCCGATGTCATCGGGTTCACCGATGCGTTTGTACGGGACGAGTTTCATCAACTGGCGGTACGCCTCGGGTGTGCCCCACGCTTCCATGTTGATCGGTGTGCGAATTGCGCCGGGGGCGATGCTGTTGACCCGAATGCGATACGGGGCAACTTCCTGCGCGATGCTTTTCATCATCAGCATTATCCCGCCCTTGCTCGCCGCATAGTTCACATGCCCCGCCCAGGGAATCACCTCGTGCACCGAACTCATGCAGATGATCTTGCCCGCCGCGCAGGAGACTTCCTTGCGAATGCCCCGCCGCTTGAATTCGCGGACCGCCTCCCGCGCGCACAAAAATTGGCCGGTGAGATTCACGTCCAAAACGAATTGCCAGTCGGCGAGTGACATCTGGTCAAACGGCGCGTCCTTTTGCAGCCCGGCATTGTTGACCAGGATATCAATGGTGCCGAATTCCTGGATCATTTTCTTGAACATGCCCTGCACCTGGTCTTCCTTGCGCACATCGGCCTGGTGCGCATAAACGTTTGCGCCGCTCTGGGAGGCCGCTTTCACAACCGCCTCCGCTGCTTCGGGGCGGGACACGTAATTGACCACTACGTCCGCGCCCGCATGGGCCAAAGCCAGCGCGACCGCCTGGCCGATGCCGGAGTTGGCTCCGGTAACCAGCGCCTTTTGTCCCTTCAAGACCTGGTTGACGCGATAGGTCGGCATGACGGCCTCGGGCAGGTTTTCGTCGCGCAAATGTTGCTGCATCAACTCCGCGTGTTCGGAAGGCAGGACGGTCGTTCGATTGGTCGTCAAGGTCGTTTCAGTTGTTTCATTCATAGTTTTGGATTCGCTTCGGTTGTTGGCGGCTCATTATTGCACAAACTAAGCGGGATTGCCCGTGCTTCTGTTTGGAACCTGAAGCGTCCGCTCACATTGATTCAGCCATGACGGGCGCGTCGGCCATTCCCTTTTCCGGAACCGGCTTCAGGAACCGGGCCAGGTAAATGCAGGTGTAAGCGCAAGCCACGGAGAACAGCCCGTTGATGGGATAGTGGGTGAGTTGATGGTCCGGCGTTTCACCGATGATCCTGCCGCTGACATACGAGGCCAAACCCATGGAGAACATTTGCACGGCGGAGTTGATGCTCATAAAGCCGCCGCGATACCGGGCCTCAACCGCGCCGGTCATCATGGCCATGGCCGGGACCATCCGACTCGACATGCAGATCATGAGCAACGTCGTCACGCCCAGCGCCACGGGCACCGGAACCCTCGGCAGGTTGGTCAGCAACAGAATCGGAACCGCGGTGGACAACGATGTCAGGGTAAACACCCGCAGCTTGCCGGAGCGATCGGACCAGCGCCCAACCCAGTTCATGCTAAAGACCGTGCAAAGCCCGCCACACACATAAACCAAAGGCAATTGTTCCTTCGTCAAGCCGACGTTCAGCACCATGTAATCGGGCATGTAGGGAAAGATGCAGAAGCTGGCAAAAGTCAGGGCCGCCATGAGCACAAAAGCCTTTTGATGGTCGGGATGCAGCATCACCGCCAGCGTCCGTTCAAAGGGATGCTCCTCGGTCGCGTGGCGCATGTGGCTGCGGAGCGGCGGAGTGATGCACGCCGCCACGATGGCGACCAATCCACTGAGCGCCCCCAGCGCATAGAACGGCACGTTCCAACTCGAGTGGTTCGCAATATATAACCCGACGGGCACACCCACGATTGATGACACCGAAAATGAAGACATGACCAAACCCATGGCCGCGCCACGCCGGTGCATGGGAACGACGTCGCCGACGATCGCCAGAATCACCGCGCCACAAACGCCGCCAAAGGCTCCCGCCGTAACGCGCGCCGCGACAAGCAGATGATACGTGGGCGCGACGGCGCAAAAAAGCGTTCCCAGGGTGAATCCGAAGTAGAGCCATACCAACGCCTGCTTCCGGTCAAAGTGATCCAGCAGGAAACCGGCCAACAGTCCCGTGACCCCAGCGGCAATTCCATATGCCGCGACCACCAACCCAAAATCCCGGGGGCCGATATGAAAAACCTGTTCGTATTGGGGGCCAAGCGGAATGACGATAAGGAAATCCACGATGGTGGTAAACTGGATGGCCGCCAGCGTGAGCAACAACCATCGTTCCCTGGCCATTGTCCAGGGTCTGCCGCCAATCGAATCGCCTTCCGTCATAGTCAGTTTAGGTTCGCCGCAAACTCGGAAATGTAACGGGGAACGAGCGGACTGCAAGTGCCTTTGATGAAACTGGTAATATCCCCAGCTTTGGATGGAAATTGCCGGTGCAGGAGTGCGCCCGTCCCCGGGCGCAGCAAGCCACGAAGGACGCGAAGCACTCGAGGTAACTGGAACCTCTAAACCTTTGCACATTGCAGTGCCCGAGGACGGGCGCACCCCGCCCAAGAACGCACCGCTATAACGGAGTCATTGTGCAAACGAGAAAACCTTGCAGGCTGTAAAGGCATCAACTCCAAAAAAACAGCGGCCCCACTCAGGGCCGCCGGACCTAACTGACCATCATTACGGGTCAAACTCTATCGAAGACCGCACGGTCTGAACATGGGGTGTAAACCCCAAACTGAACCTCGACTTTCCAAAGGCCGCCACCGTCGAAGCTAAATTTATGTCAGCGTGTCTGGACTGTGCCATCGCCCAACACCACTACGTCGTGTCCGTCCGGCATGTGGGCGCGCATCAACACCGGGATGCCCGGTTGATTCGTATCAGCAGTCAAATAGACCGACACTTCGATGCCATTAAAGCCGCTGACGTCCTCGCGCTTGAGGAAACCCTTGCCGATCAATTCCTCCAACTGGACCGACGGAGGCACTGGAGCCCCCTTCGACCTCAACTCGCCGGTGTACCGGTGCGCTGCGGCGATGATTTTCGGGCCATCCACCTTACCGGAACCGCTGGGGCTGAAAAAAACAAATCCGGCGATGACGATTGCCAACACTCCGGCCAATATAAAAACAATATGCTTCGCTTGCATAACTGCGTGTCACTGATTGTAAACAAAATGCGCCTCCGCTACGACAAGGTCAATCTACAAATCCAGAGACAACTTGCAGAGCTAAGAACTATCCCGGTAGGGCGGTCGGCGCTCTGCCCGTCGTCGGCGCGCACGGAATGACGCGCCCTACCGCCGAACCTTTGTCCCGCAGTTCGACGATAGACCACACCAACCGTGAACCGGAAGTCGATTTTTATTGCTTCCGGAAACCATGGGACGACGTTTTTTCTCAGCCGCAAGACATCTTTTGCTTGAAATCATTTTTCGCATTTGATTTGCTGGCGGGTGGTGTGAATCCAAGGGTCTGTATCTGCTGCGGTGAACCCATGTCACAAAGGGACAATGCGCTGTCGCGCAATCCGAACATGTGCGCGAGTTGTTCCAGCCTTTTGGACGGCATGGATGATTCACCTCCAACCATCGACGTGCCTGGCAGCGAGGAAGCACCCCTGCCCGATGCTTCCGCGCCGGCGAAAATCGGCAAGCAGGCAAAAAAGCCGCCGCAAGCAAATGATTGATTCCGTCGAATATTACATTTGTAGCCTACGAAAGCCGAACGGCCGCGCCACGGCGTAGCCCAACGAAAAGGGCGCGTCTTTTCCGGCGATCAAAAAGAGCGGGTCGGGTCGCCCGTGCCACCCAGGAAGTGTGAATACCCAATGCTTGGTCGGTTGGAGAAGTGGCTGTCCGACATGGATTCGAACCATGACAAAAGCCTCCAAAGGGCCTTGTGCTACCGTTACACCATCGGACAAACCGACTTG
>JAJPHR010000004.1 GCA_021325145.1 Verrucomicrobiota bacterium | reverse complement strand
TGGCGATGGATCCTTCTGCCGGGCCGTGAACGGCGCCCAATGCGCGGAGGTTAACGATGTCGAGCGCATCGAGGCCCAGGTTGCGGAGATTATCATGGACGCCTTCGGTCAAGTCCTGGGGCGACATGGCTGGCTGCCATGACCCGTCAGCCGGACGGCGGGCACCGAGCTTGGTTACAATCACGAGTCCCGAGGGATACGGGTGCAGAGCTTTCTTGATGATCTGGTTGGTAACGTGCGGGCCGTAGAAGTCAGCTGTGTCAATGTGGTTCACGCCCGCCGTGACCGCCTCGCGAAGGACGGCGACGGCAGCGTCTGGGTCCTTGGGTGGTCCATAAACGCCAGGGCCGGCGAGTTGCATCGCGCCGTAGCCCATCCGTTGGACCGTCAATGACGTGCCGGTGAACGTGAACTCTCCACCGAGCTTAGTTTCATTCGCTGTATTACCTGTTTTCATATTCATCCTTTCGCGTTCACGGTTCTGGCTGTGATTTGTTGACTGTCTGAATCCAATTGCGCGGGGGCGTCAACCAGGATGCCGGCAAAGTTCTTGCGATAATTCCATAACAAGAAAAGCGCCAAAACCGAAACGATAATTGCCATCGGCAAGCCGGGTGGCGCCATCGAAGCGTGAAAGCAGACGATGTTCACGATTACCGGCCCAAGGAGAGTCAACCCCAGCGGCACCTTGCGTCCGAGGAGCAATAGGACGCCGCCCACGACTTGCACTGCGCCGACGATATAGAGGTAGTGACTGACAAACAGCGCCGTCATGAAATCACGCGCCGGACCTTCCGGTGGCGGTGGCATGTGAATGAAATTCAGGAACATATTCGAGCCGAACACGACGAAGATGAGTCCAAGCAAACTGCGAGCGATGATAGTTGCGATTTTCATATGTATTCTCCTGTTTATTGTTTTGTGTTGTCCGAAAAAATCCAGATCATGCGGCTTTCAAGACAATCTTGCCGCGCGCATGACCGCTTTCACTCAATTTGTGAGCGCGCCGGGCTTCCGCCAAGGGAAGGACCGTTTCAACCACTGTCTTTACATTCCCGGAGTCGATCAACCTGGCGATTTCGGTCAGATCGGATGAACTGGGATGGCTGCCATAGAACAGCGCGCGGACTCCGTATTTCGCGGCCAGTTCTTGCGAAGGCGGCTGAACAATCGACACCAATACGCCGCCTTTCTTCAGCGCTTTGAACGAACGCTCCTGGGTGTCGCCGCCAATCGTATCCAGGACAACGTCCGCATCATGAACCACGTCTTCAAAACGCGTTTTTTGGTAATCAATCGCTTTATCCACTCCCAAGTCGCCCAGAAACGCCTGGTTCCTGGACGAAGCGGTTCCAATGACGTAGGCGCCTTTCGCTTTCGCGAACTGAACGGCAAAAATACCAACACCTCCGGCTGCGGCGTGGATCAACACCTTTTGATCCGCCCGTAACTGTGCCACTTCAAATAACGCCTGCCATGCGGTCAGACCCACCACCGGCACGGATGCCGCCTGCACGTGATCTAATGTGCTCGGTTTCTCGGCAACGATCGTTTCCTTGGCCACGACATATTCCGCGTACCCGCCGCCAGATCCCGCTTCCAGGCTGACATACACTTCGTCGCCCCGCTTGAATCGAGCCGCGCCGGGGCCAACCTCTTCAATCGTTCCTGAAACATCCAACCCAAGCGTCGTGGGAAAGGTGAGGGGAAAAACATCCTTCATGTGGCCAGCCCGTAATTTCCAGTCAATCGGGTTGACCGAAGCGGCCTTGACCTTGATGAGCACTTCGTTCGGACCCGGAGTTGGACGCTGCATTTCCACTTGCGCCAGGACCTCGGGTCCGCCGTACTGATGAATTCGTATCGCTCTCATAATTATTTTTTCCGGTTATTGCGTAGCCGTGATCTTGTTGATCATCTAACCCTATGTTCCGCCACATGCTTGAATCCGCCCAATACCATAATACTTGCGCAGCCATGCCTTTTTGGCATAATGAATCACGATGGAACTTCGGCATCTGCGATATTTTCTGGCGGTGGGCGAACTCTTTAGCTTCACCAAAGCGTCAGCTCAACTACGCATCGCGCAGCCGGCCCTGAGCCGGAGAATCCAGGACTTGGAGGACGAGATCGGCGTGGACCTGCTCAAGCGCAGTCCGCGTGGCATTTCACTTACAGCGGAGGGGAAACTTTTTTTGGAGAAAACCCGTCACCTCTTAAAATTGGCCGATGAATCTGTGGAACAAGTCCGGGCTCTGGCTCGGGGACAATTCGGCGAGTTGCATATCGGCTATTCACCATCGCCGACGGTTGAATTATTGCCGCCAGCGCTGGCCGCCTTTCAGAAGGCGTTTCCGCAGGTCAACGTCCTGCTCCACGATGCATCGCAGCGCGAATTGGCTGAGGGACTTAAGAGCGGCACGCTGGAGTTGGCGATTACGCCTGGAACCATGAATTTGCAAATCGAGGGCATCGAGTTTGAAGTCTTGCATAGTTACCCATTGTCCGTGGCGCTGGCTCGAACGCATCCGCTGGCCCGGTTCAAAGCCATTCCACTAGAAAAAGTCGGAGCTGAGCCAATCGTGGGCTTCGCCCGCAAAGATTACCCGGACTATTTTCCTTTTGTTGAGCGCATTTTTCTTCCTTTGGGCGTGAAGCCTCGGATTGCTGTGGAATGCGACAGCGCCAGTTCCCTCATTACTGCGGTTGAGACGGGACGCGGCATCGCGCTAACAATCCCGGTTTTTGAAATCGTCAGCGGAAGGAGGCTGGTTTATCGCCCGATTGCCGGCTCTAAGGAAGTGATTGCGGTCGGCATCGCTCGGGCGACGAACGGCGATGTCACGCCCGCTGGTGAAAAGTTTTGCGAATTCTTGCGAAAGATTTCAAAGGGAGTGAGCGGGGCCAAACCAAAGTCATTCGGGGTCCGCTTGAAGCCCGTTAAGCGAGTAGTGCAAGAGTAGTTTCAGTGTACCAGCGGAGTAATCAGCGATTACTCATATCGGTTTCCCGGGCTGCGTGTGGGAGCAGCCCGAGTCGTTTGAATCAGTTCAGAGTTGCGTGACTCCCCCGTCAGCGACGAGGTCAGCGCCAGTCGTGAAACTGCTCTCGTCGGAAGCGAGGAAGAAGATGGCGTTCGCCATTTCCTCCGGGCGGCCAATGCGGCCCAGTGGCGTCATCTGCGCGAACATGGCGCGAGCGCCGTCTGCCTGTTCCTTCGAGGTGAACTGGCCATCAATGATCGGCGTGTCAATCGCGCCGGGGCTCAGGTTGTTTACACGAATGTTGCGTTCTTTCAGTTCCGCAGCCCAAGTCCGAGCAAACGACCGCAGCGCGGCCTTGGTGGCGGAGTAGGTGCTGTGCGCCGGAAAGCCTTTCAAATGAAGGCCCGACGACACCAGCACCACCGAGCCACCCTTCCGCAACAGCGGCAGCGCCTTCTGCACGGTGAAGAATACACCGCGAGCATTGATGTTGAAGGTCTTGTCGAAATGCTCAGGCGTCGCCGTGGCGAGCAGAGCATGCTCGACGAAACCTGCGCTGGTGACGACGATGTCCACCGC
>JAJPHR010000084.1 GCA_021325145.1 Verrucomicrobiota bacterium | reverse complement strand
CATCGCCTTCAATACGACGAACGTTATTTGTGGGATTGAATCTCAGCCGTCCCTTCGGGACTTACCTACCGGTAACTTACCCGGCGTTGAAACGCCGGGCTATTCTCGAGATGTCCCTCCGGGACACCCTGGAGGGGGCCAGGGTGTTCGAAGAACGAGTAATTCACGCGTCTATTCAAGTTCCCGAGCGGCCCACAAAACCCACGCGGAAGGTTTTGTGAGTGCGCCCCGCACCCCCGCATTCCACATTTTCCTCTTGAGATTTGGAGCTTTTCTGGTCCTTGGCGCTTGGTGCTTGGTGTTTACCTTCTGTAACCCCCGCATTTGCCATGGCGTCTGGCAGAAATCTGCCGCATGCTTAAAAAACTGATGCTATTGAGAATCGTCTGTATCCTGGTTGCATTATCGATCGTCCCGCTGGCCCGCGCCCAGCAGGGCGATCATCCCGGCGAACTCCAAAAACAGCCCACATTCCCCGTGCCATCCGCTCCGGCCCTGTCGCCGGACCAAGCCTTGAAAACCTTCAAGGTAGCGCCCGGCTTCCGCATTGAATTAGTCGCCAGCGAACCCTTGGTCGAAGCGCCTGTCGCCATTGCGTTCGATCCGGATGGGCGTCTTTGGGTGGTCGAGATGTGCGGTTTCATGCCCAACGTCGATGGCAAAGGTGAGGATCAACCGATTGGCCGCATCGCCGTGCTGGAGGATACCGATGGCGACGGGCGCATGGACAAACGCACCGTTTTCGCCGACGGCCTGGTTTTGCCGCGCGCCATTTGCCTGGTGCGCGGTGGCGCGCTGGTCGCCGAACCGCCCAAGCTCTGGTTCATGCGCGACACCGATGGCGATGGCAAAGCCGACGAGAAGGTCGAAGTGGCGAAAGATTACGGCAGCCGGCTCAGCCCGGAACACACCGCCAACGGTCTGCTCTGGGCGCTCGACAATTGGATCTACAGCGCCAATTACACCTTCCGCTTCCGCAGCCTGGAGGACGATTGGCGGCGCGAGGGAACGACCTTTCGCGGACAATGGGGCATCTCGCAGGACGATTTTGGCCGATTGTTCTTCAACTCCAATCAGGACCAACTTCGCTGCGATCTCGTGCCGAGCGCTTATCTCCTGCGCAATCCAAACCTCCGCGATCCCATGGGCCTTAATTGGCAGGTCATCAAGGACCAATCCACGTGGCCGATTCGCGTCAACCCCGGCGTGAATCGCGGCTACACTCCCGGGCAATTGCGCGCGGACGGCACGCTCGCAACTTTTACCGCCGCCTGCGCCCCGGTGATTTATCGTGGAGATAAGTTCCCCGCCGAATTCCACGGCAACGCCTTCGTGTGCGAGCCCGCCGGCAATTTGGTCAAGCGCGACCTCCTCACTGAAAAGGACGGCGTCATCACCGCCCGGCGCGCCTATGACAAGTCGGAGTTCCTGGCCTCCACCGATGAACGGTTTCGCCCGGTCAACCTGGCCAACGGGCCGGACGGGGCGCTTTACGTCGTGGACATGTATCGTGGCATCGTGCAGCACCGCGTTTACGTGACGAGCTACCTGCGCAAGCAAATCGAATCGCGCAATCTCGAGACGCCGTTGAATCAAGGACGCATTTACCGGGTTGTCCCCGAAGCCACGCCGCTGGGCCTCGCGCCGCGGCTGGCCAAAGCTCCTTCCGCTGAGTTGGTCGGTTATTTGTCGCATCCCAACGGTTGGTGGCGGGACACCGCGCAACGCCTGCTCATCGAACACGACAATGCCGCGGTGTACCCGGCCCTTCGCGCCAAAGCCGTCAGCGACACGAACGACCTCGGGCGCATCCACGCGCTCTGGACGCTCGAGGGCATGGGCGCCCTCGACCAACCGACTCTGCTCGCAAATCTCACCGCCGCGCACCCGAAAGTGCGGGCCACCGCGATCCGTCTTGCCGAACCATTTCTGAAAACGGAAGCGAAGTCGGAATTTCTGCCACGATTCCTGGCCATGGCGGAGAGCGACCGTGCCGCCGATGTCCGGCTGCAACTCGCTTTCACTTTGGGTCAGATAACCGATCCCACGGCAGAGCAGGGGATGCTGGTCCTTGCGAAATCTTCCGTCGATACTCCGTTGATGCGCGACGCCTTGCTCAGCGGCCTAGTGGTGCGCGAGTTGGAATTTCTCGAAAAATTACTGGCGGACAAGGAATGGCGCACAGTGCGGCCAGATCGCGCGGAATTCGTGACCGGTCTGGCTCGATGCGTCTTCGCGGGGCACAAGCCGAAGCGTGTTGAACGTCTGTTGGAATTGGCCGCCGCCCAGGGCCGCGACACAGCCTGGCAGCGGCTGGCCCTGCTGGACGGCATTTCCGGCAACGCGCCGTCCCAGACCAAAAGCCGGCAGGTGGTCGTGCGGCCCAAAGTCCTGCGCATGCCCGCGAAGCCCGCCGGGCTGGACGCGTTGGGGCAATCGGGCGACGCCCAGGTGCGCGCGCGGATCGAGAAAATTAATGACCTCATCACCTGGCCCGGGCAGCCGGGTTACGTGCCCGAACCGCCGGTAATTCCCCTGGCTGCGGAGCAACAAGCGCTTTTTGACCAGGGCAAGACCCTCTTCGAAGCCACTTGCGCCCAATGCCATCAGCCGCACGGCCTCGGCCAGGAAGGCCTCGCGCCGCCGCTCGTCGATTCCGAATGGGTGGTCGGCCCCGCACCGCGCCTGGTGCGCATCGCTCTTCAAGGCGCGCACGGACGCATAGAGGTTAAAGGGCGCACGTATAACCTTGAAATGCCTGCGTTCGCCTCCGCGTTCAATGACGAACAATTGGCAAGCGTCTTGACATATATCCGGCGCGCCTGGGAACACACCGCCTCACCCGTCGCCCCCGGAATGGTCAAGAGCATCCGCACCGAAACCGCCCAACGCGAAGAGGGCTGGACGCAGGCGGAGTTGTTGAAGATTCAGTAAGCTGCCGACGCTGTTCCGAGAGGGTTAGGGCGAACGTTCCCCCCATTACAAACAACCCCCGCAGAGTGTAATGGCGCGAGGGCACCCAATTGAAGCAAGCTTGGCCCGTGACAAAGCCCGACAGCGTGTTCCAGGAACTTCGCCGAGCCCCGGTCCCGGCGGTAACATCAAAAGGATGTTCCCGTAACATGCCGGTAACAATTGCTCGATATGCTTCACGCACATGAAATCGGTTTTACCCAAGCGAGGAAACGCGAGCCAATTGGTATTTCGTGGACTCGGGCCGCTTTTTGTGCCAAAAAGACACTTGCTCCTTTTTTCGCGCCGGTTACAAGAGGTACCATGAATACAGCCGCCAACGCACATACGAAACGAGTCGCCTGCTTCGGCCTAAGCTTTTCCTGCTCTGAAAGCATTGATCCAAACCGAAGGAACTAACGTGGACCCCACTGATCCCTCCACCAACCCACCGCCAGCACCCCTCGAAGAGCCGGATGATTTCAAGCCGATGCTGATCGGCGCGGCGCTCATTTTTGTGATGTCCGTCGTCCCTTACGTGAGCCTTTTGGGTTGCTGTTGCCTGCCCCACATTGCGGGCGCTTTGCTGGCCGTTCATCTGTTCACCAAGTGGAACCGGCTGACGCTCACTTCCGGCGAAGCGATCAAACTGGGCATCTTGACGGTGCTTCTCGGGGCCATGGCGGCCTGGGCGGTGGCGGTGGCCTGGCAATTGATTTTCGGCTACCAGCTTAACATGAAGCAAGTTGAGGCTCTGATGCTGAAGATCTACAGCCATTTTGGGCCTCAGTTTGTGGACAAAGCCAGGGAGGCAATGGAAGCGCAAAAACAAAAGGGCGTGACGCTCTCGCAATTGCTAATCGGGCTCTGTGCCACGGTGGTTGTCTCAGCCATATCCGGTTTGATCGGAGGCGCGCTGGGTGCTGCGCTTTTCAAACGCGGGCCGGCGAAGGACCAGGCAAGCTAAGACATAACGGACGGTAACGGTTCCCGGGCGATTGGATTGTCCTTGCGATTCAGCCGCCGATTGGTGAATCTCAACGGGGGCGGCGGGAAATTATTTTGAAACAAAATCAGGCCAGATCGGTCATTAAAACAAGCAATGGCAAACCCCAAAATTAAAAGACGAAGAAAGTTCGTTGTCTTCCTCATTCTTGGCATCGTGGTAGCGCTCCTGGCGGTGGTGGCCGTCATCAAAAGACAGGAACACGCCATTACCATCCAAAAGGAAAAGGTCGCCCGGCGCAACCTGACCGAATTGGTGGTGGCCAACGGCAAAATCCAGCCGGTGCTCCAGGTCAACATCAGCCCGGAGGTGAGCGGCGAAATCATCGATTTGCCGGTCAAGGAAGGCCAATGCGTCAAGAAAGGCGACTTGCTGGTCAAGATCAAGCCGGACAATTACATCGCCAGCCGGAATTCGGCGGACGCCAATTACAAATATTCACTGGCCAATCGGACCACCGCCGAATCCAACCTCGAAAAGGCAAACCTCGAACTGAAGCGTTACGACGAATTGTCCAAACACAAACTCGTGTCGGACTCGGATTACCTCACGGTCAAGACCACCTTCGATGTCGCCAGGGCCACTCTGGCCGGCGCGACCCAGCAAGTGGCGGTGGCTTACGCAGCCTTGCAAACTGCGGAGGCGGATCTCTCCAAGACCACGATTTATTCCCCCATCGACGGCACCGTCACCAAGTTGAACTCGGAAAAAGGCGAGCGGGTGGTCGGCACGGCCATGATGGCTGGGACCGAAATCATGACCGTGGCGGATTTGAATGAGATGGAGACGCGCGTCGATATTGGTGAAATTGATGTTGTCCTCGTCAATACCGGCCAGGTGGCCCGCCTCGAGGTGGATGCGTTCAAGGATAGAAAATTCAATGGCGTGGTGACAGAAGTTGCCAACTCCGCGAACAACTCGGGAACGACTGGGGCGAGTGCCAGTGCCTCCAGCAGCAGCAGTTCCAGCTCAACGGAGGCAACCAAGTTCCAGGTCAAAATTCGCATCCAGGAAAAGGAGGCGTTCCGCCCGGGCATGTCCGTCACCGCCGAGATAGAAACACGTTACCGCACCAACGTGCTCACCGTTCCCATTCAGAGCGTGACAACCCGGCTGCCCAAGGAGACTCCCGCCAAGCCCGGCCAAACCAACCTCACCGATACCAACGTCGTGCAAGTGGCCGGCGCGGTTCCTCCGCTCGCCGGTGATACCAACTCGCTCAACTCAACCGACAAGCGCAAACCCGGCGAAGCGCCCAAACCCATCGAAGTCGTTTTCATCGCGAACGGGGACCACGCCAAAATGGTGCCCGTTAAACGCGGCATCAGCGACGACAATTACACGGAAATCCTCGAGGGCCTGGACGCCGGCCAGGAAGTCATTTCCGGAGGGTATAAAGCCATCAACCGCGAACTGGAAGACGGTAAGAAAATCGTCGTCGGAAAAATCGCCGCCGGCGACAAAGGCGAGGAAAAGAAATAGAGGATTGATGATGGAGAATGGAGGATTGCAGGGAAAGATTGTATGGCGCTAATTACAAGTTTTCGCGATTTGAAGGTTTACAACTTGGCACGGGAACAAGCCCGCGTGATCTTCAGAATTAGCCGAGCCTTTCCGGCTGAAGAGAAATACGCGCTGACTTCGCAGATCCGGAATTCCTCTCGTGCAGTGTCTGCAATCCTCGCTGAGGGCTGGGCGCGTCGGCAATATGAAGCAGCCTTCACGAACAAGCTCAACGAGGCGATGGGAGAAGCCATGGAAACTCAGGCTTGGCTGGATCACGCTCTGGATTGCGCCTATGTCAGCGATAAGCAATTTGTCGAACTCGATGCCCCATGGCAGCACATCGGTGCCATGCTGAACAAAATGATTGAACGCTCATGCGATTTCTGCGCCACATCAACCAAACGGTCATGATTGCAGCCATAACTCTCCGAATCCACTTTCCCCGCGACCCTCAATCTTCGATCTTCCATCCTCAATGTCTTTAATCCGCTTGCAAAACATTTCGCGCCGTTACCAGATGGGGACGGAAACGATCCATGCGCTGCGGGATGTGTCGCTTGAGATTCAGCGCGGCGAATATGTGGCCATCATGGGGCCTTCGGGCTCCGGCAAATCCACCTTGATGAACCTCCTCGGCTGCCTCGATACACCCACGTCCGGGCTTTACGAGCTCAACGGAACGAATGTCAGCGAGATGGATGACAACCAGTTGGCGGAAATTCGGAACAAGGAGATCGGGTTTGTTTTCCAAACCTTTAACCTGCTGCCGCGCTCCAATGCCCTTCGCAATGTTGAACTCCCGCTGATCTACTCCGGCATGGATGCTGAAGAACGCCGGGATGTGGCCCTGGCTGCGCTGAAGAGCGTTGGCCTTGGCGACCGCATTCATCACAAGCCGAATGAAATGTCCGGCGGCCAGCGCCAGCGGGTGGCGATTGCCCGGGCCCTGGTCAACAGCCCGTCCATTATCCTCGCGGACGAACCGACCGGCAACCTGGACTCCCGCACCGGTGAGGAAATCATGGCCTTGTTGGAAGCGCTTTCACGCAAAGGAAACACCATCTTTGTGGTCACCCACGAAGAGGACGTCGCCAAGCATGCGCGCCGGATCATTCGCATCCGCGACGGCCTGATCGCAAGCGACGAATGCCTGATGCAGGGGAGGGAGAATGAACCCGCAACCACCGTGGCGTAAGAAACTCAGGCGATGAATTTTTTCGTCGAACTGAAAGAAGGCCTGGCGATTGCCTGGGACGCGATTCGCGCTAATAAACTCCGTTCCATTCTCACCACGCTGGGCATTGTGATCGGGATTGTCACCGTCACTTTGATGGGCACGGCCATCAATGGCATGAACGAGGCCTTTCGCAAGAGCATCTCGATTATCGGAGCCGACATGTTGTTCATGGACCGGCACGCCTGGTTCATTCACACCGAGGCGGAGTGGCTGAAACAGATGAAACGGCGTCCCATCACGATGGAACAAGTCAAGCGGGTGGAAAGGGAATTGACCCTGGCGCGCGCGGTAGCGCCGGTGGTGGGCATGGGGCAGTCGGTTCGCTACAAGAACCGCAGTTCCAGCATGGTGCAGATCTTTGGAACCACGGATCAGTTCATTTACACGAGCGGTTTCACGATGGGGCAGGGCCGGTTCATAACCGAAGCCGAAGCGTCCGGCGGCCGGCCGGTGTGCGTCATTGGGCAGGACGTCGCGACGAACCTGTTCCAGAATGAAGCGGCACTGGGCAAGCAGATCAAGATTGGCCCACGCACATTGGAAGTCATTGGCGTGCTTGAAAAGCAAGGGAGCTTTCTGGGGATGCAAAGCCTGGACAACGAAGTAATCATTCCCATCCAGCAATTCCTGATCGGCTACATGCGCGACCCGGATTTTGAAATCCAGGTGAAGGTGGCCCGGTTGGAGGAGCTGGAAGATGCGAAAGAGGAGTTGCGCGGCGTGATGCGCAAGGTCCGCCAGTTGGCGCCCGGCGACGACGACGATTTTGCCATCAACCAACAGGATATGTTCATCAAGATGTTCCATAGCGTGGCCGGAACCATCGCCGCGGTTGGCCTGGTGATCACGGGGTTGTCGCTGTTCGTGGGCGGCATTGGCATCATGAACATCATGTTTGTGTCCGTCGCGGAACGGACGCGCGAAATCGGAGTGCGTAAAGCAATCGGCGCAAAACGTCGCACCATTCTGATCCAGTTCCTGAGTGAGGCGGCGACCATTTGCCTGCTGGGCGGACTTATTGGCATGCTGATCGCGTATTTATTCACCTTTCTGATCGCGCGCGTGTTGCCGGTAAGCATGTCGTTGCCGGTTGTCGGATTGGCGCTGCTGGTATCGCTTTTGACCGGCCTGGCCTCCGGATTTTTTCCCGCCTGGCGTGCCGCGAGAATGAACCCCGTCGATGCCCTGAGGAATGAATAGCACCAAATCAGCGCGCCGGCGTTCCCTGAGCGTCTTCATCGCCGAATTGCGGGAGAGCTTCCGCATGGCTATGGGCGCACTGGCGGCGCACAAGCTGCGTTCCGCACTAACGTTGCTGGGCGTGTTGGTCGGCGTCTTTTCCATCATCGTGGTCATGACGGCGATGCGCGCCATGCAATCGCGCATTGAATCGGACGTCGGCCAGTTGGGCGGGCAGACGTTCATCGTGCAGAAATGGCCGGGCGTTTACTTTGGCGGTCGCGAAGGACTCGAGAAATTCTGGCGGCGCAAGGACATTACGTATCAACAGGGCCTGCAACTGAAGAGCAAAGCCACGTTGGCGCGGAGCATCGGCCTGGAACTTTGGTTTACGAGTGGAGAAATGAGCTCGCGTTACACCAAAGCCCCGCCCGGCTCAAGCATCACCGGAGAAACTCCGGGCAGCTTCCCCGCCCAGAACTGGCTGCTGGGGGAGGGACGCGCCTTGCAGGACTCGGACGTGGAAGGTTTGCATGACGTTTGCGTGCTCGGCTACACACTCGCCACCAACCTGTTTCCCTACGGTTCCGCGCTGGACGAGCGAATCAAATTCAACGGCATCGATTACACGGTCGTCGGTGTGTTGGAGCCCAAAGGAGCAATGGCCGGTGGCAACCAGGATGACTTCGCCATCATTCCGATCACGACCGGGCTCAACCGTTACGCGAACCGGCGGCGAAGTATAAGCATCCTCGTCCAGGCAAAAGATACGGCGAGCTACGATGATACGGTGGAGCAGGTGAGAGGTATCCTGCGGGCGTTGCGTAAAGTGCAGCCGGGCAAGGAGGACGATTTCGAAATTTTCTCAGCCGATTCCATGCTCGCGCAAATCAACTCGTTCACGTTTGCCGTGCGCATCGGCGTCAGCGGGATCAGTTCCATCGCGCTCATCGCCGCGGGCATCGGCATCATGAATATCATGCTGGTTTCAGTGACCGAACGCACGCGGGAAATCGGTATTCGCCGCGCCATCGGCGCCAAAAAGCGCAATATCATGACGCAGTTCATCATGGAGGCCGTCGTGCTGTGCGAAGTGGGTGGCGCGTGCGGCGTGGTGTTGGGCATCGTCGTTGGAAACCTCTGCGCGCACTGGATGGAATTGTCCCCGGTAGTCCCGGTGGATTGGGTGCTGATCGGGCTCGGGATTTGTTCGCTGGTGGGAATTGTTTTCGGAACGTATCCAGCCTACAAGGCGGCCAATTTGGATCCGATCGAATCGTTGCGGTACGAATAGCTGGGGAGGCACGGCATGGATGCCCGCCGCTGAATCATTCCTCTTCCTCCTCCTCTTCGTCCTCCTCGTCTTCAGCCTCCGGGCCTTCCAAACCGATCACATCAGCGCGCTCAATCGCGTTCGTCGAAACCTTTTCGACGCAAATCCAGGCATCCTCCTCTTCCGACTTCGGATAGCAAGCGGGCACGTAAATGCCCTGCTCGCGAAAAACCTCGTCGGCAAACTCCTGCCCGACTTCCTCCAGCGCGGGCTGCTCACGGAGGGTGGATTTGAAAACATAGAATTCTCCGCCCTCTTCCCACTGGGCGCGTTCCAGTAATTTGCCGCTTTCGAACAGGTCATATTCCATGGCTCCTGACGTGTCTTCGCCCGAGAAGGCGATGGCTTTCGTCTTGAACTTGGCCGATAGCGCTTTTGCATCCTGAATAATTTCCTTGAGCCCGGCCTCAGTCACATAGAACAGCTCGCGGACAATCACAGTCCATGGGTTATCCCGGATCTGGACCGCGAAGGCCAGGGACGAATCCACATCATCAACATCCGCCGCTTCCCGGATCGGGACGTCGTGAATCCAGCGATCGGTCTTGCGCAAATCAGCAAATGCCGCGGCGGCCTGTTCAAGCGGCGCCTGGACGGCAAGTAACGTCCATTCCGGCTGGCTGTCATACACAAAGTTCAAAAAATCCGCCACGCCGAGGCGGGCCGAATCTTTGTTGGTGCTCTGGGATTTTTCTTTCATGCGTTTCCAGGTAAGGGTTGTCTTAAATCACAAAATGGTCCACAAATTCATTCACCGGCGTCGTCTCCAATCGCGCCGGATCATTGCACGCGTTCAAGATATTCTCAACTCGATGAGCGGGCAAACGGGACGCCAGGTTGGCCTTGAACTTATTCACCAACAAGGGAATTCCTTCGCTCCGACGGCGTCGATGGCCGAGCGGGTACTCCACCTCAATGGCCGGCGTCGCGCTTCCGTCCTGGAAGAATACTTTCACGGCGTTGGCGATCGAACGCTTCTCCGGCTCCAGGTACTCCCGGCTGTAGCGCTTGTCTTCCTTGACCACCATCTTCGCCCGCAACGCATCCACCCGCGGGTCTTTCGCGATGGCGTCCTCGTAATGATCGGCCGTTAAAGTCCCGAACAACAAACCGATGGCCACCATATATTGCAGGCAATGGTCGCGGTCCGCCGGATTGTGCAACGGCCCTGATTTGTCGATGATTCGAATCGCCGACTCGTGTGTCGTCAAGGCGATGTGCTCGATTTCTTCGAGCCGGTCTTTCACCAGCGGATGCAGTTTGAAAGCCGCTTCCACCGCCGTTTGCGCATGAAATTCCGCCGGAAAAGCGATCTTGAAGAGCACATGCTCCATGACGTACGACTCGAGCGGGCGCGCGAGCGTAAGCGGTTGGCCGCCAAAGAAGACGTCGCAAAACCCCCAGGTCGCCGCCGACAACGCGGATGGATAGCCCATTTCCCCTTTGATTGCCATTAAAGCGTGCTGGACAGCCCGACTCGTCGCATCGCCGGCCGCCCACGACTTGCGCGAACCGGTGTTTGGCGCCTGCCGATAAGTGCGCAACGCTCCACCGTCGACCCAGGCATTGGAAACAGCGTTGATGATTTGTGCCTGGGTGCCGCCAAACAACTGCGTCGCCAGCGCCGTCGAAGCCACCCGAACGAGCAGCACGTGGTCGAGGCCGACACGATTAAAACTGTTCTCCAACGCCAGCACGCCCTGGATTTCGTGCGCCTTGATCATCGCTGTCAGCACGTCGCGCACGGTGAGTGGCTTTTTCCCCTCGGCCACATTGCGGCGGCTGAGAAAGTCCGCCACGGCCAGGATCGCGCCGAGATTGTCCGATGGATGTCCCCATTCGGCAGCCAGCCAGGTGTCGTTAAAATCCAGCCAGCGAATGGCGCAACCGATATTGAATGCCGCGGCGATTGGGTCGAGTTCGAACCGCGTTCCCGGCACGCGCGCGCCGTTTGGCACCACGGTGCCGGTTACCACTGGTCCCAGCAACTTCGTGCAAGCCGGATACTGCAGCGCCAGAAGCCCGCAGCCCAGGGTGTCCATCAGGCAATAGCGCGCCGTCTGATACGCCTCGTCGCTGGTGATTCGGTAATCTGCAACATACTCAGCGATCTCCACCAATAAAGGATCCGGCGCGGGACGCAAATTGCTAACGCTTTGCTTCATAGCATCGTAGCGCACTCTAAGCTCTCCTCGCTTTTGGTGGGAGAAAAATCTGTCGAAACGTGTGAAAGGGGGCGCATCCACGCACTGTTCTTAATTCCAGAGTTGGTTCCAGTGATGGTTGCGGCGGGCTTCGTCCAAGGCGAGCAGATGGCGAAGTCCCTTGGGCGTCCAAAACT